>JAZDEY010000038.1:0-32877 GCA_043808325.1 Candidatus Eiseniibacteriota bacterium
GTCCCCATCCACACACTCAAGACACCACTGCCCACCTTATCCTCATCGTATACCTCAACATACGCCGAATCCGTCCCCAACGGATACTCCAGCCCTATCTCCACCCACGAAGAATCTACCAAACGAACCAACCCCGTGAACTCCGCAAGGCCGGCAGCAGGGAGCAGTATCAGGGCGGGGAAGCACAGCGCCAGGGCCTTGAAAACTCGCAGCATCTTATTCCTCCTTGTCAGGATTAGCCCGGAGAGCAGTCAGACCGCATAAGGACATAAGCAAGAACCAGCAAAGATGGAGATGTCAAGATTCTAGGTCTCAAGTGGTACGTGGAGGCTTCGTTGTCAGCTGATCTGCGGAACTGCAAACATCGGTTACGAACAAGAGGACCCATACGGTCAGGGGGTTGATGCGAGGCGGTGCTGAAGTCACAACCAGAAAGTGAGGATAGAATAGAGATACTATCAGGCGGTCGCACATAATTATCCGAGCATAATGCCCCTGGTAGCGCCAGCCCGCGTGAGTACAGGTCCCGTGCCCTCCTTCAAGCCGCTCAGCCGTAGGTTATTGAGTATTGTAGACCAGCGAGGTCAGATTGTCAAGGCGTTTCGACTGACCTGCCCCTGACAGTGATACCACTAATACTCCGCGCGAATCACACGCTGTAGTGCTCCCCATCTTTGATCCAGATCCGGTGAGAATTTACACCGTAGTTTGGCATAAGGCAACCTTGGCTTCCTGGGCACTGGCCCGGTCCGCATACTCAGATGGGGATCGGTACCCCAACGAGCTGTGCGGACGGCTGTGGTTGTATTCCTGGCGTCAGGCTTCGATCTTCTCCTGGGCATCAGGCAGCGACATGAACCAGTGCTCGTTCGGGCACTCCTGACGGAACCTCGAATTGAACGCTTCTACCATCGCCTTGTCCGTCGGCTTGCCCGGCCGGCTGAAGTCCAACTCCACGCGGTTCCAGTAAGCGCAGCGATCCAGGTCCTTCGAGATGAACTCCGGGCCCTGGTCGACCTGAATGCGCCCTGCAAAACCATGCTGCCTCGTAATCCGCTCCAGCACCCACACGACCTCGATCCCACGAATCCGCTGAGCCACATGCAACGCCAGGCTCTCACGAGTATGGTTGTCCACTATCGTCAAGACCCGAAGACGACGGCCGTCGAACAACTGATCTCATACAAAGTCCATGCTCCAGCATTCGTTCTTCGCTTCCGTCGTGGGACGCAACTCCCGCTTGGCACATGCCACCCGGCGCCGAGGCGGCTTCTTTCTCAGTCCCAGGGCTTCCTCCCGATACAGACGATACACCCGCTTGTAATTCACTCGCCAGCAAGGACAAGAAGGTAGGTCGACCCAGGGGAAGACCCCCGAAGGAGGCAAGATCCTCGCTCGGCTGATCACCGGACAGCCCGGTATGGGTGGTATACTTTTACTTCCCCACTTCTGGGTAAGATTACTTCGCCATTGACACATGGCATCTAGATGTGGGAAGACGAAGAGTCAGGTAGTGCGCTCTCACGGGAGGGCACGGCCGATTCGAACTCGAAGGATGTCGCATTGCGTCCAGAATATCCAGACCAGATACTACAGCCGACAAATCGGAGGACACAATCCCGATTTATTCACCTGTGATCCTGACTGCGGTACTGAATCGCTTCGGCGACATGGCTCGCCTCGATAGCGTCGTTGCCTTGGAGGTCTGCTATGGTCCTGGCCACCTTGAGCACCTTCGTGTAGGAGCGGGCGCTCAAGCCAAGACGCATCGTTGCGGCCTTGAGCAACTCCGCGGAACGGGCATCCAGCCGGCAGAACCTTCTCATTTGTCTGGTGAGCATCTGGGAGTTCGTGAAAACCCCCGGATCCTCGCTGAAACGCCTTTCCTGAACCGCTCGTGCCCGCTCCACACGGCCGCGTATCGCGCCCGAAGCCTCGGCTGACCCTTCGCCGGATATCTCGCTGTACCTCGCGGGAGGTATCTCTACATGAATGTCTATTCGGTCAAGCAGCGGCTCCGAGATCTTTCTTCGATAGCGCTCCACATCGCCCACACCGCACCTGCACTCCTTCTTCGGATCCGTGAGGTTTCCGCAGGGACAGGGGTTCATAGCCGCGATCAGCATGAAGTTGGCGGGATAGGTCACTGAAGAATGCGCTCTCGAGATCGTAACCACGCGGTCCTCGAGCGGTTGTCTTAAGACCTCCAGGGCACTTCGCCTGAACTCGGTGAACTCGTCCAAGAAAAGCACACCGTGGGTCGCAAGGCTCACCTCGCCTGGGCGCGGAACCCGCCCGCCACCGACCAGTGCGACATCGCTGATCGAGTGGTGAGGCGATCGGAACGGCCGCCGCACCAAGAGTCCATCCTCTGAGAGCAGTCCCGCAACCGAGAAGATCTTGGTGGTTTCGATCGCCTCGGCGACGGTCATTGGCGGCAGTATGGTGGGAATCCGCCGAGCGATCATGGTCTTGCCGCTTCCGGGAGGACCGGTCAAGAGGATGTTATGATTCCCGGCTGCCGCAACCTCTATCGCGCGCTTGGCGTGTTCTTGCCCGCGCACCTCGCCGAAATCGACGTCGTAGGTATCACGCCCCGGCGGGCCCAAAGGGCCGGCCACCGCAGCCACCGGCCGGTGCTCGCCCTTCAGGATAGCCAGCACCTCGCTTAGGGTCGCGACACCATAGACCGGTTTATCGGTCGAGACTACCGCCTCCTGAGCATTGGCACTCGGCAGGATCACCCCCGCGAGCCTGCTCCCGGCAACGCTCGCAACCATGCAGAGTGCACCTCTCACCCGCTTGAGACTGCCATCGAGGGAGAGCTCGCCGAGCAGCAGATAGTGGGCGTCGGACTCCGCCGTAACTTGGCCGCTCGCCAAGGCAAGTCCCACGGCGATCGGCAGGTCGAAGCTTCCACCTTCCTTTTTCACAGTCGCCGGGGCGAGATTCACGACGATGCGTTTGGCGGGAAACTCAAACCCCGAGTTCTTGAGCGCAGCCCTTACCCGGTCCCGGCTCTCTCTTATCTCTTCTCCGGGCAGCCCCACGATCGCGAAGGTCGGAAGCCCGTTGGATACATCAACCTCGACCTCGACAAGCAGGCCTTCGATACCCACCACACCCGAACTCAGTATTCTTGCCAGCACTGCATAGACCTCCGTCTTCGTTTGGTTGGAGGTTCGAGGAGGAGTTCCTATTGAGATCCAAGAGGTAGGATCAGTATAGCAAGAGGGCGCCTAGACACAAGCTGGATTCTCTGGATTGATGAGAGGCCCTCATGGATCAGTATCCGTCTGGTAGGATTCGCGCTGCTCTCTGGCAAACAAGCTGAGTTGTGCGCTTCCCCTCTTAGTGACCTTCTTGGCGGCCAACGAAGAGACATCGAGGTTCCCCTTGTGCTTGCCAAAGGCTTTCTCCACCGCTTCGAAAAACAGGCATTTCCAGGAGTCCTGCTGAAATCGCTCACCGAATAGAGGTGAACGTAGCTTTCGAACAAGCAGGTCGTCCCTTTCCTCCGGAATGACCAGATACTTCGGGACCGAGGGGCTGACGGCCGACCCTCGCTTAAGAGCCTCCGTCATTGAAGTAGTCGCCTCAACTTCAAAAAGGGCCCGCACGCAGTGGCCCTCAAGCCACAGAACATCGATCTGCTCGATGTCCTCGGAATTACGCACACCTTCCAACCCTCGCACCGCGCCACGCGTCACATACTGCCTCAATTCACCTTCCCGTCCCGCGAAGCCGCCGACCAGTGGATCACCTTGCTCCCGTCGCCCAATCCAGATGTCGTACCCGTGGCATTTTCCGGTCTCCGCCAAGATGGCAATCATCCGGGTATGCACACGCTCAATCTTGTCCTTCTGATAGTCGGGCTTCAACATCCACTCTCCCCCACGCCCCACTGGCCTCGCATAAGATTGAAGTGCCTCTCGTATGCTCGTCGAATCCGTAGTAAGGGCGTTAGGAAACTCCTCGCTGATCGCCTTCCACATATCCGTGAACGTCACCCGGCCCCTTTCCTGGAGCTTCCGCAGGACAGTCCCTTCCACTCGCTCAGAAAGCGGAACAGACTCAAGATGTGACACGCTCGATGGATCAAGAAACCACCATGCCTTGCCTTCAGTACCCCCAATGCGCATAGGCACAAGCACGAATTCCTGTCCGACATGTTTTTCGAGGACGGTCCGGACATCAAGCCCGCTGCGAAGCTCCGAGAAATACCCGTTGCGGGCAAGCTCGGGGTCAATGGCGTTGATCAAAATAGTGTAAGGCGTCGGTTCGCCCCTTTCGGCTAAGACACGCTTAGCGGTCTCTGACACGATCCGCTCAAACCTTGCAGCGTCGATCTCTTCTGGCCGGGCGGCCGCTCCTGGCCTGTCCGGCTTATGGAACCGAAGGTAGAAATCCCCCTGGGCCGAGCCGAAAGGCTGGAGCATCGCCTTGGCGGACACCTGCCCCAGCGGTTGGTGGTGAATCTTCTCGAGATCGAAACCCGCCACAGCACCTGCATGAAGGGTGGCATTCCTTACCTTGAACGTAGGGCTGTGGAAGGTAACAGTCATATAGGTTTCAGGTTTCAGTACATCGTGCATCAACTTGAAGGCATTGCGCAGGTGGGCGTGATAGACATCAAAGGTCTTACGCTGGCGTTCGTTGCGGATCACCTCTTTGGCTTGGATCCGCTCAGCATATCCGGCGTCTTTCCTGAGCCAAGCATTCCACAGGAAGGCGAGCTCCCCATACTGCACTGAGGCATCGTACGGGGGATCAGTGAAGACATAATCTATGCACTCGCCGTGACGGTCCAGGATGGCCTTTCGCATGAAATCGAGGGAGTCGCCGCAATGTATGTATACGTCGGCACGCCCCGCGAGCACATCATCAACACGGCGGCCAAACCGGATCTGCCCGAAAGACCTGTTGGATTCCTCTTTGGCCTTGAGCAGTCCCTGGTGCCCCAGCATGGCACTCTCAAACTTCTCCCAGACGTTCTGCTCCATGGACCTTGGCGCATGCCAGTAACTGTGTTGGCTCCAGGTTGAGCTGAACGGCGTCTGATGGCTCCCCGCGGTGGTGCTGATCGCCGGGACCATTCCCGAGCATAGATGTACCATAGACGTAAACGCGATCTTCAGAAAGTCACGCAAATCCCGCTGGGGCTCCTTGTCAATAGCATCCATCAACCAGGCTAGCGCCATGAGGTTGCGCCTCGTAAACAGCTGATCAAGGGATTCATACCGTTCCTTCTTCTTGAATGGGGAACCGTCAGGGTAGTACAGCCGGCTGCTTGGATACCAGGCCCGGATGCTCTTCTTTTCGATCGCTCTAAGCAGATCAAGATCCGCCCGGGTCGGAGAGCAGTTCCTATCCTGCCGATCGCCGCAATGCGGACAGGCCTCATATCTGATCTCAGTGCAGCGCCCGTCTTGCCAAATGGCGCAGGTAAACGGAAAGGCATGATGACACTTGCGGCAGCGCGTCTCGTAGAGCTCCAGGATACGATCCCTTACGCGACCCTCCACCCGTTTGAAAGCTCGCTGCAGCTTAGCTAGATCCACAGGCTTCAGCGTAAGGCGAATGATCTCGGTTGCAACCGGCAGAAGATCAGAAACAATCGCTCTCCGGCCCGCTCTTAAGGCTTCCATGGCAACAACGCCGCTGCCAGCGAAAGGATCCAGGACAATACCACCTTCAGGGCAGTAGACCTTGACGTATTCGCCTACCACGTTCCAGGTTTTTCTTCCCCAGAACTTGTGCCATACATACATCGCCGTGTGAGGCAGGGGCGGAATTTGCCGTTCAATGTGGCTGACAGGCCGTGCAACTAAGGGGGTGGGAGCCCCTCGAACTCGTCGTTTCCGGGCCATCAGATGGCGTTCGCGAGCCGCTTCGCGATTTCCAGGGCTGCCGTGATCCGAATGATCTTCACCGAATTCAGGCCTTTTATGGACAGAAAATCGCCCATGTCTCTGCCGTATAGCCCACGAAAAGAGCCGAACCGGGCAAGAAGCGCCTTTGCAATAACTAGGGATGAGCGACCGCGCACTCCCGATCCGATAACCTTGGCAAGAAGCTGCGCATCACCGGCGGCATTATCCGATGCCTGTGATCCAGGATCATCTCGCACCGAACTGAATAGGTCGCCCGCAGTCGCGGGAGCAACGGTGCTTGATCTATTGAGTGCATGGAGCCGACGACCGAGCTCGATCGCTGCCAGAATGCGCTCTGCCTTCCTGCGACCCAATCCTGGAATCCTCGCGATGTCCTCGATTGTAGCCTGCCGATGGATTCCGTGCAGGCCCACATACTGGTCGAGGATCGCGTTGGCTATGGACAGCGCAGGACGACCAGATACTCCAGAACCGATCAAGATGGCCAGCAGTTCATCCTGCTTAAGGGCGTGCGAACCCAGCTCGACCAGCTTCCCTCCAGGATGGTGCCACACCGGCGTCCCGTCGGTGGAGGTTTGCAGTGATGATTTCAGCCCAGAGTACTTAGCCACGCGCCTAGGCTACCTCCCCCAAACTTGGAGGTCAAGCGGATTCTGGCTGTGTCATGCACCTTGCCATATGGATGTGAGGGTTCCCTCTCCGGCAACATCAGAACTGTGTCACCCGATTACTGATCGTCCCATCGGGCTAAGATGTCCTTGATCAAGACCAGCAGCCGTGAGGTCACCCCATCGAAGTAGGCCCGGCAGGCCTTCTCATCGAAGTTGAGGCGGCCATCGCCCTCGGCATAAGTGATGATGGAGCCCGGGAAGGGGTATGCCCGGAAGCTCGGCCCCTGGCGCGTAATCATCTTATCGTCATAGAGGTCGCGTCTCACGAGCGCGGGGTCGATCGCCACTATGGCAGCGGTCTCGTCGGCGCCGGCGTGGCCTCCCTCCCGCTCGAGCTTCTCCTTGCACAGATCCTCCATCCCGAACCACCAGTTGATCAAGAGCGCCTTTACGTTGGAAGTCTTGCTGGCCTCAAAGAGCGCGTCCTGAAGTTCTGTGATCTGGCCGCCGTGCCCGTTCATCACCACGATCTTTTCAAACCCGGTCTTCGCGAGCGACGCAACGACGTCAGCCACATAGGCCCTGAAGACCTCGGGCGTTATGAAGACCGTGCCGGGGTGCCCATAGAGTCCGCGCGTTATCCCGTATGGTATGGAAGGCGCAACCAGCGCGTTGAGTTCGGGTGCGAGCCGCTCCGCCAAGGCATCGGGTATAAGCATATCGGTCCCCAGGGGAATCACGCCGTGGGCTTCGATCGTCCCGACAGGAAGAATCACGGTGTCGATCTTAGCAGGGACCAGGTTCTTGAGCTCGACATGATTGAGATAGGTAATCCTTCTCTCCATACGATTCCCCCTTCAGGGCTTGATCACAAGGGTCGCCGAGTTGGTCAGGTATTTCTGGGCGACCGCTCTCACTTCCTCCTTGGTTACGGCATTGATCTTGTCTCTCAGAGTATCCCGGAAATCATAGCCCAACCCCATCGTCTCATACTGGGCTGCACGATCGGCCTGGGAAGCGGTGGTCTGCGCATAGTAGAGGTCCTCCATTATGTTGCAGATCCGCTTGCCCATCGCAAGCTCCTGGTCGGTCACATACTGGTTCTTTATCTTGGCCATCAGGTCGTTGATGATCGCCAACGCGCTGTCCGCAGTCGCAGGGGACGTCGCGGCCATCACGGCGAAATAGCCCCGCTCCATCAGGGCATTGTTCCAAGCGTGAACAATGTAGACCAGCCTCTGACCCCGGAGAGTCTCGTGGAGCCAGCCGCCCGGATAGCCGATCCCCGAGGTCACGGCATCAAGCACCCGCATGGCGTACCAATCGGGGCTGCTGGGATCCATGCCCGGGTAGCCCCTGAAGATCACCGCCTGCTCCTTGTCGGTGGGTTCGGTCCCGACCTCATTCCCGGCGAAACCTCCCCAAACCTTGAGTGCCGGAAGGCCCGCACCCTCCCGGTTGAACCGGCCGAACGCTTTGGCAACAGCGGTCTCGGCATAACCCTTCTCTACATCGCCGAAGACCGCAAGCACCATGTTCTTGGGGGTGCAGTATCTGGTGTATAGATTCCGTTCATACGCAGCCGTGAGCCCCTTGACCGAAGCCTCCTCGCCCAAGGGATCAAGGCCGTAGGGATGGTCCCCATAAAGCAGCTTCCTCATTCTGGCCTCACCATCGGCCTGCCAGTCATCCGCGCGCTGCATGATCTGGGAGAGCACGGATTCGCGTTCCTTGTCAAACTGAGCCTCGGCAAACGTGGAATTCGCGATCATATCGGCCATGAGCGCGAGGCCGCGATCGAAGTCCTTGCTCAAGAAGTCCATGCTGCAGTAGAAATAGTCATCCTCACCGGCCAGCGTAAGGTCCGCTCCCATCGCGTCGAGTTCCCTGGCGACGTCGTCGGCCGAGCGCGTGCGCGTGCCCCGTCGGAGCATCCTGGCCATCAGGTTGAAAGCCCCATTGTCCTGGGCGGTCTCGAGGCAGCTACCACCCCGGAAGTAGGCACGGATGTGGACCAGGGGCACGTTCCGGTCTTCCTTGAGCAGCAGCGCGGCGCCGCTGCCCAGCATCACCTTGGAAACCGCAGAGGTAACCTCAACCCTAGACTTGGCGGCCTCGCGGGCTACCACGGCCCCTGTGGGCTTCAGCACCGCAATCGTCGCAGCATCATCATAGAAGTACTTGTTCACGACCCGCCGTATGTCTTCCTTGGTGACCGCTTTGATCTTCTCGAGATAGTATTCGCCGTAATTGGGGTTGCCCGTACGGATCAAATCATTCCCGATGGTCCCGGCCTGGTCTTCGACCGACTGAAATCCGAACGCTCGCTCCGCAGCGATCTGGGTCTTGGCCTTCTCCAGTTCCGCGTTGGTTACGAAGGATCTGCGGAGGCCGTAGATCACCCCGAGGATGGCATCAATCGCAGCGTCCTTCTTCCCATAATCCAGGGTCGCGTCGACGGTGAAATCCGAGGCATCGTATTCCGCATTGTAAGAGTATGCACTTATCGAGTAGACCAGACCGAGCCGTTCCTTAACTTCGCGGTAAAGCCGGGAGCTCCGGCCGTCGCCGAGGATGCGGGCCAGCACGTGCAGAGGATAGGTGTCCTCACTGGTGATCATCACGGTGCGGAAACCTATTTCGAGATAGCTAAGATCGATGTCCATCTCGTCTTCGACATCCTTCCGTCCCATCTGCTTGGGGTCGCTCGGCATAAAGACCGTGGGCGGCCGCTCGAAGGGATAATCGGCGAAAGCAGCCTCAACCCTCGGGAGCATCTGGTCGGCATCGAAGTCCCCGGCTACGACCGCGTACATGTTCGCGGGGACATACATGCGCTCGTAATGTTTCGCCACGTCGTCCCGCGTCAGCTTCTCGAAGAGCTCCGGGTACCCTATCGTGGGAAAATGTTCGGGGTGCACGACGAACATATTACCGTTGTAGAGCTTGCTGAGCCTCCGCCGAGGTTCATCACGGCCCATCTGGATCTCCCTGAGGATCACTCCGCGCTCGCGCTCGAACGCAGCCGGCTCGACCGCGCAATTCAGGACCCAGTCGGGAAGCAGGGCGAGCACGCTATCGGCATAGTCCATGGAGGTCTCGATGAAGTAACAGGCATGGCTGGGTGAAGTATAGGCGTTATGGGCGCCGCCGATCGCAGCCAGGATGCGCTTGTTGTCGTCTTCGGTCCTTACGCTGGTGGTTCCACCGGAGACAATGTGCTCGATGATGTGGGAGATGCCCGAGCCCAGGTACTCCTGCTCATAATCGCTGCCGGCCCGAATGTAGACCCTCATCGTAAAGACCGGCGCGTTGTGGTTTTCAGCCACGACCACCCTGAGCCCGTTGGCCAGAGTCTTCTGGCGCATCTCGAGCGCCTGGACCTGGGTAGCGATCAGCAAGACCAAAGCCAAAACCAGACAAGTCAGAACCTTCATCTCAGCCTTCCTTTCCATCAGGGGTCATATGTCCCGTCAGTGCTCGCCGGTGCCTATTTCATGAAGAACTTCTTGGAAGCTATCACCGTACCATCGGACCCCAATAGATCCACTCGCCAGTCACCCTTCCAACCCTCACGCATCTCCTTGATACTCCAGGTCCTCCAGGGCAACGATCTCACGGGCAAGATGATCTCCCCCATCTTGGTCTCGCCGCGGAACCACACGTGCCTGACGGTAGTCGCACTCCGGGCGCCCACCAGTTTCGTATAGCAGTAGACACCAAAGATGTCCGATGGGAAAGTGTCTGCGACCCCCGCCGGAACCCTATCCCTGACGGCCGCGCACACCACCATCTCCTCGGTAGCGAGATCGATCTTGCCGAGGCTGGCGCCACCCGCAGGCCGGTCAACTCCGGCCGCCATTGAAGGAGCAAAGAGCCACAAGACGAGAAGGCTAAGACCCGCAAGCGCGTCTCTCATCGCCGGCCTCCTTTGGCTCAGACTTGCCACGGACTTGGCACAGACGTGGAATCACGGACATGCAATCACTCTAAGGGCCCTCGGCCGGAATGTCAATCTAAGGAAAACGCTGCACTTGACTCCCGGTGGGGACTGCTCTAGACTCGGCGGAGACCAAGAAAGGGCCCGGAAAATGCTGAGTATCAAGAACCTCACAAAAAAATACGACAGCTTCGTCGCGGTCGACGGTCTCTCCCTGGAGGTCCGCTCCGGGGAGCTCTTCGGGTTTCTCGGGCCCAACGGCGCAGGCAAGACCACGACCATCAAGATGGTCTGCGGGCTCTTGCGGCCGACCTCGGGGGCGATAGAGGTGGAAGGATTCGACATCGTCAAGGAGCCTCTGCGCGCCAAGGCGGTGCTGGGCCTGGTTCCCGACGCACCGGTGCTCTACAAGAAACTGACGGGCAGAGAGTTCGTCAGATTCGCCGGCGAGCTCTACCGCGTCGATCCTCGTACCATGGTCAAGCGCATCGACGATCTCGTCCGGCTGCTCGACATGGGAGAGAGCGCCGATAACCTGATAGAAACTTATTCCCACGGTATGAAGCAGAAGACCTCGCTGATGGCCGCTCTGGTCCATGACCCCAAGGTCGTGGTGCTTGACGAACCCACGGTCGGGCTGGACCCAAGAAGTGCCAAGATCGTGAAGGACGTCCTCAAGGCCCTCTGCACGATGGGAAAGACGGTCTTCATGTCGACGCACATCCTGGAAATCGCCGAACGAGTCTGCGACAGAGTCGGGATCATAAACAAGGGGAGACTGGTGGCCGTGGGGTCGATCGCCGAGATCAAGAACAAGTCCACCGAAGGCGGCGTGAGTCTCGAGGACGTCTTCCTGGAGCTCACAGGCGGACCCGAGGAAGCAGAAGTGATCAAGTTCCTTTCGTCCTGAGCGTAGTGATGTCCCTCTGGCGGCTGATAGCCTATAAGCTCAAGATCGCGCTCTCCGGCTTTCTGCGTGGGGAAGTCAGGAAGAGGATCGCGCGCATAATCACCGCCGCCGCCATTCTTGCCGCGGTGGTGCTCTTTGCGGTCGGCGCTTATGAGTTCTTTGCGGTCCTGAAGTCGGTCGGCGGGCTCGGGCCCGCGACGGCTGCAGCGATGGTGACGCTCACCTTCCATGCGATCCTCGTCATTGCCCTGCTTTTTGACATAGCGACGACGGCCAACATCTTCTTTCTCTCAAGCGACCTCGGCTTCCTGATGGCGGTGCCGCTGCCTACGCTCAGAGTGTTTACCTTGAAATACCTCGAGGCGATGGTTTCGGCCTCCTTTGTGGCGCTCTTCATCGCTTTCCCGATAATTATCGGCTACGGACTTGCCTTTGATGCCAGGCCGATCTTCTACCCGGCCGCAGTTGTGGTCACCGCGATCTTCCTCACCATCCCCGTCTCGATCGGTACAATCTGCGGCATGGTGATATCCAGATATGTATCTGCGGGAAGGATGCGCGAGATGCTGGCGCTCTTGACTGGGATAATCGGCCTTGGGGTCTGGATCGGATTCCAGATGCTGAAACCATCGATCGCCAGCCCCGGCCAGACCGAGGCATTGGGCGCTCGGATCGAGGCCCTGGCCACCGGAGGCACCGGCCACGTGCTCAAGGCGCTTCCCAGCCGTTTCCCGGCTGAGATTCTAACCTCACTCGCGTCGGCGAAATCCTCGCTCGCCCTCAGGCCTTTGCTTTCACTTGTGGCAATAGCCGGCGTGATGCTCGCGGCCTCGATTGTTGTCGCCGAGCGCATGTATCTGGCCGGATGGACCCGGGCGGTGCCGGCGGCGCGGAAGGCCAAGCGCTCAAAGCCTACGGTGGTATCTCCGGTACTCTGGAGATGGCTTCCATCCACCGAGCGGTCGATCGTCGCGACCACCATTCGCCTGTTTCTGCGTGACCCGCAGCAGATTACTCCGATCGCGATGATCACCATAATGATGGCTGTCTTCCCATTCCTAATGGGCAGGTCGGCCCAGGCCGCGGGCCTCAGGCCGATGATGCTCCTTTACTCGATCGCGGCCCTCAGCTTTGTGGGCTCGATGAATCTGGCGATGAGCGCTGCCGCGATCGACGGCCGAGCGTTCTGGCATCTGATGGTGGCCCCGTCTTCATCCCGCAGGAAGCTCGCGGCCAAACTCCTGGTACCCATATCCTTCTTCATTCCGCTTGGGGCCGCGATAGCTCTCGGGGTCCGGGCCCTGGGACTAGGCGATTGGCTCTTCGTGGTGAGATCTCTGTGGCTGGCCGCCTGTCTGGCGACCCTCGGCTCCAGCCTCGGACTCCTCATAGGAATCTCTTACGCCGATTGGGAATGGGACATACCGAAGCGGATGATCCGAACATCCGGCAGACTTATTCTCACGGGTGTGCTTGGCATCTTCTTTGCGGGGGCGGCACTTGGCCTTAAGGCATTCTCTCCGATCGGAAAATCGGCCGGGCGATGGGACGCGTCCTGGGTCGCGCTCCTGGCGGTTGCCGTCGTGGCGGGGGCCCTGAGCTATATCCTGCTGCTTATCTCATCAAGAAAGATGGACCGCATGGAGTGGAAGGTGTAGGGCAAGCGGTCACTCAGTCCTTGCCCGCGCAAGATTCTTTTCGACCGCATCCTTGAGCCCGGGCTCCGGATTCATCGCGAGAATCTGCTCCCACTGGTCTATGGCTTCGGACTTCCTACCGGCTAGCATCAATGCGGTGGCAAGATCGTTTCTCGGGACGGGGTTCTGCCGATCCAAGTTCACCGACTCCTCGAGCAGACCTATGGCCTTGGGGAAATCGCGCTTGAGCATGGCCGCCCGTCCCGCCATGGACACAAGCTCGGCATTCCGAGGTTTCAGGGTCCTCGCCGCCGCCAGCGTGCTCAGAGCCTCATCGTAGTTCTTCAGTCCGACATAGGCGGACGCAAGGCTCATGTAGGCTTGTAGCATGCTCGGATCCAATCTCAGGGCCGCCTTGTAGGCGTCGATGGCGTTGTCGGCCATGTCTGCCTTCAGGAATACGCTGCCGGCGCTCAAGTAGGCCAGAGCATAGGTGGAGTCCAGCTCGATCACCCTCTTGAACTGGGCAATCGCGGCCTTGTAGTCACCGGTCTCGGTCATCGCTCTGCCAAGATTATAATGACCCTCGACAAAACCCTCCTTGAGACGGACAGCACTTCTGAAGTGCTCGATCGCCCGGACGAAGTCGCCCCGCATGGCAAGTGCGGTTCCGAGCGAGTTTTGAGCTTCATAGTTGTTCGGCTCGGCTTTGACCGCTCTTTCGAATTGGTCGACCGCCTTGTCGATGTCGCCCTGCCTCAGGAATTCATTGGCGCGTTTTGTATAGTAATCGGCATTCCGGCCGCATCCCGCGGCCAGAACCAGAGCCACACAGACAACCAGCACCAGACTGACAACCAGCAATGGCCTTAGTCTCTTCACCGCAATCACCTCTCTACGCCGGTTTCCCGGTGCCCGCATCGGTCTGCTCTTTGTCTACGGCTTCCCTGTCCCTCCGAATCCTGCCAACCACCAGGGCCAGCGCGATCAGGAGAATCACAAGACCGTTGGCTGCGAGGACACCTATGATCAGCCACCAGTACCATGCCATATAATCAAACCCCAAATGCGTTTTCTATGTGCTCAAAGACCGGCCCTCGGTCCGACCCCATCTCCACGGTGACAACATCGAAGCGGCAGGGTCTGTCCCGCAGACGCTTGCGCTCGAGATAGAGGTCGGCCAGACGGGCGAGGTGCTGTTGCTTGCGAGTCCCCACCGCCTCCGCCGGAAGGCCGAACCTGCGCGAACGCCGGCCCTTGACCTCAACGAATACGATCGTGTCTCCGTGCGCGGCGACTATATCGACTTCCTTTCTCATCAGATAGACATTGCGTTCGAGGATTCTATACCCTTTGCCCGCCAAATAGCAACAAGCAAGGTCCTCGAAGGCATCCCCCTCAGCTCTTCTGTTGGGCACCCGCCCCTCCCGCAACTGCCGCGACCGGCTCAAATGAGTGCCTGTGAATTCCCGTAGGTCCATATCGCCTCAGGGCCTCGAGATGGTCCCTGGTACCGTAGCCCTTGTTGCGCTTGAACGAGTAGTCGGGATAAAGCAAATCCATATCCAGCATTATTCTGTCCCGGGTGACCTTCGCGACAATCGATGCCGCAGCAACCGAGACACATCTGGCGTCACCCTTGATGATCCCGATCGTCGGCATAGGAAGCGCGGGCAGAATCCTCCCATCCACGATTACGCAGTCAGGCTCGAGACCAAGGGATAACACGGCCTCCGTCATCGCCTGAAGTGTGGCATTGACTATGTTGGCGCGGTCTATCACTTCGGGAGGAACGATTCCGACTCCGATTGCGATTGCAGTTGCTTCGATCTCTCCAAAAAGGCGTGTTCGCGCCGCCGGAGTGAGCTTCTTTGAGTCGTTGATTCCCGCAGGGACTCGGCGCCAATCAAGTATGACCGCTCCTGCTACGACCGGTCCAGCCAGAGGGCCCCGGCCAGCCTCGTCAACACCCGCCACCAGCCGCATACCGCAGCCGATGAGCCTATTCTCGACATCCAGGAAGTCGTCGGGCAGGCGCTCGAGACGCCTATTCCTTGGCCTGAACCTGCGCGTCCTTGCCTTTCTTCTTTCTGAGATAGAAGAGCTTCGCACGCCTGGTCTTACCCCTCTTCACAACTTCGATCTTCTTGAGCGAGGGCGAATGATAGGGGAAGATCCGCTCCACCCCTATGCCGCTGCTCATCTTCCTTACCGTGAACGTCTTGCCGGTTCCCTTGCCCCTGACCTGGAGCACGATTCCCTCGAAGACCTGGACCCTTTCCTTCTGGGCCTCGACCACCCTTATGTGCACCTTTATCGTCGCCCCAGGCCCGAACTCAGGGAACTTGTTCTTCTCACAGCCTTTTTCAAGAACGTCTAAGAGATCCATGTGCTCCTCTCCTCCATCTGTCGTGTGGGCTTAACTTTCAGTTCAGATTCAAGTCGGACTTTATTTCTTTAAGCAGTCTTCTGTCCTCATCCGTAATGTCGGCCATCTCCAGCAGATCGGGCCTCCGAAGCAGGGTTCTCATCAGCGAGTCTTTCCGGCGCCACAGCCTGATTGCCTCGTGATTGCCTCCGAGCAGTATCTCGGGAACGCCGTAGCCCCGGAAGTCTCTCGGCTTGGTATAGTTGCCGTGCTCCAAGAGGCCGCCGTAGAAGCTATCGGTCTCGGCCGAGGCAAAGTCCCCCAGCACTCCGGGCAGAAGCCTTGTGACCGCATCCACCAGGACCATCGCGGCGAGCTCTCCTCCGGTTATCACATAGTCCCCCAAGGAAATTTCCTCCGTCGCCAGATGAAGCCTGATCCGTTCGTCGACCCCTTTGTAATGGCCGCAGATCAACACCAACTCATCCTTGGCTGCGAGCCCCCTGGCGACCTTCTGATCGAACCGTCTGCCCTGCGGCGAAAGCAGGATCACGGGCACGGAGCCCGGTTCCTTAGCTTTGAGCGCGGATTCCGCGGCAAGGAAAACCGGCTCCGGCTTGAGAATCATGCCGGGGCCGCCGCCAAACGGATAATCATCCGCGGTATGGTGCTTATCGGAAGTGAAATCCCGGACATCGATGATCGCCAGATGGACTATGCCGTTGTCGACGGCGCTCTTTATCATGCTCTCGCCAAAGATGCCGTCAAACATGCGCGGAAACAACGTCAGGATATGAAATCTCATCGCTTCAGTCCAGTAGACCCTCGATCTCCTCGATAACTATGGTCTTATCTTTCAGATCGATCTGCTTCACAACGTTACGCGTGACCGGGATCAGGGCCTCGCCCTTAGCGGTCCGCACAACGAAGACATCGTTGGCCGGCATTCTCAAGACGTCTTCGACAACGCCGACCTCGCGGCCGCCATCTCCGATCACCCGCGCCCCCACAAGGTCGAAGATGTAGTACGTATCTTCCGGCAACGGCCACACGTCCTGTCCTCTCACCCCAAGCTCGGCTCGGGCCAGGGCCTGGGCCGCGGTCCTGTCATCTATGCCTGTCAGCTTCAGCAATACAAGTCCACCCTTCCTTCTCCGCGAGGTCACCTCTACCTCGCGTATCCCGCCCCGGTCCCTCACGAGCACCCGTTCGAGGCGGTCGAATCTCTCCGCGATGTCGGAGATCGGCTCAACGCAGACCTCCCCGCGCGTACCGTGTGCGCTTCTCACTAGCCCGATCACAACGAAATCAGGCCGGTCGGTCACTCAAGAATCTCCAGGACGGCGCGCTTTCCGGATTTGGTTGCCGCAGCGTTAAGGAGGGTTCTGATCGAACGAGCGGTCCGTCCGTGTTTGCCGATCACTTTTCCCAGGTCGCCTGGACCGACCCGAAGCTCATAGACCGTGGTCTTCTCACCTTCGACTTCTTTCACCGTCACGTCGTCAGGGTTATCTACAAGTGATTTCGCAATGTACTCGACCAGTTCTTTCATCCTTCATTCCCCCTCGGCCATAAAGCGTAGACGGGGCGCTACGGCATTATCTCTTCCTGCTTCTCCTCGGCCGCCTCCACTACGGGACCCTCGCCCGCCGGCTTGCCGCGCACGGCGAGCCATCTCGCAAGGGTGCCGTTCTTCTTGAGGAGACTGCGCGCACCCTCCGAGAGGGTCGCGCCCTTACCAAGCCAATCGAAGATCTTACTCTCATCAACCTTGATCACGTGCGGCTTCGCAAGGGGGTTATAATGGCCGATCCAATCCAGGAATCCTCCGTCCCTCTGGACTCTGGAGTCCATCACGACAAACCGGTAGAAGGGTCTACCCTTCGAACCTGCCCTGGTCAATCTGATCCTTACCGCCATCAACTTCACCTCCGAATGTGGCTCTACATCTATCCCGTCACAAAAGGCTTGAGCAAACCACCGAATCTACCTTTCTTGACATTCTTAAGAAGCTTCCTTACTTCTTCGAAATCCCTGAGGAGCCTGTTTACGTCCTGGATCCTGATCCCGCTCCCCCGGGCAATCCGCCTTCTACGGCTACCGTCGATCGTCTCCGGCCGGAGTCTCTCCTCAGGCGTCATAGAGTTTATTACAGCTTCCACGCGTACGATAGCTTTTTCATCGAGGTCAATGCCTTTCAGTTTCGACATGCCCGGAATCATTCCGATTATGTCCTGAAGCGGCCCCATCTTCTTTATCTGCCTGACCTGATCCAGGAAGTCCTCGAGCGTGAAGGTGTCCTTAAGCAGTTTCTTCTCAAGCCTTGCGGCCTCTTTGGCATCGACCGCCTCCTGGGCCTTCTCCACCAGGGTCAGCACGTCACCCATGCCGAGAATTCTCGACGCCATCCTCTCGGGATGGAAAACTTCGAGTGCGTCCAGCTTCTCGCCCACCCCGATGTAGCGAATCGGCGCCCCGGTGACCGCCCTTATGGAAAGGGCCGCCCCTCCGCGCTCATCCCCGTCCATCTTGGTCAGGATGACGCCGTCGATGCCGATGGCGCTTGAGAATTCCTTGGCTATGTTTACGGCTTCCTGACCGGTCATGCCGTCGGCGACAAGAATGGTCTCGTTAGGCCGGATCGTCTCCTTGGTCCGACGCAACTCCCCCATCATCTCGGTATCTATATGGAGCCTGCCGGCGGTGTCCGCAATCACATAGTCGAGGGTTCGCCGCCGTGCGA
Source organism: Candidatus Eiseniibacteriota bacterium (assembly GCA_043808325.1). GTDB lineage: Bacteria > Arandabacterota > Arandabacteria > Arandabacterales > Arandabacteraceae > JAZDEY01. The sequence goes on from JAZDEY010000038.1 coordinate 18,104, forward strand.
CCTCAACCCCTCGAGCCGCTATGTCGATGGAGCTTGCCCCGGCCTTCTCGTAGTAGACCTCCACTGGAACCGATCGCCCGAGCGCTTCCAGCTGATCGACCGCTGCAGGCCTATACACATCCGCTGCAATCAAAAGGCCGCTCTTTCCTTTCTGTCTGAAGCGTTTCGCCATCTTCGCGGCGACGGTCGTCTTGCCCGAACCCTGAAGTCCGATAAGCATGATCACGGTCGGCGGATCGGAAGCAAATGCTATCTCCCGCGCGCCCTCCCCCATCAAGTCCCGCAGTTCCTCGAAGACTATCCTGATGAACTGCTGGTCGGGAGTGATGCTCGTGATCACGTCGGCGCCCAGTGCCTTGTGTTTGACCTGATCGGTGAACTGCTTTACGACTTTGTAGTTGACATCGGCCTCCAAAAGGGCAAGCCGCACGTCCCTCAAGGCTTCTTCCACGTTTTTCTCGGTTATCTTGCCGTGGCCTCTGATTTTCTTCAGGGCAGCGTCAAGTTTCTCACTTAGCTCTGTAAACATGGATCTCCCCGGTCCAAATAAAAGCAGAACCGCTGCGGGCGGCAAGCCTTATGAGGACTAGATTTCGAAAGGTTATGGTAACACTTATGCTAGGCCGGCGCAAGCGGAAACGCGTGAGGGTCGCGGCGTTGGCTTGCGCCCTGGCGGGCCCTATCGGCAATTGCCTTGAATGCGGCCCCCGGAACGCAGGTCTTGAAGATTGCGGCCCCCGCAACCAGGATATCGGCGCCTGCCCAGGCGGCTATCGGCGCGGTGTCGATACCTATGCCGCCGTCGACCTCGATCTCGAAGTTGTAGCCCCGCGATACTTTGAGGTCATAGAGCTCGCGCATCTTGGGCACCACGCTGCCGATGAAGCCCTGGCCCGCAAAACCCGGATTTACGGTCATCATGACGATAAGGTCCGCGATCTCCAATACCCCTCTGGCAGGATCAAGCGAAGTCGCGGGATTTATGGCAACCCCGGCCTTGACGCCGAGGGACTTGGCTCTTGCAATCAAGTCCCGTGCTTCCTTGGTTGCCTCGACGTGGAAGGTTATATAAGTGGAGCCGGCTTTGACAAAGCGGTCCAGATACCTTTCCGGGGATTCGATCATCAGATGTACATCCAATTCGCTGCGTGAAATCCTGCGGACGGCCTCAACGACAAGGGGACCGAAAGTGATGTTGGGCACGAAATGCCCGTCCATCACGTCCAGATGCAGGATGTCCGCGCCGGCTGCTTCAACCGATGCGATGGAGCCGCGGAGATCGGCAAAATCAGCCGAAAGCAGCGACGGGGCAATTCGCAGTGGCGAGGCCGTCATAGCTCGATTCTCCCTCCGTATTTCGAAGAAACCGAGAGGATCACGGTGTCCCCTCTGGAAACGATAAAGCCGGGAGGCGGCTCCTGCGTCAGGACGCGCGACTTCGACGACCGCAAATCCTTCTCACTGCCGGATTCCCTGACAAGCATGCCTAGCCGTTCCAGTTGGAGCCTGACGGGTAGGTAGTGCTTCCCCTTGAGGTCCGGCAGAATATACCTGGTTCGCGGGGAGCCGCTGCTTGCAAGAATATTGACGACGCTTCCCCTCACTGCCTGAGACCCCGGTGAAGGATCGGTCGAGATCACCTGATCGGGATATGCACCGCGCTTTGAGGCCACGGCTACCGTGCCGACCGTGAAGCCCGCCTTCTCAAGGAAAATCTCCGCCGACCGCAGGGTCTTACCCTCACAGTACGGCACATCGCGGAATTCGGGGCCACGGCTCAGGGTTATAAAGACTTTCCGGCCCTGCTTCACCGTGCGGCCCGCAGGGGGTTCCTGCATCACTACCAAGCTTTCGGCACAGTCGATGCTGAATTCAGCGCCCTGCCGTTCGGCCTTGAGCCCACTGCGGTGCAGTGCATCCACGGCGTCCTTCTCGGATAGACCCCTTGTGTCGGGAACGTCGACCTGTCTGCCGCCCACCAGGATGGCCATCGCAAAATTGAGAACCAGAGCAATGCCCACGATGGCAGCCGCGAATATGGCAAGATAGGTCAAGATTCTACGGACCATCAGACCTTCCTCAGTCTTGCCGCAAACACTCCATCAACTCCGTGCACATGGGGCAGGGTTTGCATCATCCCCTCATTATATACGACCGCGGGCGGCACGAACCGACCTATGTCATCCAGTTTCGCATCCTTGTGTGCCTTCAGGACCGCTTCGACGACACCCTGATTCTCCTCCGGTTCTATGCTGCACGTACTATATACCACGACGCTCCCGGGCTTCGCAATTCCAATCGCGGCTCCCAGTAGATCCTTCTGGTAGGCCGCCATTCTTGCCACATCGTTCTCGCGCTTGGTCCACCGGAGATCCCAGCGCCTGGCGAGCACGCCCAAGCCCGTGCATGGCGCATCAATCAACAAGAAATCCGCGCAGCGGTGCGCGGGTTTCCGTCCGTCCGAGACGCTGTAGAGGAGAGACTTGTGGCCGAGTCTCGCGGCGTTTTCCCTCACCATGAGGAGCCTGGGAAGGGAGACATCGTTGGCAAGGATCATCCCCTTGCCTCCCATCAGCTCGTAGACGTGGGTCGCCTTGCCTCCGGGGGCGCCACACAAGTCGATCGCCACGGCGCCGGCCTCTGGATCGAGCACCAGGCCGACAAGCGTCGAACTTGCGTCCTGGACCTGGACCAGTCCCTGCTGGTGCGCCTTGAGCTTCTCCACAGGGCTTGCCCCGCGGACGTAGACATGATCCGGGCCGGCGAGGCTCGCCCCGACCATCTCCACTCCATCTTCGGCGAGCATCGTCTGCACTTCAGCCGATGTCCCTCTGAGGGTGTTCACTCTCAAGCCCGTTGGCGCAATCCGGTTGTTGGCCAGAGCCAGCGCTATCACTTCCTCCTCGCTGTACCTCTGGAGCCACCTGCGCACCAGCCAGGCAGGATGTGAATAGACCACGGAGATGTGTTTGATGGGATCCTCATAGATATCGGGGAACTCAATGTCGTCCTTTTCCCTCAGGTATCGCCTGAGAATCGCATTCACGTAGCCTGCTTGATAGGAGTCGCCGAATTTCTTCGCGAGTTTTACGGCTTCGTTGGTTGCGCCGTAGGCCGGCACCCTGTCAAGGAAGAGCAGCTGGTATATCGATAAGCGAAGTATGTTGAGAACGACCGGTGAGACCACCCGGCTCCGATGGGAGAGCGCTTTGATGACGAAATCTAGCTTGTTGCGCCACTTGATGGTCCCGCTCACCAGCTGGGTGGCCAGCGCGCGCTCGACCCGTTCAGGATCATATGTCGCCAGCAGGTGCTGCAGCAAATCCTCGGGTTTTCCTCGGCCCGGATACTCGATCAGGACCCTGAGCGCGAGTTCACGGGCCGGGATGCTTGCCACTCTTGCCTCCACAAGCAGCCCAATCGTGCTCTTCACTCGGTGCTGCCTCGCCGCGGGTTGCCCCACGGGTTGCTCCCTGGTCCAGGAAGAAATCAATGGCCTGACGGACTTTCGCGAGATCCACCCGCGTGTTCCTGCAGGGCCCGAACGGGCGCTCGTTCAAGACGCCGATCACCGGAATCGGATAGCTGTCCTGAATGCCGCTGGTAAGATCTCGATCGCAGGCAACCGCCACTATGGCCTGGGGCCTGGTCTCCACTATGACCCTGCGCGCCAGCGTGCCCCCGGTTGCTATCGACATCTTTATGCCGTAGTTGTCGCAGATCTTTATAAGATCGGCTATCTCACAGCCCCCGCAGCGCCGGCAGTTCCTGACCTCGGAGGTCACCTTGTGCGGGCAATCGAAGTTCTGAAGACAGTGGGGCAGGAGGAGCAGCAATCTGTCTCCGCCCACGAGCCGGGCGGACGCTTTGACCAGCGAATTGTTCATTTCAATGAACGAGGCCCTGATCCGGTCGGGCTCTATGCCGAGCAGCCTGCCCAGAGTCGAGGCCAACGGGAAGAGAATCCGCACCGTTATTTTCTTCGCAGAAATCAGATCCTTCTGGACCCGGCTGCTCACCACGATCAGGCTGAAGAGTCCGACCACGGCCAGGTAGAAAAAGACAAGGGCGAGGCCCAGAATCATGGGCAGCTCCGGCAGGATCTGATGAAGTCGGGGTTGAGTTAGATACCAGAAACCGAGCAGCACCACGCCTAGAAAGAGGATGCCAAGAAAGGAGAGCAGGATGAAAAGGTTCTGCTTAGCCAAAGCTATCGCCAATTTTGATTCTGTAGCCTCTTGCGAAATCGGCACTGCTGGTGGGTTTCTTGCCCTGAGCCTGCAGCATCCTGAGCCACACCGATCCGCTACTACATGATACAAGAATCCCGTCCCTGGAATCAATCCCTATCACTAGTCCATGGCCGCCGGCGACCGCAGGCGCCCGGCCGCCAGAACCACCTCCGGCCATCGTGGGCCCCCATACTCCCGTCCGATCGTCCGGCAGGCGAGACGAGAGCAGCTTTAGCGGCTGATCGCGGAACTGGCAGAAGGCGCCCGGCCAGGGATTGACACCCCGGATGCGATTATGAACGGCTCGAGCATCCTGATCCCAGCCGACTCTGCCGTCCCCTTTGGCGAGCTTGGGCGCATATGATGCAAGGCTCTGGTCCTGTTTGACGCGCGGGACTTTGGCAGATTCGACCAGATCACAGGTCTCGGCAAGCACCTCTGCCCCAAGGCCCGCCAGCCTATCGGTAAGCTCGCCGGCGGTCTCGTCAGGGAGGATTGCAGTCGTACGAGAGAGGATCAGGTCGCCAGTATCCACGCCTTCCTCCATGAAGAAGGTGGTCACTCCGGTCTCGGCTTCCCCGTTTATGATCGCCCAGTTTATGGGGGCCACGCCCCGGTACTTAGGCAGCAAGGACGCGTGCAGGTTCACACAGCCTCTTCGGGGCAGCCCGAGGGCACGGCTCTTGAAGATCCTCCCATAAGCGGCGGTCACAATGAGGTCGGGCCTGAGGCTCTCAAGCATGTCAAGAAACTTGGACGAGTTGAAGATCTCGGGCTGGTGAACTTCCAAGCCGTGGCGGAGAGCGGCGACTTTGACCGGCGGGTCCGTGAGCACCAGGCCGCGCCCGGCAGGTCTTGCCGGCTGAGTCACGACGGCCACGACCTCGTGCCTGCCGGCAAGCAGTCTCTCGAGACCAGGAACTGCAAAAGCGGGGCTTCCAGCAAATATCAGTCTCATTGCCGGGACCGGGCCGTCTCCTTTGCCTTTTTCCTTATGGCATTCAGTTTGCTGCGCAGGAGGTTCCGCTTGACCATCCCGATTCTGTCGATGAAGAGGATGCCGTCCAGGTGATCGATCTCATGGGCGAAGGCACGGGCCATAACGCCCGGGGCCTCCATGTTGACCTTCTTGCCCGATCTATCAAGCCCGGCTACGATCACGCTCTGCGGCCTTTTGACATTGGCATATATGCCCGGGACGCTCAGGCAGCCTTCCTCACACACTTCTTCCCCGCAGGCCGATATGATCTCCGGATTGATCAGGACGTGATGATGCCGGCGCGCGTCTCCGTCGATCGCGACCACCACGATCATGCGCTTGGACACCCCTATCTGAGGGGCCGCAAGCCCCAGACCACCCACGCTGTCAACGGTAGCCACCAGATCATCGATGATGGCTTCGGTTTCGCGGTCGACGTGGAGAACCGGTTCGGCCATCCGCCTCAAGACCGGATCACCCAGCAACCTCACAGTCTTTAGATCGATCATTTCCCCCAGATATCCTCTATTCCTTCCCAACTATATGGGCGATCGCCGACTTGGCGAACTCTGCCTTGACGTTCTCGGCAATCCTCAGGACCACCTTGTCGTCGTCGACCCCGATCACAACCCCGTACATCCCACCGGACGTAAGGACGCGGTCCCCCTTGGTCACCGACTCTATCATCTTATGATGCTGTTTCTGCCGCTTCTGTTGCGGCCGGATCAGCAGGAAGTAGAAGATCACAAAGATGAAGAGTATCGAAATCAGCCCCAGGTAATTCGATCCGCCCGCGCGCGGGGAGGTCTGCGCGAGAAGACCTGTAACCGAGATCAATCCTTGAAACTGAGACATATTGCCACCTCCGGTTATGTCTCGCTCTCCTCGACCTTCAATGCCTGGAGAAGGGATTCCTTCCAATCCGAGTATCTATCCTCCAGGATTGCCTTTCTAGCATCCTTGACGAGCTTCTGGAAAAAGGTGACGCTATGCAACGTGGCGAGCCGGGGGCCGAGCATCTCGCCGGCCTGGAAAAGGTGCCGCAGATAGGCCCGCGTGAAATTGGTACAGGTGTAACAGCCGCACTCGGGGTCAAGCGGAGACAAGTCTCCGGCATATTGAGCGTTCTTGACAACGATCTTGCCTCGCGACGTAAAGACCGTCCCGTTCCTCGCATTGCGGGTAGGCATCACACAATCGAACATGTCCACACCCCTCGCGACTCCCTCAACTATGTCTTCGGGAAATCCCACGCCCATAAGGTACCGCGGCGCATCCGCCGGCATCACGTCGGTACATAGGCTCACCATTTCAAACATCGTGCTCTTCGGCTCCCCCACAGAAAGCCCCCCGATCGCATAGCCCTCGAAGCCGATCTCGCCGAGGGCCTCCATGCACCGCTTGCGGAGGGTCTCGTAAGTGCTACCTTGTATGATCCCGAACAAAGCCTGGCTCGGCCTCGCCGGCGAACGCTCGAACTCCCGGCGCGACCTCCGTGCCCACTCGATCGTCAGATCGGTGGACTGCATGGCCCGCTCATAGGATAGCGGATACCCGGTACATTCATCAAGAACCATAATGATGTCGGCGCCGATTTTTCCCTGAATCCTCACGGTGTCCTCAGGTGTGATAAAGTGCTCCGACCCGTCAAGATGGGACTTAAAAGTCACTCCTTCGCGTACGATCTTAGTGAGATCGGCCATGCTGAAGACCTGGAACCCGCCGCTATCGGTGAGGGTGAGCCCGTCCCAACCCATGAACCTGGCAAGCCCGCCGGCGCGGGCCACCAGATCCGGCCCCGGTCTCAGGTAAAGATGATAGGTGTTGGCCAGGACGATCTCCACGCCGGCCGACCTCAGCTCCTCCGGGGAGAGTGACTTCACGGTTGCCTGGGTGCCGACCGTCATAAAGGCAGGGGTCAGGGCCCCTCCGTGATCGGCGCGCAAGATTCCGGCACGCGCGCCACTTTGCAAATCCGTGTGGACGACTTCAAACTGCACTCTGGGTGTCCCCCATTTCAATCAGTCACTATATTATGATCATGGCGTCCCCGTAACTATAGAATCTGTATGCTCGCCTTACGGCTTCGCCATAGGCCTCGAGCACGAAGCGCCTTCCCGCAAAGGCCGAGACCAGCATCAAGAGCGTCGAGCGGGGCAGATGAAAATTGGTGACGAGCACGTCAACGAATCGAAAGCGGTAAGGAGGCAAGATCATCTTCTCGGTCCAGCCCGCGCCGGGCAATAGCTCTTGGCGTCCGAATCTCTCCGCTGCCGTCTCCAGTGCCCTGACCGTGGTTGTGCCCACCGCCACTACCCTGCCGCCCCTATTGCGCGCTCGGTTCACCGCGCCGGCGCAAGCGTCGTCGATCTCGAAGTACTCGGGGTCCAGCACGTGCTTGGTGGGATCCGGCTCTTTGACCGGACGGAAGCTGCCGAGGCCGACGTGCAGGGTAAGCCGCGCGATCTCGACACCCTTGCGCAATATGGCCTCAAGTAACGGGTTGGTAAAGTGAAGGCCGGCAGTCGGGGCAGCCACCGAGCCATTTCTCTCGGCATAAACCGTCTGGTATCTCTCGCGGTCGAGGTCCTGGGGGGCGCGCTTGATATAAGGCGGGAGCGGGATCTCTCCCACATCCTCGAGGAGCGCCATCACGTCGTCGGTCTCAAATTCCACGACCCGCTTCCCCCCGGCGAGCCTCCCGGTGACCCTAGCACCATATCTCTCTGCGATCAGGATCTCGGTTCCGACGTGGATTCGCCGCCCAGGTGAGACAAGTGCCTCCCAGCTGCCGCGCCCTGCTTCCCGAAGCAGTAAGAGGTCAACCCTGCCGCCGGTGGGCCTCTTTTCACCCCGCAGCCTGGCTCGGATCACCCGGGTTTCATTCAGCACAAGCACGTCGCCCTTTCTCAAGTACCGGGTTATCTCTCTAAACCGTGTGTGGCGGATCGTCCGCCCCTCGCGCTTCAGAACCATCAGGCGCGCTTCCTCGCGCAGCTCTGCAGGCACATAGGCGACCAGTTCCCTCGGAAGATCGTAGGAGAAATCCTGCGTCTGGATCTCGGTCATCGCGGTCGCCGCTTCAGCGCCTGATAACAGAGATTGAGGAGAATGGTGACGACGACACTGGCCACGAGGCTCGTCACAATCGGGATGAGGAATCTGCCGAAATACTCCATGGCCGCTCTCAGAAGAGCCTGGGCCCGCCATCGGGCGCCAGCCGGCCGAAGTGCTTACGGGCTATCTCCGTCACTTCGCGCCCCCGCGGAGTTCGCTCGAGGAAGCCTTCCTGCACCAGATAAGGTTCATAGACCTCCTCTATGGTCTCCTCCTCTTCCCCCACGGCCGTCGCGAGCGTCCCTATGCCTACGGGCCCACCCGCGAACTTGTCCATGATGGTCAGAATTATCCGCTTGTCCATGTCGTCCAACCCGCAATCGTCGACCTCAAGTGCCTCGAGGGCATGCTGGGCCACATCATGATTTATCCGGCCCTGCGCCTTCACCTGGGCGAAGTCCCTGACCCGCCTCAGCAGCCGGTTGGCTACCCGGGGAGTTCCGCGCGATCGCCGCGCTATCTCAAAGGCGCCGTCATCATCGATCTCAACCGAGAGAAGTTTCGCCGAACGCTCCACGATCTGCTTTAGTTCTTTGGGCGTATAGAACCCGATCCGGCTGACCACCCCAAACCGCGCCCTCATCGGGGCCGTTATCATCCCCGCCCGGGTGGTCGCACCGATCAAGGTGAACCTGTTGAGATTGAGCCGTATCGACCGCGCACTGGGTCCCTTGTCGATCATGATATCCAGTGTGAAATCCTCCATCGCCGGATAGAGATACTCCTCGACCACGTGATTGAGCCGGTGAACCTCGTCGATAAAGAGGACGCTTCGCTCGGCGAGATTGGTGAGCATGCCTGCAAGATCGCCGGCGCGCTCGACGACCGGTCCCGATGTAGCGCTCAGGCCGACGCCCAGCTCATTGGCGATTATTACTGCGAGCGTGGTCTTACCAAGGCCCGGAGGCCCATAGAAGAGCACGTGATCCAGGGCCTCGCCCCGCATCTTGGCGGCCTCTATGAAGATCTTGAGATTCTCCTTGAGCTTGTCCTGGCCTATAAACTCATCGAACGTCTTGGGTCTGAGGTTCTGGTCGAGCTCGCGCTCCTCGTCCATCACCTCGGGATTGGTGATCCGGCCGGAGCCGGAAATCCTCGGTCCGGGGAGACCCGCTCCTACCGGCTTCGCATCCCTTCTAGGTATTTTTGAGGGCACCTCTTATCATCTCCTCCACACAGAGTTCCTTGCCTGCGTCCCCAGTGCACTTCTCGACAGCCTTCCTCGCAACATGGGCGGGAAAACCAAGTGCTACAAGAGCCTGCACGGCTTCCGATATCGCGTCCTTCAGCGCGGTCTTGCCTCCAGCCGCACCGATGAGCTGGACATCTTCCTGAGATATCTTGGTCTTAAGCTCGACGATCAGGCGCTGAGCGATTCTCCTGCCTACCCCCGAGATAGCGGTCAGAGAATCGGCTTGCTCTTTCACGACGGCGTCGCAGAAGTCGTCGACGCTTGCTCCCGAGAGAATGGTAAGAGCGGATCGCGGGCCGATCCCCGAGACACTGATCAAGAGCTTGAACAGCCAGCGCTCCTTCTCACTGGCGAACCCGAAGAGCTCGTGCGAGTCCTCTCTGACGTGAAAGTGAGTGTGGACCGTTACCTCCGAGCCCACCGGACCCAGTGCATCATAGCTCGACAGGGGAACAAAGATCTCGTGGCCGACTCCACTGGTTTCGACAACTATGCGGGCTGGGGCTTTCTCAACAAGAGTACCTTTTATGTAAGATATCAAGCGGTGAATCCTCACTGAATCTACGCCTGTGAACGTGGCAGAGCGCCACGGCAAGAGCATCCGCCTCATCCTCGGAAGGCGTGCGGCTGATCCGCAGGAGAGCCGTGACCATGAATTTGACCTGGTCCTTGGATGCGGAGCCGCTACCCACTATGGCTTGCTTTATCTCGGCCGGGGAATACTCGCCAACGGCGATCTCGTGAAGCGCTGCCACAAGCAAGGCCACACCCCGCATATGCCCCATCTTCAAGGCCACGCTGACGTTGTTCTTGACGAACACGCTCTCTACCGCCATCTCTTCGGGCTTGAACTTCAGAATTACGTCTAGAAGTCCGTGGTAGATCTCCAGCAGCCGCTCGGGAAAGGGAGCCCGCGGCGAGGGGGTGAGCACTCCGCAAGCACGCAGATAGGGAATATCGCGGGTTGCCTCAACAATGGCATAACCGGTCCGCCTTGTCCCTGGATCGATCCCCATTACGATCATGGCTATTCCTTGGTCAGTTTCTCCATGATTTCATCGGGAATATCGAAATTGGAGTAGACCTTCTGGACGTCATCGTGCTCTTCGATTATATCCATCAGGCGGACGGTCTGCTCGGCGGCCTTGGCATCCAGCGGGACATAGGTCTGCGGGTACCGCGTCATCTGAGCGGCCAAGATCGGGAAGCCGGCGTCGGTCACGGCCTTCTTGACCTTCTCAAGGTTTCCCGGGGCCGTCACAATCTCAAAGAATTCCTTCTCGTCGCTTACATCCTCGGCCCCCGCATCCAGAGCGACGTTCATCAATTCGTCTTCCTGGACCTTGCTCTTATCGACCGTTATGGAGCCTTTCTGATGGAACATCCAGGAAACACAGCCCACCTCACCCATGTGACCGCCGTTACGCACCAGGATGTGCCTGATCTCCGAGGTCGTGCGGTTCTTGTTGTCGGTCAGGGTCTCGATGAAGATCGCGATGCCCTGAGGACCATAGCCCTCGTAGGTCTGCTCTTCGTAAGATACACCCGGGAGTTCCCCCGTGCCCCGCTTGATCGCCTTGTCGATATTCACGGTAGGCATGTTAGCGGACCTGGCGGCGTCGACCGCCGTCCTCAAGCGCGGATTTGACTCGAGGTCACCCCCACCATTTCGCGCGGCCACGGCGATCTCCCTGATCAGCTTGGTGAAGACCCTGCCACGCTCGGCATCGGCCTTGCCCTTCTTGCGTTTAATCGTACTCCACTTGGAATGTCCGGACATAGTTCACCACCCCTTCAATCAATATAGATATCACATGGCCCGCCACAATTCAAACAAAAACAGGGACACACCCCATTTTCTCCCAATTAAGTTGAACGGTCCTATTTCTCCCGGTTCAGGCGCTTTATCCCTCGGTCACAGACCCGCTTCAGGGCCCACACCAAGTCCCTCAAGGTACCGTAAGGCCTTCAGGATATCCTCGCGGGTCACCCGGGGGGCGAGTTCCAGTACTTTGACCGTTGAGGCGGGCACCAGGGCCAGCACCGCGGCAAAATCAATGTCACCGGTACCCGGGGCCTGATGATCACGAGTGAAACGCGCATCATGGAGGTGCATTCCATAGAGATGGGGCTTAAGCATACGTAAGGTCTCCAGGTGAGGCAGGAACCCGAGTATGTCCAGGATATGCGCGTGCCCGACGTCATGCCAGTAGCGCAGCCGCGGCGAGCCAATCCGCTCCGTGAGCTGGACGACCTCTTCCGCGAGGGGAATCTGGTGGTAGTAGTTGCGGTTCTCGATACAGACCGCGAGGTCGCTGGCGGTCCCCTCCAGGATCTCGCTTAGGCTCCGGACGGCAGCCTCAAGCAAGGGAGCAATCCGCGCCCGCCTTGCGGTCTTGACATCCTCCCGGATCCTTGCGGCTTCAGGTGAAGCAACACCTTCTGCCCCCACCGTCTCGGACAGTTGTCGATGGTATTCCCTGCCGAGATCGGTCTCGCCAAGATGAAGGACGAGAGCCCTTGCACCGAGATCGCGCGCCAACTCCGCGGACCTTAAGGTCAGTGCGACAGCCCGCCGCCGCTCATCCTCATCGGCGGTGGCAAGGGAAAGTTTGTGGCCGCCCCCATTTGAGGGCTCTTCCCTCGGGGCAAGCGGCGCAAAATTGTGGACGCTCGAGACCCTTATCTTGCCGGCCTCCACCAACCCCTGAATATCGCGCGCCGCCTTCGCAGTAACGCGATAGTCAACCTCGAGGACACTGAAGCCCAAAGAGGTGATGCCCCTGACAATTCGCTTGCCGTCCACGACCGCAGCGGCATTCCAGGACGTCGACATTCCCAGTGGGTTTGGATTCATCGGAAGTACCCTCACGCACAGCATAGAACAAGGGTGACAGACCGATCAAGCCCGTCACCCCGATCCAATACTTATTTCTCGGCTTCTTCCTTGCCGGCCTTGGCTCCATCAATGATCTTCTGGGCGGTCTCGCGCGGAACCTCTTCATAATGGGAGAACTCGGCCTCGTACATGCCCCTGCCCTGAGTCATCGATCTCAAAGTAGTGGAGTACTTGTAGAGCTCCGCCAAGGGCGCCTGGGCCTTGACCACTTGGAGCCGTCCTTGAGTATCGACGCCCGTGATCTTGCCGCGGCGTCCCGAGAGGTCGCCCATCACGTCGCCGAGGTTATCCTCGGGCACGGTGACGGTCACGTTCATGATGGGCTCCAAGAGCGCCGGCCTGGCATCCGTGAAACACTTCTTGAAGGCCATCGATCCGGCGATCTTGAAAGCCATATCGGATGAGTCCACATCGTGATAGGACCCGTCGTGAATAATCACTCTGAGGTCCACCACCTTGTATCCGGCGATCACGCCCCCTTCCATCGCCTCCCTCACGCCCTTTTCCACCGCCGGGATGTACTTGGACGGGACCACACCACCCACAACTTCATCCACGAACTCAAACCCCGTCGCTCTCGGCAGGGGCTCGATCTTGAGCCACACGTCTCCATACTGGCCGCGGCCGCCGGTCTGCTTCTTATACTTGCCCTGCTGCGAACACGATCCCTTGATGGTCTCGCGATAAGGTACGCGCGGTTTCGTGAGTTCCACGTCGACGTTGAACCGGTGCCTTAAGCGCCCCATCATCACGTCCAGGTGAAGTTCCCCAAGCCCCGAGATGATGGTCTCCCGGGTCTCGGGATCGTAGGCGACCGAGACCGTGGGATCCTCCTGCTGGAGCCGGGAGAGTCCACTCGACATTTTCTCCTCATCCCCCTTAGCCTTGGCCCTCAGGGCCTCGCGCACCACCCGCTTCGGGAACTTTATGGGATTGATAAGGATTTGATTGGCTTTGTCGGTGAGGGTATCGTTGGTTGAGGTGTCGCGCAGCTTCACGGTGGCGCCGATATCTCCTGCCACCAGGCGGTTCACCTCGCGCCGTTCTCTGCCCATCAGCGTATAGAGCTGGGTCATCTTCTCCGTAGTTCCCTTGGTCGCATTGGTAACTTCGCTGCCGGCGAGTACCTGCCCGCCATAGACCCGCATGATCGACATGTCGCCTACGTGGGGCTCGGAAATGGTCTTAAAGACCAGCGCCGCAAATGGCTCGTTCGGCGAGACCTTGCGGGTGATCTCCTGGGAGTTCTGTGAGTTCCTGGCTGCATACTCGCCCATATCGATCGGCGCTGGAAAGACTGAGACAATCGTATCGAGAAGCTGCTGGGTACCGATGCTGAAGAGCGAGGACGCACAGAACGCAGGTACTATCTTCCGCCGGCGGAAGCCGTCGCGATAGGCGGCTGCGAGGGCGTCGGGCTTGATCTCTTTGCCTTCGAGATACGCCTCCAGCAGCTCGTCGTTGCATTCGGCTATGCTCTCCACCAGTTTCTCCCGCGCCTGCTTGGCCTGGGCGGCAAGTTCGGCCGGAATTTCCTGCATCGATCCGGCCCCTGAACCCGTCTTGTCATACTTGAAATACTTCATTGAGAGCAAATCCACCACACCACTAAAGCCGTCCGCCTTCCCTACGGGAAGATGGGCTGCCATGATGGGTGCGTCAAAAACCTTCCTGGCATGGTCCACGGCCTTATCGAAGTCGGCATACTCCTTATCCATTCTGGCAACCACCACGAGCCTGGGAACCGAGTATTCATCAAGGAATTCCCAAACCTTCTCCGTGCCGACCTCCACACCCCCGTCGGCCCGCACCAGCACGATCGCCGCATCGGCAACTCGGATCGCCGCTCTGGTGTCGCCATAAAAGTCAGCGTACCCTGGGGTATCTATCAGGTTTATGCGGACGTCCTTCCAATCAAGGTGAGCCACCGAGAGGTTTATAGTTATCTTGCGCGTTACCTCATCCTCGCCGTAGTCAAGAATCGAAGTCCCATCATCCACCCTGCCGAGGCGCTGTGTGGCCTTGGCAGTATGGAGCAGGCACTCGGCGAGAGAAGTCTTGCCCGTGCCTCCATGGGATACCAGCACCACGTTCCGGATATCTTTGCTGTCATACTCCTTCAAATGTCTATCCCCCCTCGATGGTCCAAACCGATAGCAAATAAATCCCTAAACCTGCGGGGATACTAACAAACACCTACCGCAGTGTCAAGAACGCGCATTGACTCATAATAAATGTATTCGAAAGGGGTTCGTTGCCTCAGAAATAAAAAGTATTCGAAACATTGGTCAGATACGCTCCTGGCGCCGTGGGAATCGGCGCTCAGGAGGTAGCAGGCATGGGGATGGACATGAG
>JAZDEY010000039.1:0-14750 GCA_043808325.1 Candidatus Eiseniibacteriota bacterium
CCCGTTTCGGTCCAAAGTGACCACCTGTTTCGGACTCCCCCCAAAAGTGGTCAATTGAAACCGAAATCACCGGTCAGTTTGCTCCGAAATCAGTGGTCAATAATTTCCGAAATCGGTGGTCAACAATCTCCGAAATCCGCAATATCAAAGCGAAACTGGTTGCCGCTGGGTTTGTGATGCGGGGGACCGGCTCTGAGCACCGGTTCTATGATGGAAGGATACCCGTGGACATCCTTCCGTACGGAGTGGGTTTGCTTCAAGACAACCTGAGGTTCAACAAGTCAAATCCTTCTGTAACCTCATGGATGAGCCTGTGAGCGCCGCTGTAAGGGAAGGCATTCGAATCGCCCGACTGCAGGTTTCAGAGTTCGCGGACCTGGTATCCGCCTTCAAGATGGGCCTCGGCATCTGATGATGATCCGTCTTCGGGATGCCGTCGCTTCCGTCATCAATGGCAAGTGACCTGAGCCCCCCGACACGGCTGCCAGCGGGAAGTATACTTGACAAATGGACGTCCAAATGGCAAGTACGCTTTCATCGTCAGACGACCTCTGCCATCAAATGCTGCGCGACTGGGGGTGCAAGCTTGATTTGTCTGAATTGATGGTTCCCAGGTGGTGTATCTACCATGTCGTTCACCAGATCGGATTTGGGAACCTCAATTGAGAGAGGCATGCCGTGCTCCGTTCACTTAGCCAGTCTTGCAAGGTCATCGTTGTTTCCTACCAGAAAGATCCTCTTCGCTGAAGGTCTTGACGGCCAGGCCCCTGAGCTCCTCGTAAACTGCCGAGTCGCGATTGACCTGGTAGTATTTCTGGCGGCCTTCCTGTTGGCAGTTGAGTAGCCCCATGCGCGCAAGTTTCGCGAGCTCGCGGCTCAGGTTGGTTGAGTCTTCCCCGAGGATGCCGGTCAGCTGTCGGACGAAGTACCGTTCGTCCGGGTGAGTGACAAGCTATGCCAGTGCCCTTGCGCGGATCTTCGAGCCGAATAGGTTTTCCAGCATGACCGCCTCGTTTGCAGTGAATCTTACTGCACTTGCAGTCAAATATACTGCAATGACCGTGCTTGTCAAGACAAACCTGGGTCGGGGTTCATTCGCTCGCGGCTTTAGGTCCGGCCCGTGCTCTGGATATGGGTTATCGTCGAACCTAAGGAGATTCAAGGGCCATTTATTGGTAGGGGGGCTGGATTTTGACCAGCGCCCTTTGGGTTATGAGTGTGTTCGGCGGTCTGAACACGGGAACACGCTCCAAACTGCTTGCCGCGTGGTGTCCTCCGCTGTACACTGCTCTGGCAATTCGCTGACACTGCATGGCGATAGGTCGGTAGCGGTTGGCGAGATTTCCTCCGGGCTTCGGATCGTCCAGACGGTGTCTGGACAGTCTGCGGCGTGCCCGGTTACAGCACGCCAGGCTTTATCCAGCAGTGGCCAGGCGGAGACCGGGCAGATCCCACGAAGGGGAGGACCTCCACGCGCTCGTGGAGGCGGTATCGATCCTTGCCGGGATAGACCACGTACAGAGCCCTGAGACCCAAGTCCTCAAGAGCCACATGCATGGACCGCGTCATTGAGGGAGCGTCAGCGCACTTGAACTCGAATCCGTAGCGCTGGCCGTCACGGATCACCATCAGGTCGAGCTCTGCGCCGCGCTGTGTGGCCCAGAAGTATGCGTCCCTATCCCCGAGCAGAGCCAGCGCTTGCTCAAGCGCGAAGCCTTCCCAGGAGGCTCCGTAACGCGGGTGGGCTCGGAGCTGATCCATACTCTTGATTCCCAAGAGGAAGTGGAGTAACCCGCTGTCCCGAAGATACACCTTAGGCGACTTGACTTGCCGCTTACCTACGTTCTCGTGCCAGGGTGCGAGCACCCTGAGCGTGAAGGCGCCGCTCAGTATGTCCAAGTAGTGTCTAGCCGTCGCGGGCGTGACATCCATGGAGCGAGCTGCCTCTGAGGTGTTCCACACCTGGGCGTGGTAGTGTGCGACCATCGTCCATCTGTTTCTTCGGCGTTGTGCGGCCGGGTCGGCGGTGCCCTGTGGTGGGGCGCCTGACTCGCCGCTATTCCCTTGAAACCCGACCCCGCTTGGTATAGACTCACAAGACGCGATTTCCCTTGGTCGGAACAAGAACGCCTTTGTCTTGACTCATTTCAAGGTGCGGTGAGAGGTCCACAAACTCCTCGGCGTGAAGCAACTATCGCGGGACCGCTCCCCCCAAGAGCAATGGATTCGAAGGTCCAAGTCGGCCGCTTAGAAATCTAAAGCCAGGAAACTACCTGCCGATGGAGCAAGAGAAAGGTCTTGACATATGATATCGTATACGATATCATAGCACCAGGTAGCTAAGGAGCGGGCACAATGTTCTGCGGGGTTACCAGATCACTCTGTTGGCCACGGGTTGGCATTAGGGGACGCAGCGAATCGTGGGAAGTGGCGAGGAACGCAAGGCACGTCGGATTAGAGAGGCGATATTCGATCGTAGCCGCCAAACGAATCTCAGAATCGGTGACTTCATATGGTACTTGCGATACAGAGGTTTCGAGGTCAAAGGGACGGCGTGCGGGTACAAGACTTATCACCGCAGCCTATTGAAAAGGGAGGGTATACCGCCGATTTTGACTTTCCACCGTTGGCACCCCAGGCAGAAATCAGGATACCAGGTTAGTTTCGCTGTAATCAGTGCTGCGAAGGCAATGATTGAGGCACTTGACGAAATCGAGCAATAGGCCGGGAGGGAGCGTGTCAAAGCGGAGTCTGGAGCAGTATCTCAGCCTTAAGTATCCCATGCGTGTAACCGAGCGAGAAGGTCTGTTCGAGGTGGAGTTCCCGGACCTGAAGGGTTGCATTGCGCACGGCACAACGCCGAACAAGGCTTACAAGAACGCCCTTGCTGCCAGGAGGGAGTGGCTTGAGACGGCGATGGAGCTCGGAATAGAAATCCCGGAGCCGAGACCCGAAGAGGCCGAGGACTACTCAGGACGCTTCCTGGTCAGATGTACGAAGGCCCTGCACTGGAACTTGACGCAGCTCGCCAAGCGCCAAGGCGTGAGTCTAAATCACCTGGTGGCAAGTGCGCTCTCTTCCTATGTGGGGGCCGAGGGTGCACTTGAAGTTTACTGGAACTTGAAGCCAGAGGTTTTGCCTTACTCCTGTGTGGACGCGGCGGGTTTCGGCAACGCCGCGGTTGGGGAGCAAGAGCCTGTGGTGTATGGACATGGGAGCGAATATCGACGACTCGAGGCGTGCTGAGGAGAGCGTTCAAATGCAGCCTAAATCAGATCGTGCCAAGCAGCCTCAAGAGCGGCCGGGGCCAGCCGCATACGAGGCATTCATCAAAGGCCTTGAGATAAAGGAAATCCTGCTATCCGAGGCGACTATCAAGAACCGGGCTCTCCGTTCGGTTCCATCAGGGGCGAAGCTTAGGTTTCGGAGCAGCGCTTCCCTCGCTGAGCGACAGCGTGATGAGTTCGCTGTTCGTTGTGAGTGCCATCTGGAGGTAATCGGCGGCAAGCCAGACGATGTGCTGCTCGAGATTGGCGCAGCCTTCCTGTTGGAGTACTCGACTCAAGTCACTGTCAGTCCAGTCATGTTCGAAATGTTCAAACAGACCAGCCTCTATCTGCATGTCTGGCCCTACTTCCGCGAGTTCATCCAGTCCGCGATGGTGCGCTGTGGGGTGCCCTCCTTCACGCTTCCGGTGGTGAAGATCGCGGGTAAAGACGTGCGAGCTGAGCTGGGTACCCGTCAGCGTAAGCAGCGGAACAAGATGCGAGCAGCAGCGGACGCGCCGTCCTTGAAGTAAATCCTACTGTGGTTGCGGCAAGGGGTGCTGCTGAGTTAGCAAGCGCGGACTCATCCTCGGCTTACCTATTCGGCCAGCGGTGAGATGTCGAATCCTCGTCCACCCGGTCCTCCTCCTCGCCAACATCTCCTGCTCCGCGAGCCTCTCCCGTTTGCCGTAAACTGCTTGCCGCGTGGTGTCCTCCGCTGTATACTGCTGCGGCAATTCAGCCGCAATGCAGGGCGATAGGTCGGGAGCGGTTGGCCGATGATTTCCATCCAGTGAATCCATCGCGGTTTCTCGGAGCATAGGCTCGAGGCGTAGACCAAGGACCAAGTGGCGAAGCAAGGAACCAGCGTAAAGCAAGGAAGCAGCGTGAGAGAAGGGACGAACGTAAGAGAAGGCATTCTCGTAGGCTACTTCGCCAAGCGCGAGGAAGCTCGTCGGGCCCTCCGGGAGCTCGGAAAGAGGGGCTTCCGTCGCGCCGCCTTGGTCTACAAGGGTGCCGATGGAGATATACGCACGTGGGATCCCTTCTTCTGGCGGCGTGCGCTTTGGATGGTACTGGCTGCCGTCGTCGCCGCGGGCGTGGCCGGTATTGCATCCGCCGGCCTCCGCTGGCCGGTGCCGGTGACGATGTTCGCAGGAAGCTCATCCGGCTTGGTCCCGATCCTGGCAGGGGGTTTGATCGGTGCCGCCCTCGCTGCCGTGTGGATGCGCCGATCGAAGTACGGTGTGGCACGGAGCCTCCTTGAAGACCACGCCCGCTGGCTGGTGTGCGAAGAAGCTGTCCTCGTCCTCGAGGTGCCGATCGAGGCCTTGCGGCTCCCGGTGGCGGTGCTCCGGGAAAGCGGCGAGATCCCGCCGGCAGTCTTCGTCCTGCATCCGAGGGCCAAGAGTCCGACCGGATATGTTTCTGTTCCCACGGTGCCGCTCTCCGCAGCCCAGATCCAGGAGTACGTCCCGCGCCTGGCCAAGGAACACAGGCTGGATCCCAATCCCGAGCGGACAACCGAGCTCTTGACGCGCCTTGAACGGTCCCGCCAGTGGATCCATCAGGTTTGCCTGAATCTTGCCGAAGCGGGCCGGGTGGGGCAGAGCGTGCCTCCAACTGCCGAGTGGCTCCTCGATAACGAATACATCATTGAGAGCAACATCCGCGAGGTTCAGCTGAATCTTCCCCGGCGTTTCTACCAGGAGCTGCCGGCACTGTCAGACGAGCCCTACCGGGGTCTGCCGCGCATCTATGGCCTCGCGACTGAACTGGTCTCCCATACGGACCTGCGCCTGGACAGGGAGAATATCCTTGCGTTTGTCGATGCCTATCAGACCGTGAGTCCGTTGTCGATCGGAGAGCTCTGGGCAGTGCCCCAGATGCTCCGCATCGCTCTCGTCGAGAGCGTTCAGAATCTTGCCACACGGGCCCTGACCGAGCTCAGGGAGCGCGGGATCGCCGACTTCTGGGCGAATCGACTGATCACGGCCAACCGGCGCGATCCCAACCAGCTCTACGCGTTACTGGCCGAACTCGCCACGGCGCAGCCTAGCCCGAGCCCGTACTTTGCCTCTCAGCTGATTGATCACCTTTACGACGAGGAAGCCGCCCTGGGGCCGGTCCGCAGCTGGCTTGAGCGTACCTTCCGGAAATCCCTGAGCGATCTTGACCTGCGTGAGCAAAACCGCCAGACCAAGGATCGGATATCGATCGGAAATGCGTTCACGAGCCTGCGCCAGCTCGCGCTGTTGGATTGGAGGCAAATCTTCGAGGAGCTGAGCCTGGTTGAGCGCGTGCTTCGGCTGGATCCGGCCGGCATCTATCCTAAGATGGATTTCCAGACGCGCGATCGGTACCGCTGCGCGGTTGAGGAGCTCGCCCGTGGGTCGGGTAGGGCGGAGCCCGAGGTTGCGCGGCGCGCCATCGAGTTGGCCGCGCAGGCTGCCCGGGAAGGAGCGGGGGACCGTGCTGGCGCTGCTGCCAGCGACTCGGCGCAGGGCGAACTACCGAGGGATGATCGCTTGGCTCACGTCGGGACTTACCTCGTCGGTGACGTGAGGCGTGACCTGGCGCGGCTCTTACATTGCCGTGAGAAGTGGCGGTGGCGCGCCCTCCAATGGGTCTACCGCCATCATTCGCGACTCTACTTCCTCGGGCTTGGCTTTGCCCTGGCCCTCCTGATGTCCCTGGGCGTCGTGCTTGGCCTGCGCGGGCAAACGCCGGGGGTTCGGCTGCTGATAGCCCTGCTCTTGGTCGTCCCCGCCAGCCAGCTGTCGCTCGAGGTCCTAAATTACCTCGTGACGCGGCTGCTTCCCCCACGCACTCTTGGCAAGATGGATTTCGAGACTTCGGGGATTCCTGACGCGTGCCGAACGCTGGCGGTCGTGCCCATGCTGCTCGTGGATGCGGAGACCGTCCGGGCCGAAGTGGAAAAGCTCGAAATCCGATACCTGGCCAATAGAGAGACGAACCTGGTCTTTGGTCTCTTCACCGATTATACGGATTCAACGCAGGCCCACTGTGATGAGGACGAACCTCTCCTGCGAATGATGACCGAAAGCCTGGAAGCCCTCAATCAAAGGTACGCTGGTGAGGATGGTGGACTCTTCTTCCTCTTCCACCGGGAGCGACGCTGGAGTGAATCCGAGCGTAAATTCATCGGTTGGGAGCGCAAGCGCGGCAAGCTGGAAGAACTCAATCGCCTGATCGATGGGACGCGGCCCGACGATGCCGGTCGCCTGGTCTATGTCGGCGACGCGGATGATCTCTTCAACGTGCGGTTCGTCATCACCCTGGACAGCGACACTCAGTTGCCTCACGGCGCCGCCCGAAGGATGATCGAGACGCTGGCGCACCCTCTCAATCGGCCGCGCCTCGACGGCAAGGGCAAAGTCCTTGCCGGCACCTACACCGTCATCCAGCCGCGCGTGAGCCCGTCCCTGCCGAGCACGAGCGGCTCGCCCTTTAGCCGGCTCTTCTCCGACGCCGTCGGGATCGATCCGTATACCAAGGCCGTTTCCGACGTCAATCAGGATCTCACCGGCGAAGGTTCTTACCACGGCAAGGGCATCTATGATGTTCGCATCTTCAGCCGAGTGCTTTCCGGGGCTTTCCCGGATGAGCGGCTGCTCTCCCACGACTTGATCGAGGGTGCTCACGTTCGAGTGGGCCTCGCCAGCGACCTCGAGCTCTACGATGAATTCCCGCAAGATTACTTGAGCTACACCAGCCGGCAGCATCGTTGGATCCGAGGTGATTGGCAGATCGCGGAATGGGTCCTGCCGCGTGTTCCCCTGCCTGGAGGGCGGCGAGGGCCAAACCCGATCTCGGGGTTCGACCGTTGGAAGATCTTCGACAACTTGCGCCGGAGCCTGGTGCCCGCAACCAGTCTGGGTCTGCTTGTGGTCTCCTGGCTGGTCTCATCCCCAATGGGGTGGATAGCCTCGGTTGTGGTCGGCGTGCAGCTCATCTTTACCCCTTTGACGCAGCCCTTCACCTGGGCGACTTCACGTCGGGGCCTGAAAAGTTTCTCCTTCTCGAAAGCGTGGCACGATCTCGTCAGGGCGTTTGTCGATGCTTCGCTCGTGCCGCATCAGGCCTGGCTCGCGCTGGATGCCATTTTGCGGGTCGGGTATAGCCGGCTTGTCTCTCATCGCGGCTTGCTGGAGTGGACCTCAGCGGAAGTGATGCAATGGAATTCTCCCGGTCACGTGCGGATGTTCGTGAGCTTGCTCAGCCTGGCGAGCATCCTGAGCGCTGCCGTCGCGTTGGCGATCGAACGCTGGAGGCCGTCGAACCTGCTGGCGGCGGGCCCATGGCTTGCCTTGTGGCTCATATCTCCGCTCGTCGGTTGGCTCTTGACCCGTCGACCGCAGCCGAAGCAACAGCAATTGGAGCTCGGCGAGAGGGACTTACGGTTCTTGAGGAGGGTCGCACGGCGAACCTGGGGCTACTTCTCGGACTTCGTGGGGGATAGGACATCCTGGCTTCCGCCGGACAACTACCAGGTCTCCCATCGGAATCAACTGGCAATGCGTACCAGCCCAACCAACATCGGTCTCTGGATCGCGAGCGCGCTCGGTGCGCATGACTTCGGATACCTGACGGCCGACGGTGTGATCGATAAACTCACCCGTACTTTGAAAACCGTCGGCAAGCTGGAGCGCTATGAGGGCCATCTGCTCAATTGGTATGACATCGCGACCTTGACCCCACTTGAGCCTCGCTACGTGTCCACTGTGGACAGTGGAAACCTGTTGGGTGCCTTATGGTGCCTGGAGCATGGACTCGAGGAGCTCGTTCGGGTTCCCATCCTCGACGTGAGGGCCTTTGAAGGTCTGCTCGACGCTGCGGAAATCCTGAGAGAGGTCGCCGCCAGCGAGGGCCTCACCGACCTCGACACTCGCCTTCTCGACGGGCTCGTGCGCGCCCTGGAAGTCCCGCCGGAGCGCATCGGCGATGCGCTTGGTGCACTCAGGCGCCTGGAGGGCAGCGTAAAGCCTCTCGGTGAAGCCGCCGGCACCCGACCAAGTGCGGCCCACTGGGTGGGCGAGATCGCAAGCCAGATATCGGCTTGGACGGCGCTTGCGGATCGCTACCTCATCTGGATCGAAATCCTTAACGAGAAGACCGAAGAGGAAGTGGCCCAACTCGGTGCGGATGCCGTCGGCGCTTGGCGCCAGGGGCTCGAGCGCGCGCCTTCGCTCCTTGACCTCGCAAACGGAGAGGTCGCCTGCATCCAGGTGCTCCGATCAATCCGGGAGGCTGCTCGCCAAGCCGCTCCCCAGACCGGCCCCCAGGCCACAGGCCCTATCCACGAGTGGCTTGACCGCCTGATCGGAGCCTTCGCAGAGTCGAGGTGGCTGGCCGGCGAGATGCAGGCTGCCGTCGAGCGGCTCGCCCAGGAAGGGCGCGAGCTCTCCGAATCCATCAACATGCGCTTCCTATATGATTCCCCGCGCCGGCTCTTCTCGGTGGGCTACAACGTTTCTGAAGGTCGCCGAGACAGCGCCTACTACGATCTCTTTGCGAGTGAGGCGCGGCTCGGGAGTTTCATCGCCATCGCCCGGGGCGACGTCCCCGTCGATCATTGGTTCTCGATGAGTCGCCCCTACGGCGCGATCGGCCGCCGTCGAGTGCTCATGAGCTGGACTGGCACCATGTTCGAATACCTGATGCCGCTCGTTTTCCAGCGCTCATACGGCAACTCGCTGCTGGATAAGGCAATGAGAGAAGCCGTGGCGATCCAGATAGCCTACGGTCGCAAACGCCACGTGCCCTGGGGCATCTCGGAATCGGCCTATGGTGATCTGGATATCAACAAGACCTATCAATACAAAGCCTTTGGCGTACCGGAGCTGGGACTCAAGCGCGGCCTGGAAGAGGACGTTGTCGTAGCGCCCTATGCCACCATGCTGGCGGTCAGCCTGGCCCCGCGCGAGGCCGTGCGGAATTTGAAGCAACTCGCCGGTCTGGGGCTGCTTGACGATTACGGCTATTACGAAGCCATGGATTTCAGCCGCCAGCCGGGCCATGAGGACGACCGTGGGGTGATCGTCCGGGCCTACATGGCCCACCATCAAGGCATGAGTTTCCTGTCACTCACCAACTTGGTCCACGACAACTCCATCCAGCGCCGCTTCCATGCCGATCCTCGCGTGCGTGCTGTCGAGCCCTTGCTCCACGAGCGCGTCCCGGTGCTTCCGCCGCTCCACCACGTCTCCACGCGGGAGCGAGTGCCTTCGGTCACGAGCGTGGGCGAGGTCGCGCCCTCCGTAAGCAAGTTCGATACCCCCCATACCAGCGCGCCCAAGACCCAGTTGCTCTCGAATGGCCGCTACTCTCTAATGGTCACGAATGCCGGCGGCGGTTACAGCCGGTGGGGTGACCAGGAGATCACACGCTGGAGATCGGACCGAACCGAGGACCGCTGGGGAACCTTCTGCTACATCCGCGAGGCCGATTCGGATCGGGTCTGGTCCAACACCTATCACCCGGTCGGCGGCAAAGTGGAAACCTATTCGGCGAGTTTCGCCCTGGACCGCGCCGTGTTTCGGCGCGTGGATGGCGGCATTCATACGGATACCGAGATCGTGATCTCCCCGGAGGACGACGTCGAAATCCGGCGGATCACTCTCGTGAACCGCTCCGTTCGCACCCGGCGGCTGGAACTTACGAGCTACGTCGAGCTCTCGATGGCCGCTCACGGCGCGGACCTGCAACATCCGGCCTTCAATAAACTCTTTATCGCAACCGAAGCCGTGAACGACGAGCGCGCCCTCTTGGCGCACCGCCGGTCTCGCAGCGAAGCCGATTTCCCCATCTATGTCGCGCACCGACTGACACTCGAGGGAGCCGAGGCCGAGCCGCTAGAGTTCGAAACCGATCGGCGCCGCTTTATCGGTCGAGGGCGAACGCTTGCGAAGCCTATGGGGATCTTCCAGGAGCTCACCAACAGCCAGGGGTTCGTGCTCGATCCGGTCCTATGCCTGCGCCAGCGCGTGACCTTGCGTCCGGCCCAGCGCGTCCAGATCTCCCTGGTGATTGCCGCGGGGCAGACCCGCGAGCAGGTCCTCAGGCTCGTGGGCAAGTACGGAGATGTCCACGCGGTCCATCGGGCCATGGATTTCGCCTGGGCCTCGGCCCAGCTGGAGTTACGTCTGCTTCGCATCCAGCCTGACGACGCTCGCCGTTTCCAGCATCTGGCAAGCTATCTGCTCTATCCCAATCCTCTCCTGCGGCCTGCCGCGGAATGCATCGAGGAGAACCGCAAGGGCCAAGCCGGGTTGTGGCCCTATGGCATCTCGGGCGACTTGCCGATTGCCCTCGTTACCATAGCCGAGGCGCGGGACATCCCCATCGTGCGTCAAATGCTCGAGGCGCATACCTACTGGCGCAAACACGGCCTCATGGCTGACCTGGTGATCCTTAACGAGGAGCCTGGCGGCTATGAACAGCCGTTGCGTGAGCGACTCGAGGGCCTGATCCAGACCCATTCGACGCATACGGGAATCGACAAGCCTGGTGGAGTCTATCTGCGGAGCGCGGATCTCATCCCCGATGAAGACCAGACGCTGCTCAAGGCCGCGGCGAGTGTGGTGCTGGTGGCAGCCCGCGGCACATTTCCCCAGCAGTTGGGCGGGCCTCTCGAGCCGCCCGAGCTGCCGGAGCCCTTGGGCCGGAAACGCGCGCGGCGAGAGCCGTCGCCGGTGCTGCCCTTCCTGGAGTTACCCTACTTCAATAGCTTGGGCGGTTTCACTACGGATGGACGTGAATACGCTATCTATCTCGGGCCTGACACTAATACGCCGGCGCCCTGGGTGAACGTCATCGCCAACCCGACCTTCGGAACGCTGGTGAGCGAGACGGGATCGGGTTTTACCTGGTACGGCAACAGCCGGCGCAATCGCCTGACCCAGTGGTCGAATGATCCCGTCGTAGATCCACCTTCCGAGGCGCTTTACGTTCGGGATGAGGAGACCGGCGCCTACTGGACGCCAACGCCTGCGCCCGTCCGCGAGGACACGGCCTATCGCACGAGGCATGGGGCGGGCTACACCGTATTCGAACATAACAGTCACGGCATCGAGCAGGAGCTCACCGTCTTCGTCCCCGTGGATGACGAGGGGGGAGCGCCGATCAAGCTCCAGAGGCTGCGGCTGAAGAACGATTCCTCCAGGCCTCGTAAACTCTCGGTGACCTACTATGTGGAGTTGACCCTGGGCGAGAACCGCGAGGCCTCGCAGATGCACGTCACGACTTCGTGGGATGATGAAGTCGGGGCCATGTTTGCCCAGAATCGCTATCACCCCGAGTACGGAGATCGGGTGGCCTTCGTGGCCCTGAACGTGCCTGCCGATTCATACACCGGCAACCGCACGTCCTTCCTCGGGCGGAACCGCTCAGCTGCGAACCCGGTGGCGATGGAGCGGGTCGGGCTATCACGCCGAACCGGGGCAGGGTCGGACCCGTGCGCCGCATTGCAGACGACGCTTGAGCTGGCTCCTGGCGAGACGGCCGAGATCACCTGCATGTTGGGCCAGGCGGGATCGGTGGAGGAGGTCCATAAGCTGATTGAGACCTACCGGGGAGACCTGGCGGTCGACGGAGCCTTGGACCGCGCCAAAGCCTGGTGGGGCGATCTCCTGGGTACGATCGAAGTACACACCCCCGAGCTTGCAGCAGACTTCCTCATCAACCGTTGGCTCGTTTACCAGAACTTGAGCTGTCGCATCTGGGGACGGTCGGCTTTCTACCAGTCCGGTGGCGCCTTCGGCTTCCGCGATCAGCTGCAGGACGTTATGAGTCTCGTGAGCATCCGGCCTGAGCTCGCGCGAGAGCACATCCTCGTTGCGGCGAGCCGCCAGTTCAGGGAGGGGGATGTCCAGCACTGGTGGCATCCGCCGAGTGGCGCGGGACTCCGCTCGCGGATTTCCGATGACCTCTTGTGGCTGCCCTACGTCGTTGCCGAATATGTGCGCGTGACTGGCGATGTGGATATCCTGCGCGAGCAGGTCCCATTCCTCGACTCTCCTCGGCTCAAGGATGACGAGAAGGAGGTCTTCTCCACACCGAAGGTGACGTTCGAGCGGGCCACGCTTTTTGAGCACTGCCGGAGAGCGGTCACGCGCGGGCTCACTTCGGGGCCACACGGGTTGCCGCTTATGGGAACGGGAGACTGGAACGACGGCATGAACCTTGTGGGTGCTGCGGGCAAAGGAGAGAGTGTCTGGCTGGCGTGGTTCCTGGCGGATGTGCTAGATCGTATGGCCGAGATGGCCGACTTGGTGGGGCCGCCCGAGCTGGGCGAGACCTACCGGGAGGAGCGGAAGACACTCCTTCAGCGTGTCGAACGAACGGCGTGGGATGGGCAGTGGTATCTTCGGGCGATCTTCGATGATGGCACGCCGCTGGGCTCCTCGGTTAATAAGGAGGCGCAGATCGATTCCCTGCCCCAGTCGTGGGCCTGGCTTGGGGGTGGTGCCGGCAAGGATGATGGTGGGAAGGATGGTATCGACAAGGGAGGGGCCGAAAAGGATAGAACTGAGAAGGGGCCCGCGGATAAGGATCGCGCACGGAACGGTCGCGCGGCTCAATCTCGCGCAACTAAGGCCCTGGAGTCGGTGTGGAGCCAGCTTGTTCGCGAGGATGAGGGCCTCGTGCTCCTCCTCGCACCTCCCTTCGAAAGATCGGAGCCGTCACCCGGCTACATCAAGGCTTACCCTCCGGGCGTGCGGGAGAATGGAGGCCAGTACACTCACGCCGCGATTTGGTTTGCCATGGCGCTGGCGCGTCGCGGGGACGGTGGGCGTGCGGTGAGTATCCTGCGTATGCTCAACCCCATTGAGCGCGCCCGCGATTCGGACACGGTCTGGCGCTACGGAGTCGAGCCTTATGTCGTCGCAGCTGACGTGTATCGCTTGCCCGGACGCATCGGCCACGGGGGCTGGTCCTGGTACACGGGTGCCGCTTCGTGGATGTACCTGGCCTGGGTCGGGGAGGTTCTGGGACTCAAGGTGCGAGGGGATCACCTGGAGCTGGACCCCGTCATCCCGGCATGGTGGGAGGGTTTCAGCCTGCGCTATCGTCACGGAGAAGCCGTCTACGAGATCCGGGTCGAGAACCCGGAGGGTTGCGAACGAGGGGTGGCTTGGGTGGAGCTTGATGGCAAGCGCATGCCGGATGGGGCGATTCCGCTGGAGCGGGGCCTGGTCAAGCATCGGGTCTTACTGCACATGGGAGTGTAACACCCTGGAAATCAAAAGCCCCGGCCTCCGCCTCGGCGATAGCCGAATAGGTCCTCCAGCATGACCGCATCGCTTGCAGTGAATATTACTGCACTTGCAGTCAAATATACTGCAGAGAGTCCGCTTCTGTCAGGGCGAATTCGCCAACGATGCGAGCCTTCCCAGGGGACCCTGATACTCAAGGCAGCCGCAGATGGATATCCCCATTCTCTCGGCCAACTCCGAATTGGCCTTGATCCACTCGGCAACCCAATCGCGGAGTCCGAGGAGTTCGATGTACCGCTTGAAGATCTCGGGGATCATCCTATCCGGCCAAGCCTTCTCAACATCGCGCAGACGGTACTGAGGTACTTTGAGACGTGCCGCTGCCTCTTTGATGTGGAGTGCCTTGAGCGGTAGAGACAAGGGAAAACACCGAGGAATAAGGGGGACGTAACTGAAACGCAGCCAGACTGCTTTGTCTGGTTCCGTTCGCAAACCATTAGCAAGACGGCAAGGCTTTGCTGATCTCAAATCTGCTGGTCGGCCTACCAACTCCCAGTGCTCCGCGCTCTGACCGCTCACTAGGCAATTGTCCCTCATAGAAGGACGAATATGGTCGATAACGTCACTGCAGGAAGGACAAACGCATCGACTGGTGCGGCGAAAACCGTGGGCTCACCCGCCGCGCCACCGAGATAGCTCGCTCGGCTGATTCTAAAGAGATTCTTCTTGACTCTTCGTCGCATGAGCAGTATAGTTAGACGATCAATATAATTGATCAGCGCTAAACACTGATCGCCCGATGGAGGTCCCATGGTGATCGACGAGGATATCCTACAGACCTGCATAGCGCGACTGCGCAATCTCCCGCCAGTCAAAGGAGTGAGGCTGACTATGGGCGGCAAGAGCCCACTTCCCAAGGAAATCGATGCCCTGCTTGCTGTCAGAACCGAAATGGGGCAAGTGCATTTTGGAGTTCAGGTTAAGACCATGCTGCGGCGACCGATCCCGGAGCATCTGTCCATCGCGGGACCGCGGATTGACAGACCGGTGCTCATAATGACCCGGTACGCCAACCCGTCCATCGCCGAGTCTTTGAAGCAGCGACGGATCAACTTCATCGATACCGAAGGCAACGCATTTATCAATGTACCCAGGTTCATCTATGTCGACATCCAGAGCCGCAAGCCCTCGCAAGAACACACGAGACGCCCCAAGGCCCTATTCCGGCCAAAGTCCTTGCAGCTGC
>JAZDEY010000040.1:0-57619 GCA_043808325.1 Candidatus Eiseniibacteriota bacterium
GTGCCTCAAACAGCCCCAGGCAAGCCTTCTCGTTCTCCGTCGAGGTCTCCACGAAGTCCAAGAGCATCTTCTCCCCGCCAACCGTCACCCCAAGGGCCACCACCATCTCATCATCCGCGAAACTCTTGCCATCCACGAATAGCGCCACAAACTCATAGCCCGATAGGTCCCGAGCCTTAAACTCCCGCAACCTGGCCGCCGTCGCCTCCCGGAAACGCCGTGACACCGTCGAAGAACTCAACCCTATTGCACCAGGAACCGCCTCAGCCGCCAGCTCGTAGTTGCGGCACGACAGCCCATAGAGCACCCGCCGAAGCAATACCTCATCAACCTGCCCGGCGCCGGCACGCAGGCTCCGGTAACTCTTCAGGGCGACCTCCCGATTCCTCCGGCCATCCCGAACACGCGGCACTCGCACTGGAACCCGCTGCCCCGCCAACATCACCGTCCCAGGATTACTACCCCCTCGAACATGACCCGCCAGCCGCATCCTGCGATCCCATCGCTTGCCCACCAGGCTCTCCACCTCTTCCTTCAACATCTCCATGGCTCGCTCCAGACCTAACGGGACCAGCGCCCTGATCAACTCTACCTTCCCCGACATGTCCAACCCGTCGTACTCCTCCCGGCTCACTACCCTCACCTCACCCTTCACCTTTCGCTTGATTCTCCGCCTCACCACTCCCATACTCATCTCAGGCTCCTTTCCCTGGCTCTCGTGAGTCTCTATACTCCAACTCAACGATACCAGGTACTGGAGCCGTCTGAAATCTCGACTCACGTTGGCACACACTCGTATTCCCACCGCAGCACAACGTTGGAATTGTAGGAGTTGTAGTTGAAGTCGGGCTGCTCGACGCTCTCGTCATAGACGCTGGCATCCACGAACTCATAGCCGCCCGGCACCAGCTTCTTGAACTTGCTATAGTCCACCGCCGCCAAGAAGGGCTGCGCATAGACCTGGAGCGAGAGATCCTTGGTGAACGTGAAGGTCCCGCGCAAGACCATGTCGAACCGGCGGTAGGACTGCTCTCCAAAGATGTCCTGACGGTCACCCTCCTCACCAACGACGGCCCCGAGCCATCGCGAGACGTGCCACTGGCTGTTGAATCCGGGCCCCAAGCTCAACTCAACGTTGGACTTGGGACGCAGGTTGACATTGAGCC
The DNA here is from genome assembly GCA_043808325.1 of Candidatus Eiseniibacteriota bacterium. Classification (GTDB taxonomy): domain Bacteria; phylum Arandabacterota; class Arandabacteria; order Arandabacterales; family Arandabacteraceae; genus JAZDEY01. The sequence goes on from JAZDEY010000040.1 coordinate 1,167, forward strand.
TGTAGCCGATGAAGTGGCCGTCCCAGGTATCGCCGCCGTTAACGAACGGGTTTAGCTCCCACCACTTTCTGCCGTCGGTGTTGAAGCCCAGCCGCCAGCTCTGTCCCAGAGGAATCTGCACTGGCGGGCCTCCCCGAGTCTCCCAATCGAAGGCAGTCTTTCCGAAATCCACCCAGCCGCCGACGCTGGCGCTCCAATAATTCGTAAATTCGATGTCGCTTTCGAGGTCGCAGCCGTAATTCTGCCTGAGCCCATCGAGGTTCTCCGTAAGGTCGGCGTAGGTCCCGGTCCACGTCCTGTTGACTATCCACCACTTCCTGTTCGTTCGGTACTGGAACCAGCTGCTCAGCTCCTTGAGATCGTCGCGCCTCAAGTAGCCGATTCGATTGAGATCCAGGCCTCGGTCCAGATACTGGCCTTCAACATACGCACGGATATTTCTTCCGCCCTCCTTGGCAAGCTTCAGGTACCCGCCCCAGCTGCGCTCGCCCGGTCCCGTCAGCGAGCCCACGACTTCGCCCTGCGTTGCAAACTCACCATCGTGGACGCGCAAGTACCAATCCGCGCCACCCGTATAAGCGGGGTGCAGGGTGTTCTGGTTAGCGGCGGTCGCGATGATTCCGACGCTCGAGTTCCTGAGGATGTCCTGCTGGAGTCTGGCCACCAGGTAGTTGGCCTCAGGCTCGACTACGGCCTCCTGCCGTGTGCCTTCGCGGTCCATAAACTTGGCCCGCTCACGCTGGGTAACAGCCTCCAGAATCCCAATCGAGGTGCCGTGGCTGGTCTTGCCGGTCACCTTGGCCGCGCCCAGTATGGTGGTGGCCCCGGGTCTATCGACGTAGTAGTCGAGATTGGAGACCCCGCCGGATGGAGACTTCCCGACCCGGCGCGAGTAGAAGAGATTGAAATAGGTCTCGAAGATGCGCGACCCCTCGACGAAAAAAGGCCGCTTCTCCGGGAAATAGGTCTCAAAGCTGGTGAGTTCGAGAACTGTCTGATCCGCCTCGACCTGGCCGAAATCGGGATTCAGTGTTGCATTGAGCGTAATGTTCGGAGTGATGCCGTACTTGAGATCAAGGCCCATGTTGCCGAAGTAGTCCCGGCCGTCGGGATTCCCACGATGCTTGGCCTCGGTTTCCTCGTAGGAAACCAGGTATGGCAGGGCTTCCATCTGCTTGGGACTGTGGAGGCCCCGAAGCCCCTCGAGGTGGCCGAAGCGGGACACGAAGCCGCCCGCCTCCTCGGGAATATCGATCCATTGGTCGACTTCCTTGTTGCGGGTGATTGCGCGGGCGAACTGGATTCCCCAGACCGGATCGTCCGCGGCAACAAAGCGGAGACAGTCAAGCGGTATCCGGTACTCGGCAGTCCAGCCGCGGTCGGTGATCTCGGTCGCGGATTCCCAAACGGCGTCCCAGCCGCCATCGCTGTTGTTGTCATTGAAGTGATAGGCGTCCTGCTGGGTCCCGGAGGCGTAAACCAGGAAGCCGTAGGCAGTCTGATGATCGTGATAGCTGTCTATGACTACAAGGGCGCAATCGGCATCCTGGTCCCGATCTCTCCGGGTGAGCCGGTCCACGATCCTGCCCGGCTGGGAGTCATACATCTCCATACCGACATAGATCGCCTCATTGTCGTAGGCCACCCGCACGATAGTGGATTCGGTTGCGGCTTCGCCATGGTTGGGCTCATCCTGAAAGAACTCCCCCAAGCGAGGAGCCATCTTCCAGCAGGCGTCACTTAGGACGCCGTCAATCCTGGGATGGTTCTCAGCCCTGACCGCGGTGATACCTTTGACCGGGATCTCGTCGGGCTGCTGAGCAAGCAGCCCCTGACTGCAGACGAGCAGAGCCAACACCAATACGGCTAACGTGAGCGCAGGAAGCCGCGCCTGTATGCTCTTAGTAGTCATGATTGAGCCCTCCGTTGTGTTGCGACTTTCGGGGAGACTCTATGCCGCTGGTAAGTGTGGCCCCGTGCGTTGAGCCGACACAATAGGGGATCGGCGATGTCTCACTATACTCAACCACCACCGGAATGGGTAGTGGGAATCTGGATGGGCCTTGGCCGACGGCGCCCGGTCACCCCAGGGCAGCCTCAAGATCCTCTATCAGGTCCTCGACATTTTCAATTCCGACCGAAAGCCGGACCAGCGTATCCGATATCCCCGTCTTCTGCCTCATCTCGGCCGGTATGTGGGAGTGGGTCATTATCGCCGGATGTTCGATCAGCGACTCGACACCCCCGAGGCTCTCGGCCAACGCGAAAAGCCTGACCCGTTCAAGGAAGCGCCGCGCATCCTCAAGGCCGCCCTCAAGCTCGAAAGAAATCATGCCCGACATTCCGGACATCTGCCTCATTGCGAGCTCATGCTGTGGGTGGCTCGGCAACCAGGGGTAGATCACTCGCCTGACGCGCGGATGGGTCTCAAGGAACCCGGCCACCCGGAGCGCATTGGCAAAGTGTTCCCTCATCCTTACGGCGAGGGTCTTGATACCCCGAAGCACCAACCAGGCGTCCATCGGCCCGGGCACACCGCCCACCGCATTCTGACAGAACTTGAGCCGCCCGTGATATTCCTCGTTGGAGGTGATCACGAGCCCACCCACGACATCGCTGTGGCCGCCGAGATACTTGGTGGTGCTATGGACAACCACGTCTATCCCCAACTCAAGCGGCGTCTGGAAAAAGGGCGTCGCGAAAGTGTTGTCGACAACGGTAATGAGGCCCCTGTCCTTGCCGATCGCTGCGGCTTCTCGCAAGTCCGTTATGCGCAGCAGCGGGTTGCTCGGGGTCTCCAGCCAGAGCATTCGGGTGTTCTTCTTGACCGCAGATACGATGTCGGCGGGCCTGGTCGTATCGACCAGCGAGAAATCGACGCCGTAGTCCTTGTAGACATGCTCCAGGATGCGATAGGTGCCTCCATACATATCCTCGGTGCACAGGACGTGGTCCCCGGTCTTAAGAAGGTTAAAGACGTTATTGATCGCCGCCATCCCCGAGCCAAACGCTAGTCCGTACTTGCCGCCTTCGAGAGCGGCAGCGCACTCCTCAAGAGCCTTCCGCGTCGGGTTTTGGGTCCTCGAGTACTCATAGCCTTTGTGCCGGCCGGGGCTTTCCTGCGCGAAAGTCGAAGTGAAATGGACCGGAACGACGACCGCGCCGGTTGTGGGGTCGGGCTCCTGACCGGCGTGGATCGCCTTCGTCTCGAATCGCATCTTCTCGAATTCCATCTTGTCGGATTTTCTTGCTCCGGGCATCATCGCCTCGGGCCGCTCCGCTCCCGGCTTCTCAGCATCGGATTTCATGTGGGGCACCTTCCTTACGCGTCTTCCTGCCGAACCTACCGAACATCTCGTTACCGGCACACCGTGTTATCCTGTGTATTATCTTGTCTCAGCCTGCCTGTGTCAATCGGTCCTGCCCCGACCCCGAGTTTCTCAACCCCAATCTTCCCGATTATTGGCCTTCCCTATCTGCATGCCATGGTGTATAATCCGAGCTCGCATTTTGGGGGAAGTGCCAGGTGTTCACGAGGGAAGGGGGGTCGATCAGAGCCGGGAGTGTGTGGAGAATTCGTAACGGAATCCATCAGTAAGGAGGAAGACTTAAATGAGAATCAAGCTTTCGAATGGTAAGACCATTCCGATGGAGATGCACAAAGTGAGGATTGTGCAGAGGACCACGTTGCCGCCGATCGGGCGGCGCCTTGAGGCAATCAAGGAGGCGGGCTACAACACCTTCCTGCTGCGCACCAAAGACCTCTTCCTCGATATGCTCACCGATAGCGGCACCAACGCCATGAGCGATAACCAGCTGGCGTCGATGATGGTCGCAGATGATGCCTATGCCGGCTCCGAGAGCTTCTACAGGCTCGCGAGTGCGGTGAAGGACGTTCTGGGCTTCGACTATGCCGTGCCGGTGCACCAGGGCCGCGCCGCCGAGCACCTCTTGGCCAAGATTTTCGTTAAGCCCGGCGACGTCGTGATCATGAATTACCATTTCACCACGACCAAGGCGCACTTTGTGCTGGCGGGCGCTACCGTCCTCGAGCTCTGCCGGGACGAGACCTTCAACACCCAGAGCACCGATCCCTTCAAGGGCAACATGGATCTGAAGAAGGTCGAGGACGCCATAAAGAAGTATGGCGCCAAGAAGATTCCGTTCATCCGGATGGAGGCAACAACCAATCTGGTGGGCGGCCAGCCTTTCTCGATCCGGAACCTGCGCGAAGTGAAGCAGCTCTGCGTGGCCCACGGGATCCCGCTGGTATTCGACGGCAGCTTGATCTCCGAGAACGCCTACTTCGTCAAGACCCGTGAGAAAGAATACGCCAACAAATCGATCGGCGAGATCATCAAGGAGATGATGAGCGTCGTCGATATCTTCTATCTCTCCGGCAGGAAGAGTACTTCGGTGCGCGGCGGTCTGATGGCCGTCAATAAGAAGGAATACTATGACCGAATCCTGGACTGGCTGCCGGTCTATGAAGGCTTTGCCACCTACGGCGGCATGTCCACCAAAGAGATTGAAGCGATGGCAGTCGGCATGAGAGAGATGTGTGACACCAACGTCGCCGGCGCCTCTCCGGAATTCATTGAGTACTTCGTGGGACGGCTGTTGGAGACCGGGATCCCGGTGGTGACGCCAGCGGGCGGCCTCGCGGCCCACGTCGACGCCAAGCGCTTTGTGCCGCACATACCGCAGTCGGAGTATCCGGCCGGCGCGCTTGCGGCGGCGGTCTACATCGCGTCGGGCGCCCGGCCCATGGAGCGGGGCACGATCTCCAACGACCGGGACGAGAACGGCAACGAGGTCTACGCGGATCTGGAACTTGCCCGGCTTGCGGTGCCGCGCCGCGTCTACACCCTGTCGCACATAGAATACATGGTCGATCGGCTCGGCTGGCTCTACAAGCACCGCGAACTGGTAAAGGGCTTGAAGTTCGTCCAGGAGCCGAAGGTCCTAAGGTTCTTCTTCGGCAAGCTCGACGTCCTCGACAATTGGGCAGCCAAACTCGGGAAGGCGTTCGAGGCTGATTTCGGTCCGGACCTATAGAGGCAACTAGGGGTAACTGAGAGCAACTAGGAGCAACTGGAAGTAACTATAAGAAACCACACAGCTGAAATCGGCCAATAGTAGGATTTGGAGTATGCACTGGGCCAGGCGTGGGTCCTGCGATCGCGTGGGACTACGGCTGGCCTTCGTGTAACCCATGGGGAGGCCATATCAGGGCGCCCCCCCCTAAATAGGGACACATCCCCATTTCGGCAGATGCGTAAACCAATCAACCTCTTGACAAGGTCGCGGCGATTCTTGTCGTCCTTGAGGAATCGCGCCTTCAATGCCTTCCAGGTCGCCGGGCAATCCTTATAAGCTGTCCCCTTCTTGCGCCCCTTCTTCTCCCGTCTTCGAGACGTCTTCCTCAAGGCGGATTCGGCTGTAGAGCCTGAAATACACGCCTTCCTGCTGGAGCAAATCCGAGTGGGTACCTTGCTCCATGATCGCTCCGTCTTCCAGAACGATTATGTTATCCGCCAGCTCCAGGGTTGCCGGGCGATGGGTGATTATGAAACACGTAAGCTCCGGCATCACCTGATGCAGCCGGTCCCAAAGGGCCGCCTCGGTCCGGGCATCCAGGGCGGAAGTGCAATCGTCAAGAATCAAGATCCTGGGCTTGCCCGCCAGCGCCCGCGCCAGGGCCAGCCGCTGCTTCTGTCCGCCCGAGATCGACATCCCGCGAACGCCGATCCTGGTCTCGAGGCCCTTGGGAAATGTGCCAAGGTCCTGCTCCAGCTGCGAGACCTCTATCGCCCAGTCGATGGTCTTCGCATCGATGCCTTCCCGTCCGAAGCGTATGTTGTTCTCTATGGTGTCCGTGAAGAGCAGCGGCTCCTGCGGCACATACCCGATGCGCTCCCGGATGGCATGGATGTCACGGTCCCTGAGATCGATGTCGTCGACCGTGATCCGGCCTGCGGTTGGGTCCACCAGCCGCGGGATCATGCGGACCGCCCAGCTCTTGCCGGAGCCCACGCGGCCGACCAGGGCGACACGCTGCCCAGGTTCCGCAACGAAGGACACATCCCGGAGGATATCGTTGTCGTAACCCGGGAAGCGAAACGTCACGTGTTCGAACGCGACCCGACCATGCAGCTCCCCGATGGTGTCCCGGCTCAGCTCTTCCTCACGGATCATCGGCGGGAAATTCTCGACCTCCATCAGACGGTCCAGGGACGCCGCCGCCCGCATGCCCCGTACCATGAAGTTACCGACGTCGAACATCGGGTAAATCAACAGCAACACGTAGGAATCGAAGGCAATGAACTCGCCGATCGAGAGGCTGCCTCTTATTACGTAGAATCCCCCTGCCAGCAGTACCACCACGATTCCAATTTGCCAGACATAGGCCCACAGCGACTCCATGATGGCCTGGACCTTTATGGCGGATATCTCGGCCGCTCTGCGTGCCTCGGCAGCCTCACCGAACCTCTGCCTTTGATCCCCCTCGCGCACGTAAGCCTTGATCACGCGAATTCCAGTGAAGCAAGCGTGCATGGTATCGTTGACGATCGATATCTTCTTCTGAAGGAAATCGAAGCGCCGGTGCAAGAGTGACGAGCTCTTGCCATAGATCAGAATCAGTATCGGCAACGGCCCTGCCGTCCATGCAGTGAGCACCGGGTTGATCGAAAGCATCATCACCAGGCTGAAGGCGATCAGGGTCAACGACTCGTAAAGCCGGAAGATGCCGCTGCACGCGAACCACGTGATCTTCTCTTCCGACACGTCGTCGGTGAGCCGCGTGATCAGGTCACCTGTGTTGAACCTGTTGAAGAAGTCCGGACCCTTCCGCGTGACGCACTCGAACATGTCCTGCCTGACCTCCCACTCGAGCCGCACGTTCATATAGGCTCGATGGCTTATCAGGGAAGTCCTCACGACAAATGCACCCAGGCCGAAGAGAATCAACATCACCACGTAGTTCGATATATCGCCATTGCCCATCCGGTCGATCCATGTGCTCACCACCGCGAGCCTTGTCGGTTTGGTCACGCCCGACTGCACGAGATCGAATATGTTCTTCAGGAGAATCGGCTGGATCACCACCAGCGCGCTCGACAGGAAGGAGACCGTGAGAAGGACAATGAGGACCCGTTTGTGATTCCGGTAATATCGCCAGAGCCACTTGGCATACTCCAGGAAGCCCTTCCTGTCGTGTCTCTTGTCGTCAGTCATCTGTGGGCGCCTTCTTATCGCACAGTCCGTTGCCGGGCAAGAACTGAAGCTTGAAGAGCTTCGAATAGTATCCGCCCGCAGCCACCAGCTGGTCGTGCGTACCGCGCTCGATGATCTCGCCGTCGCGTACGACCAAGATGCGATCGACGTTCAAGATCGTCGAGAGCCGGTGGGCAATAACGATCGAGGTCCGGCCCCGCATTAGCGTCTCAAGCCCGGCCTGGATCAGCCGCTCGGTCTCGGGATCGACCGAGCTTGTAGCTTCGTCCAAGATCAGTATCTGCGGGTCGAAAGCGAGCGCCCGCGCAAAAGAGAGCAGCTGCCGCTCTCCGCGGCTCAGGTTGGCGCCCCGCTCGGAAAGCTCCGTCTCATAGCGGTCGGGCATGGTATCGATGAAGCGGTCCGCCGACACTCTCCGGCACGCTTCCTCGACTCTGCCGAGATCGTAATCTTTGCTTCCGAGCGAAACGTTGCTCGCGACGTTTCCAGGGAAGATCACGATGTCCTGGAGAACCAGTCCGAACTTCTTCCGCAATTCCTCCGAAGAAATCTCCCGAATGTCCGTTCCGTCGACCAGGATGCGGCCCTCCTGGGGATCGTAAAACCGCAGAAGCAAGCTGATCACCGTGGACTTACCTCCGCCGGTGACGCCGGCCAGCGCGAACCGCTGCCCCTTCGGAATGGTGAAGGACACATTGCGCAGGACGTAATTGTCGTCGCCCGTGTAGGAGAAGGACACGTTCTCGAAGGTGATGGCCGACTCAAAGGCGGGCCAGGCAGCCGGCCGCGCGGGTTCGGGTATGGTCTCGTCGATTGACAAGAGCCCGAAGATCCGCTTGGCTCCGGCGATTGCCCTCTGGACCGAAGCGATCTCCTCGGCCGCCATATAGACGGGTTCGAAGAACATGCGGACGTAGGTTATAAACATCACCAGAGTTCCTATTGTGAGCCCCGCGGTGGCTCCCGCGGCCTTTGCGCCCGTAGCTGCGCCGGCAAGGCCGCCGAGCGCACCGGGGGCAGCCGCTGGATGGACGATCCCCACCCATCTCGCGCCGCAGTAGAGCACCAGGGCGATGATGAAGGTCTCCATAAAGAAGATGAAGTTGAACATCACAGTCACGATCACTTCCGCCTTGACCTGCGGCGCGTACTTTCGCCGGTTGATCTCGTTCATGCGCCGGCGCACCTCGCGTGTCCGGTCGAAGATCTGGACCACCTCGATCCCCTGGATGAACTCGGTGAGCGAGGCCGTGACATCCGCCATTCGCTTGCGGATCACCAGCCACTTTGGGGTCGTGACCCGGTGATAGAAGTAGAGGGCAGTCGCGACCACCGGAATCAGAATCGTGACTACGAGAGTCAGCTGCCAGGACACGATAAACATCCAGATGAACATGCCGGCAACGAGAAACACGGAACCGATCATGGCCACTACGGTGTTGGTAAACATCATCCGGAGCGCCTCGGTGTCCGATTCGATTCGAGCCATCAAGCGGCCCGTCGGGTTGCGATCGAAGAAGGAGATCGCCATTTTGATCACGTGGTCGAAGAGCCGCTTCCGAAGAACGATCATTACCCTCTGCCCGATGATCTCCATTCTCAGGCGAAAGACGTAATTGATCACCAGAAAGAGCCCCTGGACCAGGACGTAGAGGCCGACCGTTCCAACCAGGCCTCGGTAGTTACGGCCCGTGATGTCGATATCGATCGCGTGGCGGATAAGATAAGGGCCGACCAAATATATTGCCTTGGACGCCGCCAGGAGCAGGAGGCACCCAGCGAGCCAGCCGCGATGGGGCTTAAGCAGCGGCATAAGATGCCCCAAGGCCTTCCGCGAACTTATATCCGCCTGTTTGTCATCCTCGTAGTATGCTGATTCCATGTTCCCGCTTCACTTTTCTCATCCCGAATGAAAAACCCGCCGGACCATCCAGGTGATCCGGCGGGTCAGTTTTGGTCTCTGGTCGACTCTCTATCGTCCCCTGTCTCGACCTCCGCAACCGGCGGACCACTGGGAGGGAGTGTCAATCCCCATGCGCACTCTCATCCACTCCTCCTTAGATCCCAGGTTACAACCGCTATAACGCGATCGTGTGAATCACCGGGTTACGGCCGGCCGAACACAACCCTCCGCCTCTCGAAACAACCCCGGCCCGGAACAGCCTCAGCGAAAGACGATCTGGCATGTTCCGAACCACTTTGGTGTGTATAATACCCAGGTTCGGCTTTTCTGTCAACAGGAATTCAGCAAGAGCGTGCTGCAATCTTTTTTGCTCAATCTACATTATTGCTGTGCCGATAGTACTATCGAAAGGGATAATGGTATACAAATGCTGAAAGACGAGCGAGGCTTCACCCTTATTGAGTTGGTCATAGTCACCCTCATAATCGGCATTCTTGCCGCGATTTCCATTCCCAACATGGTCAGGATGCAGGATCGGGCGCGCGAGGCCGGGGTCAAGCAAAACATGCATACGCTCCAGTTGGCTCTGGAGGATTTCTCGGTGCAGACCCTTGGTTTCTATCCTGACGACGCAGCGGCTACCACTCCCGGCGGGCAGACCGTTGAGAACCTCTGCCCCGGTGGAGCGTATCCTCCCAATCCTTTTGACGGCGACCCGACGGTGGTCGGCTGGGACTCCGATCCCGCGGCGTCCGGCGAGATGGCAGTAAACCCCGCGGAAACCAACCATTACATCTTGAAAGGCTTCGGCAAGGATGCCATTATGCGATTCACACTTCAGGAAGGCATGTAGACCGGCCAGCCCGCGCGCTTCGCTGATTCTCTGCCCAATCGGCTGATTAAGCCAAGTCTGCCTTGACGCACCGTGTCTGTTCCCAACCCCATGACTTTCTATCGGCGGGTTGTCCGCGCCCGAAAAATATGGTATAATATACTGGTTGATGCACGCCGCAACGTGGAGACTGTAAACAGGAGGCAAGGCCGATTCATTCGGCGCAAGGCATTCACAGTGAATCCCTTGCCAGGGGGATCCCGGTGACCGTAAGACCGGCAGCACAGGTGTGTGTAAGGCGATCAGCCAGCGTGCTATCGGGTTTTGTGGCAGCTATCGCCGTCGGAATTCTTGCCGGCTCAGTCGCTTTGATGGCACTCGCGGCCGACTCGCTGGCCCAGGACGACTGGAACGCGGTAACCCTCTCCGACAGCATAATATCCTTTGGGGCCGTGACAACCGGCGGCCTCCACGCCATCGCGGTGACGATCACCAACGATCTCGATGTCCCTGTTGAGGTCATCGGCGCAGCTTTCGATGAGCCGGCGTTTTCAACCGATCTGATGGACACCGTCGCCTTGCCCGGGCTCGAGATTCCGCCGCAGAGCAGCCACGAGTTCCACGTCTACTTCTCATCCGGGCAGAACGTCGACTACACGGACTTCTTGCGTGTTGAGTTGGATCGCGGCGTGCGGCCCCTGGTGGCCGAGGTGTCGGCCGAAGCTCAGTACCCCGACTCCTATTACAGCGTCACTCGGAACAAGTGGGCACAGGAACTCAAGACCGTTCTGACCGATTTGATCGACGGCCATACCTCGCTCGGTTATACCACCGCCAGGGATAGCATGTACGGCCATATCGACAATGTCGGCGGTTGGGTTGAGTGCGTCTATACGGGCAGAAAGGCCTTCTTCAATACGCGTGCAGGCGCAACCGCAAATGGTTTTAATTGCGAACACACCTGGCCTCAGAGTTTCTCAGGTGATGCCGAGCCGATGAGGTCAGACATCTTTCATCTTTACCCGACCGACGAAACCGCCAATAGCATGCGCGCGAATCTTGATTTTGGGCCGGTGACATCCGTGACCTGGACTGTAGGGGGATCCAAGCTGGGCACCGACGCCCAGGGCCAGCTGGTCTTTGAACCTCGGAACGTGCACAAGGGCAACGTTGCCCGCACGATCTTCTACTACATCATTCGCTACAACGGCGCCTACAACCAATGGCAGAATCCTTCTAAGTTGGAAACCTGGCTGCGCGCCTGGCACGTCTCCGACCCTCCGGACAGCGCGGAGCAGGCAAGAAACCAGCATATCTACGTTCTGCAGCATAACCGGAATCCTTTCATAGACCATCCGGAGCTTGCGGATCGCATCTCCAGCTTCTTCGGTACCGCTGTCCGGGACCTGGCTCCGGAGCTTGCCGTGGCTCCGCAGGCTGTGCGCCTCGATACTGTCGAATTCGATTCGACCGCCTGTTATTATGTGGCTCTGGCCAATAGCGGCAGTGACACGCTGCAAGTATCTTCCATCACATCCACCAATCCGGCGTTTGTCGCCGACAAGGCCAGTCTGAGCCTGGCGCCCGAGTCTTACGAATATGTAGGGATCACTTATGTATCCGGGCAGTTGGCGCTCAATGATTCGACACGCATCGTTATCCTGAGCAACGACGATGACGAGAGCACGGTCGAGATCCCCGTGAGCGTGGTGGTGGTGGGTGGCGCCGGAGTCGGCAGCGGGGGTGACGTCGGCGGGGCCGAGCCGCGGGACGTCCGGCTCTATCAGAACAGCCCCAACCCCTTTGGGCAGCGGACAACCATTGCTTTTGATCTGGACCGGGCCCGCAACGTCGATCTCGCGATCTATAACATCCACGGCCAATTGGTCAGCCGGGTTCTCCGCGACCAGTCACTGCCTGCGGGTGAGCACCGCGCGACCTTCAGCGCCGATGGTCTTCCTTCGGGAATCTACTACTACCGGCTGGTCGCGGGCGAGCGCGTGCTGACCAAGTCGATGCTCTTCCTGGGCGGACGCCATCGGTAAGACGCGGCGCTCAGCCCCATCTGCTACAGCGGCCCTCACGCAAATGATAGGCTGCAAACGGCATTGAAGTCACAGAAGCTGCATACCCTCTCATCGGTCGCGGGGTAAAGATAGGGCGACTTGATCATGTGGTCGACCAGATAAGCGAGCAGCCCCGGGAAGCCCCGGGCAAACCACGATACGTAGGCCTCCCGCACTGCCTCGAGATTCTTGGGGGCAACGAAGTAGAGTTCCGTCCCCACGTCCTGCAACTCAACGTACGCAGACAGGATGTTGCCGGCTTCCTGCCTGGCTGCCGACGAGACCAGCAAAACGTAGAGCGGGAGTTGAAGGTCCATCACGGCTTCCTTGACGCTCCGCAATCCCTCATAGTCGAATCCCGCAGGCAAAGCCAGGCCGGCGAGCCGCGTCTCGAAAAGTGTCGCTGCCGGAGGTCTGACCTTGCCGCTCTTGTAATCCAGGATGATCCGATAGCCATCGCGCAGGTCTATGCGGTCCACCTTGCCGGAGAGCGTCAGATCGCCGAGGCTCGAAGCCAAGGTCGCGCTGAATTTCTGCTCGAGGCTCTCGATGAGAGTGGTCTCCGGCATTTGGCGCAGGTACATCCTGAGCCGGTGCTCGACGGTTCGCTCCAGGAAAAATCGATTCTCAGGACCGAGGCACGGATACATCGGTGATTGCTTGTACAGGTCTGTGAATGTCTTGACCAGTCCCTCCGGGTCGCCGTCCCGGGCCTTCACATATTCCTTGTTCTTGTAGGGCTTGAAGTAGGTCTCAAGTGCCCTGTGGATTATCAGGCCCAGCTCCTGGGAGTCTATGTCTTCGAAGGGGGATTCCGGGGGCTCAAGATCGAGTATGTACCTGTAGTAAAACTGAAGCGGGCACCTGAGGTAGGTATTCAAGAGGGTCGCCGAGAGCCCCGACCTCGCGCTGTGGGCCAGAATGAATTCCCTGAGCTTGGAGTTGTCCCTGTCGGTCTTCACAAGGCCCTCATCCCTAAGCAAGGCTCGGGGCGAGATCTTCAAGACCTCCCGCGTCACCACGTCATTCAGGAGTCTCCCGGCTCTGCGCTCTTCGTTCCAAAGCAGAGATTCGACAAACCGGCTCCGGGTCTTCTTGCCGTCGAGGCCCGATGAGGAGGTGGTCGCGGACTGCCACACCAGGTGGACCTCCCTGGCGGAGCCTATCAGGCGTTCAAAGTGGTAGCGGGTGATCGCTTCCTCCTTGTCCCTGCTCGGCAGGCCCACGGCCGCCCTGAGGGATTCCGGCAGCAGGGGATCTACGTCCTCGGATGCCGGAATGATACCCTCGTTGACATCGATCGCTATCACCTTGTCGAAAGATAGGAGTCGGCTCTCGAGCAGTCCCATCAGCTGAAGCCCCTTCAGGGGCTGGCCTTCAAAGGGAACACGAGTCATGTGAATCAAATCCCTGAGGAGTGAGAAGAGAAGACCTTTTCCCATGGTCTGGTGCGCAAACAGGGCATCCTCAAGACCGGGTATCACCTGGTCCTCGAGGGCATAAATGAACTCGTTATCGAGAGCGCGCTCTGCGGCCGCCGGCTGATCGAGAAACGGCGCGAGCAGGAAGCGCACCGTTCTTCTGACCGTTGCGGCCAGATCCTGTGGGGTCTTGACGCCCCGCCAGGGCTGGATGAGCTCGCTGTGGAGTTGCCTCAGGTGCTCCTTGCCCTCATCCAAATCCAGGCCCTCGGCAGCAAGCATCTTCTGGTCGCGCTCCGGATTCTCCGAGACGGCGAGGATCTCTACAAGCTGGTCCTCAGTGAGATACGGCTTCCCGTACTCTCTGACTTTCTCCTCAAGCAGGTGGAGGACCAGGCGGCCTTCCCCGCCCCGTGGTGTCGCGAGCCTTCTCACATAGGGATGCCTGACGACGCTTAGGTAGTCTAGATAGTAGTAGGCTCCCTCAGGATTTCGGCTCTCCTCCAGGGCCATCAGCTCCTCCAAGAGGGTGGCAACGCTGGTCCGCTCAAGGGGGAAACCCATGGATATGTTGAGATCGATCCCCTGGGGAATATGGTAGAGCGTCGGAATCAGGGCGGATGGATCGGGAAGCACGAGTGCACACTGGTCCGGAAGGCTGATCTCGCTCGTGATGATCTCCTGGACAGCACGAAGTTCGGCGTGCAGATCGTAGGCCTCGCGGAAATGGATCTTAGGTCGCGGCGCGACCGCCCCGCTGTTTGCAGCTGCGACCTCAACATGCCAGTCATCCCTCCACCTTCGATGGATCTGCGGCAGATCGCTCGGGTCGGCGTGCCAGAAGATGGTGGCGCCCTTGTCGAAGAAATGGCGAAAGAGCCGATCCTCGCAACGGCTCAAGGCATAGAATCCTGCGAGGTACATCGGCCCCGAAGGAGCGCCGGTGTCCGCAATCCTCTCGGCCACTAGCCGTAACCTCTTGGCCTGGGTTGTGAAGCCATGCTCACCTAGCGCGCGACCGAACCCCTCGTGCAGGGCCTTGAGATGCTCAAGCAAGAGCCGAGCCTCGTTGGGTACGCCCTCCGGGTAGGCGATGTCCTCCGGGTCCACCATCTCCCGGTCTATCTCCTCCAGAAGCCCGGCCAGTCGCACTCCCCAGGTGAAGAACCTATCCCAGCTTGACGCGACCGCGCCGTAAGCCTGGAGATCCTTCGCAAGCCCGAAGAGGAGCCAGGCCTGGTCGGTGGGCGAGAGCATCCTGCCGGGACGCTCCTCCATGCGGACGGCGGCCTCGTTGACGAAATCCTCGATCGTCACGATCCGGGGGCAAATCAGGGGCTTGGGCTCACGGGCGCTCCCAGACTTACGCGCATCCGATCCAGCTGAATTGACGATATCGAGCAGGTAGTGCCGCAAGTATACGGTGCCTCTCCGGTGGGGGAGAATCACCGTGACCTTGGAAAGAGCGAGGGGGTCATCGGGTGAATAGAATCTCTTGACGATATCGTCGGCCAGACGCCGGAGCAGATTCTCGCCAAGCGGTATCACGGTGATCGTATTCATGCCACCTCTATGATTGCGGGTTCGTCTATGTACAGCAAGAACCCCTTGACCTCGGCGCCCTCATAGACGGCTCGGAGCAGGTCTCCGTAGGCCTTGACCTGCTCGCTATGGCCTTCCTCGCGCTTGCCCACCTTGAAATCGATGATCTCAATCGGCTTCCCCGCGGCCGCCTGCTTCGGGATCACCACCAGATCGGGCCGGTGGACATCTCCCTTGGCGTCCACGATCTCGGCCTCCCGCAAAGTCCTGAGTCCCGGCTCAAACCAAGCTCTTACCTGGGGAAGCGCGAGCGCCTTGCCGAGAGGCCGCACGAAATCCGAATCGATCTTCCACTGCCCGGGGTCTTCGCCGAGGAGTGCCAAGGCGCGCCGAACAGCCTGCTCGATCTCCTTTGTGCCGATGCCAGGCAACGTGCCATGATCGGTGTCGTGGTCGGGGCCATGATCTGCTTGCTTGCGAGTGGTTTGCCCGTGGGATGGGCGAGTGCCGGCCTCATCGCACAGGAATCGGATCGCCTGATGCACCAGCTCGCCGCGTCGCGCCATGCGGAGGCGCTCCGGCTCCTGAACGATTGAGAGCGAATGCCGGTGAATCGTGATGTTCGGGTGCCTCTTGGTCATTTTCCCCCCGGCGCCGTACCCAGGCCTGCTGCGACGATCATCTCGCCTAGCCACGTCGCGAGGTATTGCGCGCCGGCCTTCTCGTTTCTCGTAGGGTACGTGACGTAAAGGTAGAGTTCCTCTCTTGGCCGTGTGGTCGCAACGTAGAGCAGGTCGAGGTTCTCGATCACGCTCTCCATGGTACTCCGGAGCTTGGCCTCCTCGAGTTCCGTGGGGAGCGGGATGTCCTTTGACGACCGCAGCAGGACAAGATCACCCTGGCCGGATACTTCCACGCCTCGGGCGCGCCGCATCCAGTTGGTGAATGGCACGAACACCACGGGAAACTCCAGCCCTTTGGCCTTGTGGATGGTCAGGATTCTTACGGCCGATACGTCATCGGGAAGTCCAATCTGCTCCTCCATGCCTCCTTCATCCCAGAACTGGAGGAAGAGCGACAAGCTTATGTAGCCGTTCTCCTCCGCTCTGAAGGCGACCTCAAGAAACCGGTATATGAATACGCTCTCCTCCGGAAAACGCTGCAGCAGCTCGAATCGGTCGATAACCTCACGGACCAGCTCATAGGGTGCGAGGTGGCCGCTCGCGGCAAGCAGAGGCCGCACCAATCGCTCGGTGACCGCAGGAGACTCCTTCTCGAAGGTCCTATAGAGCGGGCTCTTCCATCTGCCCTGACGCGTGAAGGCCTCCATCTCGGCATCTGACCGATCGGACCGGCCGCGGAACAGCGGGCTCGCGAGTGCGCCCCAGAACGACATGTCATCCAACGGGTATTCCAGGAAGTGCAGCAGGGAGACGATGCCCTTTATGAGAGCCGAGGTCTTGAGCCGCAGCGAGTTCTCGGTCACTATGGGGATGCCCTCCGCGACGAGCCACGCCGCAATTGCTTCAGCATCATTGTTCCTGCGGACCAGTATGGCGATGCCTTGCTGCCTCTGCGCCCAGACCTGCCTGATATCGCGTATGAGATTCGCCCGCACGGCCTCTGTGATTTCGTCCCCACTGCCGGCTATCCGCGTAAGGTGAACCTCACCCGTCTCGGTATGCTGCTTCACCTTGGGTGAGATTCTCTGATCGACGTCTTCGAAATTGCCGATGATCGTCGATGCCAATTCACGCACTTTGTCCTGTGATGTCTTATCCTGCAACATCACCTCCGCAAGGGAGAGAACAAACGGCAGGTCTTTGAGTGTGCCGTAGAGCCTGTTGTTGAAGTCGACGATAGCAGGAAGTGACCGGTAATTGGTGCCGAGTACATTGATTGCGCGGGCATCCCCGGAAACACTCGGCAGCTCGCCCGAGACCACTTCGCCAAAGAGCCGCCAGTCGCTGCCGCGCCAGTTGTAGATCGCCTGCTTGACATCACCCACGTAGAAGAGGGTTCCGCCGACCGAGAGACTC
Source organism: Candidatus Eiseniibacteriota bacterium (assembly GCA_043808325.1). Lineage (GTDB taxonomy): Bacteria > Arandabacterota > Arandabacteria > Arandabacterales > Arandabacteraceae > JAZDEY01. The sequence continues at coordinate 18,209 of JAZDEY010000040.1, forward strand.
TCCTCCACCAGTGGGAGCAAAGCCTGCCACTGGCTCCGGCTGGTGTCCTGAAACTCGTCCATGAGGAAATGGCGTATCTGCGAGCCCATCTTGACGAAGGCATACCCCGCTGTGATCCTGCCATCCCTGAAGAAGGCCTGGGTAAGTTGAAGCCAGTTCCCGCCGATCACGATACCCTCGCACTCGGTCTGGGTTCTGATCTCCTTCTGGAGTTCATCGAGCACCACTACGTAGGGATACACCCGCAGGCGCGCGTGGCAGTATAGGCAGTCCTCGCGAGCCCGTCTTGCATCGCCGAAGAGGTTGTCCAGAGAGGCGATCATCTTGTCAGGGGAATCTTGATAGTCTTTCTTCAGGAACTCTTGCACCGACCGCTTGCCCCACATCGCCTTGTTCTTGTCGAGACATTGAGAGGGCGCCACCAAGTACTCCAGTTTGCAGATGCCCCGGTTCACACCTTCTTCAAGGCCTGATTTTCTCAGGGCACCGAGGAAATCAGAGCCCGCCTGATCGAATCTCTGCCAGGCTGCCACGATGTCCGGCCTGGCGCGTCCGCGAACCGCATCCCCCACGTCACTCGCTCTGCCGTAAAGTTCTTTGAGCCGCCTCCTTATCGGGCCCTGAACAACCATACCCGTAGACTTCTCGAGACTAAGGTAAGTCTCTAGAAGTTGGAGAATCATGTTGCGCCTTGGATCGTTCTGATTCTCCCAAGCCACCGAGGCGAGCAACTTGTCGAAGCAGCGGTCAAGCATGGTATCCCGGTCGAAATCGACCTCGAGCTCCAGGGGAAGACCCATCTCGATTGCGAAGGCGCGCATCAGGGTGTAAATCAAGCTGTCGATGGTTCGAACCTGGAAATCACCATAGTGGTCGAGGATGGTATCAAGCCAGGTGCCGGCTTCGGCCGGCTTGAGCTTGGTCTCGGAGGAGAGCTTCTTGCCTTGGTCGGTCGCGAGGGCCATGTGCTTCAAGGCAAGTATTATGCGGTCCTTCATCTCGGCTGCGGCGCGGTTGGTAAAGGTGATGGCCACGATCTGCCGCAGCGTCTGGGGGGCGGGAGCGCTTTGCCTCAGGAGCTCTAGAAATCGGATGGTTAGCTGATAGGTCTTGCCGGCGCCTGCCGATGCCTTGACCGCAAGAATGCGTGGAGTTGCCGATCTGCCCTTGGTAGCCTTGGCAGCCATTGAACCTCGCCTATGTCGCGTATGCCCTCGCGGGAAGCCCTAACGCACAACCGTGAAGGGTGGGGCCTCGGGGACGTCCGGTCGCCGCGTGCCCTCGGCAGGCCCTTGTTTGGAACAAGGTTTTCCGCACTTAGCGAGGCGCAGATATTCGCCGACCAACCGGCGCTTCAGGAGCTGAATCGCTCTTGCGGGATCGACGCCCTTGGGGCAGGCACGCGAGCACTCGCCTGCATAATGACAACGGAAAACCCCGTGGGGAGAGCCGGCGGCCCTAGATCGCTCTCGGCACGCGCCATCGCGCGTGTCGCTGTTGTAGCGGAAGGCCTGGGTGAGGGGCATCGGTCCCAGGTATCTCGTATCGGTCGCTGCCGTGGGGCATGCGGACATGCAGCAACCGCACTTGATGCAGAAGCTGAACTGCAGGTAGCGCTCCAGGTCTGCCGGTGATTGGTAGTACTCACCCTTGGGGTCGTTGATCTCCCTCTCATCCTCGCGCCTTATGAAGGGCGCGACCTCGAGATGCTTGTCAAACATGGGCGTGAGATCGGGTACCAGGTCCCGGATGATCTCGAAATTGGGCAATGGTCCCAGCGTGAGCCTCGCCCCGGCGATGTCAACGATCTGGGTGTTGCAGGCGAGTGTGGGGCGCCTGTTTATGAGCATACCGCAGGAACCGCACACACCCATTCGGCAGGAGTACCGCCAGGCAAGACTCTGATCCAGGTTCTCCTTGATGTAATGCAGGCCATCCAGCACGGTCATCCCCGGCTTCACAGGCACGCGATAGGGGGCAAGATAGGGTTTCGCATCTCTCTCAGGCGCAAACCTGAGTACGTGGAAGAGCACCTCTCGCACCGTTGTCATGGTCATCCTCCGGCAACAAGCGTGGCGTTGTGAGCCAAGACCGCGACCCATGTGCCGAATCCGAAGAGGCCGATCCCCAGAATTAGCAGGACCGCGGTAACCGCCTTCTCCAGTGCGGGCCTCAGCGTCAGTTCGAAAAGTATTGTCCTCAAACCATAAAGACCGTGATAGAGCGCGGTGCCGAGGAGCAGCACGTACACCACAGTCAAGAAGAGGCTCGCATCTCTTGCTTGGGAGTTGGCCGGCGAGATCGACTGCTCGGCCGGGTGCGCGACAAAGAGACCCGTCAGGCCGCCCAAGTGCATTGTGATCATATGGAGTCCAAGCAGGACGCAGATCGCGGCGCCTGCCGCCATGTGCCACGTCCAGTATCGCGTCTCGTGCATCTCGATCTCCTACGCTCCCTGATTCTTCTGCTTCTCTTGCTTCTCTTACTTCACCAACCCCAGGAACTCCGCGCCCCCTGCAAGCAACGTGACCGCAGCGAGCAGCATCATGATGAGGAGGAGCGGCCGCTGGACATTAAGTGAGGTCTTGTAAGGATAAACGGGTTCAAAGGGCTTCCCAACAGCGAAGCCCAATTCCACAAGCACAAGCCGCACCCCGTTAAAGGCATGATAAGCGAAAGCCGCAAAGACCAGGAACTCACCTACTCTAAAGGCCGGCTGGTCGAGGAACCGGCCGTCAGTCCACAGATAAATCCCACGGACTCGCAGAGCCGTCACGAAGACGTGCATCAGGAGGTAGAGCAGAATACCGAGGCCGGTCACGCGGTGCAGGGCATAGGCGTATCGCTCGATGCCCCACCGTCCTCCGCCAAGCCAGCCCCAGACGCCGAGCGAGTTGCTATAGCGCCTGGTCGCGGCCCGCCCGGTGTCGGCGACTTTCGTGCTGCCGCGCTCGTTCTCTGCCATACCGGTTTCCCTCAGTATTCGCTCAGTATTCCCTCAGTGCTTCTTCAGCATTCCTGTTCAGTATTCCCGTGCCACTGGCTTCCAGCGCGTGATCCTCACGGGCTTGTAGTCGATTTTGGGTTTCCCATTATCCCTGGTCACCAGCGTGTGCTTGAGAAACCGCTGGTCGTCGCGCACCGGGCAATCCTTCCGGGAGTGCGCTCCGCGGGACTCCTCCCGCGCCAGGCCAGCGGTGAGCACGACCTCGGCAAGCTCCAACAAGTTGCCGGTCTCAAGCGTGTGAACCAGGTTGGAGTTGTAGACGCGGCCCTTGTCCTGGACCGCCACCTTCTTGAAGCGTTCAGCCAGCGCACGTACCTGCTTCAGCCCCTCTTGCATCGACTTCCCGTCTCGGAAGACGCCGGCGTGTCGATCCATCACCTCTCCCAGCTCACGGCGGATCCTGTAAGGATTCTCGGCGTTCGCTCGGCCACCGCCGCCACCGCCGCCATTTTGCAGCAGCCCCTTGAAGATCCGATCTTCCTCCTCACGGGCACGCGCATCCGGCACCTGGGAGACCTTGGGGCCGGTCGCAAGGTACTTCGCGATCTCGCCGCCGGTGATCGCTCCCCAGGCAAGACACTCCGCAGTAGAGTTGCAGCCCAGGCGATTGGCGCCGTGGAGCGAGTGACAGGCAACCTCGCCGGCCGCCCAGATGTTCTCTATCTTGGTGCGGCCGTCGATGTCGGCCTCGATTCCACCCATGGAGTAGTGAGCAACCGGACGCACCGGTATGGGAGCAAGTATGGGGTCCAACCCGAGGAACTTCATGCAGACCTCTCGGATCAAAGGTAGGCACTTGTTGATCCGGTCAGCCCCAAGATGCCTGAGGTCCAGGTTGACGTGGCCGGGATCCGCAGGGTCCTCGAAGCCGCGCCCCTCAAGGATCTCGATCATTTCGGAACGGGATACGATGTCGCGGGGCGCAAGCTCCATCGATTTTGGAGCATACTTCTCCATGAAGCGTTTTCCATCTTTATTGAGCAAGTATCCGCCCTCACCGCGGCAGCCCTCGGTCATGAGAATGCCGGATGGCACAAGCCCCGTGGGGTGGAACTGGATGAACTCGGGATCTTCAAGGGCAAGCCCCGCTCGATAGGCGAGGGCCTGACCGTCACCGGTCACAGTCTGGGAGTAGGTAGTGAATCCGTAGAGGACTCCCAGCCCTCCCGTGGCTATGAGCAAGGTCTTGGCGCGAAGCAAGAGAAACTGGCCCGTGGGAAGGTCGAGCACCGTAAGGCCGGCGAAGCGATCGCCATCAAGCAAGATCTTGGTCGCGAAGGCTTCGTCGTAGCGCTTGAAGGTCTTGTACTTGAGGAGATTGTCATAGAGCGCCTGCACTTCAAAGAAGCCCGTCTTGTCGGCCCCCATGCAGGCGCGAGGAAACGAGTGGCCGCCGAAGGCCCGCTGCATGATGCGTCCGTCGTCCCGCCGAGACCAGGGCACACCCCAATGTTCCAGCAGGCGGATCTCGTCGGGCATCGCGGCTACGAAACGTTCTACGACATCCTGATCGGCAAGGAAGTCGGAACCCTTGACCGTGTCCCAGGCGTGAAGCGCGAGGCTGTCGCCCTCCTCCGGACGCATCACGGCCCCCGTGCCCCCCTCGGCGCATACCGAGTGGGACCGCATGATCTGGACCTTGGAAACAAGGCCGATATCGATCGCCCCGCCGGACTTGAGCGAGAGCTCCACCGCGGCCCTTAAGCCCGCGAGCCCGGTCCCGAGGATCAAGACGTCATGGGTGATTGTTTGATCCAAAATGCGTCTCCGCCGCCTTCCGCGGCCGTCAACAGCCCGGACCACCAGCTTAACCCAGAGTGTAATTGCCTGCTTGCCGTCCTGTCAAAGGGTTTTGCCTCGCGGCCGCCTCGGGCACCGCCTGGTCCGGCCCGTCGCCGTCGCAAACCTGTTGACAAATGCGGTCGTTTAGCTGATGTTTCTCAGCACGCAATCGAAGTTCAGTAAGGATCGGGGTATTCCAAAGGGAAGGTGCTGTGACCATGAAATCCATAAGCTCCAGGCTTGATCACCTGGGCCCGAGGCCGGCCTTCGGCTCAAGGGCCGTCCGCGCTCGCGGCAACGCCCGCCCGAGGGGTGCCTTCCTCGAGAAGGGCTGGGTGATCGCTAATCATATCTTCATGTCGATACACGCGGCGTTTCTGTTCCCTTACTACATCGAGCGGATCCTGGCCGGGCTTGGGGTGACGGTTGGTGTCAATATCCTGCCTCGATCCTTCGTGGTCGAAGTGATCACCGGCCTGGCTTATGCCTTTGCCACCTTCTATATCGCCGTGGGCTGGCACGAACGCGGACACTATCTTGAAGCGGTGCGCCAGATCACGCTCAATAACAAATTCCTGGCCGCGGCTCAGAAGCGGGCGGCCCGGGGGCCCTTGCAGCGCCTTGCGTGGAACATCGAGATGCTGCTCAAGATCCCTGTCGGCAAGTTCGATGGGATCAACAAATTCGGACTGACCTATAGCGTCGATTCTCCCTATAACCTGGCAGTCAAGGCTGCTGGGCCCCGCGCCAGCAGGAACCTCTTCCTGTTCGCCATCCCCTTTGCGGCCGTCATGCTCGTGCTCGGGTTTACCACCCGCACCCTCGCGCTGCTCTATGTGGGCAGGATCTTCCTGGGTGTGGCCGTCGTGGGCTTGCTTGATCTCACTTTCGCCGATGCGGGTGAATACAAGAAGTTTGTCGCCAGTCTCAAGCCCGCCCCGCCGGTGGCCAAAGATGAAGTGACTGAAGGGCGCTGGATCGACCGCGTGATAAAGGTGAAGCAGCAGATGATCACGACCCGGCTCCAGGAGCTCACGGCGGATCACGTCAAGATCCGCGCTCCGTGGGGGTTCCGCAACTGTGCCATGGGTGGCGCCCATACCGAGAAGGAGTATCCCGAATCCAACATAAGCATGCAGGAAGGCATGTTCATACCCCTGAGTGCCGAGAACTATGAAGAGGCCCAGCGGATGACCGTGGAGCTTCAATACAAACTCAAGGAGATCATTGAGCGCACTCCGGGCTGCCGCGTGATGGGCATCGGCCTCGAGGGAGGCCTGGCCACCTTCATCACCAAGGATCCGGGAGACATCGTCCCCGAACAGAAGATGTGGCGGCTGATGAAGCAGACCATCGAAGCTCTGGGCTACGCACCGGGTGTCCACGTAGCCGTGGCCCTGGACCCCGCCGCTTCTCAGCTCCAGGATGCTCACAACATCGCGAAGTATGGGGAAACGCCTGAAGCCAAAGCGAAATGGGAAGCAGGCACCTACAGGTTTTGGCGCTATACCGATCAAGAAGTGGTGATGAACCGCACCGAGATTCTGGAACTCTACGAGAAAGCGATCGCCGAGGGCGTGCCCATCGTCTCGCTCGAGGACGGCTTCGCCGAGAACGACTACGAAGGTTGGAAATTGGCCCTGGCCAAACTCGGGGAGAAGCTCTTCATCATCGGGGACGACCTGGTCACGACCAACGACGCTACGATCGAGAAGTCGATCGATATGAAGCTTATCAATACGGTGCTGATCAAGGCAAATCAGATCGGCACGCTCTCCGAGACCATTCTGGCGATGCTCACGGCTCTCGGTCACGGTATGGAGCTCGTGGTATCTCACCGTTCCAAGAGCCCCAACGACGACATGGAGGCTCAGATCGCCGTGGCTGCCGAAGCGATGGGCCTGAAGGCGGGTGGCGGCGCCAATACCGAACGGCTGGTCAAGTACGGCTCGATCATCAAACTGATGAAGGATCTCTACGAGGAGAAGCTCGCCCGGGAGAAGGGTGGAGCGGCTCCGGAGTCTGCGGGGGCCGCGCACACTGCGCCGCATGCTGCGCATGCCGCGCCGGGAACCTCGGGCCAGATCTCGCCCGAACTCTCATCGGGTCAACTGGACGAGTTCATCAGGGAGCTTACCATAACCCATATCACAGCCTACGAGGAGGCCACCAACGCCGGCATCCCCACGGTGGGAGTCAAGGTCACGGCCGGTATTGCCGGTGACTCACGCCTGGAGAAACTTCTGTCATTCACAGGATCCACCCCTCTGGGCACATCTGCGGGGACGGGGGAGGCGATTCACCTGGTCGACAGTATGATCTTCCCTTCGATGGTGGCCAAAACCTACCCGAAGTTCTTTACCCAGACCGAGGACGGCACCTATCGCTTTGCCAAGGGCGTGCAGGACGAGGCCGTCGCCGCCAAGAAGGATCGCGACCTTACGCAGGCCTGGACACGAGCCAAGCGTTATGAAGGCAAGGGTTGTCTTAATGCCGTTGACAATGCCGAAGGCGTTCTAGCGAGGCTGTTTGTCGGCAAGAAGGTGACCGACCTAAAGAGCATTGCCGCGATCGATCGGGTCCTCCTGAACGCAGAACTAAAGGCGACCAAGGATGCGGGTCTGCTCGGGAGCGGCACCCCGGATCGTGCTGCCAGGATCGCCGTGATGCAGCGCAAGGGTACGCTTGGCATGAACGCCATCCTTTCGCTGTCCTTAGCCCTGGCGAGACTCTCGGCCGCCATTGAAGGCAAGGATCTCTGGAGTGGGATACGTGCGCAGATGCAGGAGACCATGGCCAAGGCGATCGCTGCCGGCGGTGGGGTGAAGCTCCTGCCGGTGGAAGTCGCCAAGCAACTTGGCCCGCAGGAAGGCCGGGAGCTCTGGCAGACCCTCAAGGCGGAGCTTGATCTCGCCCAGTTCGTACAGGGCCTCCAGGCTCTGGCGCGCAGCAAGCCGGGAGAGGTCAAGCTTCACGAGCTTCTAAGGCAACAGCTGCCTGTATACGACGTTGAAGTGTGAGTGAACACTTGACCCAGCGGGCGCCTCCTCATGACCTATCGCCTGCCAATTCCGCACACTTAACGTAATACCATAAATCGTAAATGCGTTTGATATTGCGGAACTTCTGTGATATAGTGACCATTCGAGAATTTAAGGCGTGAGGGATCAAGAGCAGAGTGTGGCTGGTTCCCGCCAGGGACGGCACTGAGCGGTCACACGGAATCTCGGCAACGTGTTCGATAGGCGCAGTACGGTGTGCCTGGAGGGGACGGGTTCGGCTGTGGGTGGGCACGCAACTTGCTGTGTTAACACTCAGCTCACGGGAGGGAGACCAACGGTTGTGGCGGGAGCGCCGAGCAGGGCTTGGCCTGCCGACCCCACGCTGCACGCGTACACAAGGGGGGTGATACATGGGTAATGCATGAGCAGGGATGCGATCTGCGAATTGAAAGGATTCTTGGTGGTGGTGCCTTTTGAAGAAGCACAGGAGGGTAAGCACGATGAAGTTGCATATTTTGGCTACGGTGGTGATATTGGCGCTTGCTGTTGCAGTCACTGGAAGCTACGCCGGCGGCGGGAACGGCATGCCGAGCGGGCCGCACTATAACCTCAATATCATTGGCGCCAAGTTTGAGAAGGACGTCGGGCCGAGCATGGGTCATACCCTGTTCGTCAAACTCGAAGGTAAGACCCGAATCTATATGACGCAGGCTGCTGACGGCCAGTTCGTGGTTGTGGACCGCGACGGAACAGACGGCGAGGCATCATTCAATATCGCTCCCGGCTACTATGACGTTTACGCAAGAGCGCTGGGCAAGCCCAACGGAAGCGTTCACATCGAGTCGTGGGGAGAGTTCGAAGATGACGAGGGCTATAAGGTCTTCAAACTCGGGGAAGTCGATCTCTCGAGAATGAAGGGCAAGCCCCAGACCGTGAACATCAACAACCTCTTCTACGTGACCGTCACGCTCTGCACAGACTGGGATGAGGTCGCTCAGACCTGCAACCAGACCGTGACGTACACCAACGAATGGGTATTCGACATCGAGGAGCTCCTGCAGTACTACTGGGAGTACTTCAACAGCGATCTGAAGCTCCTTCAGGTCAGGTTCTATCCTCGCCAGTAGTGGCGACAGAACAATACGAATCTATCCGCTGTCAGTCGGAGACACAGGGCGGAGAACGATCCGCCCTGTGTCCTGCCATTAAGCTGCGCCAGGTTGCTGCGAGTACCTGTGTTGGGTTGGTAGCTGGGGTGGCCTGCCCCCGACAGTGATACCATGTGTCACGGGCGGTTGCCAGGGCCCATTTCGGGATGAGGGGGCCCGCCTCCCAAGTGTGAAGGGAATAGTGTCAGTCCCGGTTGGGAGCAAAAGTGTCCTGTAGTCAGCGGCCATCAATAGCACGCCTGTTTGTTTCCTTCCTGCGGTTGGGCACGACCGCATTCGGTGGGCCCTCCATGGTGGTCTATATCCGCAGATTGGCGGTCGACAAGAAACACTGGCTTGACGCGGATGCTTTCGCTGATGGGGTCGCCCTCGCCCAAATGGTGCCCGGCGCGACCGCAATGCAAACTGCCGCCTACGTGGGATTGAAAGCCCGCGGCGTGATCGGTGCCGGCGCCAGTTACATAGGGTTCGGCCTACCTGCGTTTCTCCTGATGATGGTCTTTGCCGCCTGCTATACCTACACCAGCGATGTGCCCGCCGTGGTCTCGGCCTTCAGCGGATTGCAGGCAGTCATCGTTGCCGTGGTCGCCAGCGCCACACTGGCCTTCGGCAAGACCACGCTAAGAGGCTGGAAATCGGCAGTGGTTGTGGGTGCCGCGGCTGCGCTGTTCGGTCTCAAAGTGAACCCGGCGCTCGTGATCCTCTTGGCCGCCGCAGGAGGATTGTTGATCATCAAGCCGAAGCAGGCCAATTCGGGCAGCCCCGTTCTGCCGACACGAGACTTTCCGTATAGAACCCCACTCCTCGTGATTCTGTCAGCCTCGGCAGTCGGGTTTCTCATGCTCTTCTTTCTCGATCGGCATCTGTTCAACCTCGCTCTTCTGCTTTCCAGAATAGACCTGCTTGCCTTCGGCGGCGGATTTGCTTCCTTGCCTCTCATGCTCCATGAAATCGTGGAAGCCCGCCACTGGATCGATGGACACGCCTTTATGAACGGGATAATCCTCGGCCAGGTCACCCCGGGGCCGATCGTGATCACCGCGACCTTCATCGGCTATCTAATGGCCGGTCCGGTCGGGGGAATCGTGGCGACCATAGCCATTCTCCTGCCTTCTTTCGTAGTGATCGTCGGGCTCGCGCCGTGCTTTGACCGGCTGCGCACTTCGGCCGCCTTCACTAGGATCATCAGCGGCGTGTTGTGCTCCTTCGTCGGCCTGCTCGCCACTGTAACCGTCCGTTTTGCCCTGAACGTCCACTGGGACTTACCCCATCTCATGCTCGCCGGCGGCGCACTCGCGGCCTTGCTTCTCAAAGTGGACATCCTCTACGTAGTCGCCGTGGCCACAGTTGTCTCCGTCCTGATGTTTGCCTGACCATAGCGGCTCCGGCCCCCTTGACAAGGCTTGCCACAACAGGTATTCTACAGCAGTAATGGAGGTGACAGGAACCAAGCAATGGGGTAACTGAAAAGCTTACCCCATATATTATGACTTTCGTTTGCGAGGAGGATTGCTTTGAAGGGGCGTGTCCTGATAATCGACGACGAGGCTGAGATAAGACGGAATCTTACGATCGGGCTCACCCAGGAGGGCTATAGCGCCGTGGCCTGCCCGGACGGCATCTCGGCGATCCACGAACTCAACGGCGCCCATGAGAAGGGAATCGCTTACGACTACCTAATCACCGACATCTTCATGCCCGACATCGACGGCCTTAAGATCCTTAAGGTGATCAAGATTCAATATCCGGACCTTCCCGTGCTCGTGATTACGGGTTTTGGCGATGAGGCCCTCAAGCTGAAGGCACTCTCGGAGGCCAACACGGGCTACCTTGACAAGCCGTTTGAGATCTCGGACTTGGTCGCAGCGCTCGACGATCTCGCCCCCGGCTCCACCCGGAAGCAGGCTGTCGCTGCCGAACCGGCGCCGGCGCCTGCAGGCGCGCGCGAATCCGTGAGCGCCTATCTTACGGTCCGCATAACCGACGCCGGCCGCAGTATGGAGATCTTCAATCAGATTCACAAGATGGATGGCGTCCAGCGGTGCGAGGCGGTCCGGGGAGACTTCGACATCATAATCCTGGTGCAGGGCTCCTCCTCCGACGAGGTCAAGCGCCTCTTTGACCGGATAGCCGCGATCCCGGGAGTCGAGGTCGCATCGGCGCTGGGGGTCCAGCGGCCGAAGCTCGACCGCGACGTCAACGAATTCATCAAGATCTATGGCCAGACCATCAAAGCCCGCAGTCAGGAGACGCGCTCAAGGCAACCCGGCACCACAAGCTACGTGATAGTCGATATTGACAAGAATGCCATTCAGCAGATATTCACAACCGTGTTCTTTGTCGATGAAGTCATTTTCTGTGACGTGATCGAGGATGGCAAGAAACTTGTGGGGATGATCACGGGCGAGGGCGCCGGACGCAAGTCGAAGATCATAGAGAAGCTCAGTCAAATCGATGGGGTTCTCAGAGTACGCGAGGCGACGGTGATCAAGTTGATGGAAGACTGATCGCCCGATCGAGCATAGATAGAACCATCATAAATGTTTCCGCCCCTCTCTCGGAATCCCAGGTTGTGCCGTAGTCCAGATAGTGTGAACTGGCGGGCACGGGCGTCAAAGGAGAGCCAGCGTGGCTGACCGCGGAAGAGACGAAGACTTCAGATACCGCCTGTGGCGCTACGACGGAGCGCCCGGCGAACTGATCCCGCTCTTGCAGTCCGCTCAGGATCACTTCGGTTACATACCGAGGCGGTCGATCACCTACATCTCGGCCGTGACGGGCATACCGGAGTCGGATGTCTACGGAGTCATAACCTTCTACGGCCAGTTCAGGCTTCAGCCCCGCGGCAAGTACCTCGTCCGTGCGTGCGCCGGCACAGCCTGCCACGTGTCCGGTTCCAGGCTGATAGTTGAAACCATCGAGGATGAGCTCGGTATCGAGGTGGGCGACACCACCGAGGACGGGCTCTTCACCCTGAATACAGTGGCGTGCATCGGCTGCTGCTCGCTGGCGCCGGTGATGATGGTCAATGATGAAACCCATGGGCGGTTGACGCCGGCCGCCGCAAGAAAGATTCTGCGCGAGTATCGTCGTCGGGAAGCTGTCCCGCAACAGTCCGGGGCAGCCGGGAGCAAATAGATGAAGAAGGCGATCGTGGGCATGGGCACCTGCGGGCTCTCCGCGGGCGCTCAGCAGACTTACGATAGGCTCAAGGAAGTGATCGCCGCCAAGCCGGGGGCCTGCGATCTCTCATCGACGGGCTGCATCGGCATATGCTATCGCGAGCCCCTTCTAGAGGTGCGCGAAGACGGCCGCCGCACTATCTATGGCGGTGTTACTCCCGACCTTGCCCGGCGAATCTATGACGAGCACATCATTGGCGGCAAAGTGCTCGAAGACCACGTTGCTTATAGCGTCGCTGCGGACGGCACCCGGGGCGGAGCCGAAGCCGACTTCTTGAACCTCCAGGAACGGATCGTCTTAAGGAACTGTGGCTTGATCGATCCCGAGTCGATCGAGGAATATGAAGCCCAGGGCGGCTACAAGGCCTTGCGCAAAGCCCTGCTTGAGATGGCCCCCGAAGAGATCGTAAAGGAAGTCACGGCTTCGGGGTTACGCGGGCGAGGCGGCGCAGGTTTTCCCACCGGGCTCAAGTGGTCCTTCGCGGCAAAGCAGACTAGCGATATCAAGTATACCGTCTGCAACGCCGACGAGGGCGATCCCGGTGCTTTCATGGATCGATCGGTCCTGGAAAGCGACCCTCACTCGGTGCTTGAGGGCATGATCATTTGCGGCAAGGCGATCGGGTCATCCTACGGGTATATCTACTGCCGCGCCGAGTATCCGCTAGCCCTACGCCGGCTCGCGATTGCGATCGACCAGGCTCGCGCGCGAGGCTATCTCGGCAAGAATATCCTGGGCTCGGGCTTCGACTTCGACATCAAGATAAAGCAGGGCGCGGGTGCCTTCGTTTGCGGCGAGGAGACCGCACTCTTTGCCTCGATCGAAGGCAAACGAGGCATGCCCCGGATCAGGCCGCCATTTCCGGCCGAGAAGGGGCTGTGGCTCAAGCCGACCAATAATAATAATGTTGAGACCTATGCCAATATCCCCTGGATCATAACCCGGGGCGCCAAAGCCTACGCGGCCTTCGGTACCGAGAAGAGCAAGGGCACCAAAGTCTTTGCTCTGGCGGGCAAGGTGGTGCGTGGGGGCCTGGCGGAAGTGCCGATGGGGACCACGATCCACGATCTGGTCTTTAAGATCGGCGGCGGGATCAAGAGCGGCAGGAAGTTCAAGGCGGTGCAAATGGGGGGGCCGTCGGGCGGCTGCATTCCGGCAGAGCTCGACAAGACCCCGGTCGATTTCGAGTCCATACCTGCGACCGGAGCGATCATGGGTTCGGGCGGCATGGTGGTCTTGGACGACACCACCTGCATGGTGGAGATCGCCCGGTTCTTTCTGGACTTCACCCAGAACGAGTCGTGCGGCAAGTGCACCTTCTGCCGCATCGGAACGCGCCGGATGCTCGAGACCCTCACCCGGATCACTCAAGGCGAGGGAACGCCCGACGATCTGGCCAAGCTCGCGGCCTTGGGCAAACAGATCAAAGAGGCCAGCCTATGTGGCCTGGGCCAGACCGCGCCCAACCCGGTCCTGACGACCGTGCGTTACTACCAGGCCGAATATGATGCCCACATTGCCGGGAAGTGCTGCCCCGCACGGAGCTGCTCGGCGCTGGTGGACTTTGTGATTGACCCTGAGAAGTGTACGGGCTGCACGCTCTGCACCAAGAAGTGTCCCGTCAATGCAATTTCGGGCGAGCGCAAGCAGGCCTATATCATAGCTAACGCCGTATGTGTGAAATGTGGACAGTGCATCGCGACCTGTAAGTTCGAAGCTATCTTCAAGAAATAGGAAACTATCAGACGCGCGAGCGTAGGAGAGCGTAGGAGACGACGAGAGTGCCGGAGCCCGAGCGAGTTACGATCAAGATAAATGGTAAGCCGGTCGAAGCCGGTGCGGGGAAGACCATCCTCGAGGTGGTCCGCGAGAACCAGATCGACGATATCCCCACGCTGTGCCATTCGCCCGAGCTCGAGCCCTACGCATCGTGCTTCCTGTGCGTCGTCGAACTCAAAGGCCGGCCGAATCTGGTCCCGGCCTGCGCGACCCGCGTGAGTCCGGGGATGGAGATCGAAACCCGCAGTCCCCGAGTCGTGGAGGCCAGGAAGACTGCCCTCGAGCTCCTGCTTTCCAATCATTACGCCGATTGTCTCTCACCCTGCATGGAAGGCTGTCCTGCGGGCGTCGACGCTCAGGGCTATATTGCCCTCTCGGCGATGGGCCTCTATCGTGAAGCGGTCGATCTGATTCGCCAGACCAATCCGCTCCCCGCGGTCTGCGGGCGAGTCTGCGTGCGTAAATGCGAAGTGGTGTGTCGCCGCGCGGATGTCGACAAAGCGGTCGGCATCAATGCGATCAAGCGCTTTGTCACCGACGCTCCCGGCGCCTATGACGGCAAGCCCGAGTGCGCCGAGCCCACGGGCAAGACGGTCGCCATTGTGGGGGCAGGTCCTGCGGGCCTTACGGCCGCATGGTTCCTGGCGTGCGAGGGTCACAAGGCCGTGATCTACGAGGCGCAGCCGCGGTCCGGGGGAATGCTCCGGTACGGCATCCCGACTTACCGCCTGCCCGATGCCGTGATAGATGCCGAAGTTGGCTATATTGAGCGGGCCGGTGTGGAGATCCTCTGCGGGAAGACCGTGGGGCGAGATATCTCACTCGACGATCTCGCGAAGCGGTACGATGCCGTTTTTGTCGGGCCCGGCGCCTGGGCCGCGAAGCCGATGGGTGTCGAAGGGGAGTTTGCGACCCAGGGTGTGATCTCGGGGACCGACTTCCTGCGGGAGAAGACCGACGACCACAGCCCGCTCAAGGGCACCGTGGTCGTGGTGGGCGGCGGCAACACTGCGATGGATGTGGCTCGCACCTCCTGGCGCTTGGGCGCAGACAAGGTGATCATTCTTTACCGAAGAACTCGGGCCGAGATGCCCGCCGACCCTATGGAGATTGAGGATTGTCTCCATGAAGGGGTCGAGCTAATGGAGCTTGCCGCACCGGTCGGTATCGTGGCCGAAGCGGGCAGGCTCAAGGCGCTCCGGTGCATCAGGATGAAACTGGGTGAGCCGGATTCCTCAGGCAGGCGCCGCCCCGTTCCCCTCGAGGGCTCCGAATTCGATCTGCCCTGCCATCTTGCGGTAGCGGCAATCGGGCAGAACCCCGTTCTCGAGGGTCTCACCCAGGTCTCGGGAAAGGACCTCAAGTTAACGCGGTGGAAGACAATCGCGGTTGACACCGAGACCTTCAGGACCAATGTCGAGGGCCTCTTCGCCGGTGGTGACGCCGTCGAGGATGGGCCCACGGTCGTGATAGATGCCATACGTGACGGCCAGAAGGCAGCGCGGGCGATCCATGCGCATCTGGCGGGCAAGTCTCTCGCTGCCGCGCCCTTTGCGGTCAAGAAGGAGTTCTGGGCAAAGCCGGGAGAAGCCGAGCTCGGGCAGGTCAAGGAAAGTCCCAGGCACGAGGTCGCCATGCTCGATGTCGACGCACGCCGCGGCAACTTCGATGAGGTGGCCACGGGCCTCCCCTATGAAGACAATGTTCACGAGTGCGACCGCTGCCTTGCGTGCGGGTGCGTACGGTTCCATGACTGTGCTCTCAGGCTTTACGCCCAGGAATACGGCGTCGACATGGAGCGCTACAAAGGTCAGGCAAGGCGCCACAAGGTGGATGATCGCCACCCCTACGTCGTCTACGATCCCAATAAGTGCATCCTGTGCGCAAGGTGCATCCGCACTTGTGCAAAGCTGCTGTCGATCCCGGCCCTTGGGCTGGTGGGACGCGGTTTCAGAACCGAGATGAGACCTGCGCTCAATGATCCCCTGGTGGAGACCAGCTGCACCAGTTGCGGCAGCTGCATCGATGCCTGCCCCACGGGCGCGCTTACCGCCAAGTATCCTTTTCCGGGGCGGGCTCCGCTTAAGACCGATGAGGTCGCAACGCGGTGTGGCCTGTGCTCGCTTGGCTGCCGGATCAAGGTCAGACGGTTTGGTCCCGACCGCTATTTCGTCGTCCCGTCGGGTGTTCCGGGCGAATATCTCTGCCGGTACGGCAGATTCGGATACGAGCTCTTCATCAAACGCAAGCGAATCGCGCGCCCTGAAGTTCGCCGGGGAAGCGAGCGATGCGAGCCGTCGCTTAGCGAGGCGCAGTCGGCGGTCGCGGCCGAGATGAAGCGCGTGGCCGCCAAGTACGGCCCCTCGAGCGTAGCCGTCTTTGTCTCCCCCGAGCTCACCAATGAAGAGCTCTATCTGGCGGCAAGGATCGCGCGCGAGGGCCTTGGCACCAACAATATCGGCTCGCTCTCGATCCTGGCGACCGGCAGGGAAAGCGGACCGCTGGATGCATCGTTCGGCTACACGGCCTCGACCGCCGACCGCTCCTGCCTTCGAGATGCCGACCTCATAGTCTGCAACAACACCTCCCTGGAATCGGACCACCAGGTGCTCGCCGTAGAAGTGATTCAGGCCGTGAAGACCGGCGCGGGCCTCGTAGTTACGAATTCCAGCCTTGAGCGGATTGACAAGCTGATTTCATCCCTGGCGATGGATCCCCTGCGGGGGACCGCCTCGGTGCTGTGGGACGCCGTCACCCAGGTCTTACTCGATCAAGACTTCTTCACGCGGGAGAAGATCTCCGATCTGCCGGGGGCCGATCGCTTCCTGGCTGACCGGGATACGGCCGCTTCCGGGCGGGCTGGCAGTGATCGGGACCTGGCCGGCGCAGCCGATGTCACGGGTGTGAGGCAGGAAGACATCCGCCGGGCCGCCGAACTTCTCCGTGGTGCGAAGCGTGTGGTCTTTATCCACAGTCCTGACCGGCCCCAGGACAGCTCCCCGGGAGACATGCGAACTCTCGCCAATCTTGTTGTTCTTCTGAGATCCGTCGGAGTACGCGCCGATCTCCTGCTGCCGCGGATCACAGCCAACAGCGCGGCCCTGGAGCCAATGGGCGCCGATCCTGCTTTTGAGCCCGGTCGCGTCCCCAGCCGTCAGGCTCTTCCCGGCGCGAGGAGCCAAGCCGAACTCAGAAAGTTGCTTGAGGACGGCCAGCTGAGGGCTGCCCTGATCATTGGCGAGGACCCTATGTCCTCGGACGAGACCGGCTCGTGGTTCCAGAATGTTGAGTTCATGGCGGCGATGGACTGGACGCCGACCGAGACCACCCGCTCTGCCGACGTGGTGCTGCCCGGCTCGACTTACCTTGAGGAGCGCGGAACCAGGTGCAACTTCGAAGGAAATCTGGTACGATTTTCGGAGGCGGTACCTCCGGCATCCGGATCGTCCGGCGCCGAAGTTCTCCGGGGTCTCGCAACGGAGTTCGGCATCGCGGTTCCTCGTGACCTCGCCGCCGAGGTCGAGAGAATCGTGGGCGGGGAGCGCAGATCGGATGCCAAGGCGAGCCTCGTGGCCGCGGAGGCAAAGGCAAGGCCAATGCGCGTGCCGCCGCCGCTCACGGCCGCCGAAAGATACAAGCGAGAGCTAAGAGAGGTTGGAACCGAAAGGTTCCGTGTACGATAGATGGGGGACCCAGCCCCAGGCTAAGTTGGGTCGGCCCCGGGGGCGTGGCGTGATCAAACTCGAAGCGCTCTATGCGTTCATGGAGAGCAACTTCGACTACCTTCTGGTAATCGATGACCGCGAGCGCATCGTTCACATGAGCAGCCTCTTCAGGCGTGAGTGTTATCCTGCTGATGCCAAACCCACGAGCGCCACATCCGACGGCCGTGTGCTCGAAGACCTTCTGACCCCCGCCTCTCTCAGTACTTTCAGATCGGCCATAGGTCTCGCACGTGCGGGCAGCCACGGGGTTGCCATCTACTCCCTGGCGAGCGGGCCATCGCTCTCCATCCCTCTTAAGTCCGGCCGCGCCGGCGCCAAACGAGGCGATGTCTTCCTCTTCTTCGGCGACAAGGTCGAGGGGCTGAGCGCCCGGAGCGAGTCCGACAAGGACGAGCGGGTCAAGGAGCTCGCCTGCCTCTATCGCGTGATCGATTGGACCGAGGTCTCGGCGTCGGTGAGCGAATTCTTCACCCATCTGCCCAAGTACCTGAGCATGGGCATGGTCTATCCCGAGGAAGCGGTGGTCTACTCGGTCTACCAGGGAGTGGAGTACGGCCAGAAGCCGGCCTCGACCAATTCCATATCTGTGGCGCTCGTGGTGGGCGGTAGGGTCAGGGGCGGGATTCAGGTCGGATACCTCGATGACAAGCACGAGATCCTGCCCGAAGAACAGAAGATGCTCGATGAGATCGGGCGGACTCTGACCGTGGCACTCGAGCGCAAGGAGTTCCGTGAGCGACTGACCTTGATGCAGCAGGAGGAGGCCGAGTATAACCGGCGGCTGGAAGAGCTTTCTGCCGAAATCGAAGCACGCACCAAGGAGCTCGAAGAACAGAAGAACAAGTTGGGCCTGGCCAGCTCTTACCTCGATAAGGTCAACCGCAGCTGGGAAGAGACCAAGGTCCGCCTGGAGACCATGTTCAAGGCGATCCCCGACGAGGTGGTGCTGATCGATAGGAACCGCCGCGTGGTGATGACCAACCGCGAGGGGATCACGCCCGGCAATTACTGCTATCAAAGTTTCTTCGGCAGAGAGCGGCCGTGCGAAGATTGCCGTCTTGCCCGGATCCTCAAGGACAAGACCCCACTGATGATCTCAGTGAAGCACGGGGACCGATATTTCCAGGTCCATGCGCTGCCGGTCTACCGGGAGGATGAAGTCGACGGCATCCTCGAGTTCTACCGAGACGTCACGATCGAGAAGACCTACGACCAGCAGCTCCAGCAGGCCGACAAGCTTGCCTCGCTCGGGCAGCTGGTGAGCGGCATAGGCCACGAGATCAATAATCCCAACCAGTTCATCCGTGGGAACATAAAGATAATCAAGCAAGCTATCGAAGACATGCTCCCTATCATCGACGAGCACTACCAGGCCCATCGCGACCTCAAGATCGCTCGGCTCAACTATGACTTCTTGCGCGAGCACATCATGACGCTGGTGGATGACATGGCCCATGGGTCGGAGCGGATCAAGGCCATCGTGGAGGGCCTGAGGAGTTTCGCCCGCAAGGACGAGGGCCTGCTCGTGGATAAGGTGGATATGAACACCCTGATCGAAGCCAGCACGCGACTTGTGCACCAGGAAGTGCACAAGCGTGCCGATGTAGAGCTTCATCTGGCTGAGGGTTTGCCGACCTTCACCGGCAACTCGCAGAAGATCGAGCAGGTCCTGATCAATCTGATCGTCAATGCCAGCCAGGCGATGCCCGATGACCGGAAGGGCCTGATCATCGTCAAGACCTGCACCCAGGACGATCATATCGTAGTGGACATCAAGGACAACGGGCAGGGGATGGCCGAGAAGACCATGAAGCAGATCTTCGATCCCTTCTTCACCACCAAGCGTGCCCGAGGCGGCACAGGTCTGGGCCTGGCGATCTCCTACCGGATAATTCAGGAGCACGGCGGCAGGATCTCGGTCACGAGTAAGCCGGGAGAGGGCTCGACCTTCACTATCAGAATCCCGTATTCGCAGTCTCTGCAGGGTGCTCAAGCCACGCAGCCAACCCAGGGGCAACCATGAGACAAATCCTCATTGTAGATGACGACCCCGCGGTCACCAATTACCTCAAGGTATTCATGATGCAGACGGGTCTCTTTGAAACCACCATTGTCAATGACTCGAGGGAAGTTGGACCGCTGCTCGACAAGATGACCTTTGACATTATGCTGCTCGATATGGACATGCCCAACGTCAACGGCATGGACATTCTCGCCGAGATGCGCCGCAAGCGGATGGATACCCCGGTGGTGGTGCTCACGGGCGTGAGCGACGTCGATCTTGCGGTCAGGGCGATGAAACTCGGTGCCTTCGACTATCTTACCAAACCCGCCGATGACGACCAGCTCCTCGGGGTGATCGACCAGGCGATCGAGCACCGGGCGCTCCGCCAGACCATTCAGGATCTACCAAAGGAGCTCAGTCTGGCAGATCTTCAACACGGGGCGGCCTTCGATCACTTCCCCACCCAGGACGCCGAGATGATAAGGATATTCCACCAGGCCGAGAAGCTCGCAGCCAGCAACTTGAGCATCTTCATCCGCGGTGAGAGTGGCACGGGAAAGGAAGCCATTGGGCGGGCGATTCACAAGGCCAGTCCGCGGAGGGACGCTCCCTTCGTCGTTGTGGAAGCTAGCGGCCAGGATGTGGAGGACTTCCCCGGGTTCTTCTTCGGCCAGGCGCGCAATTGGAGTGGCTCGCGGGACGAGGCCCCAGGCATCCTGGAGCAAGCCAACCACGGGACTCTCTTCCTTAACCAGGTGGATGCGCTTTCCCTGCCGGTGCAGGTGAGGCTCTTGCGCGTGATCCAGACCAGCGAGTACTACAAGGAGAACTCTACCCAGATCCTCAAGGCCGATGCCCGTATGATCGTCGCCTCCACCAAGGATCTAACGCGACCCGACTACAAGCAGACCTTCCTCCGCGATCTCCTGTATCACCTGATGATCAACTCGCTGTGGGTTCCACCCCTGCGGGAACGGATGGGGGACCTGCCTTTGATGGCCGAGAAGTTCCTCACCGAGGAGGCCCATAAACTTGGGAAGCCCCTGACTGGTTTTGCGCCGGAGTTCCTGGAGTTCCTCAAGGACTATAGTTTCCCCAACAACGTCCAGGAGCTGCGAACGGTCGTGGCGGCGGCCGCCGCCAACGCCGCGGGTGGGCCGGTGACCCTGGAAGCTCTGCCGCCCTACACTAGAGAGACGATCGAACGGGAAAAGGCCGCGCCGCGCGAGGGCTTCAAGCCGCGAAGGTTGGATGAGGTGATGAAGGAGTACGCGCAGAAAACCCTCGAGCACTTCGGCTCCCGCCGCGATGTCGCCGCCCAGGCCCTTGGGATCTCGCGCGAGGAACTCGATCGCCTCACGGAAGAAGAGTTGGACTGACCTAGCCGCCACCGTCTGTAACCCCGGAGTTCCATGGTTCGCCCCGCCAAGGCCTCTGCCGTCGGCTGCCTTACCGCCGCATCGGAAGTGAAACGCATTGACCACGCATCCTCGCATGGCTTAAAATGACCTTCTCGATCTGGCACGCGGATGTATTCAATCCATCAGCAGGGTCTGGCGGTCGGAGGACGGGACATACATGGTAAGAGCACAAAGCGAGGTCGAAGATGGACTTGGATCTGCCTAAGGACGTCGCGCTGGTCGGGCGGACCGTGCGCCAGTTCGCCGAGAAGAAGGTTGCGCCGCTCGTGGCGGAGATGGAGAAGAGCCAGCGCTTCCCGGTCAAGCTCATCCGGGAGATGGGCGAAATTGGCATCCTGGGCCTGGTGATCCCTCCGAAGTATGGAGGCTCGGGCTTGGGTTATCTCGCGCGCACCGTGGCGGTGGAAGAGGTGAGCCGTGTCTCGGCCGCCGTAGGCCTCGCGCTCCAGGTTCATCACATGGGCGCGGCCACCTTGGTGGAATTCGGCTCCGAGGAGCAGAAGAAGAAGTACCTGCCGCCGCTCGCGGCCGGCGATTACTTGGGTGTCTGCGCGATCACCGAGCCCACGGGCGGCTCAGACCTGCTAGGCATGGCGACGACTGCGCAGCCATGCGGCGACGGCTACGTCGTCAACGGCCGCAAGTGTTTCATCACCAATAGCCACCTGTCGCAAGCGCCGATTTTCGTTGCCAAGACTGGTGATGGCCCCAAGGGCATGAGCGCCTTCATTGTGGAGGTCGGCACCCCCGGATTCACTCCGGGCCGGGAAGAGCACAAGATGGGGCTCGCGGGGGCCGATACGGGTGAGCTCGTCTTCAAGGACTGCCGCCTGCCGCGGAAGAATATGATCGGCGGCGAAGGCGAGGGCATGACCATCGCGCTCAAGATCATAAGTGAGGTGGGCCGGGCCGGCATGGCAGCGGTGGCCTTAGGTATCATCCAGGCAAGCTACGATGAGGCCGTGAAGTTCGCCAAGGAGCGGTGCCTCTATGGCCGGCCGATCGCCCAGATTCAGGCCATCCAGTGGCACATTGCCGATATCTATGCCCAGCGTGAGGCCTCACGGCTGCTGTGCTACCGAGCCTCCTGGCTCAAGGATGCCGGCCGCGACTGCGCAACTGAGACCACGCTGGCCAAGACCTACGTGACCGAAGCCGCAGTCACTTGCGCCCGCAAGGCCCTCGAGATTCACGGCGGCTGCGGCTCGATGATGGAATACCCGGTGCAGCGGCTCTTCCGCGACGCCATGGTCTGTATTTCTGCCGGAGGCACCACTGAGATCGGCAAGCTCGTGATGGCGCGGGCGGCGTTGGCCTGAGGAGGCACGCATGGCGAAGAAAAGCAAAGGCGCTGCCGGTCCCGGTGCTGGTCTCAGTGTCGCCACGAAAATCGCTCCGAAGGCGGTCCGGGAGGCTGGCCCGCATGCAGCCCCGCAGATTTCGGCGAAGATCGATCCGCACGCCAAGCTGCACATCGTCGTCTGCATAAAGCCCGTACCCGACCCCGCGCGCTGGGAGAAACTCGCGCTCGATCCTGAGACCATGCTCCTCAACCGCAGCCAAGTGCCCGCCGTGATCAATCCGCTCGACCTCAATGCCATCGAGCAGGCCCTGGTGATCAAGGAGAGCATCGAAGGAACCCGCACCAAGACCGTCGGGGTAACCGCTGGAAGACGCGGCAACGGGATCACCAGAGCTGCCCCCCGCGTTACAATTTCAGTCCTCACCATGGCCCCACCTGCGGCCGAGGAGCAGCTCCGCGAAGCGCTTGCGATGGGCTGCGATCGTGCCTATCTCGCAAGCGACCGCGCCTTCGCGGGGGCCGACACGCTGGCAACAGCGCGCTGCCTGGCCGCTGCGATAAAGAAGATCGGGGCGATCGGGAAGAACGGAGAGATCGGTGATGGGAAGAACGGTGGCGCGAGAAGTGGTGGCGTCGATCTCATTTTCTGCGGCGGCTACTCCGCGGACGGGAGCACTGCCCAGGTGGGGCCGCAGGTTGCAGAACTGCTCGGGATGCCTGACCTGACCCATGTGGTGAGCCTTGAGATTGTGAAGGGCAGCGCAGAAGGGACTCGCGATGGTCCTGGACCGACCACCGGTGGCCCAGGCGCCACCGCCATCCTGCGCGCTGGGTGCAAGGTGGAGGAAGGTACGCTCTTGGCCGAGTGCGACTTGCCGGCGCTTGTGACCTTTGACCGCGAAGCCAACCGGCCGCGGCTGCCAAGCATGTCAGGCATTCGCAGGGCGCGGGAGCTTCAGATCGTTTCGTGGAGCGCGGCCGACCTTGGCCTCGATCCCAGCCTAGTAGGGCTTAAGGGATCGCCGACGCAGATGCTCAACGTCTTCACGCAGGCCCAGGGCCGCAAGGGAGAGACCTTAAGCGGCAGCGCCGCGGAGATGACCGGAACACTCATTGAGAAGCTGCGCGCGGATAAGGCGATTGAAGATGTGTGAGTGTATAGGAGCGGCTTTAGGTGCATAAGGGTGTGGTGAGTATGGGAAGATTGTCGGGCTATGTAAGGCATCCGGGAGTGCTTGGCGGTGACCTCCCGCGGACATATTGGCCGGGCGTGCACTACTTGAGGAGAGATTGATTGGCAGGCGCTGCAAGCACTGGAAACGCCAAGAAGGCGATCTGGGTATTTGCCTCGCACCGCGACGGCAGGTTAGATCCCGTTGTGCTGGAGCTTCTGGGTAAGGGCGCCGAATTGGCCGAGCGGGGAGGCCTCAGGCTTGAGGCCGTGATCTTCGGGGGCCAGGGCGGCACCGCGGCCTGCGCCGGGGTGCATGGCCTTTCCGGGTCGGGTGGCCTTGGTGGGGCAGGCGACCTCGCCGAGGCGAGTGACCTTGCCGAGGAACTCCTGGACTACGGCGCACTCGCCGTCCACTTGATCAGCGATCCACTCCTTGATACTTTCTCCACCGTTATTTATGCCCGAGTCTTGGCCGAGCTGGCGCGGCGGCACAAGCCGGACGTGATTTTGCTCGGCTCGGACAGCCGCAACGCCGCCCTGGCCGCCCGAGTCGCCGCATGTTTGGGGACCGGGCTCTCTGCCCACTGCATCGACCTCAAGTTGGAGCGGGGTCAGCTCGTCCAGACCGTTCCCGGCTTCGGCGGCAATCTCTTGGCCAATATCATCTGCCCGGAGAAGCGGCCGCAGATGGCGACCGTCACGGCCGGCATATTCACCGCCGTGCATAAGCGCCAACCGGGAGCGCGGGTAATCAAGAGCGATCTACCGGTTGCGGATGGTTTGCAGGAGCAGGAAGGTCTGGAGAGCATGCGGGGGACGCAGGGTCTTCAGGGCCTCTGCACCGTGCGCCAACTCGAGATAAAGAAGCGCGAAGCGCCTGGCAGACGCCCCTTGGAGAGCGCCGACATCGTTGTGGCCGGCGGTTTCGGTGTCGGCAGCCGTGAGAACTGGGCACTCATTGAAGAACTGGCCTCGCTGCTCAAGGCCGCGGTGGGCGCCACCCGGCCCGCAGTTGACGAAGGCTGGGCCGCACCCGAGCAAATGATCGGCGCGAGTGGCAAAGTGATCGCGCCCAGACTCTACATCTGCGCCGGTGTCTCGGGCATGATGCACCATACCGTCGGCATCCGGCACGCCGGGACCATCGTCGCCATCAATAGCGACCCTCGTGCACCCATCCTTGCGATGGCCGATTACGGCCTCGTGGGCGACCTCAAAGAAGTGTTGCCGGCCTTGATCCATCGGCTGCGAACGGGTGAGTCGCTGGCGGCTGCGATCCAGCCGCCGGGACACACGCGGAGCGCCGAGGAGTTCAAGGAAAGCCTGCGCCGGATGAAGCCCAATATGTACAAGTTCGGTACCCTGATCACCGACCCGGTTTCCGATCCGCGCACCAAGCGCGCGATCGAGGGCCACGCCCAGATCTACGAGGCTGCGCGCGATCCCCGCTATCAGGATCTCCTGACCACCATCTCACACCTCTCTGGCAAGCGCGTCTCGCGATACCTCTCGATCCTGCGCTCGCCCGAGGATATGTTCGCCAATAGCAGGCTCAAACGCCTGATGTTCCAGCTTACCGGCACCTGCACCGGCGGCCGCTGCGCCGGCTGGGCGGCCTTGAATGCCATGTGGTCCACCACCTGGGACATCGATAAGCAGCGCGGCACCAATTACCATCAACGGCTCACCGAGTGGCTTGCGGATGCGCAGGCCCGCGATATCACCGTGGCCGGGGCCCTGACCGACGCCAAGGGCAAGCGCCGGCTCGGGCCATCCAAGCAGCCCGACCCCGACATGTATCTTCACGTCGTTGAGCGGCGTTCGGACGGCATCGTCGTGCGTGGCGCCAAGGTAATGATCTGCGGCACGGCAGCGGCCAATGAGCTCTTCGTCATGCCTACGGCACGGCTCAGACGTGAGGATGCCGACTACGCGGTCTCCTTTGTGATTCCCAAGGATGCCCCCGGCTTAACGATCGTCGAGGCGCGCCACCCCTCGGATAGGCGCGAGCTGGAGGAAGGCTTTGATAACCCGGTCGTGCGAGGAGGTATCACCCAGGCGTACATCTTCTTCGACAAAGTCTTCGTGCCCACCGAGCGCATCTTCATGAACGGGGAGTACGACTACGCTGCTGACACGGTCTCCCGCTTCGCGCTGCCCTACCGGTCGGCGATCGGTGGTTGCGTGGCCGGCCAGGGCGACATTATGATTGGGGCGGCGATCTTGATCGCTCGCGCCAACGGTCTCGACGAGAAGGTCTTCCGCGACAAGCTCACCCAGATGATCATCAACAACGAGACCACCTTCGGCATGGGCATCGCCGCGGCCGTGATGGGCACGGCCCATCCTTCAGGCGCCTGGCTGCCTGATCCCCTCATGGCCCACGCCAACAAAGTCTACGTGGCCACGCTGCCCTACGAGACCAAGCGGCTGACCCAGGAGATTGCCGGCGGGATCGCTGAGACCGGCTGCATGCCCTCATATGAAGACTTCATGAGTGGTTCCTACGGTCACCTGATCCAGAAATACCTCAAGGCCAACTCGCCGGCCGAGACCCGCATGCGCATTGCCCGACTGATCGAGTGGCTGACGCTCGGCGCCGGTGTGCCGGGCTGTATGCACGGTGGGGGCTCGCCCGATGGCGCGCGCATGGCGATCTGGTCTGAGGCCAGGCTTGATGAGATGATAGAGATGGCCAAACGCGTCGGCGGCATCTCCGACATCTCGCTCGCCAAGCCCCCGGCCAAATAGAAACTTCGGTGTGGAATTCGCGTGCAAGTGCGGTATAATGCCCGGAGTCATTTTTCTAATCACTACTAACTAGCAGGAGGAGGCCGCACATGAAATCGGGTTGCAAAGTGTTATTCTCTTGGGCTCTGGTCTTTACATTCCTAGCGCTTATCGTAGGTTGCGGGGGCGAGAACACCTCTGGGCCCGACACGACTCCACCAGCTACTGTGAGCGATCTGCGCGTCGAGAGCGCAGGTTGTGACAACGTGACCCTGGCCTGGACTGCGCCCGGCGATGACGACGCCGCTGGACGGGCGTCTTCTTATGATGTGCGCTACTCTGGTGCGGCCATCAACGAATCCAACTGGGCCTCAGCAAACCAATGTCAGAATGAGCCTGCGCCCAAGGTCGCGGGCCAGACCGAGACCTTCGTGGTTGGCACGCTTGCGACGGGCACGACTTACCACTTCGCTCTGAAGACGAGCGACGGTGACGGCAACCAGTCCGGCCTCTCGAACGGTCCAATCTCAGCTGTGGGTTCGACCGCGATTGGCTCGGTGAATGACGGCCTGGGCGCGGACGAAGACTGGACGACCTCGGCCACTCAGCTTTCCGCCAACTGGGCAGCCGCCGGTTGCGCCGACGATTATGAATATGCAATTGGTGCGACCCAGGGTGGGACCGATGTCGTCAACTGGACCTCCGGGGGCACCGAGACCCAAGTCACACGCGCGGGTCTCACGCTTCTGGATGGCAGCACCTACTACTTGTCCGTGAGGAGCGTGGTCGGCATCGTTCCTGGAACTCCGACGAGCTCGGACGGGATCACGGTGGACAAAACTGCCCCCAGCTCTCAAGTCAATCCGCTGCCTGCGGAGGTGCAGACGACGATCTTCACGGTCGCCTGGGGCGGCAGCGACGCCGGCTCCGGGATCAAGCATTACGACATCCAGGTCAGTAGTGACGGTGGGGGCTCATGGGGCAACTGGCTCACTGCAACGACAGCAGTGTCAGCTGAGTGCACTGGAATCAACAACCACACCTACCATTTCCGCTCGCGCGCATGGGACAACGCCGGAAACGGCGAGGCCTATCCCGAGGTCTCGGATGCATGGACGACAGTGGATGTTTCGGGGCCGCCGCAGGTGGCGTGGGTATATGATGGACTTGGCGCCGACGAAGACTGGAGCAGCTCAGGCAGCGAGTTGTCGGCCAACTGGGCGGGGGCGGCAGGCGATGGCTACGAGTATGCGATCGGGACAGCTCCGGGACAGAGCAACGTTGCGGGCTGGACATCCGCGGGGACTCAGACCTTTGTGACCCACTACGGACTCAGCTTGATTGAGGGCCAGATCTACTACTTCTCTGTCAGGGTGGTTGTGGGTGCGGCCAACGGCGCCCCGACCTACTCAGACGGCGCGGCCGTGGACGCAGGCCTGCCGACGTCCTCGGTCAATGCTTTGGTTGCCACGACAAGCACCATGGCTTTCAATGTCACCTGGATCGGTAGTGACGCCACCTCCGGCGTCAACCGCTACGACGTCCAGGTTAAGGATGGGGGCGGGTCGTGGACGGATTGGCTGGTGGGAACGACGCTTACTGCGTCGGACTTTTTCGCGGTGATCGACCATACCTACTCCTTCCGATCGCGGGCCTGGGACAACGCCGGCAACGGCGAGGCCTATCCTGCGGATGCAGATGCCTTAACCTGCGTCACCTGCTCTTACGCCTATCTCCTCCAATGGGGGGGCGAGGGCACCGCCGATGGCGAGTTCAAGTATCCCTTCAACGTGGCAGTCGATGATTTCGGTAACGTCTACGTCACGGAAAGCGACAACTGTCGCGTTCAGGTATTCGACCTCGACGGCCAGTTTGTCCGCAAGTGGGGCTCGTATGGCTACGGAGACGGCGAGTTCAACGATGTGGCGGGCGCGGCGATAGATGACTCCGGCTACGTCTATGTGACGGATTTTGGCAACGACAGGGTGCAGAAGTTCATGGCCGACGGCACCTTCGTCACCAAATGGGGAACTCCGGGGTCGGGAAGCGGCCAGCTGGATTATCCCAGAGGCATTGCAGTCGATGACTCTTTCTATGTTTACGTTGCTGAGCAGGGAAACGACCGTGTCCAAAAGTTCAATTCCAATGGGGTGTTCGTCATGGCGTGGGGCACCAACGGCTCGGGAGACGGTCAATTCAACCAGGTCCAAGGTATAGCCGTGGGACCAGCAGGCACAATCTATGTCGTCGACTCGCTCAATGAGCGCGTCCAGGAATTTAGTTCGAACGGCGTCTTCCTCAACAAGTGGGGATCACGGGGGACCGCCGACGGGCAGTTCAATTCCCCCTCGTTCGTTGCTGTCGATGCTCTTGGCTACGTCTATGTTACCGACTCCAGCGATGATCGCGTTCAGAGGTTCACATCCGATGGCCGGTTCCTCACTAAGTGGGGTGGCACTGGGACCGGCAACGGGCAGTTTGACAGCGCTTTCGGGATTGCGGTAGGCGCCGGCGGCTCAGTCTTCGTGACCGATCTCATCAATTGCCGGGTGCAGAAGTTCGGCCAGACCTGTCCGTAGGAATTGAGTGAGGCGGTCCTGATCTATCTGCCCGTATTCACGTGCACAACCCTGGCGGGCTCAGGCTCTGCCCAGGGCCTCGAGGTCCGCGCGATCCCTTTGTCGTCCCAAGGATCGCTTGTTCTTGACGAACTCCTCGAGTCCGAGGTAGAAGACGTCAACACCGGCGTGGACGCCCTTTGCCTTGCCCGACCATGCCTCGTCCCACGACACTCCCGTCAACGAGGTCATGACATCTATACGCACCGGTGGCACGCCAAGCTGGACCACCTTGTCGGGCACCTGAAAGTCATTCACGACGAGACCGGTGGATCCAAAGCCGAACTCATTCAGCGCGGTCAGGATCCGCTCGGCGTTTTCATGAGTCGGCCTTACCAGAAGATCGAGGTCACCGGTGAAACGGGGAGCACCGTGAAATGCCAGAGCGTAGCCACCCACTATGACATATTCAACGTGGTGAGCGTTGAATAACGCGAGCAGATCTTTGAAGTCTGACGGAGTCTCCATGGAACAATCTCCGGAGCAAGTCGACCGCCGCAACTCTCTCCTCGGGCGGCTTACTCATCCAGAAAGTGAGATCGCACGCGGGCCGGGAGGCCTCACGCAGCGCAAGCCTTGTAACGACCTTAGCTATCATACTACCACCATATCACAACGCCGCCTGGGAGTAAATACTGTCCCTATCTTCCGGTATTGATGTGCACAACATTCGCAGGGGGGAAGCCATTGAAGTGAGACGCGGACACGCAGCTATAGGCACCGATATTCAGGGTGTATAAGAGGTCGCCGTAATCCAGGTTGGCCGGGAGGTGCTCGACCAGCGAGACCTTGTCGAAGCTGTCACAGGTCGGACCTACCACCGCGCATACCTCCCGCTGCCCCGGCTTGAAGGCCTGGAAGTTGGGTGTCCAATGATCGAAGACCACCCCTGAGAAATCGTGGTAGAGGCCGTCGTTGATGTGATAGAACCGCTTCCCATCGCGCCGTGCCCGCCCGATGATCTTGGAGACCAAGGTCCCCGCGGTAGCCACGATGAAACGTCCGGGCTCGGCCAGAATCTCGGTCGTCTTCTCGGGAAAGAGCTGCGCAATCTCGGAGTTAATGAGTTTGGCCAGTTCATCGAACCTCGGCACTTCCTTGTCGTAGGGCGCAGGGAAGCCGCCGCCTATATCGATCAGATTAAGCTTCTTCTCGGTCCCGCTGCGCCTACGGTTGGCGGCGACAAAGATCTTGTGCGCGGTCGAGAGGGCATCGACATAGTTGCCGGAGTTCATGCACTGGCTGCCGACGTGGAAACTCAAGCCCTCCACGGTCATCCCCGAGGCAAAGGCCTTCTGGATCAGGTCGTTGGCCTCGGCCGCGGCCACCCCGAACTTGGAATTGAGCTCCACGATCGAGCCAGTATCGGAGACGGTCAAGCGCAGGATGAGTCCGGCGGTATCGCAATGGCGCCTGATCTTCCTCATCTCGTCCTCGTTGTCGAAGGCCACGAGCGGCCGGTAGGGCCTCAAGGCCTCAAGCGTCTCGACGTCCTTGATGGTGTTCGAGAAGATGATTCTGTCCCAGATGTAACCGAAACGCTTCTTGTCCGGCCAGCCCGTGATGTGCTTGTGGACTGTCTTGAATTCGGGGAAAGAGGCGACGTCGAAACTGGCGCCCTCGTCGAAGAGCGTCTTGATGATCTCCGGGTCGGAATTTGCCTTGACGGCGTAGTAGCATTGGACCCGCGGCAAGTGCTTCTTGAACCGCCGGTAGTTCCGCCTGATCTCATCGTGGTCGAAAATCAGGAGCGGGGTGCCGTGCTTCTTGACCAGCGCCAGCATGATCTTCCTACCCATTTTCTTATTGATTGTTTTCAAGCAACCCCTCCAACTCCTTCATCTCCTTGGGCGCACTCTTTCGGAAGTTCCTGAAATATGCCGCACGCAGTCTGGCGAAGAGTTCGGCCCGCCGGTCATAGAGCCGCCTCAGCTTCTTGGGTCCGGTGTTCTGCAGGACATAGGCCGTGATCAGCGGCAGAGCTATGGTGCAGTCGGCATAGACGATGACGCTCGAGGCGACGCTATCCGGGTCGATCTTGCCCCAGGTGACCGCCTCGTTGGGCGTGGCGCCCGAGAGGCCACCGGTATCAACCCTGGCGTCCGTGATCTGGATGAAATAGTCCTGCCCCGCCTCCTTGATCCGCAATATCTCTTGGATCTGAGGCTCAGTCTGGAGCATGAAGTTCTTGGGCGAGCCGCCGCCCACCAGGATCACCCCGGTCTTGCCCTTCTCGTATTTCTTAGCGTTCAAGATGATCGCAGTGGACTCGTTGACGTCGATACTGGGGTTGATCTTGAGCTTGAACTTGTCGCTCAGGAGTTCCAACCCGGCCACGTTCATGCCGATCGTGCTGTCCCCAGGGGATGATGTGAAGACAGGGATGCCGCTACGGTAAGCGGCAGCGAGGATGCTCACCCGGCCGGTCTTGTTGGCCCGCTCCGCCCGATCGAGCACCTTCCCCAGAATGTGATAGAACTCTTGGGTCCCCATCTCTCGCTGAAACTCGCGCCCGGCCAGGATCTTCCGCAGCCGTCGGTCGGTCTCCATCAGGACGGCCTCGTAATCGAAGAGGACGTCGTAGATCCTGGTGACTCCAGCCTTCCGGAGCGCGCAGTCATCCACATTGGGCGTACCCTCAAAGAGGGGGAGATCAAAGGCATAATGCATGTCGTGATACATGTTGGCACCGGTGGCGACGATCCAATCGATGAAGCCGTGCTCCATGAGGGCGATGACCGACGACTGCATCCCGGCCGGCGTGAGCGCTCCCGCCAGGCTCATCCCCACGGTGACATCCGGCTGCGCGTACTTGGCCCGGAGGAGCCGGCAAGCGTCCTTCACGCGCCCGGCGTTATAGGCATTGAATGTTCTCTCGATGAGGTCGCTGACCGTGTACCTGCTGGTAATCGGCTGCGGCTTGATCCTCTTCCCACCGAGATAGGCGCTCTTCCCGCTATTCTCGTTCTTCCCGTTTCTCCCGCTTTTCCCCGTGCGGTTCTTATTGATCGGGCAGTTCTTCATGCCGAGAACTCCTTACGATGTTCAGCACTCCTGCAAACGACTCTTATAGCCAGCCACTCCAGCCAACTCCTGCGAAGACTCCTCCACACAACCCCTCCAGCCTGCTCCTGCGCCACACCCCTACGGGCAGCTCCAGTGGAACTTCTGGATGCGGTTAGAGTTGGGTTCGACCGTATAGATGTACCCGGAGTCCGAGACGGCGACTCCCTGTGGGTAGTCGAGCTCGCCGTCACCGGAACCCAAACTGCCCCATTTGGCGACAAAGTCGCCGCCCGAGGTGAACTTCTGGATGCGATGGTTGAAGGTGTCGGCAACATAGACATAGCCTGAGTCATCCACGTCTATCGCGCAGGGGTAGTTAAGTTGCCCGTCCCCTCCTCCGGGAGTCCCCCATCCACCGAGTCGAGTACCGTTGGATGCGAACTTTTGTGTGGTCCTATTCTCCACATCACTGACATAGACAATGCCTGAGCGATCCACCGCAAGACCGCGCGGATCGGTGAATTGGCTCTCTCCCGCACCCGGGGTGCCCCACTTGGTGACGAACACACCGTTGGACGTGAACTTCTCAACGCGCTGGTTGCCGGTGTCAAGGACATAGACGTATCCGGAATCATCGACGTCCAGAGCGAAAGGATGCTTCATCTCTCCATCGGCGGTTCCGAAGGCTCCCCATTTCCTGGCAAACGTGCCTCCGGAGGTGAATCTCTGTATTCTGCAGTTGTAGGAATCCGCCACGTCCAGTGGCCAGGCCAACTCACCATCACCTTGCCCAGTGGATCCTACTTGCATCAAGTAGCCACCATCGGGCGTGAACTTCTGGATACGGTCGTTGTTCTTGTCTGCAACGAAGACGTTGCCCGATGCGTCCACGGTAACACCCATGGGAGTGTTCATCTCACCGTTACCGCTGCCGGGCGATCCCCACTTGCGGAGGAAGGCATAGGTGCACTTCAGGGTGGTCCAGGTGTCAGCGGTCGGGTGACCGTCCTCCTCGTTGCCGACGTTGTCGGTGGCGCGCGACTGGAAGTAATAGGTATGGCCGTCCTCGCCGGCGAAGTCGGCGGACGTGAGCGTGGTCCCAACCAGCCAATCCTCGTACTCATCAAGATCGCCCCCGCCGTCCCTTACCTGGATGTTGTAGTGGTTGATGCCCGAGAGAGTGTCCTCGCCACTCCAGGACACATTGAACACAAGGGTGTTCGTTTCGAGCGCGAGGCTGTCGACTGAGGATGTCGGCGGAGTTCTATCCACACGCACTCCGTCCGAAGATGTCGAAGCGCCGTGGCGCGAGCCTATGACTGCCCGCACTGAGAAGTAGTACGTCGGACCCTCGATAGCATAGACCTCCCAATTGGTCCCGAAGGTATCTTCACCTGCGAACTCCCAGCTGAAAGCATCGCTATCGCTCGGGGCTGTCCCGATGGTGCACTCGTAGCCGCCCACCCCGGGCACCGCCCCCCAATTGGCGGACAACCCGTCTTCGGCGTTGGTCCAATCTTCGTCGGCGCCCAGGCCGTCATTCACCCAGGGAACATCGGGTATCTCAGGCAGTATGACCATGGTCTGGGCATCGGGCACATCTGGAAAGGCTTCCGCGTTGCCCGCGTTGTCGAAGGCCCGTGTCCGGAAGTAGTAGGTATGGCCGTCCTCCCCCGGAAAGCCCTCGAAGGAGGTCGCCGGGTTCCAACCGTACGCGTCCCCCCACTCACCATCCCCGTCCTTGTACTGGAAGTTGTAGGCCAGAATGCCGGAAGCGTCATCGCTGCCGACCCACGACACCCGGAAGCGCTCGGTGGTGGTCACGGGAGGCAAGGGATCGACGGCGGAGGTGGGCGGAGTGATGTCCACCGTAATCCCGTCTGAGGAAACGGCGTTGCCGTGAGCCGCCCCGACCACTACGCGCACTGAGAAGTAGTAGATCGGGCCCACCGTCAGAGCCAGGCCCGAATGGGTTACCTGAGTCGCAGTTCCGGCCGAGGTCCAATCCACGATGTCCGTGCCGCCGGCCGCGGTGCCTATGGCGTACTCGTAGCCATCACCGCCTGCGGCAGCTGCCCACTTGGCCGAAAGCGCCGTGGTGGAGTTGGTCCAGTCCGCCTCGGTAAAGAGGCCGTCGCGGACCCAGGCCACCTGGGGCTTGCCCGCAAGGTTCACGGTGGTCTGGGCGTCCGCCGTCGCCGGGTAGGGTTCGGCATTATCTGCATTGTCCCAGGCTTGCGAACGGAAATAATAGATATGCCCATCGGCGCCGGTATAATCGGAGGACGTGAGCGCGGTAGCCTCCAGCCAACCAGCCCATTCACCTGCGCTGTCCTTGACCTGGATGTCGTAGTGCTTGATGCCTGAGGTGGCATCGCTGCCGCTCCAGGAAACGGTGAAGACGAGCGTGAGCTCCTCGGCAGGCAGCGGGTCGATCTGGGAGTTGGGCGCAGTGACGTCCACGGTGATTCCGTCTGAGAAGTTCGGACTTCCGTGGGTCGTGTCGGCGATACCTCTCGCCGAGAAGTAGTAGGTGTGGTCATCGACAAGTGCGAGGTCGGTGCGGGTCACGTAAGTCTGGGTGCCCACCGAGGCCCAGTTGGCGTCCGTAACGGTCTCGTCAGCCCAGCGCAGGTCGTAAGATGAGGCCTTGCCCTCATTCCCATCGTCGCCCGGGGCAGTCCAGGCGAGGCTCGCGTTGTCGCAGCCCGTGGATTGGACGCTGAGGTTGGTGACGGCTGCGGGTGGCGTCGTATCGGGCTCGGACGAGCTCTCACCCCCGCAGTTTATGGCAAGTGCTCCCAGTGTGAACGCAAGAATAGAGAAAAGCAGGATTCTGTGGTGCAGATACATGGCCTCGGCCTCCTCGCACGCGAATTCATCTTCGCCTCGCTCCCACCGTAAATCGGTGCTCAACTAGTTACGGGAAGGATACCATGATGAGGGTTTCCGTGTCGACAACATCATGGAATCGTGTAAAGTCTATCCAGCAGTGGCCAGGCGGAGACCAGGCATCTCCACGAAGGGGAGGACCTCCACAGCGGCGCAAGGCGGGAGCGGGCACACGGATCCCCATCTGTGGAATGTCTCGTTCGAGAAACGTGGTGACAAAGCCGTCGAGCCAACGGTGCCACGCCTCGGCGCCTTTGGTGAGGTAGGCGCGCGGAAAGCCGCCCCTCATCCATAGCCGGTTCTGGCTTGCGGCGCCTGTTTCATCGATGGAAAAGCCCGGCACGTGAACGAACAGAACACGTCCGGCGAGCGATTCCGACACTCCGCGCACCAGACTGGGAGAGGCACTGCCGAGAAGCATGAACCTCGCAGGCTTTCCGGCACGATCGCAGAGCGGAAGTAGAGTCTGGAAAAGCTCGGGCATGCGCTGTATCTCGTCGAGGATCACAAGTCCCCTGAGCTCGTCGAGCGCCCAGGAGAACGGTTGCCGGGGATTCCTTAAGGCAGGTGAGGACTTGCCTCTCCAACCGCGGCCTTCTCAGCAATCGTTGCATATTGATAGGCTACCTAACACTTTTCAACATTGCCAAGCTGT
Organism: Candidatus Eiseniibacteriota bacterium; assembly: GCA_043808325.1. Lineage (GTDB taxonomy): Bacteria > Arandabacterota > Arandabacteria > Arandabacterales > Arandabacteraceae > JAZDEY01. The sequence goes on from JAZDEY010000040.1 coordinate 53,660, forward strand.
TTCTTCGGCGTTGTGCGGCCAGGTCGGGGGTGCCCTCCAAGCTCATACTGGATACAGGCATGCCCTACAATGTTTTCGAGAACCACTTCGAGAAATATCCCGACGGGCAGGAATATTCCCCTCCCTCGAGTTGTCTCATAGATGGAACGGGTGATGATACAGGAGACGTCAACCCACAAGAAGGAGGGAAGAACATGCAGCGCGTCACCACGGGACTGATCGTTATGTTGGTCGCAGCCGCTACACTGGCTGTCGTGCAGGACAGCAGGGCCCAGACGATGTCGGATGAGCCGCAACCCATCGTGGAGCCTATGATGGGGCCGTCTGGAGAGCTGGGCGGAACGGAACCGGGGATGGGATGGTTTGAGGAACAGGATCTGGCGTTCCATTCCGGACCTGCCATGCGGGGTGGTGGGCCGATGGATATGATTCCGCCGGAACTTGCGGACACCTTGAACTTCACGGAAGCTCAGAAGGACAAGTTGGAGGCGCTTCGAGCAGCTTTTGCCAAGGATATGGCCAGGCTGCGTGCGGATGAGGAGGTAGCAGCCATCGAACTTCGTGAGGCGATGGTGGGCGCCAGTCCAAAGGTAGCGGATGTACAGGCCAGGGCGGCACAGGTGAGCCAGGCCCGTGCGAAGCTCTTCGAACGTACTGTCACCTTCCAGGTAGAGATGAAGAACACGCTCACACCCGAACAGCAGAAGGCCCTCGATAACGGGGGCCGCCGGATGATGCGGGGAGCCATGAGGCACGGAACGATGACGCGCGGACCATGGGGCGACCGGAGATTCGACCATTGCCCCGGCATGCGCCACGGGAGGCCGGCGCCGGAGGGCAGGCCAGCGCCTGAGCGGTCAGGGCAGCGGCTATAGCGGCTATAGCGAAGTAAGCGCTCGGAGGCGGATGCCCAGGGTCGTATCGATGTGGCATTCGCCTCCCTTCTTCGGTATGTATCCCATACCTCGGAATCCTCATCTTCCGCGGATTCTTAAGCGGGGCTGGATTTGAACCAGCGGCCTTTGTGTTATGAGTGCCTTGAGCGGTAAGAACAAGGGAAAACACCGAGGAACACGAAGGGCGTAACTGAAAGAGGTTCAGGCGGTTGCGCGAATTCTGCTTTCTCGGTGTTTTCTCTCATTTCAGGCTGTTATTGGCTGGTTCCGTTAGCAAACGACTAGCAAGACGGCACTCAGAATGGGTCCTGTAAGAACAAGATTAGAGGATCAAGATGGATAGGATGTGGAACCTGGAGCGGCTACGCAGCGAGGCAATTACATCCACGAGCGGCGCGCGAGACCGCCGAGCTCTCTACTGGGTTGTCTACCTTGCGTGGGAGGCTGCGCCCCGATTAATAAGGAGTTGAATGATGTTCGCATCACTGCATGGGACCGCAAGGTCCACGTAGCCGTCACCGCTGAAGTCAGCAACTCCCGGCCCGCATGGGTACGCCGCCAGTTCATAATCTTTGTGCCCGCCAAACGTACCGTCGCCGTTGCCGTAGAGGATGGAGAAAGTGTTGCTTTGACCCTGGTTGATTGTCACGAGGTCGACCCTCCCCGACCTTCGCAGGTCTGCCAACACTGGCACGACAGGCGAAGGCCCTGTTTCGAAATCACGGCGGTCTCCAAACGAGCCATCCCCTTGACCGAGCCACACCGAAACGAGTCCTTTGTACTTAGAATGAGAACACGGTGCAATCAGGTCAAGACGCCCGTCGCTATTCAGATCCCGCAGTGCAACACGAATCGGAAATGTGGCGCCAGCCGTGAGCGCATGTGGAGCTCCAAATGTACCGTCACCGTTTCCGCGACGCACAGTCACTTGATTCGTCCCCGAGTGTCCACCCACGGCAACGTCGAGGATGCCATCCCCATTCAAGTCGCCAAGGGCTGGAATGCCGCCACTGTCACCCTTCAGTGGGTCAATGGCCCGAAAAGTTCCCATACCGTCCCCTAGCAATACCGAGATGTAGCCCGGCCCTTCGCCGGTTTCGTGCGCTACCAGGGCATCCAGATGCCCGTCCCTATCCAGGTCCCCGAGAGTCAAGCATCTCAATCTTCCATCAAGGGGCGTGACAATTGGGCTCTTGAACACCCTGTAACCGTTCAGCAGCACAACTACTCCTCCGTTGCACTGCGTCACCACTAGGTCCGAGCGCCAGTCTCCGTCTACATCGCCGGCTGCCAGGGCGTAGGGAGTGCCCTCTGTCAAGTAGTCGTCTCGGTTCCCGAACTTGCCGTGACCAATGCTCGGGAAGATGGCGACAGTCGGCTTCTTCCAGCTGCACGCCGCGATGTCCGGACGACCGTCACCGTTGAAGTCCTCCACGACAACCGTAGAAGGATTTACAACTCCTTCGAGCTTCGGGTACCGCATAGAAGGACTCACCATTCCTCCGAGCTCCGGGAACCGCATCGCGAAAGGCCCCGCGCTGGGCTTGTAGGAGGACCAGACAACGACTGCCGCGATTAGCACTGGAACGATCCCGAGCCACAGACCGTAACGTCGCCATCTGGACTTCTTAAACGGACGTCGAACCGGAGGCGGGACTGGAGTTAGAACCGGAGCTGGCGCCGGTGTTGGCGCTGGAGTTGGGGGCCGATACTTTAGTAGTCGGCGCTCTCGTAGCGGGTCTGGTTTGCGCAACGACCCTTCAACCCCCAGGGTTCTCATGCCCGCGACGATTCGCGCAACAACGGACTCGACTTCGTCGGACCAGGTCGTCTCGCTCAGATCCAAGGCCACTGCCGTCCCCAGCACCATGTCCCAGGTCTCCCTCTTGCGCCGGAAATCGGCATCGGAGACTCCCAGCCTGACAGGGAAGAAGGGGGGCCGCGGATGCCTCCTGTGGGCAAACTCGAGCTCCTTGTCCACTTCATCCGACGAGAGCGAGTGCCACGAGATCAAGAGCAGGAACACACTCGCTGCGTTGATTTCCCGGACCGCCTGCGTGAGGTAAGGGACTCCACCCACGCTGTCGATCCCGAACACCCAGGTGGAGTAGAGCCTACGTTCCAGCTCCAGTGCGATGGCAAAAGCCACCCGCTCGTCTTCCTTCGCATAACTGATGAAGATGTCGGTCATTTCACTCGCCTCTTTCGGGGGGGCGTCAGTGCAGGTGCGGGCGACCTCCCCATGCCCGTCGGAGCAACTCCCCGGGGCACATGTGCGGGGCTGCAGATGGGTCCTCAAGTCGCCTTAGGCCTGGGGCTCCGATCCGCAGCCAGACAAATCCCAACCGCCAATACCCCATGAGTACCATACTCTAAGAGCACCTGTCAATGTGCTCGAAGGCCATTATCTGTGTTATGCAGTTTCAAGATGACACTGCAATTGACCTTCCCCACGAAAACTGGGCCGGTTGCAGTTAGGGTGCTTAGAGGGGCAAAGACAAGGGAAGACATCACGGGACAAGCAGGACTTAGTTGAAAGAGGTTCAGGTAGTTACACGACTTCTGCTCTCTCGGTGTTTTCTCTCATTTCAGGCTGTCTTGGCCGGCTCCATTAGCAAAACGGCAAGGCTTTGCTGGTCTCAAGTCTGCTGGTCGGCCTGCTAACCCCCAGCGCTCCGCCTCCCGCCAGTCAAAGGAGTGAGGCTGATTAGGGGCGGCAAGAGCCCACTTCCCAAGGAAATCGATGCCCTGCTTGCTGTCAGAACCGAAATGGGACAAGTGCATTTTGGAGTTCAGGTTAAGAACATGCTGCGGCGACCCATCCCGGACCATCTGTCCATCGCAGGACCGCGGATTGACAGACCGGTGCTCATAATGACCCGGTACGCCAACCCGTCCATCGCCGAGTCTTTGAAGCAGCGATGGATCAACTTCATCGATACCGAAGGCAACGCATTTATCAATGTACCCAGGTTCATCTATGTCGACATCCAGAGCCGCAAGCCCTCGCAAGAACACACGAGACGCCCCAAGGCCCTATTCCGGCCAAAGTCCTTGCAGCTGC
>JAZDEY010000041.1:0-64619 GCA_043808325.1 Candidatus Eiseniibacteriota bacterium
GATTTCTCCTCATCCGACAACACAAGCAGCCCTCTTGGCCGGCCGGCTTTCATGAGTACCTCCTTGTCGATAGGAACGGTACCCACTATATGCGCAGAACCATACATTAATCAACTTGTTTATGGGACACGACACTAGTAATAATGTACCCTCCGCTCGATCAGCCGCCGCTGAACCAGCGTGAGCGAAAGCACGATGACGAACAGCACCAAGGCGACGCAGCTCGCATAGCCCATGTCGCCGCCGGACTCGAAACCCTTCTCGAAGATGTAGTAGACCAGAACCTTGGTGGTACCCAGAGGCCCTCCCACCGGAGGTCCGGTCATAAGATAAACCAGCGTGAAGACCTGGAAAGACACGATCGTGGTCATGATAAGCACATAGAAAGTTGTGGGAGAGATCAGGGGCCAGGTGATTTTCCAGAAGGTCTGCAGCCTGCCTGCGCCGTCTATCTTCGCGGCCTCATAGTACTCGCCGGGGATGTTCTGGAGACCCGCCAGGAAGATGATCACGTTGTAGCCGATCCCTCTCCAGAGATTGGTCAGGGTGATGGCAACAAGCGCGAGACTCGGGCCCGCAAGCCACGACGGTAGCGACGCCCCCACCCCCCCCGCCATCATCGCGAATATCCCCCGAGGCTCCTCGAGCCAAAGCAGCGGGTTCCCACCAATCTGGCCCAAGAGATAGTTGAAGAGTCCCAGCCGCGGATGATACAGCCATTTCCAGACCATCGCGATTGCCACCATCGAAGTCACCACCGGCAGAAAGTAGATGGTCCGGTAGGCACCGAGGGCTTTGATTTTCTGGTTGAGAAGGATCGCAACAAAGAGAGACAGGAAGATGCTCACGGGCACCGTCCCGATGACAAAGTAGGAGGTGTTAACGAGCGAGTTCCAGAACTCGGCGTCGGAGAAGAGCATCTTGTACTGGGAGAGCCCGGCAAACCCGACGATCTTCCCCATCATTACGTAATAGAAGCTGACGCCGAAGGCGGCGATTATGGGAATCACGCGGAAGATGAGGATCACTGAGCCTGCGGGAGCGATATAGGCGAGCCCCCTCAGGAGTTCCCTGAATCGCTTCTTCCGGATCGAGGGGCGTGCCTTTACTTGGGGATCGGTGCTAGGCGCCATGACCTACAGTCAGTTCCCCCTCCAGCGTCCTACTTCCAGGAACTTACGACGAATGTCTCCCCATCAGTGGTAACCGTAACGTTTCCGTACTCAGGCACAGCGGTCCTTGCGGCATCCATATAGGTTCTATCGGTCACGTAGTAGTTGACCCCGAAGCTCTTGAGCAGATCGATTACGCTCTGCTTGAATACGCCGTCATTGTCCACAAGCGAATTCGATATGAAGCCCACTCTCGGTCGTACCCACTCCAGGAAGAGGTTTGAGGTGGCATCGTCGTTGCCGTGATGGGCGACCTTCAGAACCTCACAGGCCAGCTCGGCGCCGTAGTCCTTTATCATCAGGTCCTCAGCGAATTCCTCGGCATCACCTGTGAAAAGAAAATCGACCCGGCCATAGGAGACTTTAAGAACAGCGGAGTCGCAATTGACGCTGTCGCCGCTATTGTCCGGACTGAAGAAGCGCCCGGCGCCGGCGCTCATCACCTTCACCCTGACCCCGTGCTCCTCATCCCACTTCAGGAAATCGGTGTCTTCGTTGGTCTGGCCGGCCCTCAAGCCGTAACGCTCCGTAAGGCCAGCTTCGTCGAGAGGCTTCTTTAGATACTGGAACACGCTGACCGAAGCCAGCTCCGGAGCGAGAAAGACAGCAGCATGATAGAAGACAACCAAGCTGCCGGGGAATCCTCCCAGATGGTCGCCGTGCGCATGGGTCCCGATCATGTAAGTGATCCCCGCCGGAGGTGTGATGCCCCTGGTCTCAAGAAAGTCTATTACGTTAGCCCTGTGACTGGCTGAATCGGAGCCCGCATCAATCATCACGGTCGTACCGCTGGGGAACTCCAGGAAATGGCAGTCGCCCCAGCCTACGTCAATCATTGTGTAAACGAATGGCTCAGCAACGGGCGTGTGAGAGACGGGCAATTCCGTGGAGCTCTCTTCGCTGATAGTCTGATTGCCGGCATCATCCCGGGCCATTACCCTGAAGTAGTATCTGCCGCTACCCACATCGATAAGATCAACATGATGACTCAGTCCGCCGTCGACAACGTTGTAGCCGTAATGATCATAGATGCCGGCCTTCTGGCCATAGAGCAGCACGCAGTTGGAATTCTCGTCGGTTTCCCAAGTGATCGTCCCTCCGCTCTCGGCAAGGGCGGATACCTCGGGAGCGGTGGTATCCGGCAGGTAGATCGCCGTATTTCTCTCGGCACAGCCTCCGAGCGCAAGAAGTCCCACCAATAGGGCAAAACCCGCAAGCCGTGATTTCACGCTGTAGCACCACATAATCCCAGCCCCCATCCTGGTTCTCGCCGCAGCCTCGATGCCGCCACCACCCCCCGTCACTCCACCCCTCCAGAGCACAGGCCGGCGAGATCGGCAACTCCTACTCGTGCCATCTTCTTGACTATGGGGTAATCCACCCATAAAATCAATCAAAATCAATCGCAAACTAGCCAGCACCGGTAAGACCGGTAAGGAGGAATCGATGAGCGCGAAACGTGTCGTACAGATGGTGTGTCTTGGTATCATGCTGGGGTCTCTCGCCGGCCTTTCCAACGCCTCTTACGCCGCAAAATCGGTGACGCTCGCCAACGGGCTTCAGGTGATCGCCGAGGAGATGCGGGTCTCTCCCCTGGTGGCGGTGTCGGTGCTCTATAGAGTCGGGTCGAGAAGCGAGGTCTCGGGCCATACGGGGGTCTCTCACTTTGTCGAGCACATGCTCTTTAACGGTACCCAGAAGCATCCCGAGGGCGAGGCGACCAAGGAGATCCTCAAGAACGGGGGCATCCCGATCGGCGAGACCTGGTGGGACTACACCCATTTCGGAGCGGTCCTGCCCAGTGACAAGATCGATCTCGCCCTGGATATCGAGGCTGACCGCATGGCGAATGCGACCGTGGACTCGCAGGCCGTAGAGGATGAGCGGGACGTGATCTTGGAAGAGCTCGCGATGCGAGGAGAGGCGCCGATCGTCACGCTGATCGACGATCTTTTCGCCACCGCCTTCAAGGTCCATCCTTACCACCACTGGCTGCCAGGGGGCTACTTCGGCGACGTGCGCGGCATGGAGCCCGAATACGTTAAGACCTTCTATAAGGAGCACTACAACCCCGCCAATGCCATCGTGACCGTGGTGGGTGACATCGACGAGGATCGGGCAATCGAGAAGGTGAAGCAGTACTTTGAGGGAATCCCGGGAGGCACCGCGGCGGCAGAGGCCATACCCGAGGAACCCGAGCAGCTGGGCCTAAGAAGAGTCACGGTGCGCGGCACGGCAAACGAGAGCCGCATAGTGATGTTCTTCAGGGGACCCGATTGTGCAACGCGCGATTTCGAGGTCGCAAGCGTGATGACGATCCTGCTCGCCAGCGGGCGATCGAGCATCCTCGCTCAGAGATTGGTCGATACGGGCATCGCAACCGATATCGCCCTTGAGATTTTTCCCACGATCGACCCGTTCGGGTTCCTGCTCATGGCGTCGGTCGGAAAGGGGAAGGAAATCAGGGCATGCGAGAAGGCAATATATGAGGCCGTGGAGGACCTCAAGGCCGAGCCCTTGGCAGAAGAGGTGCTCGCGAGGGCCAAGACACGGGCCGAAGGCCTCTCGGTGCTGGGCCGGGAGACCGTAAAGGCCAGGGCATTTGAGCTCGGAACCTGTGCGGTGAGGGGCGACTGGCAGTATGCCGACCGCTTGATCGAAAACCTGAAGTCGGTCACCTCGGATGAGCTGGTCGCGGTCGCAAAGCAGTATCTCGATTGGGACAAGGCAACGATCGGATGGTTGATTCCTGAGGGTGCCGAGCCGAGGAATGAAGATATGATCGGAAGCGCCACATCGTGGGGAGAGACCCTCCCCGTTGCGATGGCCTGGTCGGGTGTGGGCGCCGACCCGGGCACCGCCCTGCGGGCGTGGACCGACCTGGGCGCCGCCCCACCAGGGGCGGGAGCTCCGGGCTCAACCGCGCTTACCTTCGCAGATGCCGCCTACGAGCGGCTGCCCAATGGGGTCACTATAATAATGAAGGAGAACCATTCGCTTCCGATTGTTGCCGTCCGTGCCTACGTTGTTGCGGGCTCGGCCTACGAGCCCCAGGGAAGATCAGGCCTGGCCCGGCTGACGGCAAAAACCGTGGCCATGGGCTCGGGGGCCTATCCCTATCGGGACCTCTACGATAGGATTGAGGCCCTGGGCAGCGATATCTCGGTGGATACCGATCTCGAGCGAGCCGTCGTCTCGACGTCGGTCCTGGCCGCCCATGGTGAGGAAGCCTGCAAGATGATCGCGAGCCTCCTCGTCTCGCCGGCGTTTCGAGGCAAGGATTTCGAGCGTGCCAAGCGAGAGGTGCTTTCCCAGATTAGCCAGGTCGAAGAGGATGCAACCGAGGTCGGGCTCCGCAAGTTCAGGGAGGTTTACTACGCCGGCCACCCGTATTCGCACCCAGTCGCAGGCAGCGGCGAGGCCGCAAGGAAGATCTCTCTAAAAGACGTGAAGACCTTCTATGAAACCGCATGGCAGCCGGAGAGAGCCGTGGTGGCGGTGGTCGGGGATTTCAGCGCGGACGAGATGGGGCGGCTCCTCGCCGGTCTACTCTCCGGCTGGCAAACGAGGGCCGGGGCCCCTCAGGACATCCCCGAGTTCCAACCCAAGCCCGGCTTCCAACAATTCGTGGAGACCATGCCTGAGAAGAAGCAAACCAAGATCTTCTGGGGCATGCAGGCCCCTGGGCTTAAGGATCCCGGATTCGACGCCTTCGAGGTGATGAACTTCATATTCGGCGGCCAGGCCTTTGGCTCCAGGCTCTTTGATAGGATACGGGAGAAGGAATCGCTGGCATATGTTGTCAATACTCGGATGGATCTCACCAGCCGGCCCGGGGCACTCTTTATCTATCTCGGAACCCGGCCCAAGAATGTGAGAACGGCCGTCGACGCCACGCGGGAGGAAATAGACAGAATCACTGCCGAAGGTGCGACCGATGAGGAGATGGATATCACCCGGAATTTCCTCAAATCCCTGCTTCCCTTCCAGATGCAGACCTATTCCCAGATCGCGACCGGGCTGACAAACCTCAGGTTCTATGATCTCCCCAGGGATTACTACGATACCTACGGGCACAGGGTCAATCGAGTTACTAAGCAGGATGTCCTGGAAGCCGCAAAGACGTATCTTCGGCCGGACAATTCGTGCCTGGTGATTGTGGGCCCGATAGATGGGAATCTTGAACCGGTCAAGCCCGCCCGCCGGGAGCCAGGTGCACCCGTCCATTGACTTGCCGTTCCGTTTGAGGTATGATCTTCCGATGTACGCATGTTTTATGGAGGCGCGAATGAAGATCGATAAGGCCCGGAATGTGCCGGCAGGTCCGGTCAAGGAGAAGGAAGCCGTTGGGGTCAAGATGCGGGTGCTCATGTCCGAGAAAGACGGGGCCCCAAACTTCATTATGAGAATCTTCGAGATCGAGCCCGGAGGAAACACGCTTTACCATACTCACCCCTGGGAGCATGAAGTCTATGTGCTCGAGGGCAGGGGCAGCGTCAGGCAGAAGGGCAAGGACCATCCCATCGAGCAGGGTTCCTTCGCGCTTGTGGCTCCCGACGAGGAGCATCAGTTCGTGAATGCCGGGGATGGGCCGCTCAAGTTCATATGCTGCATCCCTATCGTCAGGCCGAAGGAGTGATGGCCCTAACGTATGATCAAGCTGGCCAACCTCATTACGCTTGACCGGATTGTAGACCTCAAGGCCGCCACCAAGAACGACGCCCTCAAGGAACTCTTCGGGGTTATGAGGGCCGCCCCGGAGATCACCAATGGGAACGACTTCGAGGCCTCGGTGCTCGAGCGGGAGAAGATCCTCACCACCGGAATCGGTCTCGGGATCGCCATCCCCCATGTTAAGATCCCCTCGGTCAGCAACTTCGTTATGGCGCTGGGCCGGAGCCGCGCGGGAATAGATTTCGACGCGCTGGACGGCTTGCCGGTGCACATAGTCCTCTTGATAGCTTCATCGGACAAGCAGCGAGACGATTTTCTGAAGGTGCTGGCCAAGGTGGTGTTGCTCTTTAAGCACGAGTCATTCCGCAGAAGAATTCTGAAGGCGATCGATCCCGAGGAGATCCTGGGGATTCTCAGGGCTCACTGAGGGCCGCTCACTCCTTCTCCTCTCTCCGGTAGTGCTTGCCGACCGCAGCCGGAGCGACCGATCTTCCAATCACACCCGCCAGGGCAACAATCGTGAGCACGTAGGGAATTATCTGGAAAAGCTGCGAGGGAAGCCCCCCGCGGCCCTGGAGCGTCTCCTGAAGAGCATCGGCAAAGCCGAAAAGGATCGAGGCGCACATCGCACCCACCGGGTTCCATTTACCGAAGATCAAGGCAGCGAGGGCGATGAAGCCCTGGCCTGAGGTCATGTTCTTGGTGAAGGAGCCCGAGAAGAAAGGAAGGTAAGCGCCGCCCAAGCCGGCGCAGACCCCGCTCACGATGACCCCGAAGAACCGCATCCTGGTCACACTTATGCCCTGGGTGTCCGCTGCCCTGGGATGCTCACCGACCGCGCGCATCCTCAGACCCGGCACCGTGAAATAGGCGAACACATAGGCCAGAGCCACCGCAAGGAAACTCATGTAGGCAAGTGGAATAAGGGGCCCCCACATCGGAAGCCTGTCCGTGGTAGCCAGTGAAAACGAACGCTCGCCTCCGACGAAGACCTGTGAGAGAAAGAGAGTGCCGCCCACCGCGAGCATGTTGATCGCAACGCCCGATATGATTTGGTTGGCCCGCAAGGATATGGTCGTGACCGCGTGGAGCAAGCCGACCAGGCCGCCGGTCAGGGCCGCCCCAAGGACACCCAGCCAGGGATTGTGGGTGGTGTAGGCGATCAGGGCGCCGCTAAAGGCGCCGAAAAGCATCATGCCTTCAAGCCCGATGTTGATCACACCGGATCGCTCACTGAAGAATCCGCCTATGCTCGCAAAGATCAGCGGCACCGATTTGCGGATCGTCGCCAGCAGGAGCGAGACGTTAAAGATCGTCAGGAACTCATTCACCGGCGGAAGCTCCCTTGGGCTTGAGCCCGATTTTGGTGACCAGGTATTCGCACGCAACAAAGATGATGACCACGGCCTGGATCACGGTCACCAGTTCCCGCGGTACCTGGGTTTCCATGTCGACCTGTGCGCCGCCGCTCGCGAGCGCCCCGAAGAACAGGGCTGCGACCAATACCCCGAAGGGCTTGTTCCGGCCCAGGAGAGCTACCGCAATCCCGGCAAAGCCGTAGCCAAAGGGAAACGGGCTCACGAAATGCTTGTGGACGCCCAAGACACGCTCTGCGCCGGCAAGCCCCGCCACGAAGCCGCTTATGGCCATCACTACGACGATCGTGCGCACCACCGAGATCCCTGCGGCCCGACTGGCGATCGGATTCATCCCGACCGCTTTGATCTCAAACCCGAGCCTGGTCCGCTCGAGGATCACGTAGACGACGACCACGGCCGCCACGGCGACCACGAATCCCAGATTGAGCCGCGTGTACTTATAGATGAAGTCCAACCTGGGCAGCAGCGCGCTCGCAAGCACGTCCTCGGTCTGGGGAATCTGGCCGGGTTTCTTAAAGTAGGGCATGTTGACCAGGTAATTGGTCACGATGAAGGCGATGTAGTTGAGCATTATGGTGTTGATCACCTCGTGAGAGCCGAAACGCGCCTTCAAGGCGCCCGCGACCAATGCCCACAGTGCTCCCACCAGGCCCGCAGCGAGGATGCACAGGGTGACATGGGTAAGAGGGTCGAGCCCGGCGACCTTAACCCCGACCCAGGCCGAGGCGAATGCCCCCAGCACCAGTTGACCCTCACCCCCAATGTTAAAGAGGCCGCACTTCATGGCTACGGCAACACACAGCCCTGTGAATACGAGCGGTGTCGCCTCTTCGAGAGTGTTGGCCAGGCTCCTCAGGCTCCCTATCGAGCCCCGGACCATTACCGAGCCGATGTGGAGCGGATTCTGCCCCATGGCCAGAACTATGATCGAGGATACCAACCCGGCCAGCACCAGCGAGACCAGGGGGGGCACGCCATCGGAGACTATGGAATGAAACCGCTGATCGATGCCACGGCTCTTTACGCTATGACCATTCATGGCTTAAGCCCCAGGCGAGGCGGCGGCCACCTTGGCCCCGGCCATCATCAGGCCCAGAGCCTCTTCGGTGGCCCGCGTCCGATCGACGATTCCAACGATCGTTCCCCGGTAGATCACCCCGATCCTGTCGGAGAGGGTCTTCACTTCCGCAAGGTCGGCCGAGATAAGCAGCACGCCTTTGCCTGCCTCGGCGTGTCGGACGAGCAACTCATGGATCAGTCGTGCGGCTCCAATGTCAAGTCCCCGGGTCGGCTGAGAGGCGATCAGGAATTCCGGATCGCGACTGAATTCTCGCGCGGCAATCGCCTTCTGCTGATTGCCTCCGGATAAGAGCCCCGCCTTCATCTCGGGCTCGGGCGGCTCAATCCCGAAATCATGAATCAACTTCGCAGCGCCGCGGCCGATCGCGCCCTGCTTGAGGAGTATGCGGCCCGTCAGACGTGGGTCATTCTGCCGCCCCAGCATCAGATTGTCCCGAAGACTCATGTCGGCCACCAGCCCCATCCTGATCCTATCGGGCGGAATATGCGCAAGACCCGCGTGGAGCCTTTCTGCCACAGACCGAGAAGTGATGTCACGACCGTTAAGCAGGATCGCCCCCCCGGTCGGTTGCCGCAGTCCTACCAAGACCTCAAAGAGTTCGCTCTGGCCGTTGCCTTCGACTCCGCATATTCCGAAGATCTCCCCTCTGCGGACCGCAAGCGAGAGGTGACTCAGGAGCTGCTGCCTCTTCCTTGAGACAAGGGACACATCCCTCGCCTCAAGCGCAACCTCGTCTCGGGGCATCGACTTTCGCTCCCGTAGCGCCTCCATCCGGCGGCCGACCATCATCTCGGCGAGCCTTGCGATGTCCGTCTGGGCCCTAGACACTGTGCCCACCACGCGGCCGGCTCTCATCACCGTAACCGTATCCGCAACATTCATCACCTCCTCAAGCTTGTGCGTAATGAAGATCACGGTCCTTCCGGCCTTGGTCAGAGTCCTGAGGGTCGCAAAGAGCTTCGCTGTCTCCTGAGGGGTCAGCACCGATGTGGGCTCATCCATTATTATGATTTGGGCGTTTCGGAAAAGGACCTTGAGAATCTCTACGCGCTGCTCCTCGCCCACCGAGAGTCCGTCGATCCGCCGGTCGAGATCGACCTCGATTCCGTATTGCTTGGTCAGGCGCTCCACCTGGGTGCGCGCGGCCCGTCTGTCAATCAAGAGACCCTTTTTCGGCTCGGCTCCCAGGATTATGTTCTCGAGGACCGTGAACTGGCCGATCAGCATGAAGTGCTGGTGTATCATCCCGATGCCGTAGGTGAGACCGAGGAAACCTTCGGTGACGGGGAGCCGTGCGCTCCCGACCGTGATCTCGCCGGCATCGGGTTTGACGAGCCCGTAGAGGATGTTCATCAGCGTGGTCTTGCCGGCGCCATTCTCGCCGACCAGGGCATGTACTTCGCCCTGCCGGATCGTCAAACTGACGCTGTCACTTGCAAGAACCCGCGGGAAAGCCTTGGTGATGCCCTTGATTTCTATGGCCGGTTCCATTGGCCGTGCAACCCTCACTCCGCTCCGACATAGCGGCCCAGCTGCTTGCCAGTCCGGGCTGCGCTATTGTATCGCCTACTTCTTGCTCTTGTCCGGGTAGGGCGGCAGGCCCGGCAGCCCCATCGGGTCCTGCTTCAACTGGTCGTTTATCAGTTCGACCGCGCGTTCCAGCTGGGGATCCCGTCCGCGGGCCTCGTCCCCGGGAAGATTATCGATCTCGATATCGGGTTCAGCCCCACGGTTTTCGAGCGTCCAGCCCTTGTCCTTCTCCCACCAGGCAAACTCAGGGATGGTCATCATGCCGCCGTCAACAAAGGGTTTGTCGCTCCTTATCCCGACGACCCCACCCCACGTACGCATGCCGACCACCGTACCCAGCTTGGCAAGTTTGAAGGCCTGGGGGAAGATATCGCCGTCGGAGCCCGCTTCCTCATTGATCAAGAGCACCCGGTGGGCATAGACTGCGTCCTCCGGGTACCGATAGATCGCGCCTCGCCGCGATTGGCCGAGCGCGAGCAACTGGCGCCCGATGCGATCAATGATGATCTCGGAGACAAAGCCGCCCGCGTTATGGCGCTCATCGATGATGAGCGCGGGCTTCTCCATTTGGGGGAAGAAAGTTCGGGAGAATTCGACCAGACCGCCGGTGCCCATATCGGGAATGTGGAAATAGCCGCACTTGCCACCGGTCGCCTGCTCTACGCGCTCCCGGTTGCCTCTCACCCAGTCGAGATAGCGCACCTTGTGCTCGTCGCTTATGGTCTTGACGATGACGTCGCGTGCACCTTCCAGCTTGGGTGCGGCATTCACCGTGAGCAGGACTTCGTCGTCGGCAAGGTTCACAAAGGCCGAGTAAAAACTGGTCGGGGCCTTGAGGGGCGTGCCGTTGACCGCCAGAATGAATTCGTCGGTCTTGATGCCCGTATGGGAAAGCGTTAGCGGAGATACATCATCGGGGCTTGACGCTTCGGCAGGATAGATCTTGGTCAGCTTGTAGTAGCCGCTGACCTCCTCCAAAGCGACGTCGGCGCCGAGAAGCCCCACGGGAATCCGCTCCGGCCGCTTGACGTCGCCGCCCCAAATATAGGTGTGGGAGGTTGAGAGCTCGCCGATCAGATTGCCCAAGAGATCGTTGAGATCGGCCCTGGTGGCGATTCTCGGAAGCAGCTTCTCGTATTTGGCCTTGATCGCCGGCCAATCGATGCCGGTCATGTTGGGCGCCCAGTAAAAGTCACGCTGAAGCCGCCAGCCTTCCTCAAATATCTGCTTGAACTCAAGCTTGGGATCGATTCTCAAGTGCCATCTGGAGAGATCGACTTTGGACTTCTTTTCATCGTCGTCGGAACTGTCGCTCTTATCCGAGTCGATGACCCGGAATTCCTCGCCGCGTTTGAATGCGATCTTCTTGCCGTCGTAGGCCAGCCGGTAGGCATCGATGCCCTTCTCGATCACCTTGTCCTCTTTGTCCTTGAGACGATAGCCGTGGAGGTCGGCGGATGAGCCCTCTTCATCACCCTGATCCTCCTCGGCCATGCCCCTGGGCGGACGTGACAGATAGAAGATCTTGCCGGCCGAGGCCGCGAGGCTGGAGCAATCGCTTGCGGGCACGGGGAACTCAACGATTCTGTCGGCGATGCCTTCGAGGTCGATCCGAACCTCCACGGGCTGCTTGCCATCCTGATCCGACTTCCCGCCTTTGTCCTTGGCCTTACCGGACTGGTCGGCTTTGTCAGACTTATCGTCGGATTTCCCAGCCTTGCCGTCAGCGTTGTCGTCACCGCCATTCTCTTCTTCCTGGTCGGTCGGTTCCGTGGGGAAGAAGGGGGATTTCTCACCGGCGCGCAGCATAACCAAATATGGTTTGGTCATCTTGTCCAGGATCACCTCGAATCCCCGCTTACTCATGAAGGGATTGAGAGTGCGGTCTGAGAAGAAATAGAGATACTTGCCATCGGGGTCCCACACCGGCCCGGTATCATTGGTGAAGCGGTCGGTCACACGGGTTATCTTCGAACTCCGGGTGTCATAGATGAAGATCGAATTGAATCTGTAGTTCTCGGGTTTGGCGTAGGCCAACCATCTGCTGTCCGGAGACCAAGAGTACTGCTCGATCTCCCAGACGTCGCTGGTATCGACCACCGTGGTCTTCCCGGCAGCGCGGTCCACGATAAAGAGGCTCATTGTTGCATCGGCATAAGCGACTCGCTTGCCATCCGGCGAAGGGACGGCTGCAAACTTCCAGCACCGGCTCTCCTTGGTGATCTGCTCAGGCTCCTTCTTGTGCTCGGCATCCACCGCGTAGATCTCCTCTTCGCCTCCGGCGTCTGAGATATAGACCACGGTTCCGCCGTCGTACGACCATCTTGGGAACTTCTCCCTGGTCCCTGAGCCGGACGTAAGATCGACCAGGCGTCCTTCCCTGGCAGGCACCATCTCTATGTCGCCGCGGGAGCAGAAGACCATTCGCCGGCCTTCGGGCGAAATCTCGAAGTCGCTGACGTACTTCACAGGATCGACGTAGCGCGTCCTCAGCTCCAGCCTGTCGGACGGCACATCGATCCGAAGCTTGGCCTCCTTGCCCGAGGCCACATCGAAGGCCCACAAATCGCCGCCGCATTCGTAGACTATTCTGCCGCCGCCGTAGGCCGGCCATCGGACGTCATAATCGGTGTGAAAGGTGTGCTGGCGCAGGTCGCCGCCATCGGGAGTGATCGAGTAGAGATTCTTCACCCCGTCGCGGTCGGAGACGAAATAGATGCGGTCGCCAACCCACAACGGGTAGCCGTCGGTACCTTCGTAATCGGTGATTTTCTTGAATTCCCTCTTGCTTAGATCGCCGACCCAGACGTCCTGTGCCCATCCTCCCTCATACCTCTTCCAGGTAGCGAACTCGCTCGCATTGCGAGTAAATGCGATGCGCTTGCCGTCGGGCGCAAACGATATGAATGATACCTTGTCGATCGGGAGCGCCGTCGGAAAGCCCCCGCCGGCGGGGACCGAGAAGGCTTTGAACGTGCGATTAGGAGAGTAGCGCATCGACCGGAAGATCACGTTCCTGCTATCGGGTGACCAGGCCATCACCTGGTCGCCGAAGGGATGATAGGTGAGGCGCGTCGGCTCGCCGCCGTCGGCGGGGATCACGTAGACATCGTTGTTGCCGTCGTACTCGGCGGTAAAGGCAATCAGGGTGCCGTCCGGTGAGAAGTGCGGCAGGATCTCGCTTCCCTCACCCTGCGTGAGCCTGCGGGCGACTCCGCCTTCGGCCGGGACACTCCACAGGTCGCCCTCGCACGAGAATGCGACCGTGTTGCCGCTTACGGTCGGGAACCTGAGGTAGCCCTCGCTCGAGAAGCCCGATGCGGGACCGATGAGAACTGCGACCACCAAACCCAAGGCTGCAAGACCTGCCCACCACGTGACCGAACGCATGTACTCCCTCCTTGAGGTTCAGGGGATTTTTCGATAAAACCCGACGTATGCGCTGCCGGCGCGGTCGATCGGGTCTCGATGAAGCCCGGGCCGCCTCAATGGGTGGCCGTGTAGTCAGTCACTTTGATCTTGCCCGCGACTACATCCTGCTTGATCGCCTCGACCCTCCGGAGCACCTCGGGCGGTATCAGATCCTCGTTGTACTGGTCCAGGGCATAGCCGACCCCATCGATCTCAAGGCCGTAGACGTGAACGCCGCCCGCAAATCTGTTCTCGACTACGTCCTTGACGATCTGGAAGACCGAGACATCGACCCGCTTAAGCATACTGGTGAGAACGCTGCCCGGGGCCATATAATTCTGATTGGCGTCCACGCCGATCGCGAAACAGCCGCGCTCCTTGGCGGCATCGATCACACCGTTTCCGGTCGACCCGGCAGCCTGGAAGATCACGTCGGCCCCACGATCGAACTGACTCAAAGCGAGGCTCTTGCCCTTGACGGGATCGTGAAACGCCTCGGGGCCCGAGCCGGCATAGGCAACCAACACCTCGGCCTTGGGATTCACGTACTCGACGCCTTCGGTGTAACCGACTTCGAACTTGTGAATCAGGGGTATATCCATGCCGCCCACAAAGCCGACCTTGCCCGTCTTGCTCACAAGCCCGGCGATCGCACCGACCAGGAACGAACCTTCATGCTCCCGGAACACCAAGGATGCCACATTGGGGGAGTTGATCTCGGCATCGATGATGGCGAAGCGCGTCTTGGGAAATTCACCAGCTACCTTCTCAAGTGCGTCCTTCATCAAGAAGCCGACGCCGATCACCAAATCCGTGCCCTGTTCGGCATACTGCCTCAGGTACTTCTCGTCCTCCGACATCTGTTCGGGCTGTCCATAGACGGGATCGATGCCCAGCTCCTCCCGGGCCTTCATAAGCCCCTGGTAAGCCGAGTCATTGAAGGACTTATCTCCGAGCCCGCCGACCGAAAGGACAAGCCCAACCTTGATCTTCTTGGCCGGCGCAGACCTCGCGGCAGCCTCCTGCGACGGCTTCTTCTCTCCACCGCACCCCAAGAGCCCTATCACACCAGGCGCCACAAGGATTGAGAGAGCCACCAGCACGATCCTTTTCATCAGGGCCTCCCTGGCCGTTTACGACTGCTCCCGCCGGCACTGCAATCAGTCGACAAAGACATCTACGAACTTGGACTTCCTGACGTCGAAGAGCCCGAGATCGGTGAGCTTCAAGTCCGGCATTACGGCAAGAGTCACAAACGAGAGCGCCATAAAGGGCTCCTGAATCTCGATGCCTACCGATCTGGTGATTTGCTCGAGCCTGTCCAGGTCTTCCTTGACTTTGACCATCGACTGCTCCGACATCAAGCCGGCAATCGGTAGCGGCAGCCTCCCAGCCACCTTGCCGTCGGTCACAACCGCAAGACCGCCCTTCATCCTGCAGATCTCGATCACGGCCTCAAGCATGTCCGCATCGTTGACACCGGCAACCACTATGTTGTGGGAGTCGTGGGACACACTGGAGGCGATCGCGCCCCTCTTGATGCCAAGTCCCTTGATGAACCCTCTGGCGATGCTCTCCGACGCGTGATGCCGTTCGATCACAAGGACCTTGATGATGTCCCCGGCGGGGTCGCTCACCGCCAGCCCATCCTCGATCTTGGCGTCCTCGATCCGCTCGCCGGTCCTTATGTCTCCCGGCCACAACTCGATCACCCTGATCCGCTTGCCCCTTGCGGGGATCTTGAAATCATCGAGGGTGAGAAACTTGATATTTATCGAACTCCTGAGCGAGATCTTGGGAGGGGCGACCTCAAGCTCAAGCAGTTTCCCGTTCTCGGCCGCCAACACACCGCGCTTGAATACCTTCTCGACTTTGAGTCGATCGAGCGAACCGAGCACCAGGAGATCGGCAATGTAGCCTGGGGCAACCGCCCCGAGCTTGTCCATCTTGAAGTACTCGGCTGCGTTCAGGGTAGCGAGCCTGATTGCGGAAATGGGGTCGATTCCCGTTGCAATCGCAGTACGGACCATGAAATCGATGTGCCCCTCATCGATTATGTCCTTGGGGTGCCGGTCATCGGTCACAAAGAAACAACGGCTGATGTTGTAGCCGGTAATCACGGGAAGCAGATCTCTCAGGTTCTTGGTGAGCGAGCCCTCCCGCATCATGATGTGCAGTCCAAGGCGAAGCTTCTCCCTAACCTCTTCGACCGATGTGCCCTCATGGTCGGATCGCACGCCCGCGGCAACGTAGGCACAGAGATCCCGCCCGCTTAAGTTGGGAGCATGGCCGTCGACCCGTTTGACGTCGGCCATAGTGATCTTGTCTAGAAGGTCCTGATCGCGATTCAAGACACCGGTATAGTTCATCACTTCCCCGATGCCCAGAACCCATTTCTCGGTCAAGAGCGGATAAAGGTCAAAACCCTTGAGGCTCGAACCGCTTGTCTCGAATTCGGTGGCGGGCACGCACGACGGGAGCATCAGGAAGACATTAAGCGGATTGAACTTACTCGACTTGAGCATGTACTGGATGCCTTCGAGCCCGAAGACATTGGCGATCTCGTGTGGATCGATAACAACCGAGGTGGTACCGAGAGGGACCACAGCCCTGGCGAACTCTCTGACTTCAACCATGGAGCTCTCGATATGGACGTGGCCGTCGATGAAGCCGGGGCAAATGTACTTGCCCTTGACATCGACCTCCTGGCGCCCTTGGTATCGGCCGATGCCCACGACCAGGCCGTCGAAGATACCCACGTCGGTTTCGTAAATCTCCCCGGACAGGACGTTGACCAGATTGCCGCCCTTCAGGACGAGATCGCACGGGACCTCGCCTTTCGCAACCCTGATGATGTCGCCAAGGCCAGCCATTCAAGCCCCCTTTGCCTTATCGCGCTATTCTAGCCTATCTCGTCACTATGGTACAGCGCTTACCCCGGACTGCCTCCGAGAGAAGCTCCGGTCTGGTGATTATCACCTCTTCCCCGCCACCTTCAAGGAATTCAATAGCGGCTTCGATCTTGGGCCCCATACTGCCTTGAGGAAACTCGCCCCGGGCGAGATATTCCCTGGCCTCCGCTACCGTCATATGATCGAGGTCCCTCTGGTCGGGGCTGCCGTAACCGGTCGCGACCTTCTCGACCTCGGTAAGGATCATTAGCATCTGGGCATGGAGTTCCATCGCGAGGACGCTCGAAGCCCGGTCCTTGTCGATCACGGCCTCCACGCCTCTCAGGATGCCGTCGGGACTCCGAACCACCGGGATGCCTCCTCCACCGACGGCTATAACGATTGCCCCGGAGTTGATTGCCCGTTCGATCGCTCTCCACTCCACGATCTCGAGCGGCATCGGCGAGGGGACCACGCGTCGATAGCCTCGACCGCTATCCTCAACGATCGACCATCCCTTCTCGCGCGCAATCGCCTCGGCTTCCCTGCGCTTGTAGAAGGGCCCGATCGGCTTGGTGGGGTTCTTAAAGGCAGGATCATTCGGGTCCACCATGACCTGTGTGATGATGGTAAAGACATCCTTATCCAGGCCCATCTTGCGGAGCTGATTCTGAAGCGCCTGCTGGATCATGTAACCGATTCCGCCTTCGGAATCGGCCCCACAAACATCCAGCGGCATCGGCGGGATCACCTTCTTGGCCATTTCATTCCGGACGACGATGTTTCCCACGACCGGCCCGTTGCCGTGAGTAACGACCACAAGGTGACCCTGCCCTATCAGGCTTGCGACATGAGCCATGGTCGCCATCGTGAGATCGATCTGCTCGCGGATCGTGCCCTGCTTGGCAACGGGTACGATCGAATTGCCCCCGAGCGCTACCACGATGGTCTTCTTGCCGGCGAGTCGTGCCATCACGCCTTCTTCCCCTTTCGTAGAGCCAGGATCTGTCTCCACTTCTCCAATCTAGACTTTATCGTCGCCTCATAACCCCGATCGGTGGGCTCATAGTATTTAGCGCCTCTCAGGGCATCGGGCAAGTAGGTGGCATCGACGATCGCCTCGGGGTCATCGTGGGGATACCTGTAGCCCTTGCCGAATCCGAGCTCTGACATCAGGTGCGTCGGGGCGTTCCTTATGTGGAAGGGTACAGGCGGAGTCCCCTTTGAGATCACGTCCTCACGGGCTCTCTCGTAGGCCTTGCAGACCGCATTGCTCTTGGGTGCGGTCGCCAGGTACACGGCGGCCTGCGCAAGCGCCAGATTGCCCTCGGGAATGCCGATGAAGTCGACGGCGTCCTTGGCGGCAATAGCCACGGCCAATGCCTGGGGATCGGCATTTCCGATATCTTCGGAAGCGAACCGCACCATCCTGCGCGCGATATAGAGCGGATCTTCTCCCGCCTCCAGCATCCGGGCAAGCCAGTAGAGTGCGGCATCGGGATCGCTTCCGCGCAGACTTTTGTGGAGTGCGGATATGATGTTGTAGTGCTCCTCCCCCATCCGGTCGTAAAGCAGCGCCTTCTTCTGCATGGCGTCTTCCACGGTCTTGAGATCTATCCGTCTCACGCCGTCCATGTCAGGGCCGGTCGCCGCGACCGCGAGCTCGACCGCATTGAGCGCGATCCGGGCATCGCCATCGGCCTGATTGGCCAGGTGCTCGAGCGCATCCTCACTCAACTCGATCTTGAGGGCGCCGAGGCCGCGTTCCTCGTCTTTGAGCGCCCGCTCCACGATCTCTCTCAGATTATCCTTGGCGAGCTTCTCGAGCACGACCACCCTCGAGCGCGAGAGCAGCGCCGAGATCACTTCGAAAGACGGGTTTTCGGTGGTCGCGCCGATCAGGATTATGGTGCCGTTCTCGACATGAGGCAGGAAGGCATCCTGCTGGGCCTTGTTGAACCGGTGGATCTCATCCGCGAAGAGTATGGTCTTCCGGCCCTCGGCCGACATATTCATCCCGGCGGTCGCGACAACTTCCCTTATCTCTTTGACGCCGGCAGTGACCGCGCTGAAGCCGATAAAACTCGCCCCGGTCGCGGTTGAGATCAGATGGGCCAGCGTGGTCTTGCCCGTGCCGGGAGGACCCCAGAAAATCAGGGACTGGATCTCGCCGCGCTCGAGCGCTTTCCTCAGGACCGAGTCTCGCCCCAGGATGTGTTCCTGGCCGACGAATTCGTCAAAGGTCCTCGGCCTCATACGGTCGGCAAGGGGGCGTTTCTCCACCTTGTGGCCCGGGCCCTTCGAGAAAAGGTCGGCTTCAGTCACAGCGGTGCCTCCACTACATGGTGAGTGCCATTATGGCTTTGGCGGTGTGCAGCCGGTTCTCGGCCTCGTCGAAGACCACCGAGCGCGGTCCGTCGATAACGTCATTGGTTACTTCGTAACCGCGGTCGGCCGGCAGGGGGTGCATGTAGATCCCGTCACCTGCGGCGAGATCCATCCTGCGCGTATCGCACTTCCAGGTCTTGTAGTTCTCGGCGATCCCGGCCGCCTCGGGTTTGTCTTCGGTTGTGAGGTAGCAGCCCCAGGACTTGGGATAGACCACGTTGGCGCCCTTGAAGGCCGCGTCCATGTCGTCGACCACCTCGAAACTTCCCCCGCTTGAGGCAGCGTTCTTATTGGCCTGCTCGACTATCTCCGGCTTCAGCTTGAACTCGGGCGGATGAGCGATCGTCACCTTCATACCGAAGCGCGTCATCAGCAGCGCCAGCGATTGGGGCACCGATATCGGCCGCACATACTTGGGGGCATAGACCCACGAGCACGTGAAACGTAGGCCTTTGAGATTCTTGCCGAAACGCTCACGTACGGTCATCAGATCGGCTATGGCCTGAGTCGGATGATAGTAGTCGCACTGCATGTTGATCGCGGGGATGGATGCGCTCGCGGCAACCTCGTTTATGAACTTGTTGCCGATCTTCCAGTCGCAGTTCCGGATCGCAATACCGTGGCCATAGCGGCTCAAGACCTTCGCGGTGTCATAGGCGTTCTCTCCATGGGCAATCTGGATCGAGCTTGCCAGGAGATCGTTGGCGTGGCCGCCCAGCTGAGTCATACCGGTCTCAAACGCGTTTCGCGTACGCGTGGACTGCTCGAAGAAGATCATGAAGAGCGTCTTGGCGTCCAAGTACTTGTGAGGAACTCCCTTCTTCATCTTGGCCTTGAGCTCCGCCGCGCATTTGAGCAATTCCTCCAGCTCCTCGGTGCTCCAATCCATGTCGGAGATAAAGTGGCGTCCTTTAAGGTTCATGGTCGTCTCCTTTTAACTTGAATATACAAAAGGGAAGAGCGCATAGAAAGCGGCGGATTTCCATAGGTCGTCGACTCTAACCTGGTCGTCGGCCGAATGGGCATGCTTTTCCTCCGCAGGCCCGAACCCGATTGTCGGTATCCGTGCTATCCCCATCGAGTAGTTGCCGTCCGTGGAAAACACCCATTTGCCCACGCTCGCGCGCTCTCCGAAAAGAGCCTGATATGTCTCTTGGGCGCGAGTGACGGTAGGCGAATCCTCCTCCACGGTCCAGGCCGGGAAGAATTTCTCCCGCTTCCCGGCAAAACCCTTGTAGCTCGGTCTGGAATATTCCGTGATTCTCACCTCACCCTTGGTGAACCGGGCGATCTCATCGATCTCCCGCGCGATGCTCTCGCGGGTATCGGTGGGGACAACTCGTCTGTCCACGTAAATCCTACAGAGCTCGGGCACCGCATTGAGCGACGGGGTGGCACAGTCGATGCTGGTGACTGCGATTGATCCCTTGCCGAGGAACGGATCGACAGCGAGCCTCTCGGCCAACCACTTGATGCCCTCGATCACCGGCGTCATCTTGTAAATGGCGTTCTCGCCCCTCTCAGGTGCGCTCGCATGGCAGGACACCCCTCGAGTGACGACCTCGAGCTCGGCCCGCCCGCGGTGACCCCGGTTGATCGCCAGGTTGGTGCACTCACCCAGCACCACGCATTCGGGCTTTATGCTCTTCTCTTCCAGCAGTGCCGCGAGGGCGAGCCCCTCGCAGGCTTCTTCCTGAACAATGCCGGCAACGTATAGTGTGAAATCGCCCTCCCGGGCAAGCCGGGCGAGAATCTTGAGCCCCGCGACCATGCAGGCGATTCCCGCCTTGTTGTCCGATGCTCCTCTCCCATAGATTATGTCATCTCGTCTCACTGCGGCAAACGGTTCTGTCTTCCAGCAGGCCGGATCGCCAACCCCAACCGTGTCCACGTGGGAATCGTAAAGGATCACCCGCTTGCCGCTGCCGAACTTTCCAACCACGTTGCCGATGGAATCGGTGAAGACCTCGGGGAGTCCCAAGCCTTTCATTTCATGCTCAAGCAGGCTTATCACCGCGCCCTCCTCACAGCTGGCGCTGGGGATCCTGACGAGCCGTTGGACGAGATCGGCAACATACTCCCGCTCCTCACGCGCTATCTTATGTATCTCTTTGTGTATCTCTTTGCTGAACTGATCGATCATCGCTTCTCCTTCCCGTCTCCGGCGCCGTGGCCGTCGGCCGCGGGCTCATTCCAAGAGATCATGCCAGGCCGCTTCAACCAGCCGGGACACGATCACGCCCACGACATGCCGCCGGTATTCCGCGGTCGCTCGTATGTCGGTTATGGGATCGCACTCGCGGGAAGCGGCCTCGCCGGCCTCTCTTGCGAGCTCGGCGGTCGGAGGCGCTCCTTCAAGCAGGGCTTCAGCCCGGCGCATCCTGATCGGCCGGTCGGCCACGGCGCCGCAGGCTAACCTCACGTCTTCAAGTCCGCCGTTGGCGGCTCGCGCCACGATAGCGGCGCTTGCAACCGAGATCGCCACGGCGTTCCTCAGTCCGATCTTGGCAAAGTCGGTGTAGAAGCCGGCCCCAGGCTTCTCGAAAGAGATCCCGGATATTAGCTCATCGGGCCTCAAGGCCGTGATCCCCGGGCCCCGCACAAAATCCTCAAGATCGAGATCCCGCTCGCCATCTACGCTTCGGACGATCACCCTGGCGCCCAGCGCCAGGAGGGGCGGATAGAGGTCGCCTGCCGGCGACGCATTGGCAAGATTGCCGCCCGCGGTACCGACGTTTCTTATCTGCGGAGATCCGATCGAAGAGGCTGCATGCTTGAGCGCGTGCACCCGGCCCAGGGTGCGGTCGGCTGCGATCTCGCCGGGTGTGAGTGCGGAACCAAACGAGATCCCGCCGTCGCCGGCCCTGACGAATCTCAGTTCCGCGACTCCGCCTATTGCGATCAGCATCCTCGGTTGCCTCGTCTTGGCCCGCATCAGCACGTGAAGATCGGTGCCGCCTGCAATCAGCGCGGCCTCTCCGGAATATTGCCTCAGCGACCGGAGACAGTGATCAAGACTCTCGGGTCTGATCAATTCAAACTCAGGCATGGGTACGCGACCACCAGTGCATTATCGCCTCGAGCACACCCCCCGCAACCGCACGCCCCTTGTCCGATATCGTACGGGGATCGATCTCGCTGCCACGCGGATCGACGTCCCCGATCTTCTGGCCCTTCTCGACATTCACACCATCTGAAATGAGACCCCTGAGCAGGCCCTCAAGGCTTGCGACGACATCGGTCCGCTCGCCGGCGCGAGCCCCGACGGCCGCCTCACCGGCCCGAACCTCACCCGCCGCCGTGCCGGCAGCAGCAGCGACCACCACACCCACCACCTGCCCCCCGGCAACAAGATCGCCGACCTTGGCCCGGGCGGTGAAGACCCCCGAGGCAGGAGATCTTATCAGTCTCTCATCGGAGTATCCGCAGATTTCTCCGGGTATTCCCGTATCCGCTTCTGCACAGCCGTCATAGATCGCTCGCCCAAGGCCGTGGCCACGGTTGGTCTCAATCACCGCGTGCACATCCTCCGGGGCTGTGAAGCCGGGACCCAGACCTATCACCAACGGGGCAACATCCCTGGACATGTCCTCCTTGCGCTTGAGCATCCGCGCATCGATGAGGACATCGGCCCGGAGGTCTCGAGCAAGCATCCGGTAAGCGCCTTGCTCTAGCCGCAGCGCCAGGACGGGAATCCTGCCGCCGGCTGCAATTCCAAAAGCCTCGTCTACGGTACCAGCCTTGACCGCAGTCACGCCCTCCACCTCTATTGCTCCGGCGCGGAGCGCCATGGCAAAGCATACTTCGGTTCTGATGCACGTGGGCGCGTCGAGGTCGGCAACAAAGACCTCCATCCCCGATCTTGCGAGCCGGTGCGAAACGGCCGAGCCCAGCTCGCCCCCACCAAGAACCAGCACCATGGGCAGCCCGCGAGCGATCATTCCCGACCTCGACGCGCCCGCCGCCACTCCAGCACCAGCTGGCCCACGATGCTTACTGCGATTTCTTCCGGTGTGAGGGCCTCGATCGCGAGCCCAACCGGCGAGTGCACTCTCTTCAGGAACTCGCCCGGGATGCCCTCCGCTTCGAGTTCACTCAGGGTTCGCGTGGCTTTCTGGCTGCTGCCGATCATACCGACATACTGGGGATTCGCCCGCGCGACGGCGCGCAGCCACTCCTTGTCAAGCGCGTGCCCCCTGGTGCAGATCACAACAAAGGCCGAGGCGTCGATCTTAAGTGCCGGAGGCCAAGCGTCGGGCGAAGCCACAAACGTCGCTATGCCCGGCCCAAGACTCGCCCGTTCAAGATATTCCTCGCGATCGTCGATGACGGTCACGGCAAAGCCGACCCACCGCGCGATCCTGGCGAGCGCCCGGCCGACATGGCCGGCGCCCATTACGAAGAGCTTTCTCGCTTCGCCCAGGGGCTCGATGAAAACGGAGACCCGGCCTCCGCAGATAGCGTCGGTAGTCGGCGACTCGCCCGATAGATCAAAATCGACTACCGCAGGACATCCGTCTTCGATCGCCCGCCGGGCGCGCTCGATCGTCTCCTTTTCAAGCACACCGCCCCCGATCGATCCGGCGGTCTCGCCGGTATCGGAGACCACCATTTTGGCGCCCACTTCCCGGGGGGCCGCTCCGGACTTAGTTATGATCGTGGCAAGGCAGACTTTCCTTCCGTGCGCCAGCCACTCGTTCGCCAGCTTGATTATCCCTTCAGCATTCTCTCTCAAGACCCAACCTCGCCTTAAGGGCCGCCAAGTCGGCGGCGGAATCGATGTCGAAGAGCACCTCGTCGGTCTCAACCGGAATCTCCCGGACCTCGCTACGGTGCGCCGCGAGCACTTCAACTGCCCCTCGATCGCCTTCTATTCTCAGAATCTCCTCGCCGAGCGAAGAGCTGATGACAACAGGATGTCCCCACCTGCCGGCATGGACAGGAACGCATATCGCATGATCACCCGCGGAGTAGGACCGGACCATGACGTCGATCGTCTCAGTGCCGACCGCGGCCTTGTCGGCAAGCGAGATCATGACACCATCAGGCCTTTGGTGCTCCTGGACCCACGTCCAACCGGTCTTGAGGGATTCGCTCATCATGCAGGGTCTCGCAATCTGGAGGAAATGCACACGTTCGTTCTCGTATCGGGCCGCAATCGCAGCAAAGCCCGGCAGCCAGCCGGCTACGACCGCGCAGACCGAACGCAGGGAGCTCGCGGTATAACTGGTGAGCACCGTTTCGAACAAGGTTCGGTCGCCAAGCGGGGCCAGGAGCTTGGGGCTGCCCATCCTGGCCGACCTGCCGGCACCCAGGAGAATGCAATCGACCGTCTTCAAGCGTCACACCTCAAATCACTTTAGGCGGCGTCCACGCCCAGGCGCGCCGGCCCGTCACCTAGGTCAGAACCAAGAAGCCTTTCCACAGGTTCTTCTCGAGAGATCCATAGACCACGCGGTCAACCTCAGTGCAGGTCTTTAGGGCGAGACCCACCTCGAAAGCCAAACTTGTCCGGCTGCGATTGGTATCAGGCCCCACCTGATTCAGATCCTGAACGTCTACCTTATTGATGAAAACGCAGAACCGCGCCTCGGGCGGCTTCTTTCCGAGATAGGATTGAGGAGCAAGCATCGCCGCCACTACAACCTGTCGGTCCACGACGGCATCGACGCCGACGTTGGCCACCGAAGCTACCATCTCGGGCTCAAAGACCTCGTCCGAGGTCAGGGGCTTACCCAGACAATCCGCTCCCGCAACGGCAACATAGACATCGGTCGACCGGGCGACCGGCGGCTCGTCCGCCCTGGGAACCTTCAGCGACTTGCCTCTGGCTCCGTCACACTCGGCAATGACGGTCGGCCTTGGCTCGCAGGTGCGCAACGACTCCACAAACTGTGGTGAGAAACCCACGATCTTGCCTTCCACCTGCGAGCGCCCGGCAAGCACCAGGCCCTTGTCTTGAAGTCTCCTTGCGATCTCGGCAAGGGTAGCCTCAGTCTCCTCACCCAGAACCACATCGGCCAGCGCACCCGGGGAAGGATACATGATCTTGGTCGTGGTCGTGAGAAGGACGGGACACCCGCCTCGAGCCAGTTCCCGCCCCAAGCCGTACATCAGCGAAGTCTTGCCGCCCGCCCCGACAATGCTTATGAGATTGCCGGGAGCGATGCCAAGCGCTTCGCTAAGCGATGTCCGAAGATCAAGTCTCACTGTTTTGCTTTGGCGAGCGTCTGTTTGATTTGCCCAAGCGCCTTGGTTATGTTCTCGATCGAGTTGGCGTACGAGAACCGCAGATAGCCCTCGCCGTACTTGCCGAAGGCCGTTCCCGCGAGGCCCACAACCCCTCCCTCGTACATCAAGAGATCCGCAAGCGCCTTGGACGCCATGCCGGTGCCCTCGATATTGGGGAACACGTAGAACGCACCCTTCGGCTTGAGGCACTTGAACCCCGGGATTAGGTTCAGGCCGTCCACGATCACATCTCTTCTTCGCCTGAACTCCTCGACCATCCTGAGGGCCCCGCTCTGATCCCCCCTGAGCCCTTCGATCCCGGCAATCTGGTTGAAGGTGCAGGTACACGAGTTGGCATTGGTCTGAAGCTGGGTGATGCCCTTGGCGAGTTCGGCAGGCATGATCCCGTAGCCCACTCTCCAGCCGGTCATCGCATAGGTCTTGGTAAAACCGTCAAGGATTATGGTCCGCTCCCGCATCCCCGGAAACGTGGCGATGCTCACGTGCTCGCCCTCATAAAGAGTCTTGGAATAGATCTCGTCCGCGAGCACCCAGATGTCGTTCTTGACGGCAATCTTAGCTATCGCCGCTATGTCTTCCCGGGTGAGCACTCCGCCGGTAGGATTCTGCGGCGAGTTTATGATCATCATCTTGGTCTTAGGTGTAACCAGGCGGCCGAGTTCATCCACGTCAAACGAGAAATCTTTGCTCATCTCGAGCTTTATGGGAACCGCCTTCCCGCCGACGAACTCGATCACCGACTCGTAGATGGGGAAGCCCGGGTTAGGATAGATCACTTCATCGCCATCATCCACCAGGGCGAGGATGGCAAAGAACATGATCGGTTTGCCGCCGGGGGTGATCACCACTTCATCGGGTGAAATCGTGAAACCCTTGTCTTTGCCGCAGACCTCGGCGACGGCTTTCCGCAGTTCCGGCAGTCCCTGGGAAGGCCCGTAGTGAGTCTGGCCGGCCCAGATCGCCTTTACCGCTGCCTCCCTTATATTGTCCGGCGTATCAAAGTCGGGCTCGCCGATTTCCAGATGGATCATCTCTCTGCCCTGGGCCTCGAGGGCCTTTGCCCGTGCAAGCACCTCAAAGGCGCTTTCGGTGCCCAACCTCGACATCCTCTTTGCGTACTTGATCATGCCGTTTCACCTCCGCTTTGAGTAAACCGCAAGGTTCTCAATCCGGTCTTGCCGTCAAACTCTCTTACCATCTTCTTATGTAAAGCCATTACGGCGATTTCTGCCGTCATGTGGACCTTACCGCCCGAAAGATGACCGGCCCAAGCCTCTCCGTTGCTCCTTCCGACGGTTGCGTGCGCATGAACGAATATCTCGCCGTCCACGGTAGCGATGTTGCCGTTCAAGGCGCATAATTCGACTTCCCCGGTGAGGGCGATGGGATCATACTTGCCACCCCCCACATAGAACGAAAGCCCCGGATTCTTGAGCATTCCGACCCCACCAAGCACTATGCCGGCATCGATCTCGTTAGCCTTGAGCGCCTGCTTCATGCCCTCCAGGAGATCTTCCCCATCTGAGAAACGCATGATGAGAAAATCCCCCTGCCTGCCGGTTTCCACGCCTCCATCCACCTCCTTCCGTCCGCGGCCTCAGCCCGCCGAGGCCTCTTCAATCGCATCTACGATCTTCTTGTATCCCGTGCACCTGCAGAGTACGCCGGATATGGCCCGCCTTATCTCGTACCTGGAAGGCTCCGGGTTCTCGGCCAGTAGCGACCTGGCGACCAGTATCATCGCCGGCGTGCAGAAACCGCACTGGATCGCACCCTTCTCGATGAAGCACCTTTGAACTACATCCAACCTGTCGCCTTCGGAGACGCCCTCTATGGTGGTCACGCTTCTGCCGTCGGCCTGGAAGGCGAACATGATGCACGAGAGCACCGGTTTGCCGCCAAGGAGGACGGTGCAGTTGCCGCAATCGCCCCTGCCGCAGCCTTCACGCGTGCCCAGGAGCCCAAGCTCTTCGCGGAGAAACCTCAGGAGGCTCCATCCGACGTCGACCTCGGCCGCAACGTCTTTGCCGTTTACCTTGACTGCGAGCATCACTCGGCTCATAGAACACCTGCCGCCGGCTGGTCGGCCCGCCTCGGGGGCGCGCCTGCCCGGATTACCTCAGCACTTCATAACGTTTTCCCTTTATTCTCGAAAGGTCGACCTCGGGAGCCCTGTCCCGGCTGGCCTCAATCCAATCGCCGGCGCCTTCGCCGCACAGTTCGGTGCTGAAGTAACGCTGGCCGGAATCGTTTATCATGGTGACGACGGTCTTGTATTCGGGATGCGCCTCGGCAACTCTGATCGAGGCAAGCACGTTGCACCCCGAAGAGATTCCGCAGAACAGCCCCTCTTCGCGCGCCAGCCGCTGCGCCATCGCTACGGCATCGTCCGAGGCAATCTGCACGATGCCATCGAGGATATCGACATCGAGGATGTCCGGTATGAAACCGTCCCCGATCCCCTCAATCTTGTGAGATCCCCACTTGCCCTCGGAGAGAACCGGGCACTCCTTGGGCTCCACGGCATAGAGCTTAACCTTCTTGGTCTTCTCTCTGAGGAACTTGCCGACGCCCGAGATGGTGCCGCCCGTCCCCTGGGTAGCCACAAAGGCATCCACCAGGCCCTCGGTCTGCTCCCAGATCTCGGGGCCAGTCGTGAGATAATGGGCCTCGGCATTGTCGGGATTCGAGAACTGTCTCACTTCCCACATCTTGCCGGGGTTCTTGGCCAGTATCTCTCTTACCTTCTTGAGGGTTAGATCGACGTCGCTCTCACCACCCGGCGTCTCCACCAACTCCGCTCCGTAGGCGCGGATGATCTTCTTGCGTTCCTCACTCATTCCGGTGGGCATCACGATGATGCACTTGTAGCCCTTGACCGCGGCGGTCATCGATGTTGCGATGCCGGTATTGCCGGTCGTGGCTTCGATTATGGTCATCCCGGGTTTGAGGTCCCCCCGCTTTTCGGCCTTCTCAATCATCCAGTAGAGTATGCGATCCTTGAGGCTTCCGCTGGGGCTAAAGAATTCAAGCTTGCCGAGGACCTGAGCCTTAAGGCCCCCGGTCACCCGATTGAGTTTCAAGAGCGGGGTGTGCCCCACGGTCTCGAAAATATTGCGAGCTACTTTCATCTTATCCTCCATCCTGATCAGTCGAGCAGCCGATCATTTCCATCAATTGGTCAAGACTGCTTCACCGCAACCGCAAACACCTCTCGACGGAGGCGAGATCGCGGCCGACGTCACAGATCTTGATTTCCTTCTCCAGGCTTGAGGGGTCCTTGAGTCCACTGCCCGTCACAAGCACCACGGCGACCTCCTCCGGAGCTATCAGACCCGTGGTGACCGCCTTCATAAGTCCGGCGAGGCCTGTGGCTCCGGCGGGTTCGGCGAAGACTCCGGCCCGCTTGCCGAGGAGCAACATGGCTTCCACGATCTCGCGATCGCTCACGCTCACAGCACTTCCGTTCGATTCCCGGACGGCCCTCAGGGCCTTGCGCCAATTGCGCGGCTGGCCCACCCGGATGCTGTCGGCAATGGTCGACGCCTTGACGGGAACAACATCGCGCCCGGCAAGGAAAGCATCGACTATCGGCTTTGCGCCCTCGGCTTGGACCGCAAGCATCCTGGGGACGCACGCGGTCTCCCCCAAAAGCCGGAGCTCCTTAAACGCTTTCCACTGGCCGCTTATGATACAGCCGTCACCCACGGGCACCACGACCCAGTCGGGCACGCGATACCCCAGCTGTTCGTAGATCTCGAGAGAACAGGTCTTCTTACCCTCGACGAGGTAAGGATTGATTCCGCAATTCCGGTTGTGCCATCCCCAGCGTTCGATCGCTGCGGTCGCGACCTCGAAGGCATCCTCGTAGGTGCCGTCTACCCGGAAGATGCCTTCGGCGCAAGCGCCTATCTGATAGAGCTTGGGCCCGGGTATAGTCTTGGGGACGAAGATGTAGGACTCAAGCCCCACCGAGGCTGAGACGACCGCGAGCGAGGATGCCGCGTTTCCGGTCGAGGCGCACGCGATCCCGCTTGCTCCCGCCTCGAGCGCCATTGCGACCGCTACTGCGCTCGCACGGTCCTTGAGGGAGGCGCTGGGGTTGCCGGTATCATCTTTGATATAGAGATTCTCATGCCTCGCAGCCCGGCCAAGCCGCGGAAATTTATACAGCGGGGTCCAGCCGACCCGCAGGCCCGCTGCGCCGCCGAGCCCACCTCCCGACTGCGCGACTCCGGCCTCGGGCATATCGCTGCCGAGCCCCGACGTGGGCAACATATCGGCGTAGCGCCAGATCGACCGCTCGGCTCTTCCCCGGAGCGGGTTCCGTCTCAGGGAGTGCTTGATCGCGTCATAGTCATACTCGACATCGAGAATGCCATCGAGCCCGCAATCGGGACAGAGGATGAACTCGCCCGCACCGTGGCGCCGCCCGCACTTGAGACAGGTGAGCCCCGTGACCTTGGCCATCACAACCTTCTCCAGAGACTATCCGCGAGGGCCCTCGCCTTCTCGAACACCAGGCCTTCATCGAGAAGGCTCGATCGCCCATCGTCAATGACCACCTTGCCGCCCACCAGCACCGTATCGACCCTGACATCTCCCATCAGAAGATGCATCCACAGATTGGCACGCTCTACGGGTGTCGGCGAGTCATAGGCGAGGACAACGATGTCGGCCAGGAAGCCCTCGGCAATCTCTCCGACTTTGTCATCGAAGATCGTGGAGGCGATTATGGGATTGTTCTTAAGCAGCATGAGCTCGGTTTCGACGGCCGCAACCGCCGGAGCACGCTCGCTCAGCCTCCAACTCAAGATGCCGGCAAGCGCGTCTTCCAGAATCCAGAAGCCGAAACCGTCACTGCCGAAGCCAACGCGCACTCCGTGCCTGAACATCTTGCCGATGGGCGCTATCCCGACTGCGTTGGAGAGATTGGACCGCGGGCAGTGGATCACGTTGGCGCCGGTCTTGGCCAAGAGCATGATCTCCGAATCACTGACGTGGACGCAGTGGATCGCAAGCGTCTTCTTGGAGAGCATGCCGACCTCCTGGAGCCGTGTCACCACGCGCCGCTTGTACCGCTTCTGACTGTCATCGACGTCGCACATATCCTCGGCAACGTGCAGATGGAACCCCAGGCCCAGCTCCACCGCCGCCTCCCGAGCCCTCAGCAGGGTCGGCTGCGACAGCGTGAAGGACGCGTGCAGCCCCATCATGGCCCGGAGCCGATCATTGGGAGTCTCCACGAGGGCCCGCCCGAAGCGCACGTTTTCATAAATACCCAGGGACGCCCTATCCTGGCCATCCCGGTCCGAGACCTCGTAACATATCGATCCCCGGGTGCCGGTCTCCATCATGCCATGGGCTATGGCATCCAGGCTTCGGTCTATGGCATAGGGGCTGGAATGATGGTCGCACAGGGTGGTGACTCCGGCCTTGAGACTTAAGAGACTGCCCACCAGTGCACTCCAGTAGCAGTCCTCATAGGTCAGGGCCCGGTCAAGCCGCCACCACAGGGTCTCCAGGCACTCGGTGAAGCTGCGCGGGAACGATCCCGAAGGCCGGATACCGCGAGCGAGCGTGCTATAAAGGTGAGTGTGGGAGTTTACAAAACCGGGGAGAACCAGCTTCCCTTCGGCATTGATGGTGGTGACCTTCTCACCCTCGACTTCCTTCTTGTAGTCGCCATCGCCGAACTTGGCGACTCTGCCGTCCCGGATGATCACCCAGCCGTTCCTTATGAGGCCTTTCTTGGCCCTGGAGGTGAGTACGTCGCCCCCCTTGATGACGGTAGCCTCGCGCTGGGCTTTAGATTTCTCCAAAGTGACCTCCTTACTTCCCGGGGGCCTACAAGAGCCTATCTTCTCTTAAGAAACACGCCATCTCCGGGCGTTCCCACAGGCGCGGCGTGTCTAATAATAACAGCCGTATCCGGAAGTGTCAATCAAAGGCGGGAGCGTCGGGCAACCTGGGATTGCGGGGAGTTCGATGGGGCTCAGGAACCATTCATTGCAGAGTCCGGAGGCTCTCCAGGGCCTCGGCTGCCCGCTCTCGGGGTTTGCCCGGTGGGGCTGTCTTGAGGTAGATCTCGTACTGCGCGATCGCGTCGCGCGTAAGACCTTTGCCCTCGTAAGCGAGCGCGAGATTTCCTCGCGCCGCAAGCATCGTGGAATCGGCGGCAAGGGCCCGTCCGAGATAGACGATCGCCGAATCGAGATTGCCGCCTCTCAGTTGGATCAGGCCCACATCTGAGAGGAGCAGGGCGCTCGCCGGCCTGAGGGAAAGTCCCTCCTCGAGCACGCGCCGGGCCTCGCCGGTGCTTCCTGTTCCAAGGAGCAGCGATGCCTCGGCGTGGACCGCCGGCTCATAGCCGGGATCGCGGCGCCGGGCGAGGTCATAGTACGTGAGAGCCTCACCCGGCCGGCCCTGAGCCTCAAGGCCCCGGCCAAGCCCCAGGTAAGCATTCACCAGAGTCGAATCAAGCGCGATGGCCTTCTCAAAATTGGCTGCGGCTCGCGCGTAATCACGGCCTGTGAGATACGCAATGCCAATGTTGGAATAGACCGGACCGGGCATGGGGTTGCTCCGGAGAGCCAGGGTGTACTCGGAAATTGCCGGGCCGGTCTCGCCCATCCTGATGAGAAGATTGGCAAGCGTGTCATGCGCCTCGAAGAAATCCGGGTCGACCTTGACCGCGCTTCTTGCTAGCCTCAAGGCTTCGCTCACAGAACCCATCTCGAGATCCAACCTCGACGCATAGACATAAGTCGCCCCGTCGTCATACGCGGCAAGGACGGCACGCTCGGCGAAATCTCGGGCCTTACAGGTATCCCCTTCCTGGATGTACCAGCGGGCAAGGTGGAGGTAATAGCTTCCACTGAGGAGCCGCGAATCATAGTTCCTCAGGTCTTCGGCGACACCTCGGACGGTGTAATCGATCGGACTCCTGCATCGCGCGCGGTCGCCATCGATCACATAGACCATGCCGCAGATTCGGGTGGGTCTTCCCGCGACCGACGGCGGCGCCACCCCAAGCATGGCGACCCCTGAGTAACCGAACTTCTTGGCGGCCGCGGCTGCACACATCTCGAGCGTCTTTGGTCCTTCCTTGAGTCCGAGTACCGCGGGATTCGAGATCTTCGCATCGTAGACGCGAATCCCCCCGGGCTCACCCAGCGCCGTATAGAGCAGTGCAAAAGAGGAGATGTCGCCACTCGTGAGGACTATCGAGCTGTCCCCGCAGGCCTCACGGGCACTCGCCTGGATCGCCTGAGCATAGTCGTGTGCCAACCACTCATCTCTTCTCGGGCGGATCGCCAGAAGGTTGGGAACGACGATGAGAAAGGCGAAGACCACTACCGCTGTCCGGGTTCGGCGGTCCGATCTTAAGAGACCATAGAGGCTCTGGAGACCCAGGCCCGCCAACACTGCGATCGCCAGCAATGCGGGGAAGATGTGGCTTGTGATATCGGGTATGTTGTAGACGGCATAATGAACGGCGTAGCAGACATTGAGCAGGATGAAGGCCCCGACCAGCCTGATTCTGCGAATACTGAGAGCTACGCCCAGTGCTGCGAGGGAGATGAGGGAAACGCCGGATGCCTTGGCCATTACCCTGAAGTAGTCCAGCCAGTCGAGGGCTCGCTCGCCGAAGGCGAAGGTCCTCAATCTCCATTGGTAACTCTGGGCCGTGATGTGAGCCAGGAACCCCGAGAATGTGTCCGTCGCGCCCCACATAAGCGGTGGATGAAGGCTCGCCCGGATCGGGATATAAAGCCAGGGCGTAAGGCCGAGCACCAACAGAAACGCGGAGACCACAATCGTGTGCACGCGGGGCACGATCCTCATGCCGAAAACGAGAATCATGAGGGCGCTTGCCAAGGAGTAGACCAGGCTCAAGTGGTGGGAAAGGGCAAGTCCCCCCAGGAAGCCGAGGACCAGCAGAGTCCTCTCGCCATAGCGCCGTCCCAAGAGTGCCGTGTAGAGGAGCGCAGCCGTGAAGAAGGCATTGAGAGTATAAACATCAGCCGTTGTTGCCTGGAGCCAGAAGTCCTCGAGTGTTGCCAGGCAGAGCACAACTGCAAGAGCGAGGAGCCTTCGCACTTTCAGCTCGGTCAGAATCAGGAAGACAAGTACGAGCGTGGCCGAAGCCACAAGTGCGGAAAAGAGGTTGTAGCGGTAGGCGACCGAGCCCAAGGTGAAGAGTGAGGCGAAGACCTTGCCCAGCAGGAGATAGAGAGGGGCCCCCGGGGGATGAGCGATACTCAAGGTGCGCGAGGCGGCAATAAGCTCGCCGCTATCGCCTGGAAGCACGTTCCTCGGGAGCATGGCCAGATAGAGCCCCAGCGTCCCCGCGAGAATGAGGAACGGAAGGAGATGTCTCGGGCGAGCCATAGGTTATCGAGCCACGGCAAACTTGGTGCTTGCCGTAGCCGACCCGGCAAATCCCGTCACAGTGAGTTCGCCGAAGCACATATAGAGGCCCGGCGGCAGATCGGAATTGCCGGAGAGCACCTGATCCAGGTCGACCGTGTTCTTGCCGATCGCAATCTCTTTGTCCCCGATGTGACTTCTGCGAAGCACCCGGTGCCCGATCTCATTGCCTTCGAGATCGAAGATCCAGAGCTCCATTTCACCGAAGAAAGACTTCTCAATTTCAGGATGTAGGATTTCGAAACCGAGCCTTGCCTGTGCCGGATTATCCGCGGGATTGGGGAAGACGTGAAAACCCTTGACCACCGTCGTCTGCGGCATGATGTCGACCGAGACCATGACCACATTGTTATCGACGTTGCTCTCGACGCCATCCGTCATTGGGCGCAGCGAGATCGTATAGGGGGTTGCGCCGTAGAAATCGGGACTGGTTTGCCAGGAAGCGCTGACTTCAGCGTACTCGCCGGCAAGAACCTCAAGCATCCGGGTGCCGTCATACACGACGCGTCCTGTCAAGCTATCCCCCTGCCGTATCTGGAAACCATAGAGCTTGGGCTCGGTCATCGAGCCTCCGAGATTGGCAGCTCTCACGACAGCTTTGAGGGAGTCCCCGGCGATAAGCGGGCGCGAAGGGCGCCCCGGCCACTTCCACTCCACACTGCCGTCCGTTAAGCGAAGATCGCTCAGGGTATCTTCCTGGACATCCGCAAACCTCGTAAGCAGGCCCAGCACAAGTTTCACGTTCTGGCAGACCTGTTGGACGTCGATGTGCTGGTGGGAATCGGCAATCATATGATAGTACGGGTAGAGAGGATTCCCGTTGGGGTCGACCGCATCGGACAACATCACGCCGGGAATCCCGACGGCCCAGAAAGATCCCTGGTCGCTTCTATAGATGCCTGTGACATCACGGGTCTTGATCCGAGCCGGGAGATCCAGGATCGAGGCGGTTTCCTCCAGCAGCTGCGACAACCACTCTGATCTGACATCATAGGCGAGATCTATCTCCGTGGTATCGGGGCGATACCCCAGCATATCAAGATTGATCACACCCAGCAGGGAATCGTCGGGGCTCAAGCTATCGACGTAAGCCTCGCTTCCCAGGAGCCCAAACTCCTCACCGGAGAAGGCGATGAACTCCACGCCGACGTCGAGCGTAAGCCCGGACAGGAGCCGCGCACATTCGAGAAGCGCGGCAACGCCGGAGGCATTGTCGTCACCCCCGGGCGCTGGAATGGTCATCCAGGCCTGCTCCGCCGCCTCCCATTGGGGATCGCGCGAGGCTATGGCATCGTAGTGAGCGCAGATTATGTAGTGAGCAGAGGTCTTCCTGCCGGGCTTCCTGGCTATCAAGTTGACGAAAACCGAGTCATCGCCCTGATACCTCTTGGGAAGATCGGGCTTGAATTCCTGGCCGGTCACCGAGCCACCCTGCGGTTCCAGGTAGGTTGTGAGCTTACCTGCGAGGTAGGGCACGGTCACTCGTCGGACTTCGTGGCGGGGCGCGAATCTCGACCGGTAGGTAGCCGCGCCCTCATCATAGTCGAGAGATACGATGGTCTTGCTGACGGTATCGGCATTCACAGAGTCTGCCAGCGCGGTCATTAGGCGTAGGCGCGCCCCGGTCAGGGGACGCTCCCGGAGCAGGGCTTCGGTGATGCTGCGCCCCGGGTCGGAGCCGGTAAGTTCCGATATGGGTCTAAAGCGCACTTCGACTACAAAGTGCCCTTTGTCAAGCAGCCGATAGGCCCGGTCGCGGTCGGCTGCGAACAGGGTGTTTATGGCCGATCGGTGGACTATCTTGATACCGATCTCACGGGCAGCTTCCTCGGAGATGGGATCGGGGGTCACCCACAAAGGCTCACCGGGTCTCTCTCCCAGGAGAACTGCGCTGCCACCGTCCACCGCACTCCAAAGGAGTGCCGTCCCCCCCGGCTTCGCCACTACTACCAAGATCTCCTCTCTCGACAACATGAATCCCGCCAGGGATTCGGTGTCCCGATTGCCGAACGCGAAATCAGCCGGGACAACAGCCAGCAGAGAACCCTTGTCACTGCCGAGGGGAGCACCGACCAGCGCAACGACACCGACCGCGATTGTCACAAGCGAGGTGGCAAGGGCAAATGACCGCATGCGTCACGTCCTTTCTTCAAGAGCTATGCAACCCCTTACCGGGCAGACACTGGCGCAGAGCCCGCAGCCTACGCACTTGTCCCGGTCGACGCGGGGAAGGCGGCCCTCGAGGATCTCGATCGCCTGATGTCCCCCGTCTCTGCACGCTATGAAGCACAGGTCATCCTTGAGACACTTGCTTTCATCTACACGGGCAACGGGCTTGTAGGCCCGTGAGAGACTATCATGCTTGGTGATGTGCGGCAGGGCTTTGCCGACAAGCTCCGCGGGGGAAGCAAGGCCCTTGCGCTCCAGATAGAAGGCAAGCCCTTCCTTGAGGTCTTCGATAATCCGGTAGCCCCACATCATTACCGATGTACACAGCTGGACATTGCGGGCGCCAGCCAGGAGAAATTCGGTCGCATCCTTCCAGGTATAGACTCCGCCGACACCCGAGATCTCGATCTCCACGGCCTTGGCTATCTCGGCCACGCACCTGAGCGCGATCGGCTTGATCGCCGCACCCGAGTAGCCCCCGTAGGTGGAGTAGCCGGCGACCGATGGAATGGGGCACATGGTTTCGATATCGATGCCCACAAGCGCCTTCACGGTGTTGATGGCGCAGACCCCGGCGCAGCCGCTCCGCTTGACCGCCTTGGCGATCGCGACTATGTCGGTGACATTCGGAGTGAGCTTTATCACGACAGGGATCGTGACCGCTTCTCTGATCCAGGTGGCAGTTCGTTCCGTCAGTTCATGATCCTGCCCGATTGCGGAGCCCATGCCGCGCTCGGGCATCCCGTGCGGGCAGGAGAAACTGCACTCGATCATATCGGCGCCGGCGCCGGCGACCCGCCTGGCGGCCTCCTGCCAATCATCCTTGGAAGAAGCCATGATGCTTGCGATCACCACGTTATGGGGGTAGCGCTGCTTGAGACGCGCGATATCGGCCTCCCAATCCTTGAGAGGGCGGTCGGATATGAGATCGATGTTCTCCATGCCGAAGAGACGCTTGTCCTGGTGGTCAAGCGATGCGATCATAGGATAGACCAGTTTGACGTCCTCCCGTTCGACCGCCATGGTCTTTAGGACCGCCGAGGTCCAGCCCGCTTCAAAGGCGCGCTCCACCATCTCGCCCGAGCCCGTCGCGGGGCTTGCCGCCAGGGTGAAGGGATCGGGAAAAGTGACTCCGCAGAAATCGATCGCAAGTCTCACGACGTCTGCCCCCCGAGATATTTCGCTATCGCGTAGGCGGCTCGCCGCCCATCGGCTACGGCTTCAACAACCAGTCCCTTCTCACGTATGAGATCGCCGGCTGCAAAAACCCCTTCGACATTGGTTGCGAGCGTCTCCGGTGAGATCGCGATCCGGCCCGACTCCGAGAGAGCGACTCCAAAGGCCTCACTCAGCCATCGCCGGTCAAGAACGCCTCCGGTCGCAAAGACCACGCTATCGCACGGGGCGGTGAAATCGCTTCCCTTGATGGGCACAGGCCGCCTCCGCCCACTGGTATCGAGCTCGCCGAGCTGCTGGCGCCTGACGACCAGTGACTCGACGCGCTGCCTGCCCTTGACCGCAACCGGAGCGCACAGGAATTCGAATCTTACGCCCTCAATCAGGGCATCGTCGATTTCGTGGGGAAATGCCGGCATCTCCTCGCGGGTCCTGCGATAGAAGACCGTGACACCGCAGTCCGTGAAACGCTTGAGGTAGACCGCAACATCACAAGCGGTGTTGCCGCCTCCAATCACGGCGACCTTGCCCCTCAATGCGAGATACCGCCGGTCGCCCTGAGCCAGGTCCGCCAAGAGGCCGGTGCCATCGATCACGCCCTCGAGGCTGCTGCCCTGAAGTTCCGGAGGGCTGGATTCCCACAGCCCCGCAGCGAGGAGGACGGCTGAGAATCCCTGGGATTTGAGCCAGGCATGAGTGAGCTCCTGAGCCCGTGCCCCGGCCACGGTCTCTGCGCCGCGCGCGGCCAAGGCGATCTCCCGATCCACCACGTCGCGCGCAATCCGGTATCGAGGAATGCCTCGGGTAAGCATCCCTCCCAGCACCTTCGCCTTCTCGAAGACCGTGACTCCTATGCCCAGGCTCTTAAGATAGTAGGCACAAGCCAGTCCGGCTGGACCGCCGCCTACGACTGCAACCCTGGCAGCTCCCGGATTGGGGCCCAGCCCCGGAAGCTCCTCTCGACCATAAAGGTGCGCGCTAAGTTGAAGATCTCGAATCGCGATCGGTCTTCCCGTCGGGCGAAGCACACAGGCCTCCTCGCACAGCATGCCCTGGGGACACGCCATACCACAGGTGCCTGCGAAAACATTGGTCTCACTGATCTTCCGAAGCGCGGCGCCAAAGTCGCCGAAGCGGATCCTTCGAAGGAAGGTGGTGACGCCGACACGCGCCGGGCAAGCCTGCTCGCAGGGCGCATCATGGCACATCAGGCATCGCGCCGCTTCAACCACGGCCTGTTCCCGCGTGATCTTGGCGGAGGCAAGATCCTCCACTCGTTCCACGGTCACATCCTCATCATGTAGCTCGCAAGCAGCCCGGAAGACTCCTCGCCGTCCGTGTAAATCGTTCTCCCGTACTTGGCGGCAATTCTGCCAAAGGCTTTCATGTCCAACAATATGACAGCGTACCACCTTGAGCCATCACTTTTCAAGAGCTCAAGCGAGGGATAGTATGGCAGGCCTGCTTCATACTGATATAGCCTCGCAGCGTAGTCTTCGACGCTGAAGG
Source organism: Candidatus Eiseniibacteriota bacterium (assembly GCA_043808325.1). Taxonomy (GTDB): domain Bacteria; phylum Arandabacterota; class Arandabacteria; order Arandabacterales; family Arandabacteraceae; genus JAZDEY01. The sequence continues at coordinate 38,066 of JAZDEY010000041.1, forward strand.
TGTAGAAACCCGCCTTGAAGCTCGCCGGCCGCCAACGATCCAGGCTCGCATCCAACCGCAACATATCCGAACTCGATCGGGCAAGCGCCCCGGACTCGGCTTCTGTAGCGCCGAGGCTCTCGTACCGTATGCGCAGCTCGACGCCCCGAGCCGCTTCGTACTCGACACCGAGGCGGCTCCTGAAACGGCTGGTCTGGGTCGTAGTACTTCCACCGGCCGACGGTGCGTCCTCACTGTGGGCCAACTTCTCTCCCACGAGGAAGCCAAAATCGCCCACATCCAAATTGAGATCGACAAAGGTCTCAGAGCCCGAATCCGCAAAGCCATCCTCCCCATCGCCGCTTTTCTTGTGGACGTCGTTGCCCACGGAAACGGATCCTGCCCGGAAGGGCTTGAAGGTAAGACCCGTGAAAAGACCTTGCTCGCCCACTCCCACACCCGAATAGAATGCAAACGGCCTTGAGTGCAGGTTCAGATATTCCTCACTGTAGCTTCTGGCAACCATGATCAGGTCCGCTTGCGGCCTATCCACCGCAAGCCCGCCGAGGAAGGCACGACCCCGACCCTCGCCCAGCGCTCCCTCCGCAAAGAGGATGCCGTCGCCGGCTCTTATCGATAGGTCTGCGCCACAGATCATCCGCGCCTCGTCCTTACAGCGGTCCAATCCGCCGGCCACGATATCCCGGTTGAAGCTTGTGCGTGACAGGGTCACCGTGACCTCGAGCCCGTTACGCCGGTAGCGTCCGGCGGCGCCCAGGAGTTGCTCCTTGAGCGCATCGCGGCCGTCTCGCTCGGACTGAGTAACATGAGCGCCGATCTCGTTGAGCGAGGTAACTCGCCCATCTTTGCCAAGGATAGCATCGAAACGCGCAAATGAGGTTGCCACGCTGACATCGATGCTCTTGCCCGCGAAACTTACGCCCGCCCCGCGGAGTGCGAAATTCTCACCCGCAGACGTGTAGGGCCGCAAGCCGAAATCGCCCCGGCTGAAACGCCCCGGATCGACGGTCGAAGGCGACTGCCCCGAGGGACTCGAGAATACCAGGCCGTGCCCGGAAGCAAGGCTGAAGTTGCCGAGGATCACCTTGGCCCGGGCCCATTGCTTCTCAAGGTAGCAGCCCTGGAAGTCGTTGACCCGGACCTCGCCCCTGTCCTTGTCGATCACCAGGCCCGCCCGTACCCCGGGAGCCTCAAGGCCATATATGCCGTAAGTCTTGAGCGCACGGAACGAACCCGAAGGAGGCGAGGCGATCACTCTGAGCCGCAGGGAGCTCTCCCAAGGCCGGGCGCTCCGCTCGAGGCCACGGACCACGACGAAGGGTCTCAGCATATCAACCAGGCGAGGGCTCACACCCTCGATCTTGGTGAGGTCATCGACCTTCTTGAGCGCTCCCCGCTTCCGGAGAACAACGATGCTATCGGCAAGCCAGGGGCTGACCCAGGGGATGGTCCCCATTTCAGTGCGATCTGCCGCCAGCAGATTGATCGGCTGCCTGAGCGCGGTATCCAGAAGAGTTACCAGCTCGGCGTAGTCCTTCTCTTGCTCCGCATCCTGGAGGATGTCTTCGAGCAGATCGGCGGGGACTACCCGCGCCGGGGCCAGAAGCACAAACGCAAGGACGACTGCGGCGCCACCGAGAGGAAGAAACCCTCGCAAGCTCATCCCCCTCTTAAGTGAAAGACAGCAATCTCCGGCCTGCAGAAAAACCGCAGCGGAAAAAGATTGACGCCTACACCCCGCGTGACATACAGATAACCGCCATCGAGGCGGTAGAGCCCGGCGATATACTTGCTCCGATGAGCATAGGGTATCCGCCTTACGATCGGGCCGAAGCCTATCTGGCCGCCGTGGGTGTGACTGGAGAAGGTGAAATCTACACGACGCTCTTCGCCGATCTTGGTAAGCAGCTTCTTGGCATAGAAGTGCGTAAGGACAAACACAGGTTTCGCGTCCGTAACATTGCGGAAGGCCTTGGCCTCGTCATCCCGGCATCGAACCGGATCATCGATTCCCACGAGCGTGAAGTCTCCGCAATCCACGCTCTCGTTCATGAGGATCCGCCACTCTGAGAAGCTCGCGGGCATCTGGCCGTGTTCGATTGCCTTGGTCGCAATCTCATCGCCGTTTCCCGGGACGAAGTAGACACCGCTCTTTGATTGAATGCTCGATAGAAACGCAAGCCCGGTCGCGAGACCGCCGCTGGGCTTAAAGAGATCGCCGGTGATGAAGACATAATCCGGATCGATCCGGCCTATCGCCTTGATGGTCGCGTTTTCCCGAAATCCTATTTTCCCGGCATGTATGTCGGCAATATGAACGACGGTGATCGGCCTTGTCAGGCCCTCGATCGTGAGGTCATAGGTCCTGACCTTGAGCCAGTTGGGCTCCAAGAGTCCGGAGTAGGCGAGAAACGCGCCGATCGCTATCGGGACGTAGAATCTTCTGCGCATCTTAATCATAATCTCGTGGAAGGTTAGCACAGACGCAAGGGCAAGGTCAACATGGGCTGTAGTTGGCGTAGGTGAGTAGGCGGGTGGGTGGAAGCCCGGCGCGGGAACATTCCACCCTATGTCCGACCTACACCCGATATCATATTCAAGCCCCGTGCCGCCGGGTGCGCGAAGATCGCACCTGAATTGCCGACTCTTGCCGTGTTCCGCCAAACTCACTGTCAGCATTGTGACACCGGCGTTCGAATGCTTACACCCGCCTACACTTTCCCCATCACCGGGCATTACCATGAGAAGGTCACACCCGCCTCGTTAGTTGCCCCAAGCTCCAAGTTCGCGCTTGAGGCGACGTCAACCGCGATGGGCCCCTTGCCAAAGCCCACCCCAAAGCAGAATTCTTTGGGATAGGTTCTGAGGCCGGCCCGCAGCGCGATGCTCTTTGAAGGTCTCCACTCGAGGCCTGATGCTACGCACGTTGGAAACCTCGCCGGCTTCACCAGCTCGAACCCGCAGGTGACGTCCGGCGTGACTCGTAGCCCCAGGCCGATCGCAAGCTGCTGGGGCGATGGGCTCCCTTCCTTCAGGAGGCCGAGCCCGAAGGGATTCTCGGCCTCGGCTGCAAACTCGAGGCCCTCGCAGATCTCCGTTGTGACCGAAATACCCGGAAGAATGGCCCAATCGGCAAAGCCGGCTTCGCTGCGGGCAGTCCCCAGGCGAATCTCCGGTTGGATGAAGGCGCGTTCGGGCCCGAACCCGAAGGCCGCAGAATAGACCTCCTCGCGGTACGTAAGGGCTTCAAGCCGCTCGTAGGAAAGCGTGAGCGCCCGGCCGTCGGCGCCGACCGGGAGTGAGGCCGAGATCGCGGCGAACGTGATCTCGCTTGTGCCAAAAGGCTTGAATCCATAGACCGAGAGCGTGCGACACGCCACCGAGTCACCGTGCCCAGGCGTGTTTCTCGGGCCCAGCGCCAGCTCCATTGCGCATCCTCGCTGCTCGGGCCCCATCGGCTCGATCTCAAAGGCGGCTTGGGCGGGGATTGCACCGCAGAGCCAAACCATCACCAGCACTCCGGACAAAACACCAGGTAGTCGAGAGGATACAGCCCTCATTAGTAATCGACCTCTTGCGCCATCCACGGCAGTTCACCGCCGAACAAGAATCACCGGGGATTTCGCTCGATAGACATCACCTGAACCCGCGGGTCTGGCTTCCGCTGCAACTATGTAGACGCCGACCGGGGCTTTCGATCCATCGTCATCCCGCCCGTCCCAGAAGGTGATCCTTGCCGACTCAATGAGGTCGCCATCGAGGAGCCTGCGGACCAGCCGCCCGTTGACGTCAACGATGCTGAGCCTCGCCTGACTGGGGCGCGGCACGCGGACCGAGATCGCGACGAGATCGCTCTGTCCATCGCCGTCGGGACTAAAGGTCGGCGGACTCACACTTAAGATGCTCTGCCCATCAGGAACAAAGAAGGACACGCTGTTCGCCTTCCCCGGACTGCCGCCTGCCGCGCCGTAATGCGGCGACCAATTGGCGGGCTCGGTGGACGGCCGCCTCGGATCGATCCGCTCAATCGAGATGCCGGGCCTGGACCAACGCTCGCCGTAGGCCACTGAGTCAACCACGGTCCCGAAGCCGTCCCGGATCACGATGGCATCCGCAAATCCGAGCGGACCGTCCACATCGTTCAAAGTCGGCCAGCCGCCCTCGGGCCTGAGCGAGTTGATCTTCGCGGAATCCCCGTACACCCTGCGTAGAGCAGCTTCGTCCTCGACCAGGACAAGCAAGCCCTGCGGGGCGAGGTCGTGCTCGTCGCTTATGATCCGCTTGGGCTTGCCGCCACTATCTTCGAGAGTCCAGTCCTTGATGTCGAGCGCTACACCCGAGTGATTGAAGACCTCGATCCATTCGCACTCACTGCTCGAGGGCTTGAACATAATCTCGTTTACAACGATGGGTGGCGGCGGAAGCACCACGGTTGTGACGAGCGTATCGTTGGCACGAACCCTATCGGCTTCATACGTGAGCCATACCTTCGCCGAGTGAAGGCCTTCACCCGGATGCGGCAGCCTTACGACGAATTTGGCTGTCCCATCGGGTGCAATCGGCGCATCTATTACGGAAATGGCGTTTGCAGTCCCGACCGCAGCTGCGATCTCACCTCCCGCGCCGCAGGGCTGGGCGCCGAGATTTGAGACGAGGCACACGAGGTCAAGGTCGGAACCCGAGGTCGATATGTAGCGTGATGGAGCAGCCTTAACGAGGGCAAGATCGCACGGTGGATGATTGAAGTCACCCGGAGACACTGTGGCGAACCCCGCGAAGTCTGACGAATTATCGTCGGTGTCTCGCCCATCAGGATCGCGTCCGATGCTCCAGCCTGAAGTGGGGCCGGCGACAGGCGCTGTCTCGTAGTATTCGGGATAGGTGAGATCGCCCCAGCCCACGACATCGGACCCGCCGCCAGGTGAAGTCAGGCGGCAAGCATCAGGGCCGTTCTGAAGATCGAGATCGGTGACGGCCTCGGGCTGGGGCACGACCAGTTCCTCGCCGACGACAAAGAACGAGTGCGGCCTTACGGTGTCGCCGGCCCCACCCGTCCATTCCAGCGTCCAGCGGTTTTCGTAGGAACCGTTTCCTGACTCGAGCCTCCATCCGTCAAGACACACGGCCTCGTCCGACCCATTAAACACCTCCACAAACTCCAGACCGGCGTCCTTGCCTGGCGGATCGTACAGCACTTCATTGATCACAACACTCCGCGATCCACCAACAACTCCGACAGGCCCCACGCCACCCGAAGCGCCGACCAGCCCAAGGGGCATAGGCAGCAACATCAAAGCCAGCAACAAGGCAGCAATATTCACACCGACGAAGTTGCGCTCAGAGTGCGGAGAGATTTCAAGCTTTGGTTTTCGTTCCCGTCGTCCCATCCACCCCACCACTCCACCCCATCACCAATTCCACTAATTCCATTTATGCCACGTCTCTGATCTGATGTCAAGCTAGTTGTGCCCTATTTTAGGCTCGATATCACCTGAGATTACCTGGGGCCTAAACGGGCTTGTAAGTGATCAGTACAATGCCGGCGATTGCGAGTGCCGAGGCCGCGATCTTGCGGCGCGTCAGCGGCTCCTTGAGAAAGATTGAGGCAAGGAGCAGCACATAGATGGTGCTTGTCTGGTTGAGGATTGCCGCAGCTCCGGCCTTGGTGTATTTCATGCCTGCGACCCAGCAGATCAGCGCAAGATAGGATCCCAGGAGTGTGCCCGGGAGCGAGAACTTCCACCGTCCGGTGGGCCGGAAAACCGCGAAAGTCTCACGTCTCCGGCGGGATACCAGGGCGGCGGGGAGCATAACGGCCAGGCTCGCAACCTGGCGCATCATGGTGGCCCAAAGCACCGGCGACCGGTTGAGGACCGGCTTCGCAATCACGATTCCAAAAGCGACGGTAGCCATAGCCAGCACACCACAGACCACCCCAACCGCTATCTGGCGTGGAGTCGCCCCCTTGGGCGGCTCATGCCGGGCGGCCACGAGCACACCGGTCACCACAAGCGCCATACCCGCATACTGCCGGGTCCCAAGCCGCTCGCCGAGCAGTAGAAAAGCCGTCAGCACGACAAAGGGCGAATAGAGCGAATCGACAATCGCCGCGATGCCCGCCCCGATCCGATTGAGGCTTGCATGAAACAAGGTGTCCGAGATCGCGATGCCGATGATGCCGCTCGCGAAAAGGATCAGGTAGTCGGCAAGGGGCACGGCAGGAACTATCGGTTGGCCTGCAATCAGGACCGTCAGCACCAGGAGCGGAGACGATACCGCGACCCGGAAGAGATTCAAGTCGAAGGGTGAGATGGTCTCCCCGGACTTCTTGAGGAAGATGACGGCCACACCCCAGACGACGGCCGCCGCAAGCGAAAAGAGCTCACCCATTCAGATTCCTATTCAGTTTCCATTTCGGTCTCTATGCAACTCCGTTCAAATCCTGTCCAGCCTCTACCCAAACACGCCGGTGATGCGCTGGCCGCAGTACTTGCAGCGCGCAGTACCGTGATCGCCGTGATCGCCGTGATTGCCGGGATCGCTCTCAATCACAAGGTTGTTGGCAATCAGGGAGAAGTGATAGCGGCCGATTACCACGCGGCCGCACTTGGGGCAGTAGGTATTCTCGCCGGGATGGCCCGGGACGTTGCCGGTATATACGTAAAGCAGTCCCACGTCGAAACCGATCTGCCGAATGCGGTCCAGGGTCTCGACCGGGGTGCACGGGACATTCTCAAGATCACGATAGGGCATGAAGCGGGTGACGTGCCAGGGTGTCCGCTTGCCGAGGCCGGTTGCGATCCAGGTGGCGAGCCTTCCCATCTCGACGTCGCTGTCGTTGAGCCCGGGAATGACGTTGGTCACAACCTCGACGTGCATGTCCCACCTGCTCTTGGCCCGCAAGGCGTTCTCCAAGATCGGCTGATAATCATCGACCGCGGCGACCTTGGAGTAGAACTCCTGCGAGAAGCCCTTGATGTCCACTCGGAAGACATCGACGTGGGGTCCGATGAGATCGAGCGCGGCCTTGGTCATGTAGCCGTTGGTGACATAGGTGGTGAGGAGCCCCTCCTTCTTCGCCAATACACTTGTGCGGACCGTGTATTCCAGCCACATGGTGGGCTCATTATAGGTCCAGGATATCCCTGTCACATTTTCCTGCTTCGCCAGGGCAACGACCTCTCGAGGCTCCATGAATTGAGTGCGCCCGGCCGCAATCTCGCAGGGCTTCTCGTGGGCGATCTCCCAGTTCTGACATCCTATGCAGCGCATATTGCAGCCGAGACTTCCGAGGGAGAGCCATTTGGAACCGGGCAAGAAATGGAAGATGGGTTTGGCCTCAATCGGGGCAATCATCTTGGTGGAGACTTCGCCGAAGACCGTGCCGTAGATTCGGCCGCGGCGATTCTTGCGCGTGCAGCACCAGCCCCAACCGCCCTCGCGAATCACGCAGCGGCGCTCGCAGATCACGCAGCGGGCGCTCCCGTCCTGAAGCGTCTCGTACAGGGCAGAGTGGACCTCAGCCATGTCGGACTCCAGTCAGGCGCCGCCTCTTGGGCCTCCCGCGGCCATTCGCGGGTCTCCGGCCCCTCGCAGCTCCCCCACGACGCAAGGCCTCGGGATCCGCATACTCAAGCACCAACTGGCCCATGCTGTCCTTCCGCCTGAATCCGCCGCTCTCGACAAGTTTCGGGTAGTGTCTACTGGGAATCGAGATTGAGGAGTACTCGTGGCCGCGCATTTTGGCCAGATAGACAGCGTTCCGCGCGAGCCGCCTGATGGCTTCCGGATCGCCATCGACAAACCCTAAGGTGATCGATCTGTCATTGACCTCATAGGTGTAGACGGCGACCCCGGTGATCCTTCCGGATCTCCTGGCCACCATCACGTTCCTCGTCTTGACGAGCCCCCTGAGGAGCTCCGGCGTCAGCTCTTTAAAGACCCAGCCGTGCCCCACGAGGCCCGATGAAAGCTCGAGGAACTTGGATCGGCGCATGAACTCCAGGATCTCCCGGGCATCCGCCGGACGCGCGAACTCCCCCCATAGTTTTCCCTTCCGGGACTTCTGCCAGTAGTAGCGGCGGCGGGTGGCAATCCGGAAACCGAATTTGTCGCCGATGTGCCGGCTGGCCCGGTTGCCGGCGCCGGTGCAATACCGCACGGCCCTGGGCTTAAGCTTCTTCAAGGTGCGCAAAACTTCAACATTGATGGCGCGGGCTATCCCTGCGCCTCGATAACGAGGATCGACCCTCAAGCCCTCAAGCCAAATCTCGCCCCGGCCGAAATCGGTCACCTTAGCAAGGCCCACGGCGACGCCGCCGAGCTCGGCCACGATAAGCCGACCGTGCTTCTCCCCGATCCACCTCGCCCAGACCCTGGGTATGAAATCTCCATACTGCCCCCAGGTCTTCCGCGTGAAGGCGAAAACCGCGCGGCTGTCGCCCGGGCGGGCATCCCGCAGCCGGAGACCCTTGGGGCCCCCCCCGCGCCGGCCCTTCGTTCCGGGCTTCCTTTCTCTCGTCTTCAATCTCTATGCTGCTTTCTTATTTCTTAAGCAAAGCCTCGAGGCGCTCCTTGTCAAAACCTACGACGATCTCGCCGTCCACGTCGATCACAGGCACGCCCATCTGACCGGATTTCTTTACCAACTCGTCGCGGGCAGCCGCATCAACCGAAACATCAACCTGCTCATATGCAACCTTCTTGCCGTCAAGGAACTCCTTGGCGAACTTGCACCAAGGTCAAGTCGGTGTCGAATAGACCTTCACTTTCATCGCGGTTCTCCTTTCCCGTCCTGCGGCCGCTGAGGCAAGACCCCGGCGAGGGCGCGATAGATCTCGCCGCCCTGCTTGCCGTACTTCTTCTCTACGATCTTGGCGGCTTCGGTCTTCTTGGTCCCGCTTCTGACCAAAGCCAACGCTTCGTTCACTGCCTCTTCGAAAGATACACCGGCGCAAGCTCTCCGACCGGCGCCGGCTTCAACCGCCCCCTCGCAGACGATCACGAACTCACCCAGAGGTTTGGTCGCGGTGAATTTCGCCATAAAAGATGAGACACTCCCCTTGGCTATGTCCTCATGCAGCTTGGTGATCTCTCGCGCAATCACGCACTGTCGGTCTCCCAGGATCTCCTTGATGTCCGCCAGGCACTCACGGAGGCGGTGTGGCGCCTCGAAGAAGACCAGTTGGCGCGAGTCTTCGGAGAGCTCCTGAAGCCTCTGCCTTCGCTTGGATCCCCTTCGGGGAAGAAATCCTTCGAAAACGAATCGCGCCTCCTCCATACCGGAGACCGACACACCTGCGATAGCGGCACTGGCGCCGGGCACGGGCACGATTGGGAAACCGCGTTTCCAGACGCTATCCACAAGCCTCCTCCCGGGGTCCGATACACCGGGGGTCCCGGCTTCGGCAACCAGCGCGACGCTCTTGCCCTTGCTTAAGAGGTCGAGGATCACCTCCCCCATCCTTCCTGCATTTTCCTCGCGGTAACTCGAGACCCGCGTCCTGATACCATAGTGATCCAGAAGATTCCTCGTCTTTCTCACGTTCTCGGAAACTATCGCGTCGGCGCCGCCCAGAACGTCCAGCGCGCGAAGTGTAATGTCCTTGAGATTGCCGATTGGAGTTGCCACTACATACAAGGAACCATGGTGGTGAGACATTGGGTTCGGGCGAGCCTATTTCTGCTTGTCCAACATCAAATGCTCGAGAAGCCGTTCCTGCTCCTCGGCGAGCTCCCTAGCCTTGACAAAGTCCCCCTTCTCAAGCGCGGCCTGCATCTTCTTGTCTATCCCTTCAATCTTCCGAGCAAGCGACCTGTCCGGCCTATCGTTGGTCCTTTTCAATTTAGCCATGTCGCCTGACTCCTGCCTCCTTTCCTACTTTGTCTTCTTCCAGTCGACGACGTCCATCACTCGCATGCTGCCATCGGCAAAGGGGCTGACAACAAAACTCAGTTTGTCTCCAGGCGTCGCTACTCTCTCCGACGAGAGCATCCCTCCGCTTAAGATTACCTCACCCAACCTCCAGCTTCCATCAATCTCTTTAATCATACTCCCGTCCACATTTTCAAGCAGAAAAACCGGTTTCCTGTTTTCTTCGCCGAAGGGTTCGATCGCGAGCAAGGACTTGAAACTCGCAGGGTTCAGGTCGCCGACCTCAAGTCTGCCGTCTATCGTGATCTCTTTCCGAATCACCTCGGGGTCGATCTTCCGGTCGAGATAGTCCATGAAAGCTTCTCGGAACTCGGGAATCTTCGCGCGTTCGATCGAGAAGCCGGCCGCCTGCTTGTGACCGCCGAATCCGATGAAGAACCGTTTGTTTGCGGCGAGCGCATCCACAAGATCGACTCCCTTGGGGGCTCGCGCTTCACCCACGCCGATCTCTCCCTTCATCGAAATTATCACAACCGGCTTATAGAACTCCTCAGCCACCCTGGCGGCGCAGAAGCCCACGGTCTTGTTGGGGAGATGCTCTTCCACCAGCACTATGGTCTTTCCGGTGGCGGCGCCGCTCGAGGCCACGCGTTCGCGCACCTTCTCATACGCTTTCCTTGCCTTCTCCTTCTTGCGCTCGCATTCCGTCACCAGAGACGAGAGGATCTCCTCGGCATCGTCCTCCTCGGTAGAAAGCAGCAGTTCACATCCGAGATTTCCGCCCTCATACGACCTAGCCGACCCGAGGATCGGGATGATCTTGGAGAGAACCTCGGTCATCGTCGATTCCTGATCGACCCATATATGTGACTTGAGAACTCCGAAGGGAACCACGCGCTCGCTCAAGAGGTGCCTGACCCCGTGGTAGACGATTACGCGGTTCTCGCCCACAAGCGGCACCCGGTCCGCGAAACTGCCGAGGGCAGCCATGCCCAGCATGCCCTCGAGTGACGGAGGGCTTGCCACCCGGCGGTAGCTAGCGGCGAAAGCCTCCATGAACCTGTAGGCCACGCCGCATCCGGCAAGGTCCCTGAAGCCGTACTTCGAATCGTGGCGCTTGGCGTCGATTACGGCGACCGCAGCCGGGAGTTCCTCCGGGGGTTCGTGATGATCGGTGACGATCGTATCTATGCCGAGCGACTTGGCATAGGCGATCTCTGCTCTGGCGCTTATACCGCAATCGACCGTGATCAGAAGCCTGGTGCCCAGCCGCTTGAAGCTATCGACAAGCCGCCTGGAAAGTCCCAACCCCTCGGTAGGCGAATCGGGGATGTAGTAGGCTACGTCGGCTCCGATCTCCTTCAAGGAGCCGAAGACGATCGTGGTGGCCGTTATGCCGTCGACGTCATCGTGACCCAAGACGACGATATGGTCGTCGTTCGCGACCGCCTGAACGAGTTTCTCGGTAGCAGCGTCCATATCCGGCAGTCGCAGCGGGTCGCCGAGATCATCCAGGCAGGGCTCGAGGAATCCGCGGGCGGCCTCCTCCTTCTTGAACCCCCGCGCGACAAGTACGGTCGCGACGAGTTCAGAGAGGCCAAGCCCGTATTCAAGCCGCTTGACGTTCGATTTATCTACAGTGGCTAATTTCCAGTGAGCCTTGGCCATGCTTAAGCTTCGTCAAACCTTTGCGAAGACCTGTTCAAAAACCGGGATGGCCCTGTCCACATCCTCATCATCTATATCGAGATGAGTCACCGCCCTGATCCTGGTACGACCGAATGTTACCACAAGCAGACCGCGCTTCTCAAGCAGCAAGACACACTGGTCGGCACTGAGTCCGGTCCCGGAGACATCGATCACGACGATGTTGGTCTCGACCGTATCGAGATCGATTGAGAGCCTGGGAATCCGCGCGAGCGCCTCGGCCAGCCGGCGGGCCCGGCGGTGATCGTCCGCAAGGCGAACGACATTGTGCTTGAGCGCATAGATACCGGCAGCCGCGATGATGCCGACCTGCCTCATGCCCCCACCCAGGAGCTTCCGGTATCGGCGCGCGAGCCGGATAAAGGATCGGTCTCCCAAGAGCATAGAGCCTATCGGCGCACCCAGCCCCTTGGAGAGACAGAACATCACCGAATCACACGGCGCACAGTATTCCTTGACGTCGCGTCCGGACGCAGCGGCCGCATTGAAGATTCGCGCTCCATCAAGATGGACCTTGAGGCCGCGATCGTCCGCAAGCCTGCGTATCTCACTTATCCCCGCCACAGGATGAACCACACCGCCCGCCCGGTTGTGGGTATTCTCGATGCAGATAAGCCGCGTTATCGGTTGATGGAGATCGTCAGGGCGGATCGCGTCTTCGATCTGGTCGGCCCGGAGGATTCCCCCCTCCCCCTTAAGCGGCGAGAGCTGAACTCCTGAGAGCACCGCCGGACCGCCCACTTCATACTTATAGATGTGGGAGTCGATCTCGACGATCGCCTCGTCGGTGCGGTGGGTATGGGTGAGCATCGCGACTTCGTTGGCCATGGTGCCGCTTGGTACAAATAGGGCGGCCTCCTTGCCTGCGAGCTCGGCGGCAAGCCGCTCCAGCTCCTGAACAGTCGGATCGTCCTCAAAGACGTCGTCGCCGACAACAGCCTCGGCTATCGCTCGGCGCATCCCGGCTGAAGGCCTGGTCACGGTATCGCTTCTTAGGTCAATCGGATCATGAGGCATAGAGGAAGTATACAAACCGCTCCACCTTAAGTCAACGCAGCCCCCGTCACCCCGTCACTTCACATCAGCGTCGTTATCGTAACCTCGGCTTTCCCAGAATCCCTTGTAGCTCGGATCGTTGGAGAGCTCGATCCTGGTGATCCATCTTATCCACTTGTAGCCGAGTTTGTCCTCGGCTACCAGCTCCAATGGAAAGCCGCGCGCCGGAGGAAGGGTAACGCCATTCATCATATAGGCCATGATGATCTGCCGATCGCGGATGTAACTCAAGGGAAGCGAGGTGGTGTAGCCGTCGGCCGCGTGGAAGATCACGGTGTTGGCCAGCGGCTTGACGCCGGCCTCCTTGAGAAAATCATCGACCAGCACGCCCTCCCACAGAACCTTGACGCTCCAGCCTTCGACACAGTTCAAGGTGACCACCTTGGAGTACTTGGGGTGCGCAAGTACTTCCTCATAGGTATAGGAGCGCGGGGTATCGGCCAAGCCCGAAACATCAAGTCTGTAACTGGCAACATCGATCTGTTGAGGACCCTTTATCGAGTTCTCCCGGAAATCCTCGATCGATCCCAGCTTCTCGCCCTTGTACTCGGTGACCTGAACCGAGGGTAGATCGGTGCCGGCGTTCTTGAGGCCCTTGTTGCAGGCAAATGAGAGGAGCACGACCGACAAGATCGCGACAATCCCCAGGGTTTTCATGGTCTCGCCTCCGACGGCCTTATACCTTCTCTTCGTTTGACGCAGGATCGCGCTTAAGGTCACGCCCGAATTTAGCTCACCCGACTCGCCCGAACTCACCCGACCAAGGTTCGTTTGTCGCCCTTGCGTCGCGTGACGCCGATCTTGTCCAAGTGTTCCAGCAGAGGTACCGCGTACTTGCGCGTGGTCCCCAGCACGGTCTTGAGATCGCCCGCGGTGGCTTCCCCGTGCTCTTTGAGGTAGGTTCTCAGCTGCGCGGTCGCGGCCTCTATCGCAGAGTGGTGCATCACGAGCCCCGGCTCAAGCCGCGTGATCTCACCCTCTTCGACCAGGAGTCTTATGACTTTGCGGACTGCCTCTGCGGGAATACGCGCCCCGGCTTCGATCTCGCGCTCGCCGGGCGGCGCAAAGAGATTGCGCTTCAGGAGGTCCACGACCAGCGCCCGGGCCTGCTCCTCAGCGGGACTCAACTGAACGCCGCCGGTCCCGGCCCTGACATCACCCTTCCGGGTGGATACCCGGCCGGCAGCTTCGAGCCGTACGAGGACCCAACTGAGGAAGTTCATATCGATCGAGCGCAGCCGCTCTCTTAACTCCTCCTTGGGCATCCCCCAGACCAGCCGGTGCTCGGTCTGGTAGGTCTTAAGCACGCCCTCGATGCGCCCCTCAAGGTCGCGGAGTCTCTCAGTGTGCAAGTACAGACCGGGGGATATCTCGAAAATCCTGGCGGCCCGCGAGAGGCCTGCCGTAACGCCCTCGAGCACCCTCAGGCCGCAGCTCAATTTCTTCCTCAGGTAGTCAAGCCGCACGCCGTGGCCCGATGCTTTGATGTGCTCTTCGGCTGCACCCTCAAGGGGCGCATTCGCCAGGACGGTCAGCCGCTCGAGCACCACGCGGTCCTTCCGTTTGTGCCCGGAGGCCAGAGGATCGAGCACCCGGCCGCCGCCGATCGTCTTCATCGGCGAATAGGTACGCATCACGAAGCGGTCGCTAAAGCCTGCAGCCACGGGCAGCTCAAGCCTGACCTGTGCGAAGCAGGCCTCCCCGGGCAAGAGGCTCTCCCTATCAAGCAGGAAAAGCCGTCCGATGGTCTCGCTGGCGCCGAGGTGAAACCTGATGCGCGTCCTGGTCTCGAGCGGGCGATCCACGGAGGCGAGCAAATGGAACTCGATGTCCACCACGGTCGAGGCCTCGAAATCCCCGGGCGAGACCACGCAGTGGCCGCGTTCGACTTCGATCTTCTCCACGCCATGGATGCCGAGGGCCGTACGCTGGCCGGCAAATGCCCGCTCCACCGACTCGCCGTGAACTTCGACACTTCTTACTCTGACCGGCTTTGCCCCAGGCTGGATCTCGAGCCTGTCCTCCTTTGCGATCGAGCCCGACCAGAGGGTGCCGGTTACGACCGTGCCCCGGCCGGCCATCGTGAAGACACGATCGATCGGAAGTCTCACTGCCTCTCCGAGCGGCCTCTCCTCGACCTTGGCGACGATCTCCTCGAGCAAGCGTCTTGCGCCGTCAAGTCCCTCGCCGGTCACGATCGAGGTTGGAATGATCGGAGCATCCTTGAAACGAGTGGGCTCGATGAACTCGCGAACTTCCTCCTCGACCGCCTCCACCATCTCCCGCTCGGCCATATCGGATTTGGTGAGCGCGAAGATGGCATGGCGCACCCCAAGCAGGGAGACTATTTCGAAGTGCTCGCGCGTTTGAGGCATGATGCCTTCATCGGCCGCAACCACAAAGAGCACAACGTCGATGCCGCCCACTCCGGCGAGCATGTTCTTGATGAAACGTTCGTGGCCCGGAACGTCGACCACTCCGACCTTGGTACCACCCGGAAGATCGAAATGAGCGAATCCCAGATCAATCGATATGCCGCGTTCCTTCTCCTCCTCGAGCCGGTCGGTGTCGATGCCGGTAAGGGCCTTGACGAGAGCGGTCTTACCGTGGTCAATATGGCCGGCCGTTCCGATGATGATCCGCCGCATCTGTGTCCTCGGGAAAGACGTCCGCGCCCTCTTGGCGCGGTCCTATTCCGGAACTCGTTCGATCCGGGCGCCGAGCCCGCTGAGTTTCTGCTCGATCCCCTCGTAGCCCCGGTCAATATGATAGACTCGCGAGATGTGAGTCTCGCCGTCGGCTATTAGCCCCGCAAGCACCAGGGCGGCGCTTGCCCTCAAATCGGTCGCCATTACCGGCGCACCGCTCAGTTTCTTGGTGTAGCCGACGTGCGCGGTATTGCCTTCGATCTTTATGTCGGCCCCGAGACGCCTGAGTTCCGGCACGTGAGTGAAGCGATCCTTGAAGACGGTCTCGCTGATCACGCAATTGCCCCGGGCCACGGTCATCAGGGTCATATACTGCGCCTGGAGATCTGTGGCGAAGCCGGGATAGGGTGAGGTGACCACATCCACCGAATTGATGTCGCGCTTGCCTCGAATCGAGATCGTACTGCCGCCGGTCTCCACCGTGACGCCGGCCTGGCGGAGAACCAACGTGAGCCCATCCACGTGCTCGGGGCTACAGTCTTCGATTTCAATCCTGCCGGCTGTGATCGCGCCGGCAATCATGTAGGTTCCCACCTCGATTCGGTCCGGGATGGTTCTGAACTCAGCCGGGGCAAGCTCCTTGACACCTTCGATTTCGATCGTATCGGTGCCCGCGCCCTTGACCTTGCCTCCCATACAATTTATGAACTCCGCGAGAGCGGCGATCTCGGGCTCCCTCGCCGCGTTGACGATCACGGTCTTGCCCTGGGCCTTGGACGCCGCCATCATGGTGTTGGCGGTAGCCCCGACGCTTGCTATCGAGAATTTTATGGGCTTACCCTTGAGCCCGGCAGTGTTGCCTATGATGTAGCCGTGCTCGATCTCAATCGTTGCCCCCAGTTCCTGCATCGCGCGTATGTGAAGGTCCACGGGCCGCGGGCCCCAGGCACAGCCTCCGGGCAAGGAGACCTTGGCTCGGCCGTAGGAAGCCAAGAGCGGTCCGAGCACATAGACCGAGGCCCTCATCGTGCTGACCAAGTCATACGGCGCCTCAAAACCTGCCATCGCAGTGGTATCGATTGTCAGGGTATGGCTGTCGAACCTGGACTTGACGCCCAACCGCTCCAAGACCGACTTCATGGTAAACACGTCCCTCAAGCTGGGAACGTTGGTAATAACCGAGACTCCCCGCGCAAGGAGGCACGCTGCCATCATTGGAAGCACGGCGTTCTTGGCGCCGCCGATCTTGACGGAACCTTTGAGTGTCTGCCCACCCCTGACGACTATCTTATCCATTTGGCTTACTCCGTTTGCTCCGTTTACTTGACCCCGATCACGATGCGATCTCTGCCGGCAAGATCCTTGAGAATCTCGATCTTCCCCAAGCCGGCCCCCTCAAACAGGGCAACGACCGAGGCTGCCTGGTGTGATCCAATCTCAAATGCTACTATACTTCCTACATCTAGTATAGACGGAATCTCGGTCAGCACTCCGGCAATGAACCGAAGGCCGTCCGGGCCTCCATCCAAAGCAAGCCTGGGTTCGAAATCCCGCACCTCAGGCTGAAGCTCGTCAATCTCGTCGGCTGCAATATAGGGAGGATTACATACCACTATGTCAAAGCGCCTCTTCAAGAAACCCAGCCGATCGCCCACCACAAACGCGATTCTCGTCTCGACGTCGTTCGCCCGGGCGTTCTCGCGCGCAAGCTCGATTGCCTCAGGGGAGATATCGGTGGCCACCACCCACTCGGGCTTGAGGTACTTGGCAAGCGAGATCGCTATCGCCCCCGATCCGGTCGCGATATCCAGAACGGCCAGCGGGGCTGGGAGGCGGCGGCCGCGCCCGATCACGGTCTCGACTAAGATCTCGGTCTCGGGTCTGGGGATAAAGACGCCTTGCTTTATCTCGAAGGGAAGCCCCATGAATTCGATCCGGCCTAAGAGATACTGCAGGGGAAACCTGCCGGCGCGCTGACCGACGATCTCCAGAATGCTGCCTTCTTCGGGGCCCGTGAGAACCCTGTCCGGATCCAGATAAATCTCGCTCCGTTTGAGTCCCAGGACATGGGAAATGATGGTCTCGGCTTCTACGTCAGGATTCGCCACCCCGGCAGCCCGAAGTGATTTTCTCGCGGTGCCAAGAAGGGCGGAAAGCGTCACCGCCTGACCTTCCAGAAGACTAGAGCCCTGCCGCCTTGATTCTCGCCTCGCTCTCGCTGCGAGCGAGTGCTTCTACCAAATCGTCGATATCGCCGTCCAAAACCTGTTCAAGCTTGTGGAGACTCAACCCGATGCGATGATCCGTAACCCTGCTCTGGGGGAAGTTGTAGGTCCGTATCTTCTCGCTCCGGTCGCCCGTGCCCACCTGCTGCTTTCGGTTCCGCGATCGCTCTTCATCCTGCTCTGCCTTGGCCTTATCGAGCAACCTCGATCTCAAGACCTTCAGAGCCTTGGCCTTATTCTTGTGTTGAGACTTCTCGTCCTGGCACGTGACTACAAGCCCGGTGGGAATGTGGGTGACCCTGACGGCCGAATCAGTTGTATTGACGCTCTGCCCGCCCGGACCGGACGACCTGAAGACATCGACCCTTATCTCCTCAGGTCTGATGTCGACGTCGATTTCACCGGCCTCCGGAAGGATGGCAACCGTCACGGCCGATGTATGGATTCTGCCCGAGGCTTCGGTCACCGGAATCCGCTGCACCCGATGAACGCCGCTCTCGTATTTGAACCTGCCGTAAGAGCCTTTGCCCTCAACCAGGAAGATGATTTCCTTGAGTCCCCCCACGCCGGTGGGACTGGAATTCATTATATCCACCCGCCAGTTATGGCCCTCGGCATAGCGTGAATACATTCTATAGAGAGCCGCCGCAAACAGAGCCGCCTCGTCACCGCCGGTTCCCGCCCTGATCTCAACAATCGTGTTCTTTTGGTCGTCGGGGTCCCTTGGCGCCAGAAGCTCTTTGAGATCGGCTTGGATCGCAAGCTTCTCGAACGTGAGGTTCTCGATCTCCTGCCTGGCCAGCTCGACCAAATCCTTGTCGTCGGAGGTGCTCTTTATCTCCTCGGCGCCGCCCAGGGCTTTCTCAACGCGCTCGTACTCGGCCGACTTCACCACCAGAGGCTCCAGCTCGCTCCGTTCCCTGGCATACTTGAGAAGCAGATTCCTGTCTCTAACCACTTTCTCGTCTGCAAGAAGCAGCGTCAGCTGGTCGTACCTGTCCCGGGCCTTTTTAATTGCTTCCCACATGGCTCGCCTCAACCTCCGGCCCAACCGCCTGCCTCAAGGCCTCCAGGGCAACCTCTATCTGGGCGTCGCTTGGTTCCCGCGTGGTGAATCTCTGGACCGCGAGTCCGGGGGCGGAAAGCGCCTTCATCAGGAAGCCCTCCCGGTATTTCCCGGCCAGCTTGATCACCTCATAGGACAGCCCCGCTATCACGGGCACGACCAGGAGTCGCAGCAGCCTCTCCTGTATGTTATGGGGCCGGCCCGTGAAGACGAAGACGATTATGCTGACCACCATCACCACCAAGAGAAAACTGGTGCCGCATCTGGGATGCCGCGTGGTGTACTTCTTTACGTTCTCGATACTCAGAGTCTCCCCATGTTCGTAAGCATGGATCGACTTGTGCTCGGCGCCGTGGTACTCGAAGACTTTCCTCATCTCTTTCCACATGCTCAAGGCGCCGAGGTATACGAAGAAGATCACAAGCCTCACGACGCCGTCCACGAGGTTAAAAACAATGCTTTCCTTGACGCCGCCGCTCCCCGCGGATACGGTGCGGCCGGCAATGATAAGAGGAACATAGAAGAAGAGCAGCAAGCCGACACCGAGCGCCAAGATAACCGTGAGTGCGGCCCAGAGCGATGACGTCCAGCCCTTGGCCTCTCTTGGCTTGCCCTCCTCGGCGGAAGCGACCTCGGCCGAGAAGGTGAGCGAGTTTATGCCGTGGTAGAGCTGCTCGAAAAGGGTGATCCCCCCTCTCACGACGGGGAGGCCGAGGATCCTGTAACGCTTGGTGACCGCAAGGTAGGGCACAACCCTGGATACGATCTCCCCGGTCGGCTTCCGGACGCTGGTGACGATAAGCCCGGGGGACTTCATCATCACACCCTCGATCACCGCCTGTCCGCCCATCGCAAGGTCTTTATTGGTCAAGCAACTTCACCTGCTTCCTACTGCTTCTCTTCTTCCTTCTCTTTGACTCCGTACTTCCTGCGGAACCGCTCCACTCTGCCGGCGGTATCCACCAGTTTGTGCTTACCGGTGAAATACGGATGGCAGTTGGAGCAGATTTCCACGTGGATCTCAGGCGACGTCGACCTGGTTTCGATCACGTTACCGCAAACACAGACTATCTTGGATCGCACGTACTTCGGATGGATTCCCTTTTTCAACTGACTCGCCTCCTTCCGTGCACCATTCCGGGTAGCATTCCGGGCAATATAGAGTGCGGGGCGGCCGGTGCCGCCCCCACTCCGGATAGGTAATATTACACCTAAGTATTCATCGACTTCAAGAACTGCTTATTGGTTTTTACCTTGGAGATCCTCTCCACAAGAAATTCCATCGCTTCGACCGGATTCTTGTCGGCCAAGAACTTCCGCAGGATCCAGACCTTGTTCAACTCTTCCTGGGTCAAGAGAAGCTCTTCCTTGCGCGTACCCGAGCGGTTGAGATCGAACGCCGGGAAGATCCTCCGATCGGCGATCTTCCTGTCGAGCACAAGTTCCATGTTACCGGTTCCCTTGAACTCTTCGAAGATCACGTCGTCCATACGGCTTCCGGTCTCGACCAGCGCCGTGGCTACGATTGTGAGGCTTCCTCCCTCTTCAATGTTGCGGGCCGCGCCGAAAAAGCGCTTGGGCCACTGGAGGGCATTGGAGTCTATACCGCCCGAAAGTATCTTGCCGCTATGCGGGATCGTGGCGTTGTTGGCCCGGGCCAGTCGCGTGATGCTGTCTAAGAGAATCACCACGTCCTTCTTATGTTCCACCAGTCGCTTGGCCTTTTCCATCACCATGTTGGCCACCTGGATGTGTCTTGAGGGCGGCTCATCGAAGGTCGAGCTTATCACTTCCCCCTTGACGTTTCTTTCCATGTCGGTGACTTCTTCGGGTCTTTCATCTATCAGGAGGACGATCAGTTCAATCTCGGGATGGTTGGTGGTTATCGCATTGGCGATGCTCTGAAGCAGCATGGTCTTGCCGGCGCGGGGCGGCGACACTATCAGCCCGCGTTGGCCCTTGCCGATCGGCACGAAAAGGTTGACGATTCGAGTGGAGATGTCCCTGGGCTCCCATTCGCTGTTGATTCTCTCCTGAGGATAGAGCGGCGTCAGGTTATCGAAAAAGATCCGCTCCTTGGCAATCTCGGGATTTTCGAAGTTGACCGCTTCCACCCTCAAGAGAGCGAAATAACGCTCGTTGTCCTTCGGGTGACGGACCTGGCCCGACACCGTGTCTCCCGTCCTCAGGTCGAACTTCTTGATCTGGGACGGCGACACGTAGATATCATCGGGGCCCGGCAAATAGCTATAGTCCGGTGACCGCAAGAACCCGTAGCCGTCGTCCAGTATCTCAAGCACGCCCTGAGAAAACATCAGTCCGTTCTTTTCGGTCTGGGCCTCGAGGATCTTAAAGATCAGCTCCTGTTTCTTGAGCCCGCCGACCCCTTGGATGTCGAGATCCTTTGCAACCTGCAGGAGTTCGGAAATCGTCTTAGTCTTCAGTTCGGCCATATCCATCTCATGCACCTCTCGGGAAAATGTCGCCAATGCGCTTGCAGGTTCCTGGTAAATTATCGGGTGAGCGATTCATTTGCTGAATTACATTCTTTCAATCTGCATTGTCCAGCCAGATCGAGGCCCTTGGATGAGATCGGAGTACCTTCAACGGAACACCACAACAGGAATGTGTTGTCCAACTACCTGCTACATGCTAAGTAAGAACGCCCGCAATGTCAAGTGAATAAGATTTCTACTTGTTCTTGAACGCTTCGGCCTTCCTGAATTCCTCGACCGCCTTATCCTTGTCACCCTTCCTGCTGTAGGCACGCCCCAGGGCATCGTGAATCTCGGCGGTCTCCTGCCTGGCGAGCAGGTTCTGGAGGGTGGATATCGCCATGTCGTAGTTCTGCATCTGAATGTAGGCAACGCTCAGGTTATACATGGCGTCCTGATACATCGTCTTGCCTTCCTCGGTGTCGCTCGTCTCCGTCATGACGGCGCACTTCTGAAGAGCCAACTCTGCCTCCTGGTATCGCTCGAGGAGAAGACAGGTTACCCCGAGCTGGTACTGAAGCTCAGGATCATCAGCTTTGATTTCGGCAGATTGCGCATAATACTCAAGCGCTTTGTTGTAATCCTTCTTTTCATAGTAAATGTTGCCGAGCGAGTAGAGCGCCGCGAAAAGGACATCGGCCTCCTTCGGCTTCAGATCCACCACCTTCTGAAGAGCGCCTGCCGCAAGGTCATACTGCTTCGCATAATGGTAGGCCGCCCCGAGATTGCTCCAGGCATAGACCGATGTCGAATCCACCTTGACCGACTGCTGCATGATCTCCAGTGCCTTATCCGCCTGACCGAGCTCTCTATAGACATAGGCCAGGTTGATGTGGCCGCTGACGTCGTGAGGATAGACCCCGACCGCCTTCTGGAATTCAAGCAGGGCTTCGGTGAGGTTGTTGGTGTCCTTGGCGCTCAGGCCGGCCCTGAAATGCTCACTGAAGAACACCTTCTGGTTGTCGCGCACTTGCGTTTTCTTCTCAGGAGGGGCAAGGTCATAGGCATCTTCGAAGGCGGCTCCCGCCTCGACGAACTCGCCCTGCATGGTCTGGCTCAGCCCGAGATAGAAATGGGCCTCCCAGTTCTGCGGATCCTCGGCGACAGATTTCTTGAACCATTCCTCGGCCTTCACGTAATCCTTGTTCTGGTGATAATAGACCTTGCCGCTTCTCATGCTGAGGGAGCTGGAACCGCCACCGCCACCACCACAACCGCTAATCACCAACCCGATTCCAATCACAAAAGCGGCTGCAGCAACGATCCTCGTGGCCTTCATTTCGATATCCTCCTTGCCAAGCGCGTTCCCTATCCTACGAATTGCTTGTCCCAAAAAGATCATGCCGAACTGCCTGGACAAGATAACATACACCTTCTTGCTCGGCAACGCCAAAATCGCCCCCACTAAATCATCACCTGGGGATCGACGTCCACCCCGAATCTCACCCCGTCCCTGAGGCCAAGGGCCTCGACCTCACTCAAACAAGTTCTCACAAAACCGGAGAGGCTCACGCCGCGGTCACCCTTCAAGACCAGGTGCCACCTGTAGACATTCTTTATCTTGGAGACCGGCGCCCTTGAAGGTCCCATGATATCGATCCGGCCTTTCCAGGCCTTGCCGAGGCGCACGGCCACGCCCCGGAGTTCCTTCGCGGAACGCTTCGCCAAGTATTCCTTCTTGGATTCAATAACAATTCTAACCAGGCGGGCGAAAGGTGGGTAGCGGAGATCTTTGCGCAGGCCCACCTCTTCCTCGTAAAAACCCTTGAAGTCGTGGCTGGCCGCATAGGCCAGGGCGTGGTGCTCGGGATTGAAGGTTTGAATTATCACCTTGCCGGGGATGTCGCCCCGCCCGGCCCGGCCTGCAACCTGGGTCACGATCTCGAAGGTCCGCTCGCCTGACCGGAAATCCGGCAGATTCATCGTGACGTCGGCGTTTACCACGACAACCAGGCCCACACTCTTGAAATCATGTCCCTTGGCAAGCATCTGGGTGCCGATCAACATCCTCGTCATGCCGCTCGTAAACTGGGCAAGCACGGCCTCGGTGGAACCCTTCTTCCGCGTGGCATCCCTGTCAAAGCGGGCGCAAGCCGCATCCGGAAAGGTCTTCAGGATGTAGTCCTCGATCTTCTGGGTGCCCGAGCCTGCGTATTCCACGTTGGTGCCGCCGCACTTGGGACAGGCTTCCCACCCATTCTCGGCGTAGTCGCAATAGTGGCACACCAGCTGCCGGTCGTGGAGATGATAGGTGAGGGTGACATGGCAGTTTCGGCATCTGGGCACCAGACCGCAGTCCCGGCATTGAATGTAGTTCGAGAAGCCTCGCCTGTTGAGAAACAGCACCACCTGCTCCCGTCTGCCGAGCGACTGGCCGATCAATCGGCGAGCCTCCTCGCAGATCGGGCCCTCGACGCCTTGAGCCCGCATGTCGACGATGGCGACTTCGGGGAGTTTCCCACCGGAGATGCGTTCGGGAAGCTCAAAGAGGTCGTACTTGCCGCTCAGAGCGTTATGGTAGGTCTCCATCGAGGGAGTGGCACTGCCGAGGACAACCACCGCCCCGGCCTGCTTTCCCCGAACGATAGCCACCTCTCTGGCGTTGTATCTCGGGGAGTCTTGCTGCTTGTAGGAGGTCTCGTGCTCCTCATCCACGACGATCACGCCCAGGTCCCTGAGCGGGGCAAAAACCGCCGACCGTGCGCCCACCACCACATCGATTGCCCCGGACATGATCTTGAGCCACACGCTGTAGCGTTCCCCGTCGGACAGCCGGCTGTGGAGCACGGCGCACTTATCCCCGAAACGCTGCCGCACTCTCTCCATGATCTGGGGCGTCAGAGCTATCTCCGGCACAAGGTAGATCGCGCGCTTGCCGCGGCGTGTTGCCTCCTCGATCGACTTGAGATAAACCTCGGTCTTGCCGCTGCCTGTGACGCCATAGAGCAGGAATACCTTGAAGGCCCGGGACGAGATCGCTCGTCTCACGCCTCCCAGGGCGGCCTGCTGCTCGCGGGTGAGGTCGTGCTCGCGAAACGGCTCCGCGGAGTCCGGGCTGGCCGTCGGGATGACCGATTCCCTCCGCCGTCGCCTGGTCGTCAAGACTTCGACCGAAACCAGGCCGTCGTCCTCAAGTTCGCTTAAGTAAGGCATCACCTCTCGGCCGCCAAGCCTGCGTCTGATCGTTGCCGCGGTCGTGGGTTTACCGGCCGCAAGCACTTCCAGGATCGAAGCCTTTACCGGGGAGGTCGCCCGCATGATCTCCAGCTCCAGGTCCCCCGGAGGGCGCCCCGGACCATAAAGGCGCTTGAGCTTGACGGGGGGCGGAGACATCGCTGAGAGCACCTCGCCCAGGGGCGAAACATAGTAATCGGCGATCCAACGCCCCAGCCGCAGCAGCTCGCCGGTCAGCACCGGTTCCTGATCGGCGATCTCCCGTATCGCTTTGAGCTTGCGGCCCCGGGGTCTCTCGCGGGCCAGGTCGATCACAAAGCCGGTAACTACCTTGCGCTTGACCTCGACCACCACCCTCATCCCCACTCTGAGGGAAGGGGCGAGCTCCGCCGGAACGAGATAGGTGAGCGTAGTATCGATCGGGATGGGGACTGCGATCTCTGCTGAAAGGGTTCTTTCCAAGCGCAATTATCTCCAGGGCTAGCGGCGATCGTCGAGTTGAGGGTATTATAAGTCCGGGGCGGCAGCGACCGCAACGGGAAGTTCCTGGGGCCTGGAGAGATTGGAGCTGATCTCGAGAAACTCCTTGGCAACCACCGGATCGAATTCCCTGCCGATCCCCTCTTTGATTGTCAGGTTGGTCTCTTCGACCGAGTATGCATTCCGGTACGGCCGGTCGGACGTCAGGGCGTCAAAGAAGTCCACGACCGCCGCTATCCGCGCGAGGAAGGGGATCTCCTCGTCCCTCAGGCCGTCGGGGTATCCGGTGCCGTCGAACCGCTCGTGGTGGCTGCGGACGATCGGGCGCGCACCCTGGAGAAAATCAACCCGCTCGATGATCCTCTCACCGATGGCAGGGTGCTTCTTTATGATCTCATACTCTTCACGGGTCAGACGGCCCTTCTTATTGAGGATGTGACCCCGTATCCCGATCTTCCCTATGTCGTGGAGAGTCGCCCCGTACTGCAGATTCTTGATTTCGATCTCAGACACTCCGAAACGCTCTGCCAGCACTATGGCGAACTGGGTCACGCGTTTGGAGTGACCCCGGGTATAGGGATCTTTGGCCTCGATCGCTGCCGTAAGCGCCTCCACGGTCGAGAAATAATTCTTCTCTACTCTACGCACCAATTCCGAATTCTCGACGGTGGCGGCAGTCACGCTCCCGACTATGGAGACCATCCCCAGGACCTGTGAGGAAACGTTGGACGCCTCATGGAGATAGATGGTGAGGATGCCGATCTGCCTGGCGGCGGAAAGCAAGGGAACCGCAATCAGGGCTTTGAAGCCCTCTCTCGCCACGTATGAAGGAAGGGAGAAAGTGGTGTTTCCAGCCAAGTCCTCGAGCAAGATCGGCATACCGGTGGAGAAAGCCTGGGCCGCGAAACCTGATGGCGCCAGAATCCGGCTGCCGTAGACGATCTCGCGTTTGAAATCGTCGCCTCGCTTGAGAAGGACCGTTTCTTCGGCCGCGTCTACAAGCTTCAGGGAGAGCCCCGACACCCCAATGAATGAGGCGAGCGAGCGCGCAAGCCTCACAAGCAGTGCGTCCAGATCCAGGCTTCCGGCCGGGCCGGGGATATCGATCTGGCCGAGGTCAACAGTGTCTGTATTGGAGTTCCGCTCCCGCATGGCCGAGGCTACCTCTTCAATATGCCTTCGACCCTCTCGATCAGGCGGCCGGGGCTAAACGGTTTTACCACGTAGTCATCGGCTCCAGCCTCCGATCCCAGCTTACGGTCTGCTTCCCTCCCTTTGGCCGTGAGAAGAATCACGGGAATGGTCTTGGTCTGCGGATCCGACTTGAGTTTCCTGCATGCTTCGTATCCGTCCATCTTCGGCATCATTATGTCCATAACGATCACGTCGGGCTTCTCGTTTCTGGCTTTGCTTATGCCCTCCTCGCCATCCGATGCGGTGACCACCTCGTAGCCCTCCGCGCCGAAACTGAAATTCAAGATGTGCTGGATGTATTCCTCATCATCAACCACCAGGACTTTGCCTCTGGTCATAGCCTACCTCCCGTTGTAAGCGTACCTGGTCACTGCATCGACCGCGGGCGCAACTTCGCTCTTGTCCCGCACAACGATTTCGATGAATTTCTCCACCACCTTGGGATCGAACTGCGTCCCACTGCAATGCCTCAACTCCGCTATCGCCTCTTCGCGGCTCATCGCCCCTCGATACGGCCGCTCACTCAACATCGAACTGTACGCATCCACCACCGCCAGTATCCGCGCCCCCATCGGGATCTCATCTCCCTTAAGCCCGCCCGGATACCCACCTCCGTCGTACCGCTCGTGATGATG
>JAZDEY010000042.1:0-59921 GCA_043808325.1 Candidatus Eiseniibacteriota bacterium
GATTTCTCCTCATCCGACAACACAAGCAGCCCTCTTGGCCGGCCGGCTTTCATGAGTACCTCCTTGTCGATAGGAACGGTACCCACTATATGCGCAGAACCATACATTAATCAACTTGTTTATGGGACACGACACTAGTAAGGCGCTTCAGACGGTCAAAGACTTTGTCGAATTCAACCTGGATTGTTGCGCGCATTTCATCTTCAATCTGCTGCGCATTTGGATGGGCTGCCAGTGCCTTGTCTACGATGCCTTTGAATTGATTCTGGACTGACGTCTCACCGATCCCGTAGTTTGCGGTGTCGGCGAAAAAGATCAACTGCGGCAATACCTCTCGGAGCTTCTTTTCGACTGGCATTGCATCAACCCATGCTTCGCGCAAGCCCTTG
This sequence comes from Candidatus Eiseniibacteriota bacterium, assembly GCA_043808325.1. GTDB lineage: Bacteria > Arandabacterota > Arandabacteria > Arandabacterales > Arandabacteraceae > JAZDEY01. The sequence continues at coordinate 390 of JAZDEY010000042.1, forward strand.
CCACCCGCTTGGACGTTTCTGCGCAGCGATGCCCGCTTCTCCTGATTGGTCTCTTTTCCGGCCTTGACAGCGGGAAGCTGATTTGCGGCCAGAAGTTCGAGCAATTGGTCCTGATTCTTGAGTGCCAACGGGAAAAGCGCATCGTCATCAATGTCCTGAATAAGGATCTCAAAGGCCGTGATTGCCTTTGTCGATATGGACATGCGCAATCTGAGTAAGCCCCGACTATCGACAAGACAGTCATCAGTCAAGTGGATTTTGTTCTTGGCGTCAATTTGGACTTCCTGAGTCGTCAGGGCTTTCGGATCAAACGCGACCTCGATCTCGGCGATAGCATCCGCGTTCTTGGCGTGCAAGTCTGAAAGATCCAGACCGCCCTTCTTCGGTGGGTCAAAGAACATCTTGAGTGCGTGGAGGAGTCCCGATTTGCCAGCGTCGTTGCGACCGACAATAGGTGTAACGCCACCCAGAGTAACGATGCCACTATCGGCTAATGCTCGGAAGTTCTTGACACGCATCTCTGCTATCGGCATCCTTTGTTCTCCTTATCTTGAATAGCCCGAGCAAACGGTGCCGCCCGAGCTTCCCCCCGTTGGTTGGACGCTGCATCAGGGATGGCACCTAAGTATCACCTCTTGCTTGCCGACGGCTTGATGGTTCCGTCGATGAACACCAGCTCGGACAGCGGTTCCCCTCGCGACGATGCATCATTCTTGAGTTTTGTCAGCTGGTCCACCTTCTTGCCCATTCTTCCTACGTCGATGACGAGGTAGAATGCGCGTGTGGTGGCTTCGGCCTTCTTGTAGATTTCCAACTGAGCTCCATACCCATGTACAAGTTTGGGATTGGCCGAGAGCTTTATTTCGACTAATACTCTTGATTCAGCACCTCGTGACAACTTGAAGTCGACCTGCCCGCTTCCCGAGTCCACTTCCGGTGATATATCAACGTTGTTCGCGTGACAATAGGAATATGCAACGAGTCTGTAGAAAAAGCCCGACTGGGGCTGTTTCCCGACTCGCAAGTACTTGATTGTATTGATCGCAGGTTTCCGACAAATGCCTTTTACTACAGATTCAACGGCGAAGAAGAGCCGTTGGGCGGTGGATTCATGACGTGGAGCACCCGATTCTGTGTAGAGCTCCTTGTTAAGTCCATTGTTTTCGATAAGCTGACGAAACCGTTCTATGATCAGACCCACCAGACGTGTGACTGACTCCAGGTCGGCGGGGTGCCGAAACTGCGTAAGATCAAGGGGAAACCCCTCTGCGAACTCACGGGCTATGTGAGCCCACTTAATCAGGCCATCGGGGTCTCTGTCTACGCTGTAGGGTATGGGTAGCACCGCGTGCATCGCATCAAGCAATGTCTGAAAGGCCTCGAAGTTCGCCAATGCTTGCCTTTTTAGCTCGTCGATGTCGCGCTTTGCTTCCTCGGCCCAAATGTGTCCAATATGTTGGTTCACGCGGTTCCTGAGCGCCTCGTTCCTTGCGGCCGCGTCCGCTATCTCATCCCAATCACGCGCCACCGGCAGTTTCCTCAGGATATCCTTTGGTACGAGAATAATGGGCGTCCGTCTTGCCTGGAAAGGGTTCCTAAGAAAAGAGCCCGATAACCCAGCAATGTCGAACGGCTCCCCCTTCAACCTCAGTTCTTTCAGTACGGCTGTGTTGAAATCCATCAAAGCGCCCAAGACTGCATTCGTCGCCATGTCACTAATGCGGTCGGGACCGATACCCGCTTCAAAGAGCGCCATCGCAGGAAAGAGATCGGGGTCTGTGATTCCAAGGTCAACTATCTCCTTCCCGACACGCAGCAAGCGATCAGTCATCTCGTAGCCAAACCCACTACCATAGATTGATGCGGCACCGTATCCAAGGCACGTGCCGCGTATTTCGTGAAACGCGAGGAGTCTTCTGGCAGTTCGCCACGCGACATCACCCTGGCGCGTAGTTGCAGAGAGGAACCTGATGACCTTCTCGAAATGCGATCGATACTGCGCCACAGCGGTACGGCGTATCTCGTCGTGCCGGCTATGCTGGAATAAGAGTGGGTCAATGAACAGCCTTGTATCTATGGCCAGAGTGATATCGAGAACATCGAGCCCATCCAGTGCGCGCCGCGAGAGTCCAAAGTAGCCAGAAAGTGTTGTTGGGTTCTTTACTCTTGCCACCTAGAGTATCACCTCGCTTCTTCCTCCGAGTCCGGTATGGGGGCCTGGCGTCCAACGAGTCTATAGAAAAAGTCCGATTGGGGCCGTTTCCCGACTCGTAAGTACTTGATTTTATTGATCGCGTATTCCCGGCAAATGCCTTTTCCTACAGATTCAACGGTGTGGCTGAGCGGCGGGGCGAGGTGGCGCGGCGCTTGCCACTGCAAGCGACGTGACGCCGCAGACCAAGTCCGCTCAAGCCGCTTGTTGGACGCCATGTTTACTCCACATACATGAGAGCAGACGTCACAAAGAATGACTGATCCGGCCTGGGCGGCCCATCCAGAGGCAAGCCCATAGCCAGCTTGACCCCCTTGTAGCAGAGATCCACGGCTTCGAACTTCAACTCAGTAGCACGTAGAAACGTCCCGGCATCCACTGGTTGGTTGCCGTGGGCGACCACGGCATTGCGGGTCTTCCAGAGCTGCGCGAACTGATCGGGAGTAGCGCCGAGCTTGCCGACCAGAAGCTCCCGGACCATCGCGGACACTCCCGGGTCTTCGGGAGTCAGATGGCCGCACTTGGAGCAACGACGCTCGGCGGGCTTCAGTTGCACCACCTCGCGAGCGATAGCCTGTAGGCTCACCATGACGGCGGCGTAGGTGTCCAGAGGATCGCGCTCGGCCAGTGCGCGCCGCAGCCAGAAGAGCGAAATGAAGATGTTATTGGTCGGTGTTCGGCCGCCGAAGGGATCCTCTGGAAAGTGCAACGGGGTCCGGGTCTCACCAGCGCGGCCTAGGGGATGCAGACATGTGGACATCGAGCCCCCCTCTTGGATGTGGGTAGTCTGCGTATGGAGAGCTGCGAGTCTCAGGCCAGCAAGAAACGACAGCATCCCGAGAAAGCGCTCCACGATGGCGATGGCTGCGTCATCTATGCTGGCAATCAGAGCCTCGGGCGTCGCAGCCTGTGGAACATGGAAGGCGATGGCCACAATGGTCCCGACCTCCTTGCCGTCGGGCGACGCGACCCTCTTGAGTGGCGCGCTCCAAACCTCGCGACCGAGGCGGTCGAGAAGCCTCCGAACCGCGTCCTTCTGCTTCTCCCCGACAGTCAGACCGGGAATGATGAACTGAACTGCAGCCTGGACATGGCCAGCCCGTCGAGGAGCCACAACCAGCGGCGGTCCGAGGAACTGGCGCGGCTTGAACATGAACTCCCTTGATGTCCCACTATCTGGGTTCACGCTATGCTCCTAGCGCGTCCAACTACTGATTATACTGATCCGTATGGCTCACCGTTGGGCTGCGGTCCTGTCGGCAGTACACGCAGACGATCCTATCACTGGGTCATCATATTTTCAACACCTTTTGCGCAGTCCTTGGGGCAAGGGCTGGTATTATACGGTTTCCTGCTAACACCAAGCGTGCGGAGTTATGCCGCAGCTACCGGGCTCCGCACACCCTTGCCGCCCTTGTCCAAGAAGATGGCGCACATCGGAAGCGATGCGCCAAAGCCCGGGGGCGCGGTGATAGACACATACATTCTAGGGGGTGCTTCCCCGATACGCGGGCGTAGTCCGGGATGTTATGTGTCTGAAGCGTCTCGGTCAGGAGGCTCTCGACTTTAGAGTCTCTCTCATCATCTCAGCGTATAGATCGTAGTCACGCCGGCTGAAGAGGACAAACTGAATCTCTTTGAGGCTGGTCGGCTTGGCCAGATGGTGAAGCGCAGCGTCCACGGCAATCGGGCAGGCGCGGTCGATTGGGTACCCATACACGCCGGTGCTGATCGAGGGGAAGGCTATGGACTTGAGCTTCCGCTTGGCCGCGAGCGCAAGGCTGTTCTCGTAGGCACTCTTGAGGAGGGCCGCCTCCTTCGCCGTGCCCCCAAACCAGATCGGTCCGACGGTATGAATCACGTACTTGGCAGGGAGGTTGCCGCCACTCGTGATTACGGCACTCCCTGTGGCACAATGCCCGATCTTGCGACACTCCTCCATAATCCGGGGGCCGCCGGCGCGGTGGATCGCACCGTCCACTCCCCCTCCACCTCTCAGGCCCTCATTGGCAGCATTGACGATCGCGTCGGTCCCGACCCTCGTGATATCGCCCTGTACGACCATTATTGTCTTGCCCTTGTATCGGAAGTCCATCGCCATCACCCCCAGGCATTGTACCACTGGCATAGAGTTGTTGCCACCGTCGGGCAGAATCAGACCAAGTCGAAGATCGCGCACAAATAGCTTGACATAGTTCTGAACTAATACTAATATAGTCTCAGTTTAACCGCCGTTATGGCAAGAGAGCGAAATGAGACTGATTACAAAAGAGACTGACTACGCGATACGAGCCGCGATCAATCTAGCGCGGAAGCCGGGCGCATTCGTGTCGTCGGCTGAAATATCCCAGGAGGAAGGCATACCGCTGCAGTTCCTGAGGCGGATTCTGCAGAGGCTCATTAGAGAAGGCTTGGTCACCTCGCGCGAAGGAGTGGCTGGCGGTATCCGACTTAAGTCCAAGCCGGAGAAGATCCGAGTGCTTGACCTGGTCAGGGCTTTTCAGGGGGAGATCGAGCTCTCGGGGTGCATGTTCCGGAGGCAGATGTGCGCCAATCGGGCGACGTGCGTCCTCAGGAAGAGAATCAAAACCATCGAGCGAGGCCTTGTGGAGCAATTCGGGAACATCTCGATTGCGGATTTGCTGCAGGATGGCGAGAGAAAGATGACAGGCAGGGGACCCGCGGGGACCGCGAAAGCAAGAGGAAGGGTGACGCACGGGAACTCCAAGGAGACCAGGAAAGAAAGACGGGGTGCGAAATGAAACGCGACATCATTACGATTGACGAACCCAGATGTACGGGCTGTGGCCTGTGCATTCCCAACTGCCCCGAGGGGGCGATCCAGGTGATTGACGGTAAGGCCCGGCTGGTGAGTGACCTGTTCTGCGACGGCCTCGGGGCGTGTGTCGGCCATTGCCCGGAAGATGCTATCACGATCGAGAAACGGGAGGCCAAGCCTTACGACGAGGCCAGCGTGATGGCGAACATCATAAAGGCCGGGCCGAACGTGATCGCGGCTCATCTCAAGCATCTCGCCGACCACGGCCAGGATGAGTATCTCGAGCAAGCCAAGAGCTTCCTTAAGGCGCGGCGCATTGCGGTGCCTCGCGACGCCGGCACGGCGGCCGGAGGCAGCACAGCTCTCACAGAAGACAACTTTCCCTCCTGCCCCGGTGCACGCATGGTGGACTTGAGGGAAGCCCTGGCTCCATCGTGCCCCGGCGCCCGGACGGGGGATGTCGGAAAGCAGTCCCAGCTCCGTCAGTGGCCGGTCCAGTTGCAGCTCCTTAACCCTCGCGCGCCCTACTTCAAGGATGCCGATCTCCTCATCGCCGCCGACTGCGTGCCGTTTTCCTACCCAGATTTCCACGACCGCTTCTTGAAGGGCAAGATCCTCATCGTCTTCTGCCCCAAACTGGATCAGGTCGACGATCTTTATGTTGAAAAACTCGCCGAGATATTTAAAAATAACAACATCAAATCAATTACGACGCTTCACATGGAAGTGCCCTGCTGTTTCGGGACCACGGGCGTAGTCGAGGAAGCTCTCAAACGATCAGGGAAGCCTATCCCCGTCGACGACTACACCATTTCGATAAAGGGCGACCTAATCCAGGAGGAGGAGAAGCATGGATAAGGACAGAATCTCGTACCACGATTCAGTGCTCAAGGTCTACGAGCGGATCAAGCGGGACGGCATCACCAACATCTGGGATCGCTACGAGGCCCAGGGCATGGGCGGCAACCCCGATCAGCGCTGCGCCTTCTGTATGGCGGGCACGCGGTGCGACCTGTGCTCCAACGGGCCGTGCCGGGCCGATGCGGCAAAGGACAAGCGCGGGGTGTGCGGCATTACGGCCGACGGCATGGCGATGCGCATGATGCTCCTCCGTAACGTTATGGGGGCCTCCACCTATCAGTACCATACCGACCAGACCGTGAGGACCTTGCGTGCAACCGCTCAGGGCAAGACCCTCTTCAAGATACGGGAGCCCGAGAAACTCAAGACCTTCGCCAAGCGGCTGGGGATTCCGCTGACCTGCGCCCTGGAGGAGATCGCGCTACGGGTGTGCGATGCGGTCGAGAAGGACTTTAACCGCAAGTCCTACGAGCCGAGCGAGATCGTCGAGGCGCTCGCCCCGGCCGAACGCAAGGCCCTGTGGCGGAAGCTCGACATCTTCCCAGGCGGGATCTACGGCGAGATGATGTTTGCCACGAGCTCCTGCCTCACCAACGTCGATGGCTATTACGTGAGTCTCGCCTTGAAGGCCATGCGGCTCTCGATCGCGACGGCCTACCAGAGCCAGATTGTGAACCAGTACCTTCAGGACGTCCTCTACGGGATCGCGCGCCCGCACAAGATGCGCGTGGACCTCGGAGTCTTGAATGCCGACTACGTTAACGTCCTCCCCAACGGTCACGAGCCCTTCTTAGGGTTTGCGATGGTGGAGCTTGCCCGCAGGCCCGAATGGCAAGCCATGGCCAACGCCGCCGGCGCCAAGGGGATTCGCATCATCGCCAACATCGAGACCGGCCAGGAGATGATCCAGCGCTGGGAGATGGATGACGTCTTCTACGGCTACACCGGCAACTGGATCATGCAGGAAGCGGTGCTCGCGAGCGGCTGCGTCGATCTCTTCGCCGCCGACATGAACTGCTCGATGCCGATCGATCCCATCTACGCCGAAAAGTACAAGTTCAGGCTAGTGCCGGTGAGCGAACTCGTGGCCTTTGAGGGTGTGACCGACCGCATCAACTACGTCCCAGAGAAGGCCGGCGAGCAGGCGGGGCGGCTGCTCGATATGGCAATCGCCAACTTCAAGGAGCGCCGGAAGTCGGTCGAACCCATGACCGGGCTCCCCATGAAGGAAGCCATCGTGGGCTTCTCGACCGAGAGTATCGTCGATGCCTTGGGGGGAAGCCTCGAGCCCTTGCTTGACGCCATAAAGCAGGGCACCATCCGCGGAGTGGTGGGCCTGGTCTCCTGCTCAACCTTGAGAGACTCGGGCCAGGACGTCCACAGCGTGCGCGTGGCCAAGGAACTGATTAAGCGGGATCTCCTGATCCTCTCCATGGGTTGCGGCAATGGGGCAATGCAAGTGGCCAGCCTCTGCAGTCCCGAGGCCAAGGAAATGGCCGGGCCGGGACTTAAGAATCTCTGCGGTGCCCTGGGAATCCCGCCGGTCTTAAGCTACGGCACCTGCACAGATACCGGCCGGATCGCCGATCTGCTTGCGGCGATCTCGCAGGCCCTGGGCGATGTCCCGATCCCGCACCTGCCGGTGGCAGCAGCCGCTCCCGAGTATATGGAGCAGAAGGCCACGATCGACGCCATCTTCGCGCTGGCACTCGGGCTTTATACTTACGTCAACCCTGTGCCGACCGTGACCGGGGGGCCGGCCCTCGTGAAACTCCTGACTCAGGACTGTAAGGACGTCACGGGCGGAATCTTAAGCGTCGAGAAGGACGCAGCTAAGGCTGCCGATGGCATCCTTGCGCACATCGAGGCCAATCGGAAGCGGCTCGGGATCTAGTCGGGCGCAGGCTGACGGACACAGGATCGCGCGGGGTTAGAGCGGCCTATGATGGAGGTATGCTATGAATCGAAACCAGTCACCGGAAGAATCCAAAGCGGAATCCCGAGCAGAAGCTACAGGAGCTACAGGTCTGCCAAAGGATGAAGCGGGTCTTGTCTCCCAGGCTAAGCGGCTCTCGGACCTTGTGAATTACCAGCCGGGCGCGGTGGTGAGCCGGCAAGTGATTGCCAAGCCGACGGGGACGGTGACTCTGTTTGCTTTCGACAAGGGCGAGGGCCTGAGCGAACACACGGCCCCGTTTGATGCCCTGGTAGAGGTGCTCGAGGGTGAAGTCGAGATAACGATTTCGAAGCAACCGCTCACCCTCAGGCAGGGGGATGCCGTGATCATGCCGGCGGGCGAGCCCCATGCGCTCAAGGCCCTAACCAGATTCAAGATGCTGCTAGTGATGATCAAGTCATAGATGTAACGAAATCGTACGTGGGAGTACCGTAGGCGACAAGATCGTAGGTGATGGCGCCAAAACAGAAAGGCCGCACAGCCTCTCTCGAACCTGCGCGGCCTTTCCTGCGCCCCCGCATGAAACTAGGGTGCTACTGTTCCACTATTACTGCTACTACTTCGCCACTACAATCTTGGTAGTGGCCTGCCCACGCTCACACTCAAGCCTTACGAAATATATGCCAGGGCTGAGCGCCGACGCTCCTCCGCCTACCTCATTCCAGTCGAGCGTGTGATAACCTTCATTTTGCTCGCCTCGCACGAGCGTCCGGGCAAGCCGGCCCTTGACGTCATAGATGCCGATCTTGACGAACGCCCCTGCCGGAAGCCCGAAGACGATCTGCGAGCTTGCCGTCACGGGGTTCCCGCCGGCCAAACTGAGCACGACCTCGCGGGGCACACCCGAAGGCCCCGTAGGTCCCACCGGCCCCGCCGGGACGACACCCGAGGTGGTACCCCAGAGCGTAAAGTCGGCATCGCTCGCATCGCTTCCCTCGTTCAAAGCCGCATCAAAGGCCTTGACCTTGATCTTCGCGGTCTTGGAATCGAGATCGATCACCGGCCACAGGAAAGACCCATCGTTAGCCTCGCCGGTCGCGATCGTCGTGGGATAGGTCGATCCACCGTCAGTGGAAAGGTAGATCGCTATCGAAGTCACTCCGACATTGTCTGTCGCGCTCCAGCGGATCTCCGACTGGGTCCCGTAGGTCAGGGTCTCACCGCCATTGGGCGCAATCACCGTGACCATGGGCGGGATGGCGTCGGGTGTGGCCTCGACACAGGTCTCTATCATGAAGTCATCCACCCCCGCCTCGACGATCGAGCCCGGAGCATTGTCCTGGGCTATGAAGCGCAGTTTCATCTGACTTGTGAGCGCAATGTAATCCTCGAGGTAGAACTCCATCTTCCGCCACACGCGATCGCTATAGGGCAGGGTCTCAAGGTTGGTCCAGGTCGACCCGTTGTTATTCGATACGTCCACGACGAAGTCATCGTCATTGGGACCCGATCCAGTCTCGCTGGCGTACCATCTCCAGTAGGTCAGGAGAGCCGAATCTTTGTTGGTGAGATCAATCGTGGGGCTGGTGAGTGTGGTCTTGCCGCCATCGACGTCGGCTGCTCCCTGCGCGCCCCCGACCGAGCCCTGGCCGGTAACGTAGCACATTGTACCCGGGGCTCCCGTGTGATCGTCCTCAGGCTGGACCGGCATATCACCCCACCAGGTTCCGTTGGGATCGACCCGGGTCCAGATGCCGGTTGTGGCATTGTCGCCCGCGGCGCTGGTGCTCCAACCTTTGTTGGTCTCGAAGTCATCCTGGAACGTAACCGAGAGCTCTCCCGCCTGGAGCACGAGATTGATGTAGGACGTGCCCTGGGTCGAGGTCACCACAATCTGGAACCTGATCGCCCCGCACGAGGGCCCCGCGCCCGTCACCGTGAAGGCAAAGTGCGGAGCATCCGACTGCCGGGTCGTGCCCTTGGGGATATCGGCATAGGTCGCGGTGCTGTCGGTCACTGTCACGCCGGCCGTAAGGCTCCTGAGCTTGGCACTCACGCTGGTTGCGGTCGTAGCCCCGATGTTCACCACGGTCACAGGCATAGTGATCGGCTCACCCGGCTCAATCATGCCATCGCCGTCGCCGCCATCCACGAGCGCGTGAGAATCATGGAAGAAGTGAACCGTCTGGCCGGGCGTATAGTTCAAGGCATCGATGCCATAGCCCACCATGGAACTGCCGTACTTGATGTACATATAGCCATCTTCGCCCCAGTCGCCGCCCCAGCTGTTCTTCAAGATCCACGCCCCCTGCCCGCTACACATGGTATCGTCCCAGCCCACGAGCAGCACGCCATGGTTAAGATCCGTGCAGGCGTCCTCGAAGCAGCCACCGGTGTAAGTTTGGAAGCCGGAGCAGACCGCTATCCCGGTCGCCACCGGCCCATCGAGCAGGGCCGTCTTGATGGCATTCACGGTATCATCGACGAAGTAGTAGTTGTCAAGCGTAGCTGCAACTTCGCACGAGGTCTGGATACAGGGATCGGTATCGACTTCGTGATAGGGCATACACGACTCGCGTATGGCGCCATACCCGATGAAGATGTCGTAAGCTGTTGACATCCAGCCGCCATCGCAACCCTCGCTGACCGTATTGCAGGAGAGAATGGCCTGCTCGGAAAGATTCTCATCGAGCCCGCTATAGATCAGGACCTGGGATTCGAAGGCCGCCGTCCCAGCAAAGGCCCAGCAACTGCCGCAGTTGCCCTGGTTCCTCACCTGGGTCACGCCACCCTGGGTCCGCCAGTCAAATGTGGCCGGAAACGCCATCCCGGGGATCTCCTCAATCATCCTGCCCTCTCGCTTGGCCTGGGCACGGCGCGCTTCGTAGTCCGCCGGAATCCTCAAACCGCAGAGGTTCTTCATCTCTTCATCGGTAAGGTTGGAGACCGAGGTCACACCGGCCTGCCAGTTATAGCCCTTCTCCGCGATCATCTGGCGAACCGCTTCGATCCGATCCATCTCGGCCTGGGTAGTCTCCCTATCGAGGGCATAGGTCGAGGCCGCGAGGCCCGCCACTAGCAGGGCAAACCCCATGACAATAAACACGATAGCAACGCGCCGCATCAGATACGCCCCTTTCCGGCCCATGGCCGTAAACATTGCGCCTGCCAATCTGCATGCCTCTGCACGCAAGGAGGATAGAACCCCGTGCAACTGAAAGTAAATGGAACACCCGAATCAACGTCCCCTAACGCATCCATTATACCTTATCTCGGGGGTGGATTTCAAGCTCATAAGACAGCAAGACGGCCTTGACACGATCCTCTCGCTTATGATATACTGTACCTAATGAGAATAACCGCAAGGATTGCGGGCTGTGGGAGCCTGCCGACCTACCCGGTGTGAGGGAGTAGTTGCCGGCGTTCTGACGATCAATCGCAAGGATGGCAAGACCGTAGGTTTGTTGGGAAACTGGAGGTGCAGTATGAGAAGGGCAGTAGCAGGACTGGTTTGTTTTGTGGTTGTGTTGGGCCTCGTGGCGGTTACCCAGGCGATAACGATTAAGCCGGTCAATCCGCCGCTCCCCGAGGCATCGGTTGACGCGGTGCTCACCTATCTTGGCGGTGACCCGGGGAACCAGATCTACCGGTACGACTTCACGGTCCGCAACATCTCGGTTCTACCCGCGGTTCAGACCGTGCTGATCTTCTTTGACTCGAATCCCTATAGCGGCGAATTCACCGGGGACAAGGCCGACTTCGTCGACCTCACAGCCCCCATCAACTGGGAAGGCACGGCCTTCGTCGATCCCGATCCGTCGCCATGGTATGTGGAATTCGCAACTTACTCCGGGCCTAGCCGCATTTTCCCCGCCCAGTCGAAGGACGGTTTCTCGGTCACGATGATCTGGAAAGATCCTTACACGGTGCCGGGTCAGAGGTTCTTCGAGGCCATGAACGGCGCGGTCTACGAGGGTCAGGTGGTGATCGGTATCCAGATAGATGTCTCCGGCTCGATCTGCGGTAATGTGATCGATGAGTGCACCTCGGCATCGCATCCGCCGGTAACGGTGGACCTCTTTGATTCCAACGATGTCTTGGTTGCAACCACCTCCACCGACAATACGGGTCACTACTGCTTCAATGAGTTGCTTATCGGAAACTATACGGTGAGCGTGGTTGTGCCCCTCGGATTCACGATCGACCAGGATGCCAAGTCGGGCACGGTCTTTGTCGGAGAGACAACCCAGATTGACTTCCACCTCGACTGCATGAACATCGTGCCGGACGCACGGACGATCGGCTACTGGAAACATCAGGTCAACGCGCTCATGATGGACAAGGGCAAATCTCAGGAAGGCATGGCGGCGATGTTGACCTACCTTAACAACATCCGGATTCACTTCAACGAGAACGTGTACAATCCCGTGCTCGTATACCAGGTTGGGAGTCTTCCTGGAAACGCGACTCCTGCCGATAGCCTGAATGCCCTGGGCGCGCTCTTGACGGTCAACAAGGGCCAGAACATGCTTGAGCGGGCGAAGCAGCAGATAGTGGCTTTGCTCCTCAACGTGGCGTCGATGAAGTTGAGCCAGGCCCAGATCATTAGCGCGGACGGCGCCAATGTGTCGCAGGCAATCACCTACGCCAACGACATCATCACGAACCAGGTTCCCGGCGTATCTTATGAGGTCGCCAAGGATATCGCCGACACGATCAACAATGGCGGCATCGTGCGGGCCGGCGTGATCCCGCTCGATACCAGGCTGATATGGTACAAGGTCCCCGGCGTCAAGCTCGTGGGTCTCGATCCCAATCCTTTCAGCGCCGCGGTCGGGATCAGGTACAGCGTGCCGGCAGCGGGGCTCGCGGGCGATCTTGCGATCGACGTGTATGACATCGCGGGCCGCCAGGTCTTCTCCTTCGACAACCTCGATCTCTCCGCGGGAGAGCACCAGGTCGTGTGGAGAGGGACTGACCACAGCGGGCGCGACCTCGCGTCGGGCATCTATTTCGTGAACCTCCGGACGAGGACGGCGACATCTTGTGAGAAGGTTACGCTTATTAGATCGAGATAGCACCGATAGTAGATCCTGTCGGGCTTTAGGGAGGACCGGCTTGCGAAGACCGCCAGCCGGTCCGCCCGCTGGACATGAGAGCGAAGATTCGGTGCGGTCCTGCAAGCACAGGATTGAGAGGAGACAACCCAGGGCATCCGGTGAGATGCCTCAAGACACCGCGAGGAGGTAGCACGATGTCAGGATCCAGGCTAAAGGCTGTTCGGATGGCATTTCTCATCTTTGCCGGTATCGTTGCGTGCGTTGCGGCATCGACGATAGCGGCCCTAAGTGAACCGATGACTTCGGTTCAGTATCGGCTGTATCACTGGGAGACCGATCATTGGACCGAGTACTGCCCGGGGATGCTGCTCCCGCCGGGAGGCAACCAGCCCGGCACCAACCTGTGGAAGTATGAGTATACCGTCAGCAATATCGGCGCACCGCAGCCCTTGAGAGAGATCTACACCTTCTTCAACTCCGATAACGTGGCCATGGATGCGACCCTGTCGTCAGCCGTAGCGCCGACCGGCTGGACCGCAACTGCGATCGGGCCTTTTGCGCCGGACTTCAACTGGAAGGAGAGATTCAGAACAACCAACTCAGTTTATTATATCGGGGTAGGGCAGGTTCGCTCGGGCTACGCGGTTGAGTTCACGTGGACCAAGGCCACGCTCCCCGGCTCTCAGAACTACGACGCTGTGTATTCGGGTGGATCCGAAACTTATATCACGATGTCTCCTTGTCCGCCCGCTGCCACCGAAGAGACCACGTGGGGTGGCATAAAGGCGCTGTATAGATAGGACACCGCGAGCAGGCAGCAAAGGCTCGCACAGGTCGCACATGATTTGCCTTACTCGAAACGGGGGACACCTGTCGGATGGGCAGAACCGCCTCCACTGATCCCATCAGGGGGAAAAGCAACCATCAAATGCCCAAGGTTTCTGCCCATCCATTATAAAAGTCACCGGGGACCTGCGCCTACAAGATGGCGCCGGTCCCCGGTCTTGCTTTAACTGCTTACTTCAATCCACTTCAGCTTACTTCAGCAACAGCATCTTCTGCATCGCGTGCGTATCGGCTGTGCGCAGCCGTGCGAAGTAGACGCCTGCTGCCACGCGCCTGCCACCTGAGTCCCTGCCGTCCCAGACTGACTGGTATTGGCCGGCTGGCAGCACTCCATCCTCGAGCGTCCGCACCAGCACTCCTCGGGCGTCGTAAATCTCGAGACTCACGGCTCCCGGCGCGGCCAGATCAAAGGCTACGGTCGTGGACTGGCCGAACGGATTCGGGCGGATCGGCAAGAGCGCCGTGCCCGCGGCGGGCTGCCCGTCAACACCTGCGGCATTGACTGTTATGTCGAGTACCACCGGGGATCCCAACTGGAATATGTTGGGCACGAGATAGTCGACGCCGTCAGCCCCCACGTAGTGGATCCCAACCGGGCCGAATGGCGCCATGGGATCGTTCGGATCCACGGGCGCATCGGGTATCTCGGGATCAAATGCCACATGAAGCCACGCATTCTCGGCGCTCGCCACGGAGTGTCCGAACATCTCCTCCGCGTCGGCCACCGAATACCACAGCACAAGATCCATGCGGCCGTCCTGTGTGGCGTCAAGATCGAGATGATCCACAGGAGTGAGGACTCCCTTCAGGTTCCCGACATACGCCCTTGCTGCGTCGATCCCGGCAGCATCGAAGGTGCCATCTGATGCCGACGGGATCAGGATCGCAAAGTGCTCGCCGGCAGGATCAAAGCAGGTACCGTCTGCAGTGAATCCCACCGATGCCAGTGCGCCGCCTGACCGGTCGTGCGGCACGCGAACGTAGACCGAGACCACGGTCGTGTTGCCGGAATGGTCAAAGCCCATATAAGTGATCGTGTAGATCCGGCCGCTGCCGCCGCCGCTGCGCTCCGAACGGAGCTGGAACGCGAGGTCAGGTGTGCCGATGTCGGCCCCCTGAATGTCGTTCGGGGTATCGCCGTCGCCCAGGCCGTTCTCGGGCTCATTGCTCGTGATCGAGATCAGCATGAATCCGGGATCGGGATCGCAGATGTCCCTTACGGTCACGGCAGTCACGATGTCGGCCATCTTGTGGTTCGGAGGCCAGAGCACGTCCCGATTGAGAGCAACCACGATCTCGGGCGGCGTGGTATCGACGACCGTCACCCGAGCCATGCAGCTGGCGGTGTTGTCGGCGTCGTCCCTGGCCGTGAAAGCCACGTTGGTCGTTCCCTCGGGGAAACAGGCCGGCCGGGTATCCGTCATGTCCAGGGTGTCATCGCACAGATCCGATGCGACGACCCCCGCAAAGAAGGCAGCCAACTGCGGATCGCCGGAAGGAGTCCCGCAGTGATCGCTGCACTCGACCGTGACATCGGCAGGGCACACGATGTAGGGCGGCGTGGTATCACGCACTCTCACATTCGCCCCGCACTCGAACCAATTGGCGGCATCATCGGTCGCTCTGAACCTGACGGTGGTCGTCCCCTCGGGGAAACAGGTTGGGCGATTATCCGTCATGTCCAGGGCAGCGTCGCAGTTGTCGGTCGCCGAGAACCCGGCAAAGAATGCCGCGAGACTTGGATCGTCCGAAGGTGTCCCACAGTATCCCTTGCACTCGACCGTGACATCGGCGGGACAAATGCCCATGGGCGGCGTGACATCCCTTACGGTCACATCGGCGGTGCACTGGGCCGAGAGGCCATGCTCATCCGTGACTGTCAGCGTCACCGACGTTGTCCCGAGCGGGTATGGGCCGGCCGGGGACTGGACGAGCGTAATGGTGTCGCCATCGGGATCGTAAGAGCCATCGTCTATCGTGGCTGTGGCCATGCAAGCGGCGTCTGCATTGACTATGGCGTTGGCGCACACAGCGACCGGCGGACGGTTGAGCGGGAAGATGTCCCGCAGCAGGTACTCCACATCCGGACCGCAGCCGTCCCAAGGACAGTAAATCGTGTCGATCGAAAACCATTGCGTGTGACTGCCACCCCAGCCATAGTTTATGTGATACTGCAGGACGCCTCCGGTGTCCATCCACCCGTCGCACACGATGGAGTGACCGGATATCCTGTATTGCATCGGGCGGCCAGCATTGATCTGAGGCTTGATTATGTCAAGCCATTGGGCCGGTGTGCGACTGCCCGGGTCCCTATTCACCTTGTTAATGCTCGGGCTGTACCCGAAATAGGTCGGATACACCGTGGTGCCGTACTCGGTAGTAGCGCCCGAGCCGCAGGTTCCATAATCCATGTTGAAAGCAACACCTACCTCATAGCAGAGCTCGGCCACAGCCGCCTGTTCGGCAGCACTGCTGCCGCCGGTGCAATCATCCGGCATATTAGCCCAGTCGTAGGCGTCGCTGAAGGTTGCAGAGAGGTGTGCGGCACAGCAGTCGTGGGTTGGACAGCCGTTCGCGGGGTCATCGCCCTGATCGCCATCCCAGTCATATTCGTGACTACCAGTTCCGCTGGGCGGGTATTCCCAATAGTGCATGATTTGGGAAGCCGCCGTCGCGACACAGCCGACCACACATCTGTCCCCTCCAAAACCGACGGGACACGAATTGTCGTAGGGAAATCCCTGGTGCCAGGAATCGGTGAGCAAGGGACCAGCCTGGGCCAGCGGGGCTACCGGGCCTTCGCCTATCTGGGCAACGAATTTCCGACCAGTAACAGTGTAATGATCCCAGGCGACCCTGCCTTCGTCACCAAACAATACCGCTCCAGTACGCGGCAGCGGAGCATCCAGGCTTCCGTACGCCTCGGTCCACACCCTGGCCTTTTCCGAAAACACGTCCCTGAGCAGCTGCGGGAATCCCACATTCTGTGTGACGTCCAGATCGCAATCGTCGGACCATGACATCACCGGTGGAAGCTCCTTGAGCACCGGAACGACGATGTTGCCCAGAGGTGAAATCGAGTAACACCGCGCAAGCACGACCCCGTCCACGACGATGTCTTGGACATTCACGATGCGCGGCTGGGTGTTCCCCGCCCAACTACCTTTCTGGGCCACTATGTACGTCAGCCAGTTTTCGCAGACCTGGCTCATCTCCGCCTGGGTCGCCCTCTCAGCCCATGCAAGAGGGGCTGCAATGAAGAGCAGGCAAAAAACGACCAACATCGCTAAGACTAAGATTCTCCGCATAACATCCTCCTATCAATGGAATTAGTGATGGCACAATTGCGTCTGTTCCGTGACCTCCTTTCTCGGCGTCTAGCCATAGCTGCGACCTCGCTCTGAATGTTGAAGTGTAGGTATTGTAGCATAGCGCATGGCATGCGTCAAACCAAATGTACCGGATTCGACTGCGAGTGGAGCGGGAAGCAGGAGTGGGCCGGGTTGACACAGGTTACGCTCCGTAGTACAGTCAAATCTCAGGCTTTGCAGGGCAACTCGATGCATGTAACTCGGCGAGGGCATGATGAAACCTGAGATTCTCCTGGGTGATGAGGCAGTTGCGCTGGGGGCAATCCACGCAGGCTTGAGCGCGGCCTATTCCTACCCGGGCACCCCGGCCTCCGAGATCATGGAGTATCTCCTCAGGGCCTCCGATGGCGGCAGGCGATTCCACGCCGCCTGGTCCGTGAACGAGAAGGTGGCCTACGAGGAGGCCCTCGGGGTCTCATTCGCCGGCAAGCGCACCATGGTCTCGATGAAGCACGTGGGCCTAAACGTGGCTGCCGATCCTTTTATGAACTCGGCCCTGACGGGGATCCTGGGCGGGCTTGTGGTTGTGCCCGCGGATGACCCGGGCATGCACAGCTCCCAGAACGAGCAGGACAGCCGCTATTATGCCGACTTCGCCCGCATCCCTTGCTTTGAACCTGCCAACCATCAGGAAGCCTACGAGATGACCCGGCGTGCCTTCGAGGTCTCGGAGGAGTTCGGGGTCCCCGTTATGGTTCGGCTGGTGACAAGGCTCTCCCACAGCCGCTCGAGTGTTCTGCCGCGCGAACCCAGGGCGCAGAACGAGCCCGCCCGGGGAGCATCGGACGCGTGGACGCTGCTTCCCATGAACGCGAGAAAGCGTTTCAGGTCTTTGATCGAGAAGCAGGCCGAGTTCCTCAGGCTTTCAGAGGAGTCCGAGTTCAATAGATTGGAGCCTGGCGACCCGACCGGCAGGCTGGGAGTGATTGCCGCTGGAATTGCTTACAACTACGTCAAAGAAAACCTCAAGGAAATAGAGAACCCGCCACCACTCCTCAAGATCTCAAGATATCCCATTCCCAGGGGCTTGGTGGCGCGGCTCGTGGACCAAGTTGATACCGTTGTCGTAGTCGAGGATGGATTTCCCTATGTCGAACGCGCCGTTGCCGGCCTCTTCGGCATTTGCGGCAAGACCATCAAAGGCAAACTCACGGGCGACCTGCCGGCATCCGGTGAGCTTTCGCCCGAAGTGGTGCGCCCCGTGCTGGGCCTGAAGCCGCTTGAGACCAAGCGCCTCGAGGGCTTGAGCCTCGCAGGCCGGCCTCCGCAGCTCTGCAAAGGTTGTCCTCACGCGGATACTTATAACGCCCTCAACCTCGCCTTGACAGGCTATCCCGGCGCCAACGTCTTCAGTGACATTGGCTGTTACACGCTCGGGTACTTTCCGCCCTATAGATCAATCAACACGTGCGTTTGCATGGGCGCCAGTGTGAGCATGGCCAAAGGCGGCAGTGAGGCCGGCATTCATCCCTCGGTGGCCGTGATCGGGGATTCCACTCTCGGGCACTCGGGCTTGACCCCGCTCCTCGAGGCTGCCGCCGAGAATACCAACATGACAGTGATCGTACTGGATAACGGCATCGTCGCGATGACCGGCGGACAGCCGAGCTATGCCTCGGGCGAGCGGCTCCTCAAGATGATCGAGGGCGTCGGGGTTCCCGGGGAGCATATCCGCGTGATCGAACCCTTACCCAAGAACCTCGACGCGAACGCCGCCGTCATGAAGGAGGAGTTTGAGTACCGCGGGCTCTCGGTCATAGTTGCCGCGCGGGAGTGCATTCAGGAAGCCCGCAAGCGAAAGAGGAGTGCGTAGGTGAAGCAGGACATCATCCTGGCGGGTGTCGGCGGGCAGGGTACCCTATCCATAGCCTACGTGATAGACCAAGCGGCTTTGAAGAAGGGCCTGAATTTGAAGCAGGCCGAGGTCCACGGGATGGCCCAGCGCGGCGGCGCTGTCCAATCACACTTGCGGCTCTCGAGCGAACTCATCTATAGCGATCTCATCCCTAAGGGCGCTGCCGACATGATCCTGAGCGTCGAGCCCCTCGAGGCCCTGCGTTACGTGGACTACCTTCGCCCAGATGGTATCATCGTCGCAAGCAGCACACCCTACGTCAATATTCCCGACTATCCTCCCCTTGAGGATGTGCTGAAGGCGGTCCGTGGCTTCAAGCGAAGCGTGATTGTGGATTCCGGGAAGCTCGCTCTGGACGGGGGCTCGACCAGGGCGCAGAACATGGTGATGCTGGGGGCCGCTTCGCGCTTTCTCGTGCTTGAAGAGGGCGACCTTCGCGAATTCATCCGGGAGCTTTTCAAAGGCCGCGGCGAGAGTGTGGTCGCCACCAACCTCAAGGCCTTCGAGTTGGGCCGCGCAGCATCAGCCGACTGCGTCGCGTGACCTAGGGCAATCCCTCTACGCGCAAAAGAAACCTTGGGTAGTGGGTCAGTTTGACGGTTCGCGCCTATCAAGCAACCCAACCAATTCGTCGACCTGAATCCGCTTGCAGGGCAGACCGACCATTGTCCGATCATGGTAATGCTGACATGCTGTGCCTATGTTCCTCAGTAGGTTTACCACGGTGTTCTTGGCAACGCCCGTCATTCGGACGGTAGCTCGGATTGAGTTGCCCTTGACCAAAGCTGCCAGCACTCTGATTTGTTTATCCTTGCCTAATCGGTCCACCTTTCGGCCTTCTCTTCTTGCCTACCATCATACTTGAGTGCTCAAGTCGCATCGAGTGAAAATTTCCGTGTTTCGCGATTTCCGGAAAAATACATATTGCCAAATGGTGGCGCAACTATTATTCTCTGTTTGCGATGGAAACTCGCCATAGGAAGCAATCATTAGAGCGGTTAGAGACTGAGACGGAATATAACGCTGGTTTTCCGCCGGAGGTTGTAAGGGCATTTCGACTTCGGATGAACTTCATCAGGGAGGCCGATGATGAGAGAGACTTACGAGCTAGAAAAGCCTACTGCTTTAAGAAATTGGGCGGAACAAGAAGGGGTCAGTACTCAATTCGCCTGAACGACCAATGGCGTCTGATCGTTGAAATTGTCGGGCGATGCCCGAACAAGATTGTAATGGTTGTCGATATTACGGATTATCACTAAGAGGAGGCGAACAGCATGCCAGAGAAAATCCCTGCCGTTTTCTCTCCGGGTGAGCATCTTAGGGAGGAACTGGAGGCGCGGGGATGGATGCAGGAGGACCTGGCAGACATAACTGGCCTGCCGTTGCAGGCGGTCAGTGAGATTATGACTGCCAAGCGCTCGATAACCCCGGAGGTAGCTCACGCCATAGGAGAGGCCCTTGGGACGAGTGCCAAGGTCTGGATGAATCTGGATGCGGCTTATCGGTTGACCCATCTTAGGACCAGGACTAGCCTGATCCCTCAAAAGTCCAAGCTGTATCAGAAAGCGCCTATTCGGGAGATGATACGGCGCGGGTGGATGAGAGGTTCCGATGATTTCAGCGTGCTTGAGAAGAAGATACTCGATTTCTTTGAGATCAAGTCATTAGATGATGAGCCAGCGCCCGTTGCCCATGCAGCGCGAACATCTTCTGCGACACTGACGGCCGCTTGTCAGGCATGGCTTTATCGCGCGAAGAAGCTTGCCATGTCAGCACCAACTACTCAGAGATTCACGGATTCCCGTCTTAGTAGTGGGCTGGATCGCCTTAGAGCGCTTCTCCGAAATCCACAGGAGGTCTGCCACGTTCCGGAGGTATTGGCAGATGCTGGTATTCGGTTCGTGAT
Source organism: Candidatus Eiseniibacteriota bacterium (assembly GCA_043808325.1). Lineage (GTDB taxonomy): Bacteria > Arandabacterota > Arandabacteria > Arandabacterales > Arandabacteraceae > JAZDEY01. The sequence goes on from JAZDEY010000042.1 coordinate 21,177, forward strand.
TCTGGAGCATCTGCGCGGCACCAAGATTGACGGAGCCTGCTTTTGGTTGAACGATGCATCACCCGTTATAGTACTGACGCTCCGCTATGACAGACTGGATTACTTCTGGTTCACTTTGCTTCACGAGATTGGACATGTGATGAAAAGAGATAGCTTGATTGACATAGATTTGATCGAGAATCGCCTGAAACCATCCGACGACACGTGGGACAAGGAGGTGAAGGCTAATGAGTTCGCGTCGGATTTCCTGATCAGGTCCTCAGATCTAGATAGCTTTGTATCTCGTGTCGGACCACTCTATTCAAAGATAGCAATCAAGCAATTCGCCGCCCGGCTCAATGTCCATCCGGGTATCGTAGTGGGGCAATTGCAGTTCCGAGACGAGATCGGCTATCAGCACAGCCGGGAGATGCTTGAGAAAATACGGAAGTTCATCGTTCCGTGTACGCTTACCGACGGCTGGGGACATACAGTTACCGCTGACATTTAGTGAGGGGGAGAGGGGGAAGACCCTATGGCCATGACACATGTGAAGCAGATGCAGGAGATTGCCAACAGGTTTATTGAGTCTAACGGTGGCCGGGCTGCCTCGGCCCATGAGATTGCCAAATGGGCAATCGATAAGGGATTCTGGAAGCCGCATCCTTCCAGCGCCTTAAACCAGTGCGCTACAGAGATTTCAGAGGCCCTTCGACAAGAGTACATTCTTGATCCGCAGGGGCGAACAGTCCGTGCAAAGCACGCGGCTAGGATTCTCTGCGACGGAGAGCAGCAGGTATTGTGGGCAGACATTCGTAGCGCGGACCGACCGCACATGGAGATAGCCTTCAAACAGCGGCGTAAGCAGGTTGCCGCGGATTGCTGTCAGTTGAAGCGCGATGTCGATAGCTACAATGAGAATAACAATCCTGGGGAGCCGATCCAGATACCGTTCGACTTCACGCCGGACGTGTTAGAGGCTGAGGCCGGAGCCAAGGTCGGAGTTTAGCTCGGGATTGCTTTTGACCAACGGCTGCGTCCCGCCTTGCTGGCAATCTCCCTGCGCCTTGCCGGAGACAGTTTTCGCGCGCGTGCGGGTCCACCCTTGAGCCCTCCGAGCCTACCGAGCGTGACTGCTGCTGGATTCTTGGCCGAGCTGGTTACCCTGCCAACAATCGAGATTGCGAGAACGTTCGGGTCTTCCTCTTGCTTATCCGCCTGGGTGCGTTTTTTTGCTCGCATGCTACGATTGTACTATACTTGAGCGGATAAGCAAGCCCTTTTCGATGCTTCCCCTGCGCAAACTGACCCACTACCAAACCTTGACATGCCTTGTCGGTTTAAGATAGTATGATGAAGGCGGGGGACAAAATTCGGCTCCATGCCGTGTGAGTGGCTGGCTAACGCCGGGCGCTCCTATATCCCCTGCTATTCCTTTATTGACGAGAACGTCAACCGATTCTCTTGAGTGTAGTACACCCCGCGCGGTCCTTGAGCCACTTCTCGAGTACCTGATAGCCACTGACGTGGTCAACGAATTGATGGCCGCAAGACTGCCGGTTCACACCCGTACAGAGAGAGTCTTATTGCACGATAGGGCCTTATCGTGCAATAAGAAGAGGTGCTATTGCACAACGTGCAACAACGAAACGAGTTAGCCATGCCTCAAGGTTCTCACGGAAGGAACCGAGCCGCTGCCTAGCCCCACAATTCGATGAATTTCTCGCGGCTGGCCACTAGGTAGCGCGGATCATTGGCGAAGACTTCAAGTGTGAAGGTCGCGTCGTAACCGGTGGCCTTGATTGCGGGGACGATCTCGGGCCAGTTGATGTTGCCCGCCCCGATCGGCATGTGGTCGTCCCCTCGCATCCGATTATCGGACAGGTGAACGTGGACTATCTTGGTCTTAAACATCGAGAGGAGTTGCTTGAACTTGTTGCCCCCGACGAAGGCGTGGCCCACATCCAGGTGGAAGCGAAGCGCGGGGACCGTGCTGAGGAGGGTGTTCAGAGCCTCTACCGAGGAGAACACCCCGGGGACGTTCTCGACCACGATCGTAAGATCGTGTTTGGCAGCCTCATCGGAAATGATCTTGAAGCTCAGGGCATTGAGGCTTACGCTCACCTTGGTTTCCATCGTGCCCACACCCGAGTCGGGATGGACGGTGACGGTCTTCGCCCCAGCCTCCTTATAAAATGCGAGCGTCTTGATCACGTCCTCGATCGCGGCTTGGCGCAGGGAATTTATTGGGGACCCGAAGGGAAGGTAGTAGGTGGTGTGCCCCACAACCCCGAGCCCGCTGGCCTTGAGCGCCGCGAGCACCTCTTGCTTATCGATCGTATCGATATGGGCCTTGGGGTGTTCAAGTGTGAGATCTATGTAGTCGAACTTGTTCGCAGCGAAAAGATCTATCGCGCCCAGGATCTCCAGGCGGGGATTATTCATTGCCCCGATCTTCATCTACTCACTCAATCCTTTCACAATTCTAGTGCTTCGACGAGAAGAATGGGGGCTACAGTAGGCCCTTCTCCTCATCGCCTTCGGTATCCTCCGGCTCGGCCTGGGCCCCGGTCGCTTCCTTCTTGCCGAACAGGGTCTTAAGCGACCCGTATGGAGTGAAGCGCACCACTTTCTTTGAAGGCACCTTCACGGGCTCGCCGGTTTTGGGATTGCGCGCGATCCGCGCCTTGCGCACTCTGACCTTGAATGCGCCGAGGCCGGGAAGCACGAATTCTCCCCTGGCCTGGAGCTCTTTCTCGACAAGCACGACCAGTCCATCATAAAAGCGCTCCACATTGGCCTTGGATATACCGCTGGCTCGCATGATGCCCTCAATCATTTGATCCTTGGTCATCGAGCACCTCCTTCCACTCAGTTCATCAGCCCCTACTTGAGGGACAGCGTACAGACACCCGGGGCCTTTGTCAACTGAATGCGGATCCCATGAAGATAACCGATTTCCGCCGCTACTGGGTCCCGGGAGGGATGCTGCTACTCCACCTTGAAGATCAACTTGAGGACCAGCCCGAACGCCATGGAGACGACGAGGAAGGTCCAGAGCCAGGAAAGATGGAAGAGTCCGAAATTGAAGGCCATCTCGGGGTATTGGATTTCGATCGACTTGATCCGCATCGAGGCCGGGATTGCGGGCGCGCCAGGATTAAGCAGACTCTCCCAGAAGGAGCCCGGCTTGAAGCTTGCAAATGCCGGTAGAAGCCGTTTGGTGCCGAAGACCGGCAGGGTGACCTCGCCGGCATCCGAGGTAAGTCTCATCGTGTGAACACCCGAATCCGCAAGCCTGATCTTCCAACTCACTTCGCCGAGCGACGGGATGCGAACCGCGGGGCTGGCCTTGTCGATGCCGTCTCCCGGGTCAAGGGACAGGTGCTGGCCGACGACGTCCACGCCTTCGGCCGTCGTGACTTTGACCAAGGCTGTGTCTCCCGGGCGAAGCCCGGTGTGGGCATATCTCAGGTTGAGCTGGACCATAATCAGAATCACGGGAACCATCATTACGACCGCCGGCAGGAGAGCCAGCTTCGTGTAGATGAGGTTGGCCCACAGGATTCGCCGCTGCGAAGCCATCACCGTGGATACGTCGTCCTTATAGAGCCGCATCTCGAGGAAATACGCACCGATCTTGGTCTTGACCTCTTTCATCGCCCGCTGGTTGGACGTGAATTTGAAGAGGACCAGCATCACCGCACCGGTCACCACCGAGATAAAGATGATACCGGCGAAGGCGTGACCGTTCTCAAAGGGCCTAAGGATCAACGTAAAGAACTGTGTCAATGCGCCACCAATTGCCGTCAAAACAAATCCTCACTTCCTCAGGAGATGTACCCCAGCCCCTTCAGACGCTTCTTCACCTCGTCGTCATCCTGGGCGCCTTCCAGCTTCTGGAGTTCCTTCTCCACGAGATGGCTGATGAACTCGTCAACCGAGGAATACCCGGCTGCCGCGGCGAACTTCTTGGCCCGCTCCAGGAGATTCTTGTCGATCTTTATCTTCTCTCCTCCAAACATACGGACCTCCTCTCAGTTGCCTCCACGATGCCCCCCTACCTCCACCGCAAAAACATTGTTGCCGTTCATGGCGGGATCCTTCTCGATCCCGAACTCCGCAAGGATTGATGGGGCCAGGTCGTAAAGCGCAGGCCTGGCGGACCCCATCGGCTTGCTGGTGAAGAGTATCCCCGGGATCACTTCCTTGGCCATGCAGTGGTCGCCGCTCCACTTCTTGGCATTATCGGTCAGGAGCGTACGGGTGATCTTACCGAGCGCGGTCTCCCAGGAGCCTCTGTATCCGGCGTTGTAACCGACGATCATATCGGGCGCCTCGTTCACGCATTCGCCGGTATAGTAATCGCCGGCCTTGTAGGCCTTCACTATCACCTGTTCCCCGGTCTTGGGATCGATGACGGCCTCAAGCTTCGCGGCAAGCTCATCCAACAAGACATCTTTCTCCGGCCCGGGAGCCACGATCCCGTTCTTCTCTCTCCCCAGCTGATTGATGTAGAGCCCGTTGATACCCAAGGCATAGGCCCTGGTTCTTGACCAATCGACGTTATCGAAGAACTCATCACTGGTCCCTAGATATTCGTCCTTCAAAGCGATGTAGCCGTTCTGATATAGCCACGTATTCAGATGGACGTTTCTGCGAAACGACGTGAAGCCGTGATCCGAGAGTACGATCACCGTGGCATCGGGCCCGACCTTGGCGACCGCATGGCCCAGGACCGAATCCATTCGCGTGTAATAGAATTCGATGGTGTTCCCATACTTCGCGGCGAGCTCGGCATCGTAGAGCGGATGCCCGGGATCGCGCATTCGCCAGAACATATGCTGCAAGGGGTCCGTGGTCGAGAAATAGCAGAAGAACAGCCCCCACTTGAAGCGGCCCAGTTCGTAGTCCAGCATCCTCTTCGTCTGATCCAGCACAAACTCGGCTTGCTCCAGGTACTCGTGCTCGTTCATCCGACCTTCGTTCAAGGCCCAGGTTTCCTCGGCAATGCCCTGGGTATAGAAGCGCCCGATCGCGCGCGCGAGTTCCTTTGAGTAATCGGCCGGCGTCGATATGGGAAGCGCCGGCGACATCGGGTCCAGTTGGACCGGACTCATGTAGAGTTCGAAATCCGGGCGCACCGATTTGAGATAGAACTTCGCGATGCCGCTCACCGAGACGAAAGGCATCATCTTGAAGGTGACCACAACCCAATCGCTCCACTCCCCCTCGCTCAAGAGGATCTCCCGGTCCGCGACTTCGAGTTTGACCGCAGGATAGTCGGGGTCAAGGTAGACCGTAAGCGGAATCTCGGCGTTGGGGCTTTCCTCCAGAAACGTATTCGCCGGCCCCGTGATCTTGGTCTCCACCTTGTTATCGAAGGCGCTGACCGTGAATATGGTGCCGCCGGACTCCGGCGTTACGACGTTGGCCTTGGTGGTATACCAGGAGAACGTGCCATAGGTCCCCAGGATATCCGGTGTTCCCATCCCCGCTACCGCCCTGGTTGTCCTGCCGATCGGCGGGAAATTGGACGGCATTCGCAGGACCACGGTCGGGATGCCATGCTGCTCCAAGATCTCCCAGAAGGCCTTGCCCTTGCGCAGCAGCGTGACCTTGCCCTTCGACAAAGGGATTCTCCACTTGCCGATCTTGATGGTCCGCTTGGCCTCGCCGGTGATCGTTGTGGAGAGAAAAGGCAGGTAGGTCTTGGGATCTCGCGCGATGAAGTCAAAGATGCCGTGGCCGCCCGGGTTCATACCGGTTATGAAATTCGACCAGGCAACCGGGCTCTGAGGCGGCACGCTGGTCTCCAGCCGGGAGAAGCTGCCGCGCTCGGCCAGCGCCTTGAAGTTGGGCATCTTGCCTTGGGCGATCAGGGTCTCGACGATATTGGGGTCCATGCCGTCGAAGCCCAGAACCAACACCTTAGGGCGATCCTTGGCTGAGAACGGGGCACCCACCAAGAGAGAGACCAAAAGCAGGCTTATCAAGAGCGCACGGGTGCCCAAATTCGCAGGTGAAGCAAAGGTCTTTCGCATTCCCTTAACCTTTCTTTCCCTCAGCCGACGCCTCGGCAGGCGGCGTCTCCGTGGCCTCTGCGGCCCCAGTGGCCCCAGTGCCTGAAGCGCTCCGGCCCCTGGCCGCAAAGATCGTCTTACCGTCCATAAAGGGCGGCGGCGTGATCCCAAAGAGCGCGAGCACCGAGGGTGCGATGTCTTGGATTGAAGGCCTCTCGGCCGTGATCTTCATGTTGGATATGAGAACCGCGGGCACGCAATCGGGATCGATGCAATGATCGCCGCTCCAGGCTTTGGTGTTGTCCGTGAAAACTTCCTGGGTCACTCTGCCCGTGGCTGCTTCCCACGAGGCGCGGTAGCCCGCGTTGTAGCCGATGATAAGATCCGGTCCTTCCGACACGTAAGGACCCGAGTAGACTTCCCGTGCATCGTAGACCTGCTTTATGGCGACCTCCCCGGTGGCATCATCGCGGAGACCATCGAGCAGGTCCTTAATCTCCATCACCAGGTTCGGCAGATCGGCCGGCTCCACTATGCCCTTGCTCTCGCGGCCCTTCAGATTGATGAAGACGCCGCCCAGGCCCAGGGCATAAGCCCGCGTTCGATCCCAGTCCACACCCTCGAACCATTCACCGCTCTCGTTGCCCTGCTTGAGATGGAGATAGCCTTCCTTCTTGAGCCACGAGTTGAGATTGACCCCGCGCCGGAAGGCCTTGAAGCCGTGATCGGACATGATGATGAGAGGGCTCCGATCGCTTACGTAGGGCAAGAGTCTTCCCACGATCCCGTCCACCTTAAGATAGAGGTTCTCGATCGCATCCCGGTGGAGCGTCGACTCCTTGTCCCGGTTGGCAGGATGCTTGGGATCGGTGTATCGCCACAACATATGTTGGATCCTGTCGGTGATGTCGAAGACGCAGACCACCGCTCCCTTCTTCACGCGTTCGAGCTCGCTGAAGAGCATCCGCTCGCGTTCGTCATTGATCAGATAGCACTGCTCGAGGAACTGGCTCTCGTCGATGATGCGCTCGTTCAAGGCCCAGGTATCCTCGGCAAGTCCGAGGGTGGCGAAGGCTCCGTGCAATTTCGCGAGGTATACCGAATAGTAGAGAGGATGAGAGACCGGCATCGCCGGCTTCTCAGGATCGATGTTGATCGGCGTCGCATAGAGTTCCACGCTCGGCTTCAGGGATTTGAGGATGAAGCGGACCAAGCCGCTCACCTTGACTCCCAGGCCCGCCGAGAACTCGACCCTCACCCAGGGAGAGTGCTTGCCGAGCGCGAGCCTGTAGGTCTCCTTCCCGATAACCAGGGTCGCATGCTGCGGGGCATCCGATCCCCCGGCCCCGTTCGCGGGTATCACCTTGAAGGTCTGCTTGAGTGCCGGCGAGCCCTTGATCATAAGGTTCTCAGGGCCCACCAGTTCCCCGGCCAGCGCCCCATTCTCCTCACGAAGGCCAAAGGCGAACCCCCCGGTGTACTTGCCGAGCGCGGCCGCATCCGTGGTGTAATAGCTGAAGCTGCCCTGGGTGCCCCTGAGATCGGGTACGCACAGCGAAGACAGGAGCACGCCCGCGAACTTCTCGGGCGGGAAGGTTATGGGCACCCGGATCACCGAGGAGAAAATCTCGTGCTCGCCAAGGATCGTCCAGAAAGGCTTGCTCTTCCGCATCGGGCGGTAGGACGGCTTGTTAAGAGGTATGCGATACTTGCCAAACGAAATCCATTTGGTCGGAGGTCTTATGTCCGCCGAAGAGAGCTTCGAAAGGTATGACTTTCGCTCGGGGGCAAGAAAATCGAAGATGTTGTGTTTGCCGGGATTGACTCCGGTGGAGAAGGAAGACCAGGCAACCGGTGAGATCGGCGGACAGGTACTCTGCATGCGCTTGAAACTGCCGGTCTCGATCAGACCGGCAAGGTTGGGCAGCCTCCGTTGGGAGAGCAGGCGCTCGAGAATCTCGGGGTCGAAGCCGTCGAATCCGACGATCAGGATCCTGTCGACCTCACCCTTCACACGCCGGCCCTTCCTGCGCAGCCGTTTGATGAGAAATCTGATCGGCCAGGTGAGGAAGAATATGAAAGCCAGAAAGAAGGTTGCGAAGAGAACCAGGAATGATGTCAGAAACGCGAATCCAGCCCCCGGGCCTATGTAGGCGTGCGCCGCGGACGGCAGAATGGTCCCGCATAGCAGAACTGCGGCAGAAGCAAGGATCGTTCGCCTGCGAATAAGAGATACCCTCCCTATCCAGTGTTTATCGGCGGGGGAACGCCGGTCTTTCGAGGAAAAAGGCAACCTTCCCCTAAGATTGGACCCGCAGGCGCCTCCGGGTCGCTCTCAAGGCGACCTCGCGAGGACGGCCTCCTCAAGAACCCTCTTGGCGCCCAGGGCCACTATCTTCGCCTTGACCTGGTTTCGACTAATCTTAACAATTGCGTAACTCGGGCGAAACCCCTTCTTGTCCTCTGCCTTTAGATGCCCCGGATTGAGGAAAAGCACCACGCCTTTTACTTCTGCATGGGGCTTGTGGCTGTGCCCGCAAAGCACGACATCCACCTGTTTATTGGCAACAAGGTCCTCAGGGCGGAGGTCCTCGGGAAGATCGTTGGCGTGCGAAGTGTCGGTGTGGGTCACCAGGAATCTCCAGCCTTCGAATTCCTTGAGGAGTCGATTGGCGATCGTGCGGTCGCGGTAGCGACTATCGTAGACACCGGGGACCCGAAGGTACTCGCAGGCGAATTCATCGAAGACCTGGGCGTCGTCGTATTCGTCACCGAGATGGATAAAGAGGCCCACCTCGCGCCGCAGGAGGATTTCGCGTACGGCCTGCCTGAGACCCTCCAGGTTTCCGTGGGTGTCGCTCACCACGGCTATTTCCATCGCCACCTCCCCTATGTGCCCGTCACGGTTTCTATCTGGGTCTAACAGGTTCTAACGGGTCCTGCGGGACATATGTTCCACTGTCCCCCAAGGTTCGGCGAGCGTCCGCCGGGCTCCCTCAGTAGACCTCAAAGACGGTGCAATCGCTGTCTTCGTAGGCAACCCGGTAATGGCGGCCCAGGGCGCCCATGTCGATCCCGTCCTGATCGGAGACGAGGTACTTATGAACGACGATATACTTAACGCGGCTCTCGGCGAGCTGCTGCCTCTGGGCCTTGAGATCGTTCCAGTTGAGGCGATCGACCAGAGTCTGGCCGAACTTGCGCGCCACCCCTCCCTGAACGATGGGCAGTCCATGGATGGTCTGATAGGCCATGTACCGCCTCCAATCTTGGTACTTGCCCGGGAGATCGAGGACGCCGAAATCGCCTTTGGCTTGCTGTATCACCTGATAACAGGCGGGGAGCCTCACGGCGGTCTTGTCGGCGCTCTGGGAGTGGTAATCGAGAAAGAGTGCCAGGCATGCAACAGCGATCACGGCTCCGTAGGCAGCCTTGCTCATGCGCGTCTCGCGCAGCAGCCTCAGGGCCATGCCCACCACTACGGCCAGAAAGAGATACACAAAAACGATGTTGCGCCCCGGTGCACGGACACTGGCCAGAACCGGCACGTGTTTGAGAAGACTGTATGGGAGGACAATCTGGGTCTTGTGCCCGAGGATGTGGACATATGTGCCGAGTGACAGGACGGCAAAGGCCAACATGCTGGCGAAATAGGGCGCGCCGCGGGCGACCAGCCGCTTCCGTGCGACTACGATCAAGGCCAGGGCCGCAAGCCCCAGATAAGCCGTACTCTCCCAGAGATTACCGGTGTAGCTTGAATTGGCGGCCCCGAGGAGCGGCAACTTTCCCAGTGGATGCCAGGAGTGAGGTATGACGAAGCCTGCGAGATCGGCAACAAACGCCCCATGACCGCCGCCGGACGCAGCTTGCGGATTTCTTACCACCAGCAGGATCATCCGATGGAGCCAGGGCGAGAGCAGAAGTAGCGCCGGAGCGATAGCCAGCGCCGATTTCCTGATGATGTCCCTGAGCAGGAACCTCCTTCGCATCACTGCCAGATAGGTATAGCAGAATGCTATGAAATAGAGGTTGAAGACCATGTAGTACCAATCACAGAGGGCCGCGAGCAAGAAGAACAGGGCGGCCCAGAGTGGATCCCACCTGGATTCGCCGCGGACGGTCTTAATGAAGAAGAGCACAAAGAGGGGCAGGAATTGAATAGACAATACGTGCATATGGTGCAGGGCCTGGGCAAAGTGAGACGGGCTAAAGGCAAAGATGAACCCGCCCACGGTGGCCGCAATCGAGTCTCTGACCAAATATCGGATCAGGAAGAATGCCGACAGCCCCGCCAGGACAAACGAGTGCAAGATGAGGATATTATAGGAAGCGACGAGCCCAAGGGCAGGAACCAAGAGCAACGAGAGCAGAAGGTTGTAAAAGGAATAAGTGCTGAAAAGCAGGGTGGTTCCCTCGGGATAGAAGATCATGTTGGTATGGGTGAGATTTGCCTCACCGCCAATGACTTTCTGGCCCCACCACATATCCCAGAGATATTCCTGATTGTCCTCCGCAGGCCCGATCAGGTGGGAGCCAAGCGAGCCCATCTGCGGTTGAAAGAAAAGGTAGGTACATGCAAGGTAAAGGACTGCGGCAAGAGCCCAGTCGTATTTGAAGCCAAACCGGGGCAGGCCGCCGGTCTCCCGCCGGCGACTTTCCCTAACGAGGTACGCGAATGCTCTGTAGAGGAAGTAGTAGAAGACCAGATTAAGCAGGGGGAAAGGCAGCACCTGGCCATAAACGACGCGATCGGCCTGGTGGATGAAATGCTCGACAGGATGATTACCGCGGTCCTTGATAATGTTGCCGAGAAGATCGGGCATGTTCCTGGCGTAGATCTCTTCAATCAGTCGGTGGCCGAAGAAAGCATAGGTCACACCGACCACGATTGTGAGGATTAGCGCGGCACCGAGCACCCGCCGGAAGCGTGGGCCTATTCCCAGCCATCCAGTCATTTGATGCGGTAGCGATTGGTCAAGGGCATTCGCCGATCCTTGCCGAACGCCTTGGGCGTGAGCCGGATGCCCGGTGGGCCCTGCCGTCGCTTGTATTCGTTACCGTCGACCATGCGGGCCACTTTCCTCACGAGCGCCCGGCTGTAACCCGCGGCAACGATCTCATCGACGCCCATGTCGTTGACCACGTACATATCGAGCACCGGATCGAGGACCGCGTAAGGCGGGAGGGTATCTTCATCCTTCTGATCGAATCGGAGCTCAGCCGACGGCGGCTTGGTGAACACCGCCTGGGGAATCACGGGTTTGCCCTTGGTGTTTCGGTAAGCCGCGAGCTCATAGACCAGAGTCTTGGGCACGTCCTTGAGGATCGCGAAACCACCGGCCATATCTCCATAGAGGGTGCAATATCCGGTGGCCAGCTCGCTCTTGTTCCCGGTGGAGAGAACCAGCCAGCCGAACTTGTTGGATAGCGCCATCAAGATGTTGCCCCGGATCCTCGCCTGGATGTTCTCCTCGGTTACGTCGCGAGGGACTCCCCTGAAGACTCCGCCGAGTGTGCGCAAGTAAGCCTTGAAGGCATTTTCAATCTTGATCCTGACCAGGCTGATGCCGAGGTTCCTGGCGAGTTTCTCGGCATCGGTGATGCTCCCGCGCGAAGAGAAGCGGGACGGCATCGACACCCCGATCACGCCATCTCGTCCGAGGGCATCGGCGGCGACTACCGCCACAAGGGCCGAATCTATACCTCCGCTCAGGCCGATCACAACCTTGTTGAATCCGTTCTTCCTTACATAGTCATGGGTCCCCGTGATTATGGCCGTGTAGATCTCCTCGAGGTGCTCCATCGGCTCCGCGACGCGCGAAGAGGCGGCCTTCTTGCGCGGGTGGGGAGTGGTCTTGATGTCGAAGGTTTCCACGGGGACAGCGGAGCTCCCCGGCCGGCGCACCGGTCTTGACGCCGTCCTTGCCCGCCGGTAGTCGATATCCGCAATGATAAGATCCTCTCGGAACTGTCCCGCTCGGGCAATCACGTTGCCGCTGGGATCGATCACCACGCTATTGCCGTCAAAAACAAGCTCGTCTTGTCCGCCGACCAGATTCACATAGACGATGAACGCGTTGTTGGCGAGAGCCCTCTCCCTAAACATCTCCTCCCTCTCACCACCCTTGCCGGCGTGATACGGGGAAGATGAGATGTTGACCAACACCTGGGCCCCACCCTGGGCCGCTTGAGCTTCGGCGACATCTTCGAACCACAGATCCTCGCATATGCTGAGCCCAATCCGTGCGTCCCCCATCTTGACGATGCAAGCCTTGCCGCCGGGGGTAAAGTAGCGCTTCTCGTCGAAGACGCCGTAGTTCGGCAAGTGGATCTTGGTCGCGACCGGGGAGACTTGCCCATTGACGATCACTGCCGCGGCGTTGCGCACACCGTCCGACAGGTACGGAAAGCCGACGATCGCGCTGATACCCCGGACGCGAGGAGCGATTGCCTCAAGGCTCTTGCGGCAGTCGTCGAGGAACTCTCGCCTGAGGAGCAGATCCTCAGGCGGATAACCCGATATGGCCAGCTCGGGAAATGCCACGATATCCGCGTCTGCCTTTCTTGCTTTCCCAATCCAGCTAAGTATCTTCCTCTGGTTGCCTTTGATATCTCCTACGGTGAAGTTGACCTGAGCAAGCGCCACCCTGAGCATTTCGTCGCTCCTTCGATCTTGATTGAAATCATAGGCCAAGGCGGCGGACCAGACAAGTCTTATTAGGTCCGTCATCAGGTTCCTCTTGAAATCGACGCGGTCACGGGGTAGGCTTGACCCACGCTGCCAAGACCAGTCGGCACGCCTTCTACGGAGGGGATTGCGTAACCATGAGTAGACAGCACATTGCGGTTGCGATGTTCGCGGCCCTGATCCTGATCGCCCTTTATCTCTTTTTCAGGATCCTGAGGCCCTTCTTCGCGCCCCTGATCTGGGGTGCGGTGCTCGCCGGCGTTTTCTTTCCCTTGAACACCAAGCTGCACCGTCGTCTCAAGAGGAACAACCTACGGGCCTTCATCATGTGCGCCATAGTTGTCGCAGTCATAATCGTGCCGGCGGTCTTTCTCGCGATCGGACTTGTGAGCGAGATCACCGAAGTCTATCCCAAGTTCAAGGCCGCTACCGAGACCGGCAAGTACGACTTCGTCTTCAGGCCGCAAACCTACGGCTGGAACGAGAAGATCAAGGGAATTCTCGGACGATATGGGGACACCTCGAATCTCGACGTCGAGTCTTTCATTCTCAACAATCTTGACCGCTTGACCAAGTTTCTCTTGAAGCAGGTGTCCAGCTTCCTCGCCAATTTCTCCATGGCGATTGTGACCTTTGTCTTCGCCGTGATCTCGATGTTCTATTTCTTCCGCGATGGAGACCGGCTGGTGAAGCGCGTGAGAGAACTGCTTCCCATGTCGGAGGATCTGAAATCCAACCTCACGGGCCGCATAAAGGAGGTCGTTCACGCAACCGTCTATGGGGGCGTCCTGGTAGCCGGCATACAAGGGATCGCGGGGGGGCTAATCTTCTGGATAATGGGCATCCCCTCCCCGATTCTGTGGGGTGGAGCCATGGCGATTCTCGCCCTGGTGCCCCTGCTGGGGCCCTATCTCATCTACATTCCGGCTGCTGCGGTCCTGATCGTCTCAGGCAGCTGGGTCCGCGGGATAATCCTGCTTGCCCTCGGCATAGTGCTGGTGAGCCAAGCCGACAACATACTTAAGCCCATCATAATCGGCAGGAGAACCAAGATTCACCAGCTGCTGCTCTTCTTCAGTATGCTCGGAGGCCTCAAGGCGTTCGGCCTGCTGGGCATTATCCTCGGGCCCGTGCTTGCCTCCATCATCCTCGCGCTCCTCGAGGTCTATAAGCCTCACGCCAAGAGCGAGGCATGAGGAAGCATCCGATTGCCGAGGCAGGCCGGCCGGGCTCAGAACCTATAATGGAGTCTGACAAGCGGAAGGGGCCGCTTGGCAGAGGCCAGAAGGCCCTGCGGGCACAACTCAAGATCCCATGAAGAACCCTCCCCGTGGGTTCTTGCACTCCCAGCGAGGGAATGGTAGGTCACCCAGAATCCCGCAGTCGCACCCAGAGCGCCGCTGGCCATGTAATCATCAGCCTGAGCAACGAAGGCCACCCCTAGCCCCACAAGGGCACCCGTGAATTCACCCACGTGGACAAGGACCCCCTGCCCGGTGGTGAAGTCCTTCCCCCTGACCAAGTAGTGGCCAAGGATCGCCCCCGCGACTCCACCTGCCATGGTCCCGCCAACGTCCGCTTTCGAGTCGGTGGCGATGATCTCGGCCGCAGACAGACAATCATATGATACGAGATGTGTTACCGCCCTGAGGACATAGGCATCTCCTCGGGTGTAGTGCTGCCTCTGGGCCAGCATATGCCCCCCGAACAAGCCACCCCCGGTTGCAAGCAACAGTATTGCCGCCTCCCCGCGATCATTATCGATTTCGCTGAGGTACGCCGTGCCTAGCCCGATCCAATAGCCAAGATCTCCGATTACGCCTATCGCCTCAGCCGTGCCGGCACTCATATTCAATTGGTCTGCGACGATGAAACCTGCCGCGTACTCACCCAAGCTGGTGAACATGCTCGCAGTAGCCCAACCGTCGGAATCGAGATCTTCTCCCTTGATAAGTCTGCCGACGAAGATTCCGTGGATTATGCCCCGGCTTCCGCCGTAGAGGCTCAGCGTGGCCATACCATCGGTCACGGATCTATGGCGGGTCAAGAAAAATGGGCCGAAGAAGCCGGCCCCGCTGGTAAGCATGTAGGTTCCGACAACCCCCTCAGCGGTATTTACATCGAGCACCACCGGCACGACCCATCCATAGTATCCCAGGGAAAGAGCGGCGGTTCCGAGCAGGAACGCCGTGCGCCCACTCTGGTCCAGGGCTATATCCGGGGCTTTGGTCCTCACGGCCTGCCCGACCCTGGCACGAAGCAGGCGTACCTCCTCCGCCGTCATGGGCAGGCTCACGCGCTGGACCTTGTCCGCAGGCTGGTAGGTGATCTCGAGCACGAATGACGTATCGGAGGCTTGGAAGAGCCGCGCAGATTGAAAGCCTTCATACTCCGGAAACAGGCCCAGTGTGGCCTCGGTTTTCTTGTCGATGACGTTGAGCTTGCCCCTTTCGTCGATCGGAATCTGGGTCTCCTGAGCCACGCACAATGCCGCGGACAGTGCCAAGAACATGGCGAGCAGCGCGCTGAGGCACGCGTTCCTCATGGTATCCCTCCTCTGCTGTCTCCTATCTATAAAGCACCATCGCGCTCGTGCGCGGGACCGGGACCTTCTTGCCGGTGATGCCGCTCGGCCCGGTCTTGGCCGGTACCGTACCGGCTTCATCGTCGTCGACGACGATCGTCCAACTGCCGTCAGGAATCGTAAAGGTTACTTCCATCGGATTGGGGTTCAGCAGTACCAGCACTTCATTCCAGGCGTCGCCCGAACTGCCTGCGGTCAGCCGGTAGCCGACGCACTTGGGCGGCACGGCGATTGCCAGGTGGTCATCGAAGAACTTGAGATTCGCCAGCACCTCTTCCTTGGTCTTCATGCGGAAGATAGGATGTGCTTTGCGGAGCGCGATCAGGCCCCTGTAATAGCCGAAGACATCGAAGTTGTCTTTCTTCCATTGCCACTGGATGGCATTGATCGAGTCGGGTTTGTTGTAGCTGTTGCTCTCGCCGTGCTTGGTCCGAAGCAGGTCCTGGCCGCCCTCCAGGAAGGGAATGCCCTGGGAGGTGAGCACCAGTACGGCGGCAAGCTTATCCATCTGCTTCCGGTCGAGGTCCGTCACGTTGCGATCGTTGCGCGTCGTGGCCGCAAGCCTGTCCCAAAGAGTATGATTGTCGTGGCTTGCGACGTAGTTTATCGCCTCGAGGGGACTGTCGGTGAAATCGTTGATGCTACCCTCGATGCCCCGCTTGATCTTATCGACATTGATGCCTGCCTGGACATAGCCCTTGTTGAGATCAAAGACCCCGCCTTTGACCGCGTCCCTGAAGTTGTCTCCGAATACCGCAAAGCCCTTGCCTCGCTGCGAGCCCTTGGTGAGCTGAGTTATGGGCGTGTCCCCGCCGGCCCACGGCTCACCGTAGATGATGACGTCAGGCTTCATGGCTTTGAGCTCGCGAACGATCGTGGTTGCGGTCTCAAGGTCCATCAGTCCCATAAGGTCGAACCTGAAGCCGTCGATCCCGTAATCCCTGACCCAGTATTTCAACGATTCCAGCATGAACTTCCGCATCATGGGCGCTTCGGAGCGGGTCTCGTTGCCGGTGCCCGATCCATTCCAGTAAGTGCCGTCATCCTTGAGCCGGTAGTAGTATCCCGGGACAAGACCCTCAAAGCTGAATACCTTCTTGGGTCTGTATTCGGCGGTGTGGTTATAGACCACATCCATCACGACCTTGATCCCCTTCCGGTGAAGCACATCCACCAGACGCTTGAATTCCTCGATGCGGCTGGCATTGAACTTCTGCGCGGCGTACCAGCCGTCCGGCGAATCGAAGTGAACCGGCATGTAGCCCCAGTTATAGATGTCCTTGGATTCATCGTTCTCGAAATCCTGGATCGGCATCAGGTGCACTACGTTGACGCCCAACTCCACCAAGTGATCGAGGCCGGTCTTGATCGTCGGGTCGGCCGGCATCGTGGTGCCGTCCTCGGTGAAGCCGAGGTACTTGCCGCGGTTCTTGATGCCGGAGGCTTCGTCAATAGTGAAGTCCCGCACGTGGAGCTCATAGATAATGGCCTGGCTCAAGTCGAAGATGGGGGATTCAGCGACCAAGGTCCTGTCGTCGATGACGATCGCCCGGCCGTCGTGCGCGGTATTGCATCTTGAATAGGGATCAATCACCAGCCGATCGGGCTCGAAGCGAGGATCAGAGCCGGAGGCTCTGAGGTTATAGTACCTGCCCAGAAGATCGCCTGTGGCCGTAGCCTGCCAGACACCGCCTCCTGAATACTGCATTTCCAGCTCGGTGCCGACTCCGCCGACCGGCCTGTCAAAGAGCACCACCGTCACCTTCGACGCCGTCGGGGCGAAGACCCGGAAAGTCGTGGCCTGCGGCGTATAGGTTGCTCCAAGGGGGTCGTTGGAGTAGAAAGCCGGCCCATCAAGAATGCCCCGGACGCTCAGGTTGGCTGGCTTAAAGCCCTTGACGGTTAGCGTATAGGCCCAGATGTTCTCGGCTCGCACATCGAGGTCTCGATCGATCGCAAGGCCCACCAGATAGGTCGAACCCTTCCTGGGCGGCAGCTCTCTTACCTCTTTGACCTTGATCTCCTGGCCCCGGTCGTCGGTGATGAGGAAATTGCTGGGCTTCAGAGAATCCGGTTTGAGTGGAGTTGAGAATGAGACGGTCACGGCCCGCGGGCCATCGACAAACGCGCCAACGACCCAGGGGGTGGTGTCGGGCTTCTTGGTGAAGAGGTCTTCGCGGCCGGAGACGATCCAGACTTCGGGACCCATGTAAGGCAACCAGGCTCGGTCGGGAGCATCCTTGGAGGCCCAGTCTCCAAACTTGGGGAGCAGCCCGATCTGACTGCCGTCGCCGTAGTTGGTCCTGTCCACCTTGAAGACCACCCCGTAGTCATCCCTGGCGGAAGAGTAAACCTCGCGGGAGTCCTGGTCGGTCTCGTCATTCCACGCCCAGAGCGTCCATCCCTGGTAATCGCCCTGGGGCCTGTAATAGTGCACGGTCAGAGTCGGTCCTGCTTGCTTTCCCATAAACTCCTCACTCGGCTTCTGCTTGAAAAGGTCCGGATAGCCCGAGAGAATCCAGACCTCATTGCCCATGTCCTCGGTCCAGATCCTGTCGGGTGGGTCCTTGCTCACCCAATCCTGGAGCTTGGGCAGAAGTCCTATCTGTGCTGCACCTCCATAGTCCTTCTTTGCTGCGTGAAATATCAGGCCGAAGTCATCCTTACCCGTAGACTTTAGTTCCTTTGAGGTCTGGCCGTCGGGGGCATCCCAGGTCCAGAGAGTCCAGTTGGCATAGTCGGCGGCGTAGCGACCATAGTGGATTGTGAGGCTATCGCCGGGGGCATCGGCCGCGGCCGAATTGAGCCAGCTTGAAAGCACAATCAGGAGCCCGGCGGCAAGAGCAAGGCGTAGGTAAAGGGAATCGGTCCTTCGCGAATTCATCTGCCCCTCCTTAGAAGCGCAGGGAACGCCAATCTATCTCGCATGTCTGGATCTCCGTATCGAGGAATATAACCCCGGCCGGACAATCACTCAAGGTTTTTGAAGGCGGGCCAACACCCATTTGACTTTGACGCGATTCTGAAATATCATCGGAGTTTGCACACGACGATCGAACATCCATAACGATCATAACGATGGAGGAAGCGATGACCGATCTCAAGAGTAAGGTGGAGCACTTGCTGGCCAGGGCAACCCAGAATAATCTCTGGCGCCAGCGGCAGTGTTTTAACCTGATCCCATCCGAGACGACCCCGAGCCTGATTGTCAAGATGTGCGAAATATCCGATCCCGCCGGGCGCTACGCCGAACATCGTACGCTCAAGGGCAAGGAAATCTACTTCTACCAGGGCACCGACTTCATAAGGGACGTCGAGGAGGAACTCCGGGCCGCGATGCGCGAGTACTTCAACTGCAAAGAAGTCGAGGTGCGCACCATCAGCGGCCAGATGGCCAATGAGGTGGTCTTCAAGGCCATGACCAAACACATCAATACAGCCTCCCCGGGCCGGCTCGGCCGGATGCGTTTAGTGATGAACAACGACCTTACCAAAGGTGGGCACTTAAGCTCGCAGCCGATGGGTGCGCTCTTCAATTTCGTCGAGATCGATCCGGAGACCGGCAAGGAGGCCGTGCTCAATTTTCCGGTGCGACCGGACAATCCATATAAGATCGATGTCCCCAAGATGGTGGACCTGATCAAGTCGCGCAGGCCCGATCTCCTGATTTTCGGTAAGAGCATGTTTATTTCCCGCGAGCCGGTGGCCGAGGCCTGCGAGGCGGCGCGCGATTTGAGCCCGAGGCCGGTGATCATGTACGATATGGCACATACGCTCGGGCTCTACGGGACTTTTCAGCGGCCGCTCGAAGAAGGCGCCGACATCGTAACCGGTAGTACCCACAAGACTTTCTTCGGCCCGCAGCGAGGGGTGATCGCAAGCAACTTCGAGAAGGGCCATCATCTTAGGAAGCTTTGGACCGAGATCCGGGGCCGTGCCTTCCCCGGCTCCACAAGCAACCACCACCTGGGAACGCTCCTGGGACTTCTGGTTGCAACCTACGAGATGAATGCCTTCAAGGATGAATATCAGACTCAGGTGCGCAAGAATGCCAAGGCTTTTGCCCGCGCCCTTAAGCACAGCGGACTCGATGTCGAGGGCGATCCCAATGAGGATTTCACCGAGACTCATCAGGTGATTGTGCGCGTACGCAAGTACGGCATGGGTGAGGAAGTCGCCCGAAGGCTCGAAGACAATAACATCATCTGTAATTATCAGGCGCTGCCCGACGACGAGAGTTTCATCTCTTCAAGCGGTATCCGGACGGGCGTCCAGGAGATGACAAGATTCGGAATGACCGAGAAGGACTTTGAGCGGCTCGCGGCCCTGGTAGCAGATGTCGTGATCAGACGACAGGACGTCAAGGCCAAGATAGCTGAGTATAGGCGGCAATTCCCCGAGATGCTCTACTGTCTTCCGCCCAGGGAAGCAAGCGAGATGGCTGCCCGAGTCTTGGAGTCCGCTCTGCCCACCAGCGACTATGCCCACAGGTTTGCGGAGAACCTGCTGGCAATTTCATCTGCAGGATAAATGGCGGGATGCCCGCTGTCCGAAAATGGGGTGTGTCCCTATTTAGGGGGCTCGCCCGGCTTCTCTTCCGGCTTCTTATCGGTAGCAGGCTTCTCTTCGGCCCCTTCGTGCATCCCCTTCCTAAAGTCACGGACGCCTGAGCCCAGCGAGCGCATCAGCTCAGGGATCCTTCTGCCGCCGAAGAGTATTAGAATCACGAGGACTATTAGCAGGATCTCCGTAGTTCCGATTCGTCCCATAGGTTTCTAGTCTACCCCCTTAGAGCAACGCCGCGACCCGACCCGCCCTGACACAGTGGTTTACTCTACCCTATCGTGATACTTCCCCGTCTCCAGGTCAATTGTTATTTTGCCATTCGTCGCGATTCTGCAAGAATCGCTAAAGTGCGTCCTCGGTACGCCCGAAACTATGTCTTGAGCATAGCGAGTCGTCGATGACTTGTCCGATTGGTGTGGCTTCGAGGGGACGCGATGCCTAGGACGTCTAGGATATTAACCATTCTGCTAATTTGGCTCTTCGCTGGGCTAGCTGCCCCACCATTCCTCAATGCCGACGACTACTACGGAAACCGGTTTGAAGTCAGTGCCAATATGCCGATGGGCGTGTTGGATACAGCAAGCAAGAAGTCATCTCTGCGATTCACCGCCCAGGCGTCCAAGACCGTGACCAGTTTCAGGGTCTATATCCACGCCAACACGTCGGGCAGCAAAACCTATCGTTTCGGAATCCAGGAAAACAGTGGCGGCACGCCAAGCGGAACATGGCTGAGTTACACAGACCTCAATACCAACACTACAGGCTGGGTTACGGTCAATTTGGCAACCGGGATAGCCCTGGTTGCCGGCCGTGTCTACCACATTGTTGTCGAGCCCGTGGGCGTCCCGACCAGAACGATAACGCTGAGGGCATCCAGTCCCCTCAACCGGATGATTATCTACGACCAGACGCGCGATCCCTCCTCCAACACCCTCTTCTACGATGGAGCAGCCTGGACCGTCCAGGACTACCAGCCCATATACTTCTTGAGATACTCCGACAGCACCTATGAAGGTAATCCCTGTTCGACCCCCGGTTCGGCAAGCATCTATGGAAATTACGCACAGGCCGAAAGGTTTACTGTAACCGGCCCCGGGAGAACGATCATTCAAGTCGGAGTGTATCTCAGCCGCAATGGAAGCCCGCCCGGCAATTGCGATTTTGTGTTCTACAACGTGACCGACGGTGCGGCCGTGGCAAGCGGAACTATCGCGACACCCTCGAACATCACGCCCTCCTACGCGTGGTACACCTGTGATCTACCGGCTCCAACCACGCTTGTCAGCGGAAAACAGTACAGGTTCTATCTCAAGACCACCGGCGGAAGTGCATCCAATTGTTACGTGTGGTGCATGTCCTACAATGCAAGCGCCGCGGACTACAACTCGCGGAATTACGATGGCCAGAACTCAATCAGTGAGAGATCCTCTAACGGCGGGGCCACCTGGCCGACCGCCACGGCCAATTATGACGCCATGTTCAGGTTGACTCTCTCCGAGATTTCCATCACAGTGAATCCGAGTTCAGCAGACCTAGGCGTCATACCTCCCGGATCCACGGACGTAATCTCGCAGACCGCAAGACCCAACGGTGAGATCGTCATCACCAACTCGGGCTCTGAGAGCGTGAAGTACGAGGTGCAGCTTCAAGACCCGGCAGGTTGGACAGCAGTTGACACGGCCCCGGCCAGTCCCGACCAGTATCGGCTCTCGGGTCTGTTTCATCCTGACCAAGCAACGGGCCCGGACTTCGAAAGGACGGGGCCCTCGCACAACGATGTTGTCAGCACGACACCCAGAACCTGTGACGGGACCCGCTTCGCAACCGGCACGAGCGAAGATGGCTATGATGTGCCGTCGGGTGCCGCCCAAGGTCTCTACTTCGATTTCGATGCACCACCGTCGACGGCGGTCAGTTCCCAGCAGGCAATAAGAATAACCATAACGGCCAAACCGATGCCATAGGCCGGGGAGTGTGCATTTGTATGCACTCGATAATCCGAATAAAGGATGCGGCAAGACCGATCAGGTCGGTTCGTGCACCAAACGGGTACTTAGTCCTAAAGTCATGGCCCAATCGGACGATGCTTGTGATTGGATGCTGCGATTCAAGCGTAATCCGAGATTCTGGCAATCGAAGCGGCACGAACGTGCCCGACCGGGTCCGGGCGGGACATCGACAACTGCGGTTGCTGGGTTTTCAATTAGCACAAGGAAGGGGGGATCGAATCAAGACGTGATCGGATGATCGGGATTTCGGTGGATGAGTAGTAAGTCAGCAGTAAGTCAGAGGAGAGGAGAGGAGAGGAGCAGAATCATGAAGAAGATCGTCGCCCCTGGGATAGTGTGCATTTTGCTTTTCGCAGGAACTCTGTCAAACGCCCTCGGAGCGTCTTCCGAGAATGTAACCCTCACGGTTATGATTCAGAACCTCAGTGTGAGTGTATCTCCGACAAGCAAGGACTTCGGTGTAATACCTGCAGGAAGTACCGACAACCTAACATCCGGTGCCATCGATATGACAAACAACGGCAATGTTGCTGAAAAACTCCAGATGGACATAACAGCGGCACCCGCCTGGACCTCAGTGGTCGGCCTACCCGGGGTTGAAGAGTACAGGCTGAGCTGCCTTTTCAAATCCTCGCAGGCCGCTGGTGCTGATTTCGATAAGACTGAGGGAGTCGGCGATACCGAGGACGACATCATTGTGGATGGTACGGCCGAGACGTGCGTAGGCTACAACGCCGGCGCGCCTGGATCGGACAACTTCGCGACGTCCGACAGCGAGGATGGCCACAACGTGGCGCCCAGCGCGGTGCATCATCTCTATTTCAATTTCGATGCGCCATCAACAACTGCCACGGTGACTCAACAGTCCGTTGTCCTGACCATAACCGCCCTGGCTATGTAAGACCCCGGGCATATGGTTCCTTGCTACCACCGGGCTGTGAGGCCGGCGACTCCCTCCGGCCCAGTGGACACGGTGATGTCGATACCGGCAGAGCAAGCAGCGCTGAGATACTGAGCGCAGACAGGGAAAAGTCATGAGGAAGTCTCTCTGGGCATTGGTCTTAGGGGTGGCTTGTGCGCTTTTCGTGGTGGCCCTCGCGGGTTCGGCACGTGCAGCCGGGCTCAAGACCACCTTTGTTCGGGTGAAACTTGAGAACCTAAGGGTCGGCAACACCTACAATATCCGGGAGATGGCCAACTTGCCTCTGGCGGTCTACAACACCGGGGAGGAGGCCACAAACGTCAGGGTGGAGCCCACCGTACCGATCGCGGGTGAGCTACGGGAAGGCTATGAGCCGATTCCCGACGCATCTTGGATAAAGCTGGAGCAGGACCTATTCGAAGGGGTGAAGCCCAACGGGGCCGCCATAACCGACGTTCTGATCTCAATTCCCGACGACGAGCGCCTTCTCGGCAGGAGATACCAGGTGATGATCTGGTCGCACACCGAGGGCGAGGGATTGATTGCCTGCGGGTTAAAGGGCGAAGTGCTCTTTGCGGTCAGCAGCGAGAAGAGTGCACCCAGGAAGGCTATCACCGTTCTGCCGACTGAGATCTATATTGCGGACGTCGAACCCGGCAAGGTCTTCAGTCTCAAGGAGCAAGGTGACGGTGTGACCTTGAGAATATTCAATCCTCTTGGGGAAGCCAAGCGGGTCACACTTGAGTCGGTCCCGGTTGCGGGCTCGCAGGTGGAGCTCAAGGCGGGCTATACAGAGTGCCCCGAGCCCGGTTATCTCAAGGTTGGGATTGCCGCCATCACGCTACCTGCGCACGGCCAGGGCGACGTGGATCTTGCGGTGTACTTTCCCGGCAGCGGCGAGTACCTGGGAAGGCAGTATCAATTTGTGATAGCTGTCAAAGAGGTCGGAGAGACCTCACCCATGGCGTACTCGGCCATATACGTTGTCGTGAAAAAGTAACAGGAAACCGGGATGAAGATATCAGTTCTGATGGCTCTTCTGGTCGCTTTGGTTTTGGCATTCTCCGACGACGCCCTGACCGGCCAGGCCGCGTCCGTCCGGATCACCATGACCGTCTTGCCCCAATTCAGCGATTTGCACCGCTTCGTAGTGGAGCTTTACGACGAGGAAGGTCGGCTTGTGGATAGATCGGAGCCTGCTTTACCCCCGTCCAGGATAGTGGTGCATTCGGCCGACGGCAGAAGGATGGGGATCGACTTGCCGGCCGTGGCGCTCGCGGCTCCGACCACGATCCGAATCTATCTCAAGGGCACCGTCGTCAAGCGCGAGATCATCGAACGTGCCGATGTCGGTGGGAGGTCGAAAGGCGTGAGTTCAATCCCGGGGCTCGACGCCGTCGAGTTTGTTACGACACAGGATCTCGAGACCCAGCCGTCGATCTGTCTGTGTTTCCCAAGCGATCTCGATCCGACCGTGGTCGATAGCCTCGGCATATTCCGCCTTGAGGAACCCGGCGCGGACTGGGTTAGACTGCCGGATTGCCAGCGTGACCCCGCCGAATGCACGATCGCTGCGCAGGTTGAGGCCTTCGGAGTATTCCGTGTGATGGCCAAGGCAGCAACCGATCTCAAGAGGTTGGTGGTATTCCCGAATCCATTTGTGCCGAATCTGACTCTGGGCGGCACCCTGAGATTCGCGAATCTGACTCCCGAAGCAACCGTCAGAATCTACGACATCACCGGCCAGCTGGTCTGGACAAAGCACATCAAGGATAGTGGCGGCATAGCTTTGTGGCATGGTCTTAACGATGCCGGCCAGTCGGTGGCAAGCGGGATCTACCTCTTCGTGGTGACCGGTCCCCGCGGTGACGAGGCGACCGGCAAAATAACACTCATAAGGTAGCAGCGGCCTACTTCCGCCCTCCCCAACCCCTTTGCATCCATCACTTGCCGGGTCGTCATTCGCCCACATTCTCCACCCCGGATACCGGGCCTTAATTCCTTGACTAGACCGGCGCCCTTTGATAGGGTGGGGAAAGCCGAGGGTTAAGCCTTCGGCTTAACTCATGTAGTAGGTGAAGCATCTGATAGCACGTCTTACGGTCGTCAGAGTCTAGGGGGGAAGAGGTATGCCGATAATTGATTCCAAGACCGGCAAGGTTAAGCGAGACTACTCGCTTGATGAACTGCAGAATGCCGCAAACCAGATGCGCGGCTACAATCTGATCGCACTGGCATGCGCGGGGTCGGGTCACGCGGGTGGAACGCTCTCCATAATGGACGTTACAGCGGCACTGTACCTCAAGGTTGCCAAACATGACCCGAGTAGTCCCAACTGGCCCGATCGGGACCGGATCATCTGGTCGACCGGCCACAAGGCCCCTGCCCTGTATATCGGACTCGGCATGTCCGGCTACTTCCCGATCGAAGAGGTGGCGAAACTGCGGAAGCTCTATGCCCCTTACCAGGGACATCCGCATTGGCTCAAACTCAGCGGCATTGAGGCATCAACCGGTTCGCTGGGCCAGGGACTCTCGATCTCCAATGGGATCGCGCTTGCTGCGAAACTGGACAAGAAGGACTATCACGTCTTCTGTCTTATGGGGGACGGCGAGCAGCAGGAGGGCCAGGTCTGGGAAGCCGCGATGGAGGCCGGACATTACGAACTTGATAATCTAACTGCGGTGATCGACAAGAACCGGCTTCAAATCGACGGCTGGGTCGAAGAGGTCATGAACATCGACCCGATCGTCGACAAGTACAAGGCGTTCGGTTGGAACGTGATTGAGATCGACGGCCACAGCATGCGAGAGATCATTGAGGGGTTCGAGGCGGCCCGGGCATTCAAGGGCAAGCCCACCCTGATCGTGGCTCACACCGTAAAGGGCAAGGGCGTCAGTTTCATGGAGAATGTGGCCGGCTGGCACGGCAAATCGCCGTCGGTCGAGGAGATGGAAAAGGGACTCAAGGAGCTCGGACTCTCTGAGGCCCTCCCCGTCAAGAAGATGTTCGAGATTTCGGATAGCTTCCAGAAGCAGGCGACCCGGAAGCTGGACGCCAAGATGCCCAAGTTCAGTCGCGACTACTTCTGGAACACCGGCGATCGTATGAAGGCCGAGATGAGCCCCACACGGATGGGCTTCGGCAAGGCGCTGTGCGATACCGGCGAAGACGAGCGAATGGTGTGCCTCGGAGGCGACATATCGGACTCGATAACCATCAGCCAGTTCTACAAGGGTTGCCCCGGGAGGGAGCACCGGTTCCTGAGCATGGGGATCGCCGAGCAGAGTGCCACCGGCGTTGCTGCAGGGCTCGCCAAGGAGGGCAAGCTCCCCGTTTTCGGAACTTACGGTGTGTTCGCATCCGGCAGGAATCTGGACCAGCTCCGGACCACCGTGTGCTATGGCGAGTTCAATGTGTTTATCGCGGGTGCGCACGGCGGAGTGTCGGTCGGGCCGGATGGCGCAACGCACCAGGCACTCGAGGAGCTCTTCCAGATGTGCGGGCTTCCCAATATGACCGTCGTGGTCCCGTGCGACTATATCGAGACCAGACGGGCCTCGGAATACGCGCTCTTCACGATCAAGGGGCCCAAGTACCTGCGCTTCGCGAGAGAGGCCACTCCGATGGTCACGACCTTCCAGACCCCGTGGAAGTTCGGCGAGGCCAACGTCATCAGGTACCGCGGCGAGAAGGATAAGTTCATTGATGCCTTCGAGACCGTCCTCGCATCCAAGTACAAGAACGAGAACGAGGACCTCGCGATCATCGCCTGTGGTCCGAGCGTGCCCGAGGCGATGCGGGCGGCTTACATCCTGAAGCAGGAGTTCGGATTTGAGACCCGCGTCGTCAACCTCCACACCATAAAACCGCTCGATACCGCGACCATCATCCGGGCAGCAGCGGAGACCGGTGTCGTCCTGACCGCTGAAGAGCACCAGGTCGGAGGATTCGGCAATTGGATCGCTGCAACGATCACGCAGGCTAAGGAGCTTTATGGAAAACCCGTGATCACTGGGATGATCGGGGTCAAGGACAGATTCGGGGAGAGCGGCTCGCCCTGGGAATTGGTCAAGGAATTCGAAGTGAGCGCCGAGCACATTGCCGCGAAGGCCAAGGAACTGGTTGACTTCGCAAGGCGGAGAGCCAGAGCGCAGGCTCCGACGAGGGCGGCGGCACCGAAGGTTGCGAAGCGACCGAAGCCGGCGCCGGTCTCCAAGAGAAAATCACCGCCCAAGTCGAAAAAGCTTGCCACGAGGCCTCGGAAAAGTGGTAAAGTAGCCGCGTCCAAAAAGCGGCCGGCTGCCAAGAAGCGCCGAAGGGCAGCCAAGTAAGGTCTGGGCACGAGCAAACCGGATTGGGATGCGCGGGAGTAGCCCGGTGCGGAGTTGGATAAGCCTGAACGGGTTAACACGCAGGGGGACCTGGGCAGCGGCCCTGGCTCTCGGGGTCGCGCTTATTGTCCTGGTTTCCCAGCAGATGACAGCCGCGACTGCCCCGGCCCCGGTCGCCATCGCCCCTGCCACGATAACATCACTCAAGGACACGCCCTACGACGGCGGCACAAGCATAGACATCACGTGGGCTGTTTCCCCCACTGAGGTAACGTCTCCGGGCACCGTGATCGAGTACAAGATCATGCGTGCCTCCTCCCCCGCCGGCGATTTCAGCGAGGCCGGATCGGTGCCCGCCGGCACTACGGCCTTCAGCGACGGGGGCGTCGAACCCAACAAGCCCTACCGGTATCGAATAGATGCCCTGAGTGTGTCAGCCATGACCTCCTCGGATGTATCCGGGCAAGCCTCGGGCATCATGCAATGGTACAGCGGTAGAACCAACGTGTTGGTCCTCGTGATTTTTTGCTGTGCCGCGGTTCTCATTTACATATCCATAGCCCGCCGCAGGAAAGGCCAGGTGTTCGTGCGGCGAATTCCGGCGCTCGACGCTTTCGACGAGGCAATCGGACGAGCGACCGAGATGGGCAAGTCGATCCTGTACATCCCCGGCGGCCTTGACATCGACGATCCCCAGACCATCGCCAGTATGAACATCCTCTCGAGAGTCGCCGAGAAGGTTGCCACCTACGGCAGTAAAATGACGATCCCGTGTAATAAAGCGATGCAGATGTCTATGGCGAGGGAGACCGTCAAGGAGAGCTATCTCCGGGTCGGCAAGCCCGATGACTACAAGGAAGAGAACATCCGCTATTTGACGGACGACCAGTTCGGCTACGTCGCCGGCGTTGACGGCATCATGATGCGGGAGCGGCCCGCGGCCAATTTCTACCTGGGCGCTTTCTATGCGGAGTCTCTGATCCTCGCCGAGACCGGGTTCTCAACCGGCGCCATCCAGATAGCGGGTACTGCCATGATCGACCAGCTTCCCTTCTTTGTGGCAGCCTGCGACTACACGCTGATCGGTGAGGAGCTCTATGCGGCGGGCGCGTCGCTTTCACAGGATCCCGTCCAGCTCGGTACCATAAAGGGGCAGGATGTGGCAAAGGCCCTGTTCCTCGTTATCATCATTGTGGGTGTCGTTTTCAGTTTGCTGGGAAAGCCCGTCTTCTATAACTGGCTTTCGGTCCATTAGCATCGGGGGCGCGAGCAGGACATGAAAAGACAGTTGCCGCTTTTGATCATCCTCGTCATGGGCATTTTTACCATCGTCACCAACTTCATCCCTGCTAAGCCGGTTGCCGACGCCAACCAGATGTTCCGGAACTGGTACCTCGGCATCATAACCTTCTTCACGTTCCTGGGAACCATGAACCTCGCGCGCGTCAACGGAGAGCGCGTGAAGGCGAGATCACGCGACTGGCAGTACTCGATCATTTTGCTGGTCGCCCTGGGGGTGCAGCTCTTCTTCGGGTTCTATAAGCTGAGCCCGGCATCCATCAAGGAAGGCAGCCCCTTCATGTACGTCTATTTCAATGTCCAGTTCCCCCTGGAGGCCACCATGTATTCGCTGTTGGCCTTCTTCATGACTTCAGCATCCTTCAGAGCATTCAGGGCGCGAAACAAGGAGGCCCTGCTGCTCTTGCTGGCGGCGGTCGTCGTGATGCTTGGCAGGGTGCCGATTGGATCGAGCATCTGGGACGGATTCCCGAAGGTCACTGAATGGCTGATGACCTATCCCAATGCTGCGGCCAAGCGAGGCATCATGATCGGCATAGACCTTGGCATCATATCGATGTCTTTGAGAATGATACTTGGCATTGAAAGATCGTACATGCAATAGGAGATGGCCGTGAGTTTGCTACAGAGAATCAGCGATCTCGACCGGAGGATAATCTTCCTGGCGGTCGCAGCTGCGGTCATAATTCCCCTCCTCCTCCCGATCGGCCTGCCGGTCGATATCAGCCCGCCCGTCCAGCAGGTCTATGACGTGATTGAGAGCCTGCCGCCGAGATCGGTGGTCTTGATGTCCGTGGACTACGATCCCTCGGGCGCCCCGGAGCTCTACCCGGCGATGCTTTCCGTGATGAGGCATTGCTTCGCAAGGGACTTGCGCGTGATGGTCATAGGCATGTGGGCTACGGGAGTTCCCCTCGGCCAGCGGGCCCTCAAGGCCGTTGCCGTCGACGAATACCACAAGGAATATGGCAAGGACTTCATCAACTTCGGCTTCCGTCCGGGTGGCGCGGTGATGCTTGTGAACCTCGGCAGGAATATACATGATGTTTGCAGGCAGGATGTCTACGGAACACCCGTCGAGAATCTTGCCATGATGAAGGATATCAGAAGCTCCAAGGACATCGGGCTTGTCATCACCTTCTCGATGGGCGACCCCGGAAGCGACCAGTGGATTTTCTATTACCATGCCAGATATCGCGGCAACTTGGTCACGGCCCAGACCGCGATCGGGGCGCCGAAGTATTACCAGTATCTCCAGACCGGCCAGCTGGTGGGCTTGATCGGGGGCATGAAGGGCGCCGCCGAGTACGAGCGCCTGGTCAAGACGCCGGGCCTTGCAACCGTAGGGATGGACTCGCAGTCGATTGCCCACATGCTGATTATTGCGTTCATCGCTCTGGGTAACGCGCTTTACTGGTATGAGAAAAGGAAGAAGAAGTAATCCATGTATATGACCACCGGCATATGGCCCTGGATTGCGGCAGCGATGACGCTCGCGATCTATAGCTTCCTTTACAAGGACAACCCGTTCTATAAGGTCGCGGAGTACATCTTTGTAGGGCTGTCGGCAGGATACTGGGCTTCCTACTTCTTCTGGAACTACGCCAAGCCCAATCTCTTTGATCCGCTCTTCTTGCAGCATAACTACTGGAACATCATTCCGATCATTCTCGGCCTCATGATGTTTACGCAGCTCTTCCGGCAGACGTCGTGGCTTGTGAGGTTCCCGCTCACATTTGTGCTTGGGGTTGCACTTGGGCTGCAGATCATTGCAGCCGTCGAAGGCGACATCATCCCGCAGCTGGCCGGAACCTTCGAGCCGTTCCTCAAGGCGAAGTTCGTCACCTACGATTTCTGGACGGCCTTCGGTTTCATCGTGCTCCTCGTTGGCGTTATTACCACGCTGACATATTTCTACTTCTCCATGGAGCACCGGGGAGCCTTCGGCACGAGCGCCAAGATCGGCGTCTACTTCCTGATGATATCCTTCGGGGCATCGTTCGGATACACCGTGATGGCGCGTATCTCGCTGCTGATTGGAAGACTGCACTTCCTGCTTGCCGAATGGATGCACGTCCTCAAGTGAGGACTCCGTGCCTACCCAACAGGCACGGGCCGGGGATTGCCGAGGAGGCTCACTTCCGATGTTCGGGCTGAACGATGAGGAATTCAGGCAGGTGGTGACTGAGGCCATAGAGGCTCTGCCCGATGAGTTCAAAGCGAAACTCGACAATGTGGACGTGGTCGTCGATGACTATCCTCCTCCCGATGCGTTGAGAAGGCTGCCCCGGGGCCGGCTGCTCTTGGGGCTTTACCAGGGCGTGCCCCAAAAGCGCCGAACCACCCACTATGGCTTGGTACTTCCGGACAAGATCACGCTTTTCAAGAGGAACATCGAGTCGATTTGCCGGAGCCGAGAGCAGGTCTATGGGCAGATAAGAAAGACGTTGCTCCACGAGATAGGTCACCACTTCTCGCTCAGCGACAAGGACCTGCGGGATATCGGCTGGTAATGCTGAGCCGGCGCCGACGGCGCCTCCATGTGTCAGCGAGCTGGCGGCTGGCCCGAAGCAAGTGGGGTTCCGCCGCAAGGGCCACCGACGGCGAGCCATCGGTCGGGGGTTGTACTTCGGCTCAGTAACCCCATTCGCCTCCGCATCAACCCCTCTCCCTCGCCCAACACGATCGGGCAGCGAGGTGACGAGTGGCCCGAAGCAAGTGTCGTATCGCAGCGAGGGCCACCGGCACCGAGCCTCTGAGCGAAGGGCTTCCGCCCCGAACCTCCGCGCGGTCAGTTCTTGAGATACCGGTCTAAGAACTCCACCATCTTACGATAGTAAACCAGCCTGTTGCTCAGCTTCCCGGCGCCGTGGCCCTCGTCGGCAAAAATCAGGGTGTCGACCACGCCGCCCCGCGCTCTAACGGCTGCAGCCATCTGGCGGGCCTCGCCGACAGGCACGCGCGGATCGTTCTCGCCATGGACGATCAAGAGCGGCGCCTTTATGCGATCGGCATGTGTCACGGGGGATATTTCCAGTAGAAACGTCGAGTCGGCGAGCGGCCCATATTCAGCTTCCCGAAGTGCCCGCCGGTAGGGCGCCGTATGCTGGAGGAAGGTCACGAAGTTGGCGATCCCCACGTCATCGATGCCCGCCCCGAAAATGTCGGGATAATCGACAAGTGCCGCCAGGGTCGCGTACCCGCCATAGCTACCACCCTTGATGCCGATCTTGCCGGACCGGGCGTAGCCGTTGTCCACGAGCCATTTGGCTCCCTCGTAGATATCACGAATGGAGTTCTTGCGGTTCCTGTAATTGTCCAGTGCTATATAAGCGCGCCCGTAGCCGGAGCTTCCCCTGATATTGGGCACAAGGATACCGTAGCCGTTAAGGAGCAGGTACTGGAAGTGCCTGGAGAACGCCGGCCTCGCCTGGCCTTCCGGCCCGCCGTGGATATCCATGACGAAGGGGATCGGCTGACCCGCCCACCCATCGGGAAGATAAAGGAATGCCGGGATCCCCAGCCCGTCGAAGCTCGTGTAGTGTATCAGCTCGGGCTCCGTGAAGAGTGATTGATCGATGCCTGCAAGAGTCGAGTGGGTCAGCTTCGCCAGGTCGCCCTCCTCTATATCGTATTTCCAGATATCGCTCGGAGACGTGGCACTTTCAAACACAAACACCACTGTGCCGGCGCTCGAGACATCAATCGCTGAGGCGATTCCTCGCATATCGCTCAGCTCGGCCTCGATGCCGTCGACCAGATCGCGTGCATGAAGCTCGCCATAGCCCTCCACATTCTCCACCCAGGCAAGATACTCGCCGTCATCGGAGAGGTCCATCTCCTCAGTCTCCCAGGGCGATTCGCCGTTGAGGAATTCGATCTCCCCGGAGGGCACGGCCTTGCGGGCGATCCGACTGATGCCGTCGTCGTTGAGGTTGGTCACGAGGTAGATATGACTGAGATCGGGCGTAAGCCTGGCATACTGGAAGAGGTAGTCGCCGTCGTGCGGCGTGAGTGGGGTCTCCTGGCCGGTAGCAATGTCCAGGAGGTAAAGGTAGTTATTGACGTTGGATTCGTCGTGGGATACCAGCAGTTTGTTTCCGTCCCTCGATATCGCGATCGGTTCATTCCAGCCGGCGTGCTCCCAGATTTTCTCCACGGCCCCGGTTACCGTATCGATTCTATAGATGTAGAAGTCCTTGGCTGTCTCTTCATTGCTTCTGAAATAAAGATAGCGCTCATCGGGACTCCACAGCGGCGAACCATGCTGCACTTTGTCCCTGATCCTGAGGGGCGAGACCAGATCGGTGTCGGTGTCCACAAAATAGAGGTTGGACTGCTCGCTGCCTCCCGTGCTTGAGCCGACTACGACTTTGCTGCCCGTGTAAGACACTCTGTAGAAATCGCTGCCGTCGACGAAAGCCGTAAGCTGATAGGGCCAGCCGGACCGAAGCAGCTCATAGACCTGGTCGACTCCCGTCATAGAGGTGGTGAAGAAGACGGTGCTGCCGTCTTCGCTGATCTGGGGCGAGCCGGCATTGCCGATCTGCATAAAGGTCTCGATCGAAGGAACCGCGAGGGCATTTGGGCCTCGGGCCGCGAGGGAGTCACCGGGTGAATCCGTGGCTCCCGACTGCGCTCGAACCGATGGTGCGTGCGTCGCCGCTGCGGCGACGAGAAATGCGAAGAGGCCGGCCGCGATCGCGGCCCGTGCCCAAGAGACGCGACTGGTGCAGCAGATCATACTCTTTGACATTGTGCTCTCCTTGACCCAAACTTGTGACTTGACAACCACGACCTTGCGGGCTCGATTGTACTATGCTCCGGGGCTTGTTCAACAGGTTAGTCGCTGCTATCCGGGAGAGATAAGACCGTGACTACGGACGCACAGCTTGTGGCGGTGCTCGGCAGTCCCCGGCGAGGGGGCAACAGTGACACCCTGGCGATGGAATTCCTACGAGGTGCGGCCTCCCAGGGAGTAGGGCACAGGCTTATCGTGCCTACCGATCTGGGCCTGAGCCCTTGCGATGGCGACAACGCGTGTTTCGCTGACGGCAGATGCGTGATCCGGGATGGGATGAACGAGATCTACGATGAGGTTCTGGCTTCGCCATACTTGCTGGTTGCAGCACCCGTCTACTTCATGGGACCCCCGGGCTCGCTCAAGTCCTTCATAGATCGCTTTCAGGCAGTATGGGCAAGAGCAGCGGTCCTGAAGCGTTTTGATCCTGATAGCCGAGAACGCCGTGAAGGTCACAAGGCCTTCGCGATCTTCGTCGGGGCGACCACCGATAAACCCAATTACTATCGGCCGGCCGTGAGCATTGTGAAGGCCTTCTCGAATGTGATCGGATTTGACTATACCGGAGAGCTAATCACCACCGGCCTTGACAAGCCCGACGACGCCCGCAGCCGGGACGACTTGCTCAAGCAGGCCTTCTCCGCCGGCGAGGCATTTGCTCGTTAACCACGTTACCCCCCCCAAGAATAGCCCCTAACGGTTGAGTCTTGTCAGGGCCTCGCGCGGGCCCGCGAGATCGGGCCTACGGCGCATGGCCTGTTCGAGTAGAGTGCGAGCTTCTTCGATGCGGCCGGCAAGGCGCATCTGGTCGGCAAGAATGATATAGGCCTGGTCGTCGGCGGGATCCAGCTGGATCACGCGCCGGGCAGCATCCGCCGCTTCCGAAGGCAGGCCCACCTGAGCATAGACAAGTGCCAGGTTGTAATAGAAGTCTGGATTCCGAGCGTTAAGGCTGCGCGCCCGATTGAAGAACGGCATCGCTGCCCCGAGACCGCGAAGCTTGAAAGCCGTTATGCCGAGACCGATGAGATTGTCCGGGTTGTAGGGGTCCCTCAGGGACGCTTGCCGGTAGAGCTCCTGCGCGCGCTCATAGTCTCTGCGGGACAGCGCCATCAGGGCCAGGTTGTGATAGGGCCCGGGCATCAGTGAATCCAGCTGCGCGGCTCGGTAATACAGGCTCTCGGCTTCCTGGGGTCGGCCGCGCAATTCGGCCAGATAACCCAGGCTGAAGACGGCCATGGCATAGTGGGGCCTTAGCACCAAAGCCATACGGTAGGCAGATTCGGCCTTGTCGTACATTCGCTGTTCCTGGTAGACATCGAGTCCAAGATTGAACCAGGCACTGGCATCTTTCGGATTAAGCCCGATCGCCTTCTTGTAGTACTGCTCTGCGCCGCCAAGATCACCCTGGTTCTTGAGGGTGGAAGCCAGGCTATAGTATGCGTCGGGATTCATTTTCTTGGACATGCGACCGGGATCCCAGTTGGAGATGAGGAAGAGAGCGATCACGCCGACCAGGGTCGCGGCACGCCAGGGTTTTTGGGTCCACCAGTCGCGCCAGCGGGTCCACCCATAGGCGGCCAAGAGAATGAGGGGAATCACAACCGGCATCCGGTAGCGGGCCGTTATGAAGAAGGCAATCACCGACAGCGAATAGGCTACCGCGAAGGCTGCAAGCAGGCTTCCCTCCCAGTGGGGCTTGCGGAAGGCCAGGAGCAGGCCCGGCCATGCAAGCGGCAGCAGCAAACCGAAGGGAAAAGCCAGCCCGGGGCCACCAGGCATCCCAATCTTCCACAGCAGCGCCCTCAGGATCACTGAGTAACTGCGGAAGGGGTAGATCTCTTGATTGCGGAGCAGCTCATCCCCGCGCACAAACAGATTCGCCTTGTGAACGAGGAGCTGGAGATATGCCGAAGGATGCGTGCGGATATACTCCCACGCTTGATCGAAGAAGTAGGCCGACATCGCCGATTCTTTCCTGATACCCGCCCGCAGGGGCTTGTCCATCAGTTCGTCCCACTCGGCACCGGGCCGAATGGCGACCTTGGCCTGGTAATCGCCGCTGTTTCCGAGATAGAAGTTGAGCCCGGCGTTGGATGAGATGGGTATGAATTCCCCGCGGACCGCCCAGTTCCGCAAAGTGACGGGCGCGATCGCGACAAGCGTTCCCAGTGTAAACGCGACAAGGGTCGCGGCAATCCACCGTCTCGGCCAGCGCATACGCCGACCGTAGAGGAGAACCCAAGCCCATAGTACCGGTGTGACTGCAAGGACGTTGGTCGTGGCCAGGGCCCGCAGACCGAAGACGAGCCCGGCGCCGCCCCACAGCCAACCCGGCCTCGGCATCACGACCGCGAAAAGCACCAGAAACATGATCACATCGAGGAAAACCGTAAGCGTGGGCGCCAGCAGCTCCCCTTCATAGAAGATGAGGAGGGAATAGAGCGCGGTGGCAATTCCTGCAATCCAAGCCGCCTTCTCCCCGAATATGCGCCGGCCCAGGATGAATACCCCCATCGTAGTGAGTGTCCCCAGCAATACCTGAACCAGCCGCGGCCAGAAGAGGTTATGGCCGACCAACTTGTAGAGGGCGGCAAGAAAATAAGTGAAGAGTGGCGCCTGGAAGAAGACGCCAGTCCCAACCCAGTTACCGGTCGCGACCACATTCCAGGCATCGCGATCGTAGTCCCAGGCATCGACGATAGGGTGATAGAAGAATGGGTTGTGCCGTATCTCGAGAAGATAGGCCAGGCGCAACACCAGGGCCAGGAGTCCAACCACAAGAGGGCCTAGCCAGCGATGCCTACTCCGGTTTCCAGATGTGTTCCTGTCTTCCATGTTCTCCGGGCTCAGTACTTGTAGAACACAAAGAAGAGCACGCTGAGGACAAACAGAATCCACATGCCCGGGGAGACTTCTTTGTGTCTCAGGGTCACCAGCTTGCCGATTGGGTAAAGCACGAAGCCTGCGATCAGCCCGACGCCGATGTTATAGGTGAAGCTCATCAGCGCGATTATGAAGAAGGCCGGGATCAGCTCCGTATAGTCGCTGAAGTTGATCTTGGTGATCGGGCTTATCATGAATATACCCACAAGGATGAGCGCCGGCCCATATGCCTGGGGCGGCACCACCGTGAGGAACGGCGCAAGAAACAGGCACAGAGCAAAGAGCACGCTTACCGTGAGGGCCGTCAGCCCGGTCCTTCCACCCTCCTGGATTCCGGCGGCCGATTCGATGTAGGTGCCGGCGGTGGTCGTGCCTACACAGGCGCCGAAGACACTCGCAAAGGAATCCACGAAGAGAGGCTTCTGGGCATTAGGCAGGTTGCCCTCCTCGTCAAGAAAGCCTGCGAGCGAGGAACACCCAATAAGGCTGCCCATCATGTCGAGGAAGTCCATCAGGAACAAGGTGAGCAGCACCGGGAAGAACCCGACCGTGAGGACCACTTTGAAATCGAACTTGAACAAGGTCGGGGCGATGCTCGGGGGGACGCCGACGAAGTGCTCCGGCAGCTTGGTTATTCCGAAGATGAAGCTGGCGATCGTTGTGGCGACGATCCCGAGCAGGAGCCCGCCCGGAATTCTGCGCAGGATCAACAGCGCCATTAGCACGAATCCGAATACCGACAGCAAAACCGGCGCGGAGCTGATCTTGCCCAGATGGAGAGGGGCCCCGGGGACCCCCAGGCTGACGATGCCGGTCTCGTTGAATCCTATGAAGGTCAGGAAGAAGCCTATGCCTACGGCCAGCGAGTATTTGAGATTGATCGGAATCGCTTCCATCAGGAACTTACGCGCGCCGGTTATCGAAAGCACCGTGATCAAGGAGGCCGAGATCAGGATTCCTGCGAGGGCCGCCTGCCACGGGTAGCCCATTACCTTGCACACCGTGAAGGCCACAAAGGCATTCTCGCCCATCAGCGGAGCAACTGCGAAGGGCCTGTTGGCGACGACGGCCATCAAGGCGGTCCCAAAGATCACCGTCAGTATGGTCGCCGTCATCGCGGCATCCCTCGGCATGCCGGCCGCCGAGAGGATGGCCGGGTTGACCACCACGATATAGGCCATCGTGAGAAACGTCACCAGGCCGGCGCGCAACTCCCGCGGCACGGTGGTGCCGTGCTCGTCAAGTTTGAACCACTTGCCTAACGGAGAAGTATTCGGCATCGCGCTTCGACCTCCTTGCTCCGCGACCTGATCTGCGACTATGATCCGCGATATACCAGGATCTTGTCAAATGATGATCCGCTGAGATTCTTCTCGTCCACCAGCGTGAATCTTCCCTCCAGGCGCTGCTTGAGAATAGGATTGATCTCATTGTCCGACCCGTAGAGCACCCAGATTCGTGCCCCGGCGCATCCGGATAGCGCATCATACGCACCGCCCGCGACGCTGTCGGCTTCCCTTTCGAGATTGTCCCTCCCTGCAAGCATTTTCTTCATGTCCATGTAACCGGGATGCCTCGCAACCTCGGCGGGGAAGGTGATCTCAGCAAACCGACCCTCGACGTGAAACCGGCGGAGGTAGTAGTCGATGCTCACGCGACTCAGGCCGGTGAAGATAAGTAGATCCCCTCTGTTTGCACGAGCGACTATGTACTCGGCTGCCGATCTATCATCGATCTGAGGTGGCCGCATCTTGATCCTCACAAAGCCTGCCGCAGTTGCCAGGACGAGGACACAACAGAAAAATGGAACAAGCAGGCGATTCCCGAATCGGCTGACCAGCGGCCCGACGAAAAGCACCAGAGGAAACAGACTGATTATCGTATACCTGCCGGACACGTACATTGGCCTTACCTGAGAAGCGGCAAGTGGGACAAACAGCGTAGTGAGGAAGAAAATCAGGAATACAAGGCTTCGGTCTTGCGCAATAAAGGCTCGTAGATCTTGCCCCCTCTGGAGTGCAAGCCTGTGCCGATCCAATCGCACGATGACGAGGAGCACAAAGGCGGCGTAGACGGCTACTGACAGCAGGGGTGCACGCAGCCCCCCACCGTAGAAGGCCAAGAGGGTGTCGGCGAGCGCAGCCGCACCGGGCCTGACCATCCACGACGTCGCTCCATTGCCCATCTGAGAGACCAGCACCGGCCCCCAGATAATCGCAAAGGGGATGATCGACAAGAGGATCAGGGTCCAGAATCTTCGCGCCCCCGCCTTCGAGAAGAGAATCAGGTGGGCCACAGCCTGCGACAGCAGGACAAAGCAGAACCAGTAGTGCGTGAAGGTCCCGAGTATGTTCACGGTTACGTAGAGAAGTGAGTCTTTGCGCGCGGACCCCTTACCCGACCGATCCCTGACAAGAAAGATCCTCAGAAAGAAAAGCGTTGATAGTATCCCAAGCAGAGCTAGTGTCGTGTCCCATAAATAAGTTGATTAATGTATGGTTCTGCGCATATAATGGGTACCGTTCCTATCGACAAGGAGGTACTCATGAAAGCCGGCCGGCCAAGAGGGCTGCTTGTGTTGTCGGATGAGGAGAAATCCGAGTTGAGTGCATTAGCTCAATCCCGTTCTTTGCCACATGGGTTGGTTGATCGCG
>JAZDEY010000043.1:0-23954 GCA_043808325.1 Candidatus Eiseniibacteriota bacterium
CACTCTCAACAAGGAGGTGACAACATGAATACTTGACTCAAAATGGACACTGTCCTATAACTGAGACAGCCAGCGTCGCTATGCTCCGACTACTGGTCAATAAAGTCCGAAATCGGCGGTCATTTATTCCGAAATAAGCAGCAAGAAGATATCCGAGATAAACCCGTCGGAGCAAGCCAAGATCCTTGAGAAACAGATCGCCGGTGCGATCTCCAACCGCCAGAGCGTCTTCGAAGGAGACTTTCCGGTTACGTCATCCAGGCGGGGAGTTGTCCACACTTCGGTGATAGGCTGGCCCGTTTATGATCAAGCGGGCAAGTGCTGTGGCGCGTCCGTGATTCTCAAACCCTCGTCGGAGGCTGCGACGCCTATGAGCCACGATGAGAGATGGCATAAAGTGTTCGGCAGGACGGTCGCTCTTCTCGGCCCGCCATCATTCTTTACCCATGTTGACGGCCGTGTCCTATTCATGACCAACGCGGCCAAGTCCCTCGTCGGCGCCGGGAGCAGTGCCGGCGATCTCAACCTCAAGAGCGACGTCAGGTGGGTTGACCCCAAGTCGATTGAAAACATCTACAACCAGATGATCGGTGGCAGGGACTTCGCCGCCTTCCACGCCGAGGTCGAGACCTCCGCGGGTCGGAAACCCTTCAGAGTCCTCGCCTTTGGGCTCAAGGATCTGGGAGATGTGGTCTCGCAGGTTTTCCTGGTTTTCCACGACACGAGTGAGGCCGAGAGCATCCAAAGGCTTATGGCCGATGCCACCAAGGGCCTTGCCCAGGAGAAGGAGATTCTTGAGAAAGTGGTCGAGAGTCACGATATGCCCCTGGCCTTGATGGATGCGGATCTGATCGTGCGGCGTATCAATGAAGCGCTGGCACGGAGAATCAAGGTCTCCCCGGCGGATGCCGTCGGGAAGCGGTTCGACGATCTTGTGGCCCGTAGCCGCGAGACCGGTATGTATGAGATTCTTAGGGTGGCTGTGGACCGTGGGGAGGAAGTCCATCTTCCCCGATTCGAGCATATCACCAGAGACGGAATCGTGACGCCCCTGAAGGCCCACGTCTACCCCGTGGTCTTCGATGGGAGGCCCGGAGCCCTGGCTGTCGCCGAGGAACTTCTTGAGAAGGGAAGGTTTGAGCATGAGGCTGCCAGGTGGGAAAAGCTCTACGAAGCGGTTGCCTCGACTACCAAGGACGGTGTTGTCGTCCTCGACGCCCACGGCAAGGTAATTTACGCAAACCCGGTGATCGAGAAGCGCCTTGGGATCAAAGAGAAACTGATCGGCAAGGATGCCTCCGATCTCCTCACGGTCGAGGAGGAGGAGGACATGCTGATGAGCCTGTTGCGCCGGGCATATACGTCGAAGTCGCCGGTGGTGAGCGGTGGCGTCAAGCTCAAGCGAAAGAAGACGGGTGCCCCCGTTTTCGCCGATATCACGAGTCTGCCGGTCCTCAGGGCCGATGGCAGCCTGGACTGCATGGTGAACATTGTCCGGTTCAGCCCGGGCCCGAAGGAGCATAAAGAGAGAGCGCGGCGATACGCTGAGAACCCCAAGATGCTGGTCGATGAGAGGACCCGTGAGATTTCGTCTGCCGATGCCGCGTTGGCCCACTCGGTCGACAGGATGACCGCCATCACCAGGTCGGGCATGGTGTTGAGCTCCCTCAAGGGTGAACCGGCGGTTTTCCAGGTCTTTGTCGACCAGGCAAGGGAGATCCTCGAGGCAGATTTCGTAAGTCTGTCGCTGCTTAGCCAGATTGACGGCGCTCCCAGGTCGACATATGTGACCAGCGGATCGGCGCCTCCCCAGGGAGCCATCCCTTCCGATGTCTTGGAGAAGGGCACCGCGCGGCTATTATCCGGAGCATCCGGTCCGAACGAGGTAAGCGTGCCGCAGGAGAACTTGCTTATGGCCGATGTCGATGTTCCCGGCACGAAAGGGGTTCTGCTTGGCTGGAAGCAGGCCGGACGCTTTGGCCCTTTGGATTCGGGCATCGCCCGGCTTCTGTGTAGCCGGTTCAGCTTCGTTCTGCCGATTACGACCTATGTCAGCGCTCTTAAGAAGGAGCGGGACAGGTCCGAGTGCCTACACCGGATTGCAGTTCGGATTGCGGGCGTGTCCAGTGTCGCAGAGGCCTTGCGGATAGTGGGAGAGGAGCTTGCCGCAGTGATCCCGGCGGAACGGTTCCTGTGGGCTGTTCGCGGCAAGGGCGACGAGGTCTGGTTGAGCGAAGTCTACGCGAGATCGGGTTTGGCGAGCAAAGATGCAAGGCTCTTTAAGGTGCCGCAGATGGAACATGCTCACTCTGTGCTCAGCGATGACCGGGGCGGATCCCGGCTGGTGTGCAAGAGGCTCAGGGATTCCGGAGTCCGGAACCATGAATTTGAGGAGACCGGGCAATTGCAGCAATCCTGCCGCTTTGCTGAAATGCCTCGGGGTCATAGTATGACCGAGGCGGCTCAGCAGATGTTGGTAGGCGCGGGCTTTTTGCCGGCGGAAGGCGGCTCGCTTGCCATTGCACCGGTCGTGCTTTCAGAGAGCTCATGGGGTCTGATCCTCGCCTGTGGCACGGGTGAAGTGGTACTCTCGGCTGACGATACGTGCTTCATGTGTTCGGCGGCATCCACTGTCGGGAATGTCTGGCAGGCGGCCGATGCCGCAAGTGCGCTCCGAAGGTTCGAGGCCGCGGGGGAGACCGTGAGCGACCTGGCTCACGACCTGCGTTACCCCCTCAACAGGATAACTGAGCACTTGCGATCGCTCAGGGACTGCGATACATCGAAAGCGGGAGATGGCAGCCGCCTGGGCAGCATAGAGAACGAGGTCAAGCGGCTGACGGCGCTCGCGCAAGAGCTTACCGAGGTATCCAATCCCGGTAATCGCCGGGCCGAGATCATCAACCTGGAAGAGTTCGCCGCTTACCTGGTATCGCTGACCTCGAGTGACCTCGCCTCCCGATCGATAACGATCAAGAATGATGTCGGATCTGTTCCTCCTGCGTTTGCCGACCGTCGGGACTTCACCAAGATCGCGCTCGGCATTCTAGCCAATTCGGCTGATGCGGTGAAGGAGAACGGGACAATCACGATCGGCTCCAGGGTTTTGGATTCCGAGAGAGGTGGGAAGCTGGTCGGACTGGTTTTTGAGGACTCGGGGCCCGGGGTGGCCAAGAGTGAGATAGGCAAGGTATTCGACGCGTTTTACACCACCAAGGAAGGTGGCTGTGGGCTGGGGCTCTTCTCAGCCAAGAAGCGTGCGAAAGCAAATGGTGGGGACATAGTGTGCGAGATGGGAGTTGACGGCAAGTCGCGGTTCGTCGCTATGTTTCAGGTTGCCTCCGGGTAGGCGCAACCCTTGACGGCGCGGCCGGCCGTGCCGTGGCACAAGCAAAGGTTGGAGCATCATGGCAAAGAAGATCCTGATGATTGATGACGATCTTGAGTCGGTCTGGCGGTTCACCGATGCCTTGACGAGCCGCGGTTATTCGGTATCCCGGTGTGCCGACCCGAGGCAGGCGGTAGAGGTCTTTGTGGCCGAGAAGCCCGATGCCGTTCTGTTGGATGTCAAGATGCCGGGCCGGAGTGGGCTGGATGTACTCAAAGACCTCAGACAGGAAGACAAGGATGTCTGCGTGATCATGCTGTCCAACTTCAGCGACGCCCAGAACGTGGTTGAGGCCATCAAGCTCGGCGCAGACAACTTCGCGGAGAAGGACCACGAAACCGAGAAATTCCTGTTCCTGCTCGAGAAGGAACTCAAGACCAAGGATCTTGAGGCCCAATTGCGCCGGCTCAAGGGTGACAGCGGTAGAAGTCTCGCGCGTACTGCCGATATCATCGGTGAGAGCGAACCCATCAAATCCGTGAAGCGGCAGATCGCTGAGTATGCCGAATACGCGGCTGAAGGCAACCTCACGGTTTTCATTACGGGCGAGCATGGTGTGGGGAAGGGGATGGTGGCGGAGGCTCTCCATACTCAATCGGAACGGCGCGCCAAACCTTTCAAGCATTTGCTGTGTCCTGCATTTCCGCCGACTCTGCTTGAGGCCGCGCTCTTTGGGCACGAGAAAGGGGCGTTCACCGACGCCTACAAAGCCAAGAAGGGCTTCATCGAGGCCGCTGGTGGGGGTACGGTGTTC
This sequence comes from Candidatus Eiseniibacteriota bacterium, assembly GCA_043808325.1. GTDB lineage: Bacteria > Arandabacterota > Arandabacteria > Arandabacterales > Arandabacteraceae > JAZDEY01. The sequence continues at coordinate 4,143 of JAZDEY010000043.1, forward strand.
CTTGACGAGATCGGCGTGCTCTCTACCGACGCGCAGGCCAAGCTGCTGCTGCTGACGGAGACCGGGGTTTACTCAAGGGTCGGCGCGGAAGGCGTCTCTAAGAAGAGCGATGCCTGGTTCCTGGCGGCGACCAACATCGATGTTCACAAGGCTATTCGAGAAAATACGTTCAGGGAAGATCTCTTTTACCGATTGAACCAGGCGTGGATCCACGTGCCGCCGCTGAGGGATCGAGGTGACGATGTCATCTTGCTCGCAGAGCACTTCATAACAATAGAGTCCGACAAGCTCGGGAGGCCGCCGGTCGCCCTGGGGCCCAAGTTCGCGGACATGCTGCTGGCCTACCGCTGGCCGGGCAACGTGAGGCAACTTAACTCGGTAATCAGGCGCTACGTTCGGTCCGGTGGGAAAGACGTTCGGCTCCACAGCGGCGGCTTCGATGACGAGGCAGACAAGACCGGCAGCCAGGATGTCGGTCAGGATCTAAAGAGCACCCTGGCGAAAGAAGCGGAAAAGATAGAGAAGCGATGGATCACCGAAGCCCTGGCGAGATTTGGGGGCAATCGTACCAAGGCGGCTGAGTGGCTCGGTATCAGCCGCAGGAGTCTAATGTATAAGCTGAAGAGGTATGGCTTCCAGGGCAAGGTCTGAGGTATGCTGACCTCTGCACAAAAGTGCAATATATTGCGCTGTTTTAGGGTGGCAGTCACGGCTCTTCGGCGAGGATTTGCCGAAATTGGCGTGGAAGCCCGCAGAAACGTGCAAGCTGCAATGAGCATATTGTGCGCACTTCATATTTGTATTCGATGCATTAGCCACATGTTAGTATTATGTGCAGACTCGTGCAGTCACGATATCAAGATGAAATGCTGCGATAAGGGCAAGAACGTGGGAGCTGGGCACGGATGTTGCAACCCCTAAACCACCGAACGATTCCTCACAGGCCACGGTGTGGTCTTGGGGGTGCCGTTACGCTCCATGTCCAGCGGGGGCACATAGGTGCCCCCCCTGGGCATAATTCTTAGTTGACAGTGGACCTCCCAAACACTCGACGGCTTTATCAGGCCGACAGCTATCTTCGCGAGTTCGACAGCGTGGTCACCGCCTTGACTAGGACCGAGGAGGGTTATGCGATCACCCTCGAGGCTACCCTCTTCTATCCGGAGACCGGCGGCCAGCCCTGCGACACCGGCTCGATCGGTGCGACAGACATAGAACGGACGATCAAAGATGGCGACCTGACACTTCATATCGCTTCCCGTGAACCCTCCTTCAAGGTGGGCGACCGCGTCACCGGTCGGATCGACTGGCCGAGGAGGTTCATCAACATGCAGCAGCACACCGGCCAGCACATTCTATCCCAGGCCTTCCTGAAGGTAGTGGATGCCGAGACGGTGTCATCACGGCTTGGGCTCGATCACTCCACTATCGATGTTTCCCGGCTTGGTCTCACCTGGGAGGATATGGAGCGGGTCGAGCGCCTGGCGAACTCCATTGTCTATGAGAACCGCGAGGTCAAGATCTATGAGGCCGCGCCCAACCGGCTCGAGGGCGTGAGAGCCAAGAAGGCGCCGGCCGGCGCCGTACTTCGGATAGTCGAGGTCGCCGACTTCGATGTCTCGCCCTGCGGCGGTACGCACTCGAGGCGTGCCGGTGAGGTTGGATTGGTGAAGATCCTACGCTGGGAGAAGGTGAGGGAGGCCACAAGGGTCGAATTCGTGTGTGGGAGACTGGCCGAGGCCGACTATTTCTGGAAGAACCGCGCCGTGGTCGAGATCGCGCAGGAATTCACGATCAAGGACACTCAAGTGCCCAGTATGGTCCGTGATCTCAGCGAAGGCGCCAGGGTCTTTCGGCGGGAGGTAGCCAAACTTAAAGCCAGGCTCGCCGAGTATGAAGTCCTGGATCTCCTGGCAAAGTCGCAGACCGTCGAGGGAACGAGGCTTATCACTGCGACCTTTGACGATAAATCCCCTGCCGAATTGCGGGAGACTGCGGCCCGGCTTACCGCCCAGGGCGGGACCGTCGCCCTGCTGGCCGCACGGGGGGAGAAAGTTTACTTCGTGTTCTCGCGGTCGCCCGATGTTGCCTCCGCGGACATGCGCGGCCTGATCGACGTTGCGTGCAGGCTCGCCGAAGGCAAGGGCGGTGGCCGGGCCGAAGTGTGCGAGGGCGGGGGCAAGAACCCCGGCCGGGCCGAAGGGGCCCTGGAGCAGGCGGTGGAACTTCTCAAGCGGATGCTCGCTCCATCACAGTAGCGGAAAATGGGGTGTGTCCCTGTTTTCCAGAGCTTGACACGGCAGGTTCAGTCGAGTTAGGTTAGCTTGAGAAGCCACAAGGAGACCGGCAATGAAGAGCAGGGTCGTGCTTAGGGCGTTCGCGGTATGTCTCTTGTTCGTGATTCCGTCCTTCGGCAGCGCCTCCACGCTTACGTGCGCGGACTTCCTCAAAGTATCCACGGTGCCCAGGATTGCGGCTCTGGGGGAGGCCTCGGTTGCAATCAGCGATGCAACTTGGGCGGAGGCCAATCCTGCGAATCTCCCGCTGGTCGAGGGCAGCCTCATAACCTTCTCCCATGCCGCTTGGTTTCAGGACATATCCCTTGAGATGCTCACGGTCGGAACCTCGAGCGGCGCGCAGGCATTCGGCGTATCGCTTGTCGGGCTTCATACCGAGCCGCTGGATAGATACGATACCGAAGACCAGCCTCTGGGCCAATTTCGGTACTATGACTTCCTCTTCGGTGCGACCTATGCCCGGGCGATTTCACGATCGCTGAGGCTCGGCGTCAGCGGCAAGACGGTTTACGAGAAAATCGATTGGGACTCGGCTACCGGTTTCGCGCTTGATCTGGGGCTGGCCTTCTCGAGATCCGTTGCCTTCCTCAGGGGAGACCTCTCCGGCGGCGTGACCATGCGGAATCTCGGTCCCCGGATGGGTTACTTCGAGAGTGAATATAGCCTGCCGCTCACCTGGCAGGGAGGGTTTGCCTACAAACCTGCGTGGCTGCCCAAATCGGTCGGGGCGCTTCTGGCCCTTGATTACCGCTGGGCCGAGGATTACGGCAAGCCGGCGGATGACGATCAAGCAATCCTGGCCGGCCTCGAATTGGAAGTGATGAACACGGTCACCTTGAGACTCGGCAATAAAAGCACGGTCGGCAGCAGTGGTACCGACGGCGCCCCCGCCGCCGGCGGCGCCGGCGGATCACACGCCACCCTGGGGCTCGGGGTCAAGATCAGGAACATGATGCTGGATTACTGCTATCTCGATCTTGGCGATAAGCTGGGCGCCACCCACAGGGTTTCGATGGCCTTCAGGACCGGCTCGATTTTTCCGTCGCCCGAGGAGAGCAAGTGACGCCCGGGCCGCTTGCCCATCGCTCGAGCGAGAGCTTCCCATCGCAGTACAGGCCGTAGGTGAAACTGTCTATCCAGTCACCCACCACCAGACAAGAGGTGTGAGCCACCTCGAAAATTTGAGGTCTGTGCAGGTGTCCCAGGACAATGAAGTCGAAGCCTTCGCGCGCCTTCTTCTCAACAAACGCTCTCAGGTTTGGTCCATTGGGGTTTCTTGAACTGCGCCGCCGGCTCATCCTGGAGAAACCGGCCGCCAGACGGAGGCCGATATCCGGATGGAGTATCCGGAAACCACTTGATACCGCTCTACTATGGAGAACCTGCTTCAAGATGCGATATCCCAGCTGGCCGGTGGTGGCTATGCCGTCGCCGTGGGAGATGAAGAAACGCCTGCCGTCGATCGAGGTATCAAGCGCGTCGAGGACCGTCCGGACGCCCACCTCATCTCGTAGGAAATCGCCCATCCAGTAATCGTGATTACCGGCGATATAGGTGATTTCGCACCCGGAGTCAACCATGGACTTAAGACGAGCCAGGACCCTGAAGGGATGGCGCGGCACGACCGTGAGGTACTCGAACCAGAAGTCAAGCAGGTCTCCGACGATGCAGAGCTTAGCGCCCGAGTCCCGGACGTGGTCGAGGAAACCGTCGAGCATCGGGACCGAGGACTTCTCGATCTCCGGATACGCCCCCAGATGAAGGTCCGACAGAAAATAGATCTGGCCTGCCGCCTCCCGAGTCTGCAATACAACCTCCCCGCGGATTTTGCGCCAAAACAGAGTGCAGACAATATACTAAACGGGCCGGGAGAAGGCAAGAAAACTATTGACACATTCCAGGGTCTTGGGTACAATGCACAATGGTCCTGTGAGGATCCTGTGCGGATGGGGTCAGTACCCCCTTGTAGTTCTGTACTTCCACGGAACTTTTCCCTAGGATTCAGGTTCAAATCTTAAGGAACCAGCGAAACGATTACACAGGCACTGACGGAGGTACACTTACACCTTGAAGATCAGAATATCGACATTGGCGGCAGTGATAGTCGGTCTGAGCATGATTCTTGGCTGTCAGTCGACGGGGTCTCGTGCCGAAGACACGGCCAAGGGCGGCGAGCCGCAGAGAGCTTATGCAGCCCCGGCAGTCAAGGGTTCGATCGAACCTAGCCCGTTCGTCGACGTGGCCGCGAAAGTGATGCCGGCGGTCGTGAGCATAGATACTAAGAAGAAGGTTGAGACCGGCTCATCCGGATTCGATGAGCCCTTCGGCAGGCTCTTCCGCGACCTGATTCCCGAATTCCAACAGCAGCAGCGCCGAGAGTACCAGGTGCCCGGCTTCGCCTCGGGCTTCATCTTCGACAGCCGCGGCTACGTGGTCACCAACAATCATGTTGTAAGTGATGCCCAGGAGATTGTCGTCCGGCTCCTGGACGGCAGTGAGTACAAGGCGACGGTCGTAGGAACCGATCCCAATACCGATATAGCGATCATAAAGATCGACATGCCCGGTCGGCCTCCGGTCGTCAATCTGGGTAACTCGGACGCCATTAGAGTCGGAGATTGGGCCATTGCGGTCGGGAATCCTTTCGGGCGCCTTGAGGGTACCGTGACTGTGGGCGTGATAAGTGCCAAGGGACGTTCGGCTCTGAACATTGTGGGCGGGACCCCGGCGCTTCAGGACTTCATCCAGACCGATGCTTCGATCAATTTCGGCAACAGCGGAGGCCCCCTGGTCAACATAGACGGTGAGGCCGTGGGCATGAATACGGCCATAAACCCGCTTGGTCAGGGTATAGGTTTCGCGATTCCGATAAATTTAGTGAAACATGTTTCAGAAGAAATCATCAAATATGGGAAGGTGTCTTGGGGCTACCTGGGCATACTCCCACAAGAGATAACCAAGGACATCGCAGACGCCCTGGGTGTGGATGTGAAGAGCGGCATTCTGGTGGGTTCGGTCGTTGAGGATGGGCCGGCTGCCAAGGCGGGCGTCAGGACCGGTGACATCATCCAGGAATTCAACGGTGACAAGGTGGGCAACGTAGATCAATTCAGGCTCAAGGTCGCCCAGACCGGAGTCGGCAAAGAGGTGGCGCTCCTGGTCGTGAGGAAGGGTGAGCGCAAGACCGTCAATGTGAAGCTTGCCGAGCGTCCGACCGAAGTCGCCAGGGCTGAGGAACAATCGAAGCCCAAAGAGGCCTGGCTTGGTCTGGGCGTCGACGACGTATCGGGTGCGGTGGGCAGACAGGTAGCACCGTCCAATGTGGAGAGGGGTGTTGTGGTTGTGGGGGTGGACCAGGGGAGTCCGGCCGAGGAAGCCGGGATTGCTCCGGGCGATCTTATTGAAGAGATAAACGGAGAGCCCGTGGGTAACGTAGGCAAGTATAACAGCTTGATAGATAAGGCCATGGGCCGCAAGGACAAGCCCGTGCTCTTTCTCGTCAAGCGAGATGAAGGCAGTCGTTTTGTAGCGGTCAAACCCAGGCAGGATTGAGATAAGCTTTAGGGCTTAGGAAGCCATAGGATTTGTGGAGTTGGGCGTCCGGGACGGAAGGTGGGGGAGCGTAATGGTCAACGATGAGAGAGGCTTTGTGGAAGAGGAGAAATCGCTCGCGCTCTATCTGAGAGAGATAAGTGATGAGCCGCTTCTCAAGCCAGAGGAAGAGGGCGTCCTGGCCAGGCGGATTCGCAAGGGCGAGCATGAAGCCCTTGAGAAGCTCGTGAAGGCCAACCTGCGCTTTGTAGTCAGTGTGGCTCGTCAGTACCGTAACCGAGGCCTGAGTCTGGCGGACTTGATTAGCGAAGGCAACGCAGGACTCGTGAGAGCTGCGAAGACCTTTGATGAGAAAAAGGGCTGCAAGTTCATCTCCTATGCGATCTGGTGGATACGGCAGCGTATCCTTCAGGCTATTGCGGAGCAGTCCCGGATAGTAAGGCTTCCCCTGAATCGAGCGGGAACCTTGAGCCGTATAGGCAAGACTTCCGGCGAGCTGGGCCATGATCTTGGGAGGGAGCCTACCACCGGCGAGATTGCCGATCATCTTGACATAACCGAGAGGGAAGTTACCGAAACCCTTAAAGTCGCCATACCTCACTTGTCGATAGATGCACCGACGTCCGATGAGGACGACAGCTCCCTCAGGGAGGTTTTGGCCGACGCTGATGCCCAGCCGCCCGATCAGGACGTGATCGAGCGCTCGCTTCAGGAGGATATCGCCGAGGCCCTTGAGACCTTGAGCCCCCGTGAGGCCAAGATACTGACTCTCTACTTCGGCATCGGCCGGGAAGAGCCGCTGACGCTGGAGGAGATCGGCAGGATCCTCGGGCTGACCCGGGAACGGGTAAGACAGATAAAGGAGAAGGCTATAAGGAGGCTAAGGCACGCCTCCCGGAGTTCATACCTCGAGGCTTATCTAAACTAGCCCGGGCTGAGTTTTTTGACAGCCTGCGCGGTTTTTTGCTTGACAAACCTGGCGCCCCTTGGTACGTTGCCTATCTAAGAGAACCTGAGAGGGGGAACTATTGACCGGAGAAAAGGTGACCCTTATTCTGATGCACTCTCCCAAAGCAGCTCCCAAGTCAATCTCCGTTACCCGAAGGCGTCTGGTATTCGTTGTCGGCTTTTTGCTGGTTTTTCTCGGCTTTTCCGTATTCTCGGGACTCCAGACCTTCACCAACGTCATAAATCGTGAGAAGTTTGGGGAACTTGAGCGGGAGAACGAGGTCCTCAAGACGCGGCTGGCCCAGATCCAGGGTAAAGTGTCAACCCTCGAATATGATATGGCGGACCATGCCAAGTTTGAGGAGAGGATGAGGATCCTCGCCGATCTCGAACCCATGGATAGCGATGTGTGGGAAGTGGGCGTGGGAGGTCCGGAGATTACGGCCCCAGACGAGACCGGCACCCCGATCGGGCAGGCTCTTTCGTCGGTCAACACCAATGTCGACAGGCTCTTGAGGCAGATAAAGTTCCAGCGTCACAGCTTCGATGAGATCCTGACCCGCTTGAAGAGCAAGACCGAGGAGTTCAGGAATGTCCCCTCGATACGCCCGTGCGACTCGGGTTACATCAGCAGTACCTTCGGCCGCAGACGGGACCCCTTCAGCGGCAGGATATCTCGCCATGAGGGTGTCGACTTCTCGGCAAGGAAGGGTTCCAAGGTCTTCGCCACTGCCGACGGGGTGGTCAGATTCGCCGCCTATGACGGCGGCTACGGCTACACCGTAGAGATCGATCATGGCAACTCCATCGTCACACGCTACTGCCACAATTCGAAGATGGCGGTCACCAAGGGCCAGGCTGTCAAACGCGGTGATGTGATTGCCTACGTTGGAAGCTCGGGAAGATCGTCGGGGCCCCACTTGCACTATGAGGTCAAAGCAAACGGGCTATTGCAGGACCCCGTCAAGTACATACTCCCCTCCGACATTATTGTCGACTGATATCCGACTCCTTAGAAACCTTAGAAACCTTGGAGTACTCCGACTTTCCCCTTCGGACCGATCCGCCGCTCGTTTGGCAGGGGCCCAGGTAATAGTATGACTCCCGACAGCGGGTACCCAATCTATAGCGGGCTCATACCGGGCGAGCTTGCCCGCAGGATCGAGAGAGGCTCACGTATGCTCGCCGCCTGCAGCCTTTGTCCCAGGCTGTGCGGGATTGACAGGCGCCGTGGCGAGCACGGCTTCTGCAAGGGCGGGTTCTTGCCACGGGTTTCGAGCTTCGGACCCCATTTCGGTGAGGAGGCATGCCTCGTCGGCACCAAGGGCTCGGGTACCATCTTCTTTACGGGGTGCAATCTCCAGTGCTGCTTCTGCCAGAACTACGAGATCAGCCATTATCTTCAAGGCAAGGAAACGACCGCCGCGGAGCTGGCGGCAACGATGCTGCGGCTGGAGCAACTCGGCTGCCACAACATCAATCTGGTGACCCCTACTCACTTTACGCCCCAGATCGTGGAGGCGATCGCCGTTGCGGCCGGCCAAGGGCTTTCCCTGCCCATCGTCTATAACTGCGGCGGCTACGAAGCCTTGGAGACTCTGCGACTTCTCGAAGGGATGGTCGACATCTACATGCCGGATTTTAAGTTCTGGAACGAAGGGTCGGCGGTGCGATACTGCGGTGCTCGAGACTATCCCGAGGCCGCAAGGGTGGCAATCAGGGAAATGCACCGGCAGGTCGGGGACCTCGAAATCCGGGGTGGTCTGGCTCGCCGGGGGCTACTGGTGCGCCATCTTGTCATGCCCGGTCTGGTCGAAGAAGCGAAGGCGATTTTCGGTTTCCTTGCCGGTGAGATCTCGAAGGATACCTTCGTCAATGTGATGGATCAATACCGGCCGTGCTACAGGGCCGATCGATTCCCCGAGATAGGACGCAGACTCACGGGCGGCCAATTCGAGGAGGCGTTGGAGCTTGCTGCCGCGGCCGGACTCACGAGGATTTACTCTTGAAATGAGCCGGGCTTAGCTTAAGATTGAATGTATATGGAGGACTCCCCGTGAGATCGCAGGCAAGGTACAGACCCGAGATCGCTGCAAGGGTGCTGGTGTTCCTCTTCGGTTGTGGACTGATGGGAGGGACCGCTTATTATCTTGGGCTTCCGCCGGTCCACGCAGTGGTGATCGCCGGGGTCGGCGGAGTTCTTTCCTCAATCGCGACGGAACTGCCGTGGGGCGGTTTCCTCTTGCCGTCGGATGCGATCGTGCTCTCGGTGTGTCTGATTGCGGGAAGGTTTTGGGCAGTGGGAGTGGCCCTCGGGGCAGCTCTGGCCTCAGCCAGTGTGGTGTCGCGTTGGCCGCGGCTGGCCGCGGTTGCCTCGATGAGAAACCTGGGCGCCTCGGTTGCGGCGGTGGCAGTATGGCGGAGCTTTCTCCCCGAGGGTGGCCTGGAGTTCGAAGGCAGCCGGACCCTTGTGGCCGGGCGCTACGCCCAATGGGTTTTTTCCGTCAGGGCAATACCGGCACTGCTCGTGGTGGTACTCACCTTTTTTGTGGTTGGCGCGGCGATCGATGTGCTCCTCAGGAGGCGAGCGGGGTTCAATCTTCGGGAATTCTGGTTCTTCAATTTCGGGAAGAACTTCCACCATCTGATTTTCACGCTCTTGATCGGGGCGATCGTCTCGGTCGCCTATCTGGACATGGGTATGCTCGCGTTCGTGCTTTTCGCGTTTCCGCTTCTCTTGACGCGGGATGCCCTCAAGCGGAGCCTTGACTTGCGAAAATCAAGGATCGAAGCCCTGACGGCTCTGTCGTCCTCGGTCGATGCCCGGGATCGCTACACCTATGATCACTCCAGCCGGGTCTCGCAGCTGGCCTCCATGCTTGCCCGTGAGATGGGCTTCTCGGAGTCTACCGTGGAAACCATCGAGAGCGGCGCTTTGCTTCACGACATAGGCAAGATTGGCATGGACGTTGAGATTCTCTCAAAGCCGGGGCCGCTTGACAATGAAGAGCGAGCCGCGATAAGGCAGCATCCGATTCGCAGCGCCCAGGTAGTCTCCGGGGTCGAGTTGTTCAAGAGCTCGGTCGATATCGTCCGGCATCATCACGAACGTCCCGACGGCAACGGTTATCCTGACGGCCTTGCGGCCCACGAGATACCGATTGGCGCCAGGATTCTCAATGTCGCGGATGCTTTTGATGCAATGACCTCGGACAGACCCTACAGGAAAAGGCGCAGTGTGGGGGAGGCCCTCGAGGAACTCAAGAACGGCTCGGGAAGCGAGTTCGACCCCGTGGTTGTGGAGTATCTGATGAGACTGCTGAAGAAGCGTGCCGGCGAGATCGGCCGTCTCGGCCCGCGATGAACCTCGCCCGGTGAATTCCTCCGCGTGAATTCTGTTGCGCTCCGCTCCTCCCGGTGATACCCTCTCGACGAACCTCGCGACTGGAATTTGAGATCCTCGTGAGCGATCCGGGTGACGGGGTCTCCACCGAGGAGGCGGGAATGGGAGGGACAAGGAGGACGAGGCCGATGGCAGCGCCGGCATGGCTCAAGACGGACGGATTCTGGGACGCAATAGGTTAAGCCACTCCACACGTATCAACAAGCGGTTCGGTAAGCGGCGCCGAAGGGAATCGTGAAATATAGAGCCGATGCTTATGCTATTGTCATAACCTTGGCCGCTTCGGTCTTCCTTGCCGTTTCCTTCAGAGTTTTTCTCGCCACAGTCAGGAGCGATCCTCGCGGTATCGCCGTCTGGTTCGCGCTGCTGGTGGCTGCCGGGGTCCTGACTTACGTCACCCTGCGTGGAGGCGGGGCGGTGACCGGCACTGCGGTCGTGAACTTCGCAGTGATAATAACCTTCGGCGGTGAGGTCGCCGCCTGGCTGGCGGCGATCGAGATGCTCTTTCTGACTCGCGTGCTGCTCAAGTTCGGGACGCTGCGATCGTTCTTCAACATGTCGCAGATAGCGATCTCCCTTGGGCTTGCCGGACTGGTCTACAGGGCAACCGGCGGCGCCGGGCTTGCAATGTTGGGGGACAACCCGTGGGTGGTCGCGAGAGCGGTACCCCCGCTGGTGCTGTGCCATCTCACCTATTTTGCCGCCAACACCGGTCTTGTCACGGTGTGGTCCAGCCTGAAACAGAAGCGGCCGCTTGCCGCCGTCTGGAAGGCCGGCTATCTGTGGATGCTGCCCCAGTCCTTTGCGGCGCCCGTCGTGGGTGTTGCGATCGCCTATCTCTACGTCCGGGCATCGCTCTGGCTTGTGGCGATCTTCTTTCTCTGGCTTGTTTACTATGCGCGCAGCTCCAAGACAAATCTCGAACTGCAACATTCCCAGAGTGAGACTGTCCGAGCGCTGGCATCGATCGTGGATTCCAGCACGCCCTTTCTTGGGGGCGAATCCGAGCGTGTCGCACGCCTGGCGACGGAACTGGGCCGAAAGATGGGGATCACGGGCCGGCGGCTGAGGGCCCTCGAGTATGCCGCTCTGCTTCACGACATCGGCTACCTCAGTGTCGGGACCCGGGTGCTTTCGAAGACGGAATCGCTGGCTCCCGATGAGTGGGCTGCCGTCCGAAAGCATTCCGAGATGGGCGCCTCGATCGTAGGAAGGGTGAAAGGCTTGAAGCATGCAAGCACGATTGTGCTTGCACATCATGAACGTCCCGACGGCAGGGGCTACCCTCGTGGCCTCAGGCAAGACCGGATACCCAAGGCGGCGAGTATACTCAAGATCGCAGATGCCTTCGTGGCGATGACCACTACCAGGCCCTATCGCAGGGCGATGACGGCCTCCGAGGCACTCCAGCGGATAGAGGCCGGGGCCGGGAGCCAGTTTGACAATGACGTGACAGACGCGCTGGCAGCGCTCCAGGCTTCCTCCCAGCTCAAGGAGTACGTCGCAGGAGAAATCGAGGCGGCTGCATGAGCGGTTCCAAACGACCGACCGATGTCTACCTAATCTTCGGAGACGACGACTACCTGGTCGAGCAGCATGCCGCCAAGGCGATTGCCCGCATAAGGCAGGAGGTGGGCGACGACGCCGTGGTCGACAGCCTGGACTGCAAAGCGGCCGGGCTCGAAGGCGTGATCGAAGAACTCCTGACACCCTCGCTCTTCTCTTTGAACAAGGTTACGGTGCTGAGGCATTTCAGGCTGACCGCCGAGAACAAGCTCGCCCGTGAGATCGAGAAGAGCATCGCATCGGGCCTTGCCCCGGGGCAGTTCCTTGTGATCGTAGCCGATAAGGTCGACAAGCGGCTGAAGCTCACGAAGTTGGTGGATGCAAAGGGCGGCCTCGACGAAGTCAAGAAAGGCAACCACGCCCAGCTGCGGGATTGGATCTCAGAAAGGTTCACGGAAGAGGGCAAGTCGGTCTCGCCGGGCGTCCCCGATCTGCTTCTGGATCTTAAGGGTGAAGACCTGCGTTCGCTTGACTCCGAGATCGAGAAGATCGTCACCTACGTCGGCGACGGGAAGAACGTGACGGAGAAGGAGCTTCAGGCCCTGGTCGGAAGATCGCGCATCGAGTCGGTCTTTGAGCTGATCCGCTACGTGATCGAGGGTAAGGCCGGGAATGCTCTTGAGACGATAACCGACCTCCTGGATGCCGGCGAATCGGGTCCCCAGATGGTAAGCCGCATAGGCAGGGCGATCCGATGGCTTATTCAAGTTAAGCTGTTTCTGCGCACCCAACCCGGCCTCTGGGACCAGGGCATGGCTTTCCCAGAGTTCAGCCGGACGGTGATCCCGCGTTTCAAGGTCTGGGTTGAATCAAACCACATTTCGGAGGGCGACACCTTTCTATATCAGAAGCCCTTTGCCATCTATATGCGGTTCAAGGAATCCCAGGCCTGCGACCTCCGAGACCTGCTTGAAATGCTGGACGGCCTGCTTGCGGCCAACAAGTTCATGATCAGCATGTCGGTTCATAACAAGGACAAGGTTGCTCTCGAGATCTTTGTCTCGGCGCTTGGTAGGTGAGGGTTACGTGATATGACAGGACCGACCTGGAAAGAGATCCTCGGCAACGCGCGTGTGATCGAGTCGCTGGTGAGAATCGCCAAGTCCCCGACGCTTGGGCACGCTTATCTTTTCTGCGGTCCCGAAGGCGTCGGCAAACTACTGGCGGGTCTGGCTTTTGCGCGCGCCGTGAACTGCACGTGCGGTGAGACCGCGGGGCTCTGCGATTCCTGCAGCTCACTCGATGTTCTCAATCACCCCGAGGTTCTCGTCCTTTGCGATGCCAACAAGCCCAGGTGGATCAAGCGGCAGGATCTTCTGGTGCGGCTTGGGCTTGCGGGCCCCGACGCCAGGCAGAGGTACGCTGAAACGGTGCTCTCGGTTTTTGAAAAGAAGTACCTTGAAGAACCGCTGCCGCGGGTCGAAGACGAGGCGGTTTTCGACGGATTCAACATCGCGACCGACCAGCTATTCGGGCAGGGCAGCGGGCCCTCCAAGGAATGCTACACTCCCGGCCCGGCGAGCGAGGCGATAAGAAAGGAGTTCGACCGCGGCGATCTCTCCGAAGCCGAATTCTCGCTCTTGAGGGAGCTCTACGAATATCCGCTTTCGGTGATGCCCTACCGTGGTGCGATCCCGATTGCCTATGTCACCGCCAGGAAAGACTGGAAGGCGACCAGGCCCATACAGGCACTTCTCTCGGTGCGCAGCATCCTGGGTGGAAAGAAAGTCGTGATAATAGACGACGCTCATAAGATGACGCCTCAGGCTCAGAACTGCCTGCTTAAGACACTCGAGGAACCGCCGCCGGACTCTCTGCTCGTCCTCGTGACCTCGGAGAGAGAGGGCCTTTTCTCTACGATCGTCTCCCGGTGTCAGGTGGTCAACTTTGAGAGGCTGACCGCGGCGGAAATGAACCTGGCTGCGGGGGCTCTCGTCGGTGATACGGGCAAGCATCTCGGGCTTGTGGCGGCCCTATCCGAGAATTGCCCGGGTAAGCTGCTTGAGCTTGCCGGCGCGGAAATCGTGGGCAAGGTCGGTGCGGTCAGCGACTTCTTTACCGCCGTGGCCGACGGCCGCCTCGAGAACGTCTTTGCCGTTTCCGGTGTCGTGCTCGGGGACGCGGCGGCCCACAGAAAGAAGCTCCAATACGCGGTGAGGCAGACGTTCGAGCTGGCGATCTTCTGGATAACCGAAATCCTGCGCGCGAAGCACGGTATTGCGGGTCGCCTCGAGAGTTCCGAGTACGCCGGCGCTCTCCAGGCGCATGCCGTACGATTTGGGGAGGCGGCTCTCCTCGATGCCGCCGAGCGCCTGGAGAAGGGCATCGCTCTGGCTTACACCAACGTGGATATAGGGCTCTTGCTCCATACGACGCTCTTGCGCACCGCTCAAGTGCTCGGGGTGCTTACGCCAAAAAGAGCCTGACAATCGTCGGGCGTTCGCTTATACTGGGTCCCACGATTGGGTTCCAACAATGTCGGCCGCGGCTCGAGGGCTCGAGCGTTGCGAGGCCTGACCCCATGAGAATCATGAGAACCATGAGAATCGCAAAAATCATAAGAAGGTCTTTCACGCACGATGTGGGGCTTAAGATAGCTGCTCTCGTGCTCGCCCTTTTTGTCTGGATCAACATCGCCGAACGAAAACCGGTCGAGGTGACGGCCGATCTGCCCCTCAAGTACACCAACATGCCGGCCCAGACGACTTTCTCGAGTGCGGTGCCGACGTCGGTCAAAGTGCGGATCCTCGGCAGAGGCAGGTTCGTGCACTGGAGACTCAAAGATGCCCACCTTGCGATCGATCTCTCGGGCGCGGAGAGGGGTGTCGTGACCCACGTGGTCTCCCCGGCAGAGGCGGTGCTCCCCGAGGAGCGCGGCCTCGATGTCTTGGAAGTGATCGAGCCCAAAGCAATCAGGATCGAACTCGACGTGCTCGTCACCCGAGGAATTCCGATCAGGCCGGTTCTCCAGGGAAACCTGATGCCCGACAAGATAATGCTTGGGGCGGCAAGGCCCGACCCGGTCATGGCGGTCATTGCCGGCTCCAAGCGTGTTCTGGAGGAGCTCCCGTCGGTCCCGACGGCGCCCATCGACATAAACCAGCTGGCCAAGCGGGGGAAGGTGAGCGCGAAGCTTGACCTGGCGGGCTTGCCGCCCCTTGCGAGCCAGGTAGAGGACGTGACGGTCTCGGCGCGGATCGAGCCCAGGAAGGAGCTGGGGATCCCGGCTGTCCCGATCGAAGCGGCGCGCGATGGCGGCGTGAGAGCTCGGTTCACCCCTGAGGCAGTGGACGTGGTGATCTCCGGAGCGGCCTCCCAGGTCGATTCGCTTGATCCGAGAGACGTGAGACTGGTTGTGGACATCGCCGGCCTCGTGGGCGGCCAGGCGGTATTGAATCCGGTCGTGAGTAAAGGATCTCTCCATTTTGAAGCCCGGCAGCTTATAGGAGGCCGGCGGGACAACGAGTGTCTCGACCTCGCCGCAAGGCTCTCGACCCCTTTTGGCCTCGAGATTGTTTCGATCACCCCGGACGAGGTCGGGCTTGTGCTGCGCTAGCCCGTGCGCCGGGAGACGGCGGGCGGGAGGCCTGCCGCTCCGCGACTGCAACCGGAGGAATCCATTCTCGTGAGAAT
The DNA here is from genome assembly GCA_043808325.1 of Candidatus Eiseniibacteriota bacterium. Taxonomy (GTDB): domain Bacteria; phylum Arandabacterota; class Arandabacteria; order Arandabacterales; family Arandabacteraceae; genus JAZDEY01. The sequence continues at coordinate 19,542 of JAZDEY010000043.1, forward strand.
CCTAGGAATTGAGACTTCGTGTGACGAGACGGCGGCCGCCGTATTCGAAGACGGGCGCGTCATCTCGAGCATCGTGCTCTCCCAGGAGATCCACCGTGAATTTGGGGGGGTTGTGCCTGAGGTCGCATCGCGCCAGCACATGAAAGCCATAGTCCCGATTGTGAGGCGCGCCCTGGAGGATGCCGGCGCGGGGCTCGAATCGCTTGATGCGGTCGCCGTTGCGCTTGGTCCCGGACTTATAGGCTCGCTTATCGTGGGCGTGGCCTTCGCCAAGAGCCTTTGCCTTGCCACACGAAAGCCGCTGGTCGGAGTCGATCACGTCGAGGCGCACATCGCGGCTGTCTATATAACCTATGGCGAGCTCGAGACACCCCTGGTGTGCCTGGTCGCATCGGGCGGGCATACACATCTCTTTCGGGTCGACCCGGGTCGCGCGATCCAACTGTTGGGTTCGACATCGGACGATGCTGCCGGGGAGAGTTTCGACAAGGTCGCAAGGATGTTGGGGCTTGATTATCCCGGTGGGCCGGAAATAGAGAAGGAAGCCCGGCGAGGCGACCCCGATGCGATACCGTTCCCTCGGCCTATGTTGCAGAAGGGCTGCGATTTCTCCTTCAGCGGCCTCAAGACCGCCGTAAGATATTTCATAGATCGTTATCAGGGTGAGATTTCTGATCAGGTCAGGGCGAACATCGCCGCGAGTTTTCAGAAGGCCGCAGTGGATGTTCTGGTCGAGAAGACCGTTCGAGCTGCCGTCCAGCACAACATCAAGACGGTCTCGGCGGTCGGAGGTGTCGCCTCCAACGGATGCCTCCGCCGGAGTCTCACCCGTCAGGCGGAAGCCGCCGGCCTCGTGACGCTTCTACCTCCGCCGGGGCTCTGCACCGACAACGGCGCGATCATTGCAGCATCCGGCTATCTGCATTTTCGAGCCGGTGATAAGTGCCACATCTCAGCCTCGCCCTATTCAACCAGGTTGTATTGATTCAAATCCGTTGCATCGTGCATCGTCGGTCGCAAATTGCATATTGCATCGGCGCTTTGTGCCACTGGTCTTGCCCCTTTCTCCACCCGCTCCGCCTAACTTCTTTGTTTCGATAGCGTAGCCCGGCGCCGTCGGCGGAACCCAACTTCGAATCCCTGGCACAATTATTGCGATTTCGGTCCTGCGGAGTTTTCATCTACGGGGAGGGCACGTATGGATGGCCCGATGCTCAAGAAGTACCGGATACTGATCGTTGATGACGAGGAACATATCCGGAAGATCGTGAAGTTTCAGCTGGAGAAAGCCGATTACGAGATCGATACCGCCGAGGATGGCCTCCAGGCTCTCACGGCCGTTGAGCGGTGCCCGCCGGACCTGATGCTGTTGGACCTGATGATGCCCAACATGGACGGCTATGAGGTCTGCAAGCGGCTCAAGTCCAATTACCAGACGAACCACATCCCGATCATAATGGTCACCGCCAAGGCCGAGCTCGAAAACAAGCTGCAGGGTTTCGAGGACGGCGTCAACGATTACATAACCAAGCCCTTTGCGATCACCGAGCTTCTGGTCAGAGTGAAAAACGTCCTCCAGTGGAGCCAACTCCAGCGTCAGGCCAATCCTTTGACCGGCCTGCCCGGCAACATCTCGATTGAAAAAGAGGTGGAACGAAGGCTGGGGGCCAACACCCGCTTTGTCTTCATGTACGCCGACATAGACAATTTCAAGGCCTTCAACGATTACTACGGCTACCGCAAGGGCGACGATGCGATAAGGCTGACCGCCGAGATCATGATCGAATCGGTGAAACTCTACGGCAACGTCGACGACTTCGTCGGTCACATCGGCGGGGACGATTTCGTAATCATCAGCACCCCGGTGAGGGCCGATGCCGTCGCTTCCAACGTGGTCAAGGTGTTCGACGAGCGGGTGGTCAGTCTCTTCACCCGGGAGGATCTCGAGCGCGGCTACGTGGAAGTGGTCAACCGCAAAGGCACCTTCGACAGATTCCCCCTCCTTACGCTGACGATAGCGATGGTCACAAGCGGCAAGGGCGGGGTGGATCATATCGCGCGCATAAGTGACATTGCGTCCGAACTGAAGCGATACGGTAAGACCCTCGAAGGCAGTGTCGTCGTGAAGGAGAGGAGGAAGAACGGCCAGGCCGTCCCTGTCGGAGGGATTGAGGTCGGTGAGATGCAGTGACGTAAGACCTCCCCGTCTCATTGCCACGCCAGGCATTCCCGTCTCCCTCGTGATCTAAGTGGTCCAGGGCCCGCGCTCGAACTGAGGGTACACAAGCATGCTGATCTCACTCGCTCTGGCCGCCGCAGTCGGCGTCCTGGCGCTTTCGCTTATCCGCTCCCGCCGGAAGCTCGCCTCCCGGGTTCGGGATCTCACGCGTCAGCTTGAATGTGCCAACCAGGAACGGACCGCTAAGACGGATAACATCGTGCGGCTCTACCAGGCCAGCCAGGCGACCTCGCAGGAGGCCGAACCCGGCGGCATCATGGACACTCTGGCCGACGATGCGCTTGCGATTGCCGGCTGTGAGTCGGCGAGCGTCGCCATATTCATCGAGAAGGACATCCTCTCGAGTGTGACCAGGGGCATAAGCAGCGAGTTCAAGCGGAACCTGAGGTGGCGTGTGCGGAAGGGCGGAATGACCGACGTGGTCCTCACCACCGGCAAGCCCCTGGTGGTCAATGACGCCAGGAACGAGCCGCTGGCCCGTGAGTCGTCCGCGGTAAAGATTGGAAAACTGCAGTCGATACTGGCCGTTCCATTGGTTTCCGACAACGAGGTCCTGGGGGTTCTCTACCTCGGCGACGGACGCACGAACAGGTTCACCGATCACGATCTGATGCTTGCGAGCATTCTTGCGAATCACGCGGCGGCTTCGATAAGGCAGGCCAGGCTCCACAGGGAACTCAGGACCAAGCTGGAGGAACTCGAATCCGCACACAAGGAATTGGTCGGGGCCGACAGGCTCAAGAGCGAATTCATCTCGACTGTGACAAGCGAGATGAAGGTCCCCCTTGACGCGATCAGGACTTACTCCCAGACCCTGCTGGAACGGATCGATGACCGCGGCTTTAAGTTGAGGAAGAAGTTCCTGGGGGCTGTGGTCGAAGAGTCGATCCGGCTCCTGAGTACGGTCAACGGCGTGATCGATCTGTCCCGCATGGAATTCGGCGAGGGCGACCTGAGGCGCGAGGAAACCAAAATCCAGGACGTGGTCAAGGGGGTCTGCGGAATCCTCGAGCCTCTCTGTATAGACAAGGGGGTGGAGATCTCGGTCGAAATGCCCGACTCGATGGGACCCGCCTATCTCGACAAGGACATGATCTTCCTGCTCTTCAGGAATCTCCTGGAGGCCGCCGTGGGCTTCGCCCGGCCATCAAGTCCTGTAGGACTCTGCCTCAGCGAAGACGGGGAGTTCACCAAGATAAGAGTCTCCCTCTCGCCGTGTTCGTCGGCGATCAACATGGAGAATTCCATTCGCGCGGCCTGGGGCAATGAGTTCATTCCTCCGGACGCAGGCTCCCTGGGACTTACGCTTCAGGTGTGCCGGAACATCGTGCTCCGGCACGGCGGGCGAATCTGGTGCGAGACCCACGACCCGGCGGCCTGGGATTTCGTTATCCTCTTCGGAAAAGTGAAACGGTCGATCGTTCCCTCCGACCTCACTTTCGAGATACTGGCCTCGAGGCCCGAGCTCAAACGCATGCTTGCGGCGGTCGCGGACATGATCTCGAAGGTGATGGAAGTCAAGCGGTGTCTGATCTTCCTGGAGGATCCGGCCACGGGGAAGCTCGTGCTCGAGGCCGGCACGGCCTCCCAGGGTGCGGGCGAGCACTGGCTCACCCTGGAGAGGGGCCAGGGCATGACCGGCAGGGTCTTCGAGCGCGGCCGCCCCTTAGTCCTCAACTCAAATGCCGAGGTTGCCGACCTATCGAGTGACGGCCGTTTGCCGTTTGAGAAGGCGCCGTGCGCCGCGGTGCCGATAAGAGTCGATGGGCGCGTTGTCGGCGTCGTCACCATCTCGGAAACGACGGTCGGCGGCGTCTTCTTGAGCGAAGGCGACGTGGGTCTTTTTGCGGCTCTGGCCGACAGGACCGCCGTGGCTCTGGAGCGGACCACCAGCTATGAGAGCGCGCGAGATCAGTTTGTGAGTGCGGTCGCCGCCATGAAGTCGATCCTTGAGGCGCGCCGCCTCCCGTCGGTGGGGCCGGACACGGCGGACTTCGTAGTCGACCTGGCGGGCCGTATGGGGCTGGAGGGCCAAGAGGTGGGGCTCTTGCGGTACGTGTCGCGGATATACGATGTGGGGATGGTTCGGGTGGGTGAGGGTATCCTGAGGAAGCGAGGGGGGCTCGGAGCGACCGAGTATGAGAGCGTAAAGCGACACCCCGCGGAGGGTGTGG
>JAZDEY010000044.1:0-162323 GCA_043808325.1 Candidatus Eiseniibacteriota bacterium
GCGGTACGTGGACAGCGGGTTAGCCAGTGAGGAGAGTTACTACTATTACATAAGAGCGCGAGACGGGATGGGCAACTTGAGTGCGGCATCGGGGACTCTGGAGGCCTGGACCGGTGCGCCATATCTTGCCGGCTGGCCCGGTGCTGCAACGAATGTAATATCGTCTTCAGTTTCGACCGCCGATCTCGATCGCGACGGTAAGCTGGAAGTGATCGCAGGCTCTCGGGATGAGTGCGTCTATGTGTGGCGCTATGATGGCACAGTCGCGCCGGGGTGGCCTAAGCGAACCGGTGACGTGGTTAACGCGTCCCCGGCGGTAGGGAATCTTGACAGCGATCCTCAGCTTGAAATCGTGGTAGGTTCACGCGACGGGTATCTCTATGCGTGGAATTACGACGGTACCGGCCTGATATCCCCCAACGGGGTCTTCAGGCAGCTTGGAGGTTATATAACGGCGTCCGCGGTGATCGACGATCTTGATGGTGATCACGACTTCGAGATAGTGGCAGCCAACAGCATGGGCCAGGTCTACATTTGGCATCACGACGGGACCGGTTGGAGCAGACCCAACGGATATTTCGCCGCGGCAGGCCTTGTCATCGACAGCGCACCGAGCGTGGCTGACATAGATCGGGACAATCAGGTTGAGATAATAGTGACCTCAACCGGTGTCGGCACTTACGCCTGGAATCTCGATGGGACCGGCGTGACCCAGCCCTCGGGCCAGTTTGCCACGATGGGTGCGGACGGCTCGGCGGCGATCGGTGACATCGATGGCGACGGCGACCTGGAGCTCGTGACCGGCTCAGTCTACAACACTCAGCTGGTCGCTTACAATCATCTGGGTGGCTATAAGCCGGGTTGGCCGCAAACTGTCGATAACTATATTCTGAGCTCCGCGGCCCTTGCGAACCTGGATGCCGACGGCAGGTTGGATATCATCATCGGCACGACAAGACGGACCGGTGTTGACACCGCCAGTGTCTATGTCTTTTCCGATGCCGGTGTGCTCAGGCCGGGATGGCCTAGGAGAGCAAGAGGCGATTTTATCAGCACTCCCGTGGTCGGCGACATCGACGGTGACATGCAGGCGGAGATAGTCACCGGATGCAGCGACGGCAGGATCTATGCCTGGGAGAAGGATGGAACCGACGTCAAAGGTTGGCCGCGCAACCTCACATACGAGTTCGGCTCGGCGGCCTCGATATGCGACCTGGACGGCGACGGACATGTCGACCTGGTGATTGGAGGCTACGACGCTTTGATTCACGTCTTTGAGATCAATGCACCTTACAATAAAAGTACAATGGAGTGGCCTAAGCTGCATCACGACATCTACAACAGCAATCTCTATCGCGGGCCGTCAAGATCCGATGTGCCGCCTGTTGGACCCACCGTACCTGCGGCTCTGACCTTGATGTGTTATCCGAGTCCTGCGATCTCTTCGGTTCACGTGTGGCTCGGCGTCCCGTCAATTGACGCCGGGAAAGTCTCAGTTGAGGTTTACGACATCAGGGGCAGGCTGGTAAGACAGGTTGCCGACAGAGTATTCGAACCGGGCTTCCATGATGTCGAGTGGAACGGGGCCGATGCCGATGGCCAGCATGTGGCGAGCGGGATCTATTTTGTTAAGGTGTCCCAGATGGGCCACAACCTCAACCGGAAGATTGTGCTGGTGAGGTAGCCTGATGCGGGAGTTCCGAGCGGTATCCTACGGCACGGGTCGCTTCGAGCGGAACCAGTTTGCATCGCTGGGCGACAATGTGGTGATCGAACAGGGCGTCCTGGTTTTTAAACCCGAGAAGATAAGAATCGGCACGAATGTATACATCGGCCACTATGCCGTCCTTCGCGGATATGACCGTAGCGAAATGGTGATCGGCGATGACACCTGGATCGGGCAGTTCTGCTACATCAACAGCGCAGGGGGAATCAAGATCGGCTCGAAAGTGGGCATCGGACCCTGCGTCAAGATCATGACCTCCCGGCATGGTGAGGAAGGTCGGTACGTGCCCGTACTTCTTTGTGATCTCGAATTTGCGCCGGTCACTCTTGAGGACGAGACCGACATCGGCATCGGGGCGATCATTTTGCCGGGGGTGACGATAGGAAGAGGGGCGATCGTCGGGGCGGGTGCGGTCGTCACCAGAGATGTTGAGCCGTACTCGATAGTAGCCGGCGTTCCTGCGCGCAAAATCGGGGACCGCCCGGCCACGGCATAAGATATGGTGAGCCTCCGGATCAGGCAATCACGGGCTGCAGTAGGGGTGCCTTACCCCTTGTAGATACTCGCTTCTTTTTGCAAAAAACAGCTTGACACGCTTCCGACTCCCTGATAGCCTGAGGTCCTAAGTGGGATTGAGCGGTGTCGGGCGGCATTAAACGGGAGCGAAGCAGAGTTGTCGGACTTCAAGGGCACATTCAAGCACGCAGTCGACCAGAAAGGACGCTTCAGCGTCCCGATTCAGGTCGTCAGCGGGCTTGCCCTCTCGGCGGATCACACCTTCGTCGTATCCACGGGTCCCGAGAAATGCCTCGACGCATATCCCAAGGATGAGTGGACCCGGAGAGTCCAGAAGCTGAAATCGTTGCCCGGCGGGAAGCTGGGACGCTACTACAAGCGCCTGATTGTGGGCGATGCCCGGGAATGCAAGTTGGACGGGCATAAGCGCATCCTGGTCCCACCTGAGATCCTCGCGCGCGTGGGCATAACCAACATGGTCCTGATCGTCGGACAGATCGATCATCTGGAGCTATGGAAACCGGAGGATTACGGGACCTACCTCGAATCCCAGGACATAGCTCCGGCAGACGTCTTCGACAAAATGGATTCATACTTCAACGAGCACCAGTCGGGTGCTAATGAAAGCGGCAGGGTAAGGTGAATGCTTGAGAGACGACAAGGATACGTTGCATGTGCCGGTGATGGTCGAGGAAGTCAAACACTGGCTCCTTGCCGCTCAAACCCGGGTGATAGTCGATATGACGGTGGGCACGGGCGGTCATGCACTTGCGCTCCTAAAGGCCGCGCCGCTGGGATGCCGTCTGATTGGGCTCGATCTTGACAGCGATGCACTTGCGATTGCGGAGAAGCGGCTTGAGGAATTCGAGGATAGGGTGACCCTAAAGAAGAGCAATTTCGCCGATGTTCTCGATGCCATTCCGGCGGATATTGCCGGCGGTGTGGATGCAATCCTCATAGATTGCGGGATATCAAAGCTGGAGATCGTCACATCAAAGAGAGGATTCAGTTTCGACAGAGACGACGCCCTTGACATGAGATTCGACGCTTCAGGCGGGACAACCGCGAAAACATTCGTGGCGAGTGCCAGTGTCGAGGAACTGACCGAACTCTTCAAGGAGTATGGTGAGAAATCGCATGCGAGGAAGATAGCCAAGACGATGGTCGCCCGCCGGGACCACGGCAGGATGGAATCCACGCTGGATCTCGCCGACGCGGTCAAGTCGGTCGTAAGGGGCAGACAGGCCAGTTCGCTGGCGCGGGTTTTCCTGGCCCTGAGAGCAGCGATAAACCGGGAAACCCAGAATCTCGCCGCAGCGATCGAGGCCTTTCCCCAGGTGCTTTCGGCCGGAGGCAGGGCATGTGTGATTTCCTATCATTCAGTCGAGGATAGAGTGGTCAAGACCCTCTTTAGGAGATATTCAGGCAAGTGCGTATGTCCACCCTGTAGCGTTGTTTGCAGTTGCGGAATGAAGCAGGTTTTCAAGGTTCTTACTCCCAGGCCGCTGTCGCCGACGCCTGAGGAGATTGAGAATAACCCTTCTGCAAGAAGTGCAAAACTAAGGGTGGCAGAGAAGATGTAAGACGACAATACAACCCAGGGGCTGAAGAGCGACCGGCTCTCGTGCGCAGGAATCCAATAATGCAAGCGCCGCTTCGAAGGGGCAAAAAAGAGACACTGGGCAGGGCAAACGGAGTCAAGCGCACAGGCCGGTCGCTCCTCTTTGGGCTGCTCCTGGTCGGGCTGGTTACGATTTCCAGTCTGATTTACACCTCGGAACGGCTGCTTGTTGAATCGATGCTCAAAGAGAATCAGGCGCTCGAGAACACTCTCGAGCTGGTTGAGAAACGCACCGAGAGGCTCTCCTATGAGGTCGCCTCACTCTCAAGTGTAAAGCGCATCCAGGATGCCGCCACGGCCGGTCTCAGCATGGCCCCTCTGGACTGGAAGGACGTGGTGGTGATCGACGAACATCTCAGAGGGTCGATTGGAGTGTCCAAATGAAGCCCAGTGAACGAACGATCATCGTGCTGTTTGTAGGTTTCATCATACTGCTGGGCGCAATAGCAATCAGACTCTTCGATCTCCAGGTAATCAAGCACGCGCGGTACGCCAAAATGGCGGCGGATCAGCAGGTCTTCCTGAGCTCGATTCCCGCCAAGCGCGGAACCATATACGACCGGGACCTGCGGCCGTTGGCGGTCACTCTGCCGGCCTACCAGGTTTTTGCAGATCCTGAAATGGTGACCGATCCCAAAAGGCTGGCGGTCGAGTTGGCGGGGTTTGCTCTGGGAGACGTGAAGACTCTCTACTCCAAACTCACCAAGGACTCGCGTTTTGTCTGGATCAATCGCTCGCTTGATGTTGAGACCACTCTTAAGCTTCAGGCGAGGCTTAAGGAACTCAACCTTGCAGGCCTGTATTTCCAGCCCTCCGGCAAACGCACGCGCCCGCTGGAGGAACTCGCCGACAACGTGCTCGGCCACGTGTCGATCGACGATGAGCCCCTGGGAGGGGTCGAGCAGACGCTGGATGACGAATTGAGGGGCAAGCCGGGGCTCCGCCGCTACTTCAGAGATGCGCTTGGCAAGCAAAGGCCCTGCGTCGAAGCGATTGTCAATACTCCCGTAAGCGGCAACTCGGCCGTGCTCACGATCGATGCGGAACTCCAGGAGATCGCTGAATCGGAGCTAGATCTTGCGGTCGAGGAGCACAAGGCAACCGGCGGCTGCGTGGTAATAGTCGATCCCAGGTCGGGCGATATCCTTGCTCTTGCCAGCAATCCCAGGCATCTCGATTTCCCGGTCACCAGCGTCTTTGAGCCCGGATCATCATTCAAGCTCTGCACCATCTCGGCAGGTCTTGACCTGGGCAAGGTCGACACCCTCACGGTGATGGACACCTATGGCGGCTGTCTTCCGGTTGCAGGAGGCAAGCCCATCAAGGACGATCACCCCGGCGGCGTGATGGATCTCAGGGAAGCAGTCAGAAGATCGAGCAACGTATATGCCGCCCTGGTTGCCCGCCGGATCGGGAGGCGGGATTTCTTCAGATACATGCACACCTTCGGATTCGGCTTGAAGACAGGAATCGGGCTCGAAGGCGAATCCAAGGGCCTCCTCAAGGATCCCGGCCAGTGGTCGGGGCGCTCCCTGGAGACAATGGGGATGGGCCAGGAAATCGGTGTTACGGCGATTCAGCTGGCGATGGCCTATGCGGCGGTCGCCAACGGCGGAACGCTCTATAGGCCAAGGTTGATCAAGGCTGTGATTGATGAAAGCGGGGACGTAAAGAAGAGTTTCCCACCCAAGGTGGTCCGGACTGTCATTAGGAAGGAGACCGCCAGGGTAATGGCCGGCCTTCTCGAGCGAGTAGTGAATTGCGGCACCGGCACCGCCGCTGCGATAAAGGGTATCGATATCGCAGGCAAGACTGGAACCGGCCAGAAAGCCGTCAACGGGGCCTACCTAAAAGGCAGTTACTGCGCAATTTTCGGAGGATATCTTCCTGCCGACGAGCCCAGCTTCGTGTGCGTCGTCGTCGTCGATGAGCCGATGGCCAACGGTTACTACGGTGGCGTCGTCAGTGCCCCCGTGTTCAAGAACATAATGGAGTATGCCCTGAAGCGAGACAAGATCCTCCTGCCAGCTCAGTGCTATAACCTGGCTGCCCGAGCGGATAAGAAGAAGCCGGCGGCGGTGGTGACAGCGGCGTCGGCCTGCGGGAAAGATGAAGTCGTGAAAAAGCCTAAGGGCGGCGTTTACCCTCAAGTGCTGGGGCTCACCCTTAAGGAAGCTGCCGAGGCGTTGGGCAAGGCCGAGATCAAATGGCGAGCCTTTGGCTCAGGCATCGTGCTTGAGCAGAAGCCTGAAGGCGAGGCCCCGCTTGATGACACAAAGATCTGTAACCTGTTCCTGGGTGAAACGGAATGAAGGCAAGGCTTGCGGATGCTATCGCCGGGATCGATGTAGTGGAGGTCGTCGGCTCGAGCGACGTGATTCTCACCAATCTGACATCTGATTCGCGGAAGGTATCGGATGGAAGCCTCTTTGCCTGCATGAAGGGAACCAGGGTCGACGGAGCAGCCTTCGCCGAAGATGCGGTGAGGCTTGGGGCATCGGCTGTCCTGACCGATCGGCCCCTCGGTCTGTCCCGCCCCGTCACTCAGGTGGTAGTCGCCGATGTAAGAGAGGCCCTCGCCCATGTCGCCGCCCGTTGCTTCGGCAATCCTTCAGGACATCTCAAGGTGATCGGCGTGACGGGCACCAACGGCAAGACCACCACGGCACATTACGTGAGATCGATCTTGGAAGCATCGGGAGCCAAGGTAGGCGTAATGGGTACGCTCGGTCACTGGCTCGGGGATGCCTTTGAGAAAGACTCCTTTACCACACCCGAGGCGCCCGACGTCCAGCGCTACATGAAGCAGATGCTCGATGGCGGCGCTGAGTTCTGCGTTATGGAGGTCTCCTCGCATGCGATCGCGTTGAGGAGGGTCGATCACGTGGCCTTTAGCGTCGTGGCATTCACCAACCTCACTCGGGACCACCTCGACTTCCACCCGGACTTCGACGCTTACGGCAGAACCAAGATGGAGCTCTTCGGTCTCGGGGACACGGATCACTTCTTCGGGGCCGCCAGACAGGCGGCAATCAACATCGGCGACCCGACGGGACGTGAGATAGCTCGGCTCTCCCCGCTGCCCTGCCTCACCTTTGCCGTCGGCCAAGATGCCGATCTTCGTGCGGACATCACCAGTCTAACGTGGCAGGGCACTCGGCTCGAGGTCGCCTACCGGGGCAGGAAGCGGCTGATTGAGACCCCGTTGCGTGGCAGGATCAATGCGACCAATGCCCTGACAGCCTATGCGATATCACTTCTTCTGGGGACCGACGAGGATGCGATTGTGCGCGGAATCTCCGGCCTCGGCGCCGTGCCTGGCAGAATGGAGTATATCGGAGGGCCGGAGAGACAGGCGATTGTGGACTATGCCCATACCCCTGATGCCTTGAGAAGGCTCCTGGCCGGCGTGCGTGAGATTCGCGCCGGCAAGATAATCTGCGTTTTTGGTTGTGGCGGGGACCGGGACCGCGGGAAGCGTCCGGAGATGGCACGAATCGCAGCGGAGCTCGCCGATTTCGTCATTGTCACGTCGGACAACCCGAGGACCGAAGACCCCTTGAAGATAATCGACGACATAGTGAAAGGGCTGCCCGAGGGAGCCGCTTATGAAGTGGTGCCGGACCGCTTGCTTGCGATCCGGCGGGCGGTCGTCCTGAGCGAGGCCGGTGATGTAATCGTTGTCGCCGGCAAGGGGCACGAGGATTACCAGATAATCGGGGAGACAAAGACTCATTTCGACGACCGCGAAGTCCTGCGGAAAGCTTTCGGGGCGGTTGCCAATGCCAAGGCTTAGAATCGACGAGATAGCGGGGACGGTCGGCGCCGAAGTACCCTCAGGCTCCGGCGAAGGCCTCGCCGCTACCGGCTATTCAATCGATACACGGCACCTGAGACAGGGCGATCTGTTCTTCGCCCTTAAGGGTGAGACGTCTGATGGGCATCAGTTCATTGGGGATGCCTACGAGAAAGGTGGAGTCGGTGCAGTGGTGGACAGGGTGACCAGTGGACTTCCCCAGAGCTTCCCCCAGCTTGTTGTGCCGTCCCCGCTCGAAGCCTTGCAGAGGCTTGCCGGCCACGTTCGTGTCGGTAGCGACGTACCCGTGGTAGCCATCACCGGATCCAACGGCAAGACCACCACCAAAGAGATGATCGCGTTTCTGCTCGGCACCAAGATGCGGGTCCGCAAGAGTCCGGGCAACTTCAACAACCATATCGGAGTGCCGCTCTCGATTCTTGCACTGGAAGCAACAGACAGAGTCCTTGTCATAGAGCTGGGGACCAACCACAGAGGTGAAATCTCCGAACTGTGCCGGATTGCGAGGCCTCAGGTAGGAGTGATAACCAACATAGGGCGGGCCCATATCGGTCTGTTGGGCTCGCTCGAGGCAATTGCTGCTGAGAAGACCGATCTTGCGAGAAGCCTTGATGCTGAAGGCAAAGCGGTGATCAATGGTGACGACCAGATTCTGATCGAGTCCCTCGGAGACACCAGAGCTCAGGTCACCACCTTCGGGATGACGAGGAGTGCAGCCTTCAGGGCCTCAGACGTCAGAATGATCAACGGCAAGGGTTCGGTCTTCAAGCTCAAGGGCTTGACGATAACGGTCAAAGCCCCGGGTCTTCACAACGTCTATAACGCCCTCGGTGCGATCGCGGCAGCAAGCCTCTTTGGGGTCTCGCTGAGAGAAGCCGCGGACGCCCTTCCTGGGTTCGAGTCGATGCGCATGAAGACCGCGGCCTCGGCCGGGGTCACCATCATAGATGACACCTACAACTCCAATCCTGATTCGGTGATGGCGGCCCTTAGTGTGCTTACCGGTACCAAGGCTTCAAGACGGATCTTCATAATGGGTGAGATGCTCGAGCTTGGGGACGCGGCCGAGGCACTTCATCGCGAGGTCGGTGCCGCAGCGGCACGGGCCGGTGTTGATATCCTGATCGCGGTCGGAGGCCTTACCCGCAAGGCGGCGGAGGGGGCGCGGGCGGCCGGCCTCAATGCACGCAACACGATCTATTTCGAGACCAAGGCCGATCTCAAGCGGTCCCTGGCGCACATTATCAAACCTGAAGATGTTGTACTTGTAAAAGCGTCCCGGATGTCGGGGCTAGAAGAGATAAGCGATTTCTTGAGGTCCAATCCAATCGCGGGGAGAATCTGAATTGTTCTATCATCTGCTCTACCCCCTGAGGGATCACATACATATTTTTAACGTCTTCAGGTACATCACCTTCAGAACGGCCTATGCCACGCTGACCGCCCTGCTGATATGTTTCATCCTGGGACCCGCGATCATCAGGCTGCTCAAGAGATACGGCGTCGTCGACGGCGTCCGCATGGACACGCCCGAGCGCCACGCCGGCAAACAGGGCACGCCCACGATGGGCGGCGTCATGATTCTGCTGGCGGTCGTCTTGCCCACCTTGCTCTGGGCGAATCTTACCAACAAATACATCTTGATCTGCCTCTTTGCGACCTGCTGGCTCGGGGCCATGGGCTTCATCGACGATTACCTGGGGGTCGTCAAGCGCAAGCCGACCGGCCTTGTCGGAAAATACAAGATCGCAGGCCAGGCATTGCTGGGCCTCCTGGTTGGGACCTTGATCCTCATGTTTCCGGACAATCCAGATCTTGCGACCAAGACAACGGTGCCCTTCTTCAAGAATGTGTTCCCCGATCTCGGCATATTCTACATACCGTTTGTGATCCTGGTCGTCATCGGTGCGTCCAATGCTGTCAACCTCGCGGACGGGCTGGACGGGCTCGCGATCGGGATGTTCGCTTTTGCGGCGGTCGCATTTGCCGGACTGGCCTACGTAACGGGACACGCCAAGTTCTCCAGCTATCTTAACATTCTCTATCTGAGACAGGCAGGTGAGCTGACCATATTCTGCGGCTCGCTTGTAGGCGCATCCTTGGGGTTCCTCTGGTTCAATGCTCATCCGGCCCAGGTCTTCATGGGGGACACGGGCTCCCTCGCACTGGGTGGGGCGCTCGGCGTGGTCTCCATCCTTATAAAGAAAGAGATCTTGCTCTTGATCGTGGGCGGCATCTTTGTCGTCGAGGCTCTCTCGGTAATCATACAGGTGGCGTCGTTCAGGCTTACCGGCAAGCGCGTCTTCAAGATGGCGCCGATTCACCACCATTTCGAGCTCGTGGGGTGGCCCGAATCGAAGCTGGTGGTAAGGTTCTGGATACTCTCGGTGCTGCTCGCACTGGTGACGCTCAGCACTCTGAAACTGAGATGATAGCGACTCGCATGGAAAGACAAAAGGCTCTGGCCGGCAAAGATCTGAAGGGCATGCGCGTGCTGGTAGTAGGTCTCGCCAGGAGCGGACTCGCTGCCTGCCGCGTACTCCAGGGGGCCGGCGCGATCGTCAAGGCAACAGACAAGCGATTCCCCCAGGAGATAGGTGGACTCTCGGATCTCGAGAGGATTGGGGTTGAGGTCGAGACTGGGGGGCACTCAATGGATTTTGCCAGAGACTGTGACCTTGTGGTGGTAAGTCCGGGGGTCCCACTCGATATCGATGTCGTCGCGTGGGCCCGGAACGCGGATAAGCCCGTGATCGGCGAAGTCGAGCTTGCCTATTGTCTGAGCGATGCGAAGTTTGCCGCCGTAACCGGCACCAACGGTAAGACCACCACCGTGACTCTTCTCGGTGAGATCATGCGCCGCCATACCGACAAGGTGAAGGTGGGGGGCAATATCGGGGACCCGATCTCGGCGCTGGCCGCTGGGCTGGGGTCCGATTGGCTCTTGGTGATCGAGATCTCGAGTTTCCAGCTTGATACATGCGTGAGTTTCAGCCCTGCCGTTGCGGCCCTCCTTAACATAACACCCGATCATCTTGACCGATATGAATCCTATGAAGCCTATGTCCGGTCGAAAGCCGGACTCTTCAGCAATCAGATTGAGGAAGACTTCGCGATCATCAATGCGGACGATGAGGAGTCGGTCCGGGCATCGCGGGATGCCCGATCGCAGAAACTCTTCTTCAGTGTAAAACGCGAGGTTGACCAAGGTGCGTTCTTAAGAGGTGAGTCTGTGGTCGTCAGGGTCGGCAAGAAAGAGACAACTCTCTTCGCTACAGGAGATCTCAAAATCAGGGGTCCGCATAACCTTGCCAACAGTCTTGCCGCTTCCCTGGCGGCCACGGTTCTTGGCGTCGCGCCCGTGACGATCCGGGAGGCCGTAATTGAGTTCCGGGGGCTTGAGCATCGCATCGAATTCGTTGCTGAGATTGGCGGGGTCGACTTCGTCAACGACTCCAAGGCCACCAATGTGGATTCCTTGAGATGGGCTCTGGAGACAGCGGCACGCCCCGTCATTCTTATTGCCGGGGGCCGCGACAAGGGCGGCGATTTCAGCCAGGTGATGGGGTTGGTCGAGCAGAAGGTCAAAGCGATCGTTGCGATCGGCGAGGCAAAGGAGAAGCTCCGTAGCAACTTCCAAGACCGCGTTGAGTTCCTTGAGGCCGGTGATCTGGAAGAGGCCTTGAGACTGGCAGCCGGCCTTGCCTCAGCCGGTGACACGGTGCTGCTCTCACCGGGCTGTGCAAGCTATGACATGTTCAAGGATTTCGAGCACCGCGGACGGGTTTTCAAGGCGGTCGTCGCGAGGCTCAAGCAGGAACGTGAGGGAAGCAGGCATGGATGAGCACGGAATGGACAGGTATCTGCTCTTTGCGGTGATTACTCTGACACTGGTGGGGCTGGTGATGGTCTACAGCTCCAGCTACATCATCGCCCAGGAGTCTCCCAAGGCAAGGGACGCTGCCTTCTTCTTGAGGAGGCACGTCATCCGCGTGGTGCTCGGCTTCATTCTAATGTACATGGCAACCAGGATGAACGAGAGCGCCTTCAGGAGGATTGCCAAGGGGCTGCTGCTGCTGTCACTGGGTCTGCTGGTTCTGGTCCTGCTGCCGACCCCACTGAGACTCGTGGTCCGCGGTTCGGCAAGATGGATCAAGCTGGGCTACTTCTCCTTCCAGCCTTCGGATGTTGCAAGGATCGCTCTGATTCTTTACATAGCCGATTTCTGCGCCCGGAAGGGTAGGGAGATCAAGAGCTTTAAGCACGGTTTCCTGCCGCCCTTCATCATGCTGGTGATCGCTGCTGCTCTGGTCGCGAGAGAGCCCAACATAAGCACCGCAGCGATGCTGCTCATGATAGGATCGGTCGTCCTCTTTATAGGCGGTGCGCGGTTGGCTCATGTGATTGCAGGCTTCGGGACCTGCGCTTCGGCCATGGCGCTCATAGTGGTAACCACGGGATACAATCTGGAACGGATCAGAACCTTCTTCAGCGGTTCCGTGGATTCCGCCGCTTCCTACCACGTCAGGCAGTCTCTCATAGCCGTGGGCGTGGGTGGCATCAAGGGCCTTGGGGTCGGCATGAGCAACCAGAAGTACCTGTTTCTTCCAGATGCCCACACTGATTTCGTTTTTGCGATTGCGGCCGAGGAGCTGGGGCTCCTGGGTATGCTCGGCATCATGGCCCTCTTCTTCGTGTTCGTATGGAGGGGGCTTAAGGTCGCGAGGAATGCACCCACGGTGTTCTCCTCGCTGATCGCCTCAGGCATCACGGTAGCCACGGCCGCCTACTTCTGCGTCAGCGCGTGCGTATGCACCGGAATTGTGCCGACCGCAGGACTGCCGCTTCCGTTCCTAAGCTATGGGGGTTCGTCCTCACTGATCTTGCTGGCCTCGTGCGGCATACTCCTGGGGATTTCAAAGCGGAAACCGACGTATCTCGATTTCCAGCCGGCCAGATGGAGGAACTTGATAAGATGAAAGTCGCAATTGCCGGCGGTGGAACCGGGGGGCACATCTATCCCGCTGTTGCGGTGGTCGAGTACCTACGCAGTGTGGATGACCGCCTCGACGTGATTTTCGTCGGCACCCGGCGCGGCCTGGAGTCCGGCATTGTGCCGTCACTGGGATATAAGATCCACCGCATAGTCGCGACGCCCCTTCCGCTTAAGAAGAATGTCCACTTTATCCTTGCCCTTTTCTGTGCAGCGATCGGGTTTGTGCAGTCATTCTTCATACTCCTCCTCGAGCGGCCCAACGTGGTGGTAGGCACCGGCGGCTACGCGAGCGGTCCCTTTGTTTTCGCCGCGTCCCTGGTCGGCGTGCCGACGCTCTTGATCGAACCCAACGTGATTCCGGGCAGGACAACGATGCTCCTGGCCAGGCTGGTTGACCGGGTGGCGCTGGGATTCCAGGAATCGGTGCGGTACTTCCGGAAAGGGACCAACCTGAGGGTGACGGGTATACCCGTGAGGCACGGGCTCCTCTTGCCGACGCGGGATGACGGCATAAGGCGCTTCGGACTTGATCCCGCGAGGAAAACGATCTTCATCTTCGGCGGAAGCCGTGGGGCCCACAGCATCAATCAGGCATTCGTCGATGCTGCCAAAGCGCTTCAAGGAAAGCATGATCTACAGTTCGTGATCCAGACGGGAGAGGCAGACTACCGCTGGGCATCCCAAGCCCTGAGCGGGCTTGATCTCTCATGCAGGGCCTATCCCTACATCGATGATATCGGCTACGCCTACCGAGCTAGCGATCTGGTGGTCTCCCGGGCGGGGGCATCGACGCTGACCGAGCTTGCCGCCTTTGGGCTGCCGTCGATTCTAGTTCCTTATCCTCATGCCACGCTCGGCCATCAGGCTGAGAACGCGAAACTGATGGAGGCCAGGGGAGCGGCCGTCGTGATCAGGGACAGGGACTTGAGAGGCAGCGTGCTCGCAGAGGCAATCCTTTCCATAATATACGATCCGCGTAAAGGGGAGATGATGTCGAAGGGCGCGGGGGAGGTCGGCAACCGCGAGGCTTCTCGTGAGGTCGGGACCAGCCTCGTCGAACTGGCCAAGGGCAAGGGTCGGCTGTCCAAACTCGCAACGGTACTTGGTGACATATGTTCGGCAAGATAAAACACATTCATCTGATCGGGATCGGCGGCACCGGCATGAGCGGCATTGCCGAGCTGCTCCTCAACCTCGGCTACAAGGTCACCGGGTCGGACCTGGGCGCCACCGATGTTACCGAAAGGCTCGCGCGCCTGGGTGGGGAGATCGTGCGGGGCCACGATGGGCGCAACATCAAGGACGCCGACGTTGTGGTGTATTCCTCTGCGGTAAAGGCGGATAACCCCGAGATGGTCGAGGCTCGCCGCAAGGGCATTCCGGTGATCCCAAGAGCTGAAATGCTCGCCGAGCTAATGCGGATGAAGTACGGCATCGCGGTCGGCGGGGCCCACGGCAAGACCACCACCACCTGGCTCGTCGGCCTTGTGATGGCCGCGGCCGGGCTGGATCCCACGATCGTGGTAGGAGGTAGGCTCAAGGCTCTGGGTAGTAATGCCAAACTGGGAGGCGGCCGGTATCTGGTCGCCGAAGCCGACGAGAGCGACGGTTCCTTCCTCAGGCTCTCACCCAGCATCGCCATCGTTACCAATATCGATGAGGAACACCTGGATTACTATGCCAACCTTGATGCGATCAAGGCGGCATTTGTGGAATTCGTCAACAAAGTACCCTTCTACGGGGCGGCGATCGTTTGCCTCGACCAGGAGAACGTGCAGGCCATAATACCCAAGATCGCTCGCCGCGTGGTGACCTATGGTTTCTCCCCCCAAGCTGATATCCGCGGGACCGAAATCTCCCAGGATGATGCCGGGGTCACCTTTAATGTCACGATGAAGGGCCGCAAACTGGGGAGTATCTACCTGCGCATCCCCGGCGAGCACAACGTTTCCAACGCGCTCGCCGCCGTGGCGGTGGCGGCGGAGATCGACATTCCGTTTGCCGCAGTGAGCGAAGGCATATCCCAGTTTACCGGAATATCCCGCAGGCTCGAGATAAAGGGTGAGGCCGGGGGTGTGGTGGTGATGGACGACTACGCACATCATCCCACGGAGATTATGGCCACGCTCAGAGCAGCCAGGTCGGTATGGAGGAAGCGCATCGTAGCTGTCTTCCAGCCCCATCGCCATAGCCGCACCCAGGCCCTCTCGGAGAAACTGGGCAGGAGTCTCTTTGACGCTGATTCGGTCGTCGTGACCTCAATCTATGCCGCCGGCGAGGAGGCGATTCCCGGGGTGACGGCGGAACTTGTCGTTAAAGCAGCTGTCGAGAGCGGCCACCGGGATGTTGTCATGATTGCCGACAAGAGCAAGATTGCAGATCACCTGTGCGGAATGCTCCGCGCCGGCGATCTCTTGATAACGCTCGGAGCAGGCGATATCTGGAAGATCGGGGAGGAAGTCCTGGGGAGGCTCGCAAGTGACCGACGTGTTTGAAAAGATCGAGGGCATAACCGGGGTAGCAGCCCGCGGGAACGAGTTGCTGTCCCTTCATACGACATTCGGAGTCGGTGGCCCTTGCGACCTGATGGTGTGGGTCTCGACTGAAGAGGCCCTGAAAGAGGTGCTTGCCGCGGCCCAGGCGGGGGGACTGCCGACCTTCGTTCTGGGGCGGGGCTCCAATCTGCTGGTAAGGGACGGAGGCATAAGCGGGGTTGTCCTGAGGCTTGTGGAGGAGCTTGCCGGGATCGACGTCACGGGCTTGGGAATCCGGGCCGGTGGTGGAGCCAGTCTGGGCGAAGTCGTGAGCCGGGCTACCTCGGCAGGAATCGGCGGGCTGGAGTTCCTTGCCGGCATACCGGGTACGGTCGGCGGTGCTGCGGTGGCAAATGCCGGGGCCAGGGACATCTGGTTCGGACACTATCTGGCGGAGCTCACGATCCTCGGCAGCGATCTCGAAACGGTGAGGCTCTCGGCGGATGAGCTCAAGTTCGGTTACCGTACCTCCAGTCTCGCGCCTGACTGGATCGTCATCGAAGCCGTGCTCTCCGGTGCGGCCGCCAGTGTTGAGGAGGTACGGCAGAAAGTTGAGACCAGCCTGGAGAGAAGGCGGCGGACCCAGCCGGTGGGCGAACGTTCGGCGGGGTGCATCTTCAAGAATCCGTCCGGCGATTCGGCAGGAAGATTGATAGAAAGCGCGGGCCTGAAGGGGCTCACCGTAGGCGGTGCCCAGGTGTCCCCGGTTCACGCCAATTTCATTGTGAATACAGGCGGCGCGACCGCCAGGGAGATCCTTGACCTGGTCGCGCGCATAAAGGATCGCGTCAAGGTCCTCAACGGGGTCGAGCTCGAGCTCGAGGTCAGTGTCGTGGGGAAGGATTAGCGGGGGAAGAGGAACGCATATGTGGAGAGCTAACCTGCATTCGGTGGTGGTCGTGGCCGTGGTGTCGATGGGGCTCGCCCTAAACGGGGCGCACGTTCGCAGTTCCAAGTGGTTCCGAGGCATCCAGGGCTTCGCCGAGAACACCAAGGGGATGATCTTCGGCGTACACACCGGCGCCGACAACGTGGCGAGACCTCAGCCCGAGAGACTCTGCGCCGGACCGACCTGCGTGCTGGTTGCTGCCCAGGGGATGATCGTGGGGTTGGATAGCGAGGGCTTCGTCAGTTCCTGTGACTCGTCCTCGGCCCGGTCCGACCTTCCGGTACTGACCGGTTTTCTGCCGGCAACGAAGCTTGTCGGCGACCGGGTCTGCTCAGCGGAGATTGTCGTGGGACTCGAGATCATCAAAGCTTTTGAGGAAAAGCCCGAAATCATGAGGATCCTCTCCGAGGTCAATCTGGGAGATCTTGACAGCCCGAAGGTGATTCTCATCAAAGGGGTCACGGTCTACCTAGGCCAGGGAGACTACAGGCGCAAGGTGGAGAAACTCAATCAGGTATTGCTTCATCTCAACCGGCTCAAGGCGTCACCGAAGACAATAGATCTGAGATTCGCACGCCAGGTTGTTGTCAAATGTGATGATCCCAAGCGAAGTATCGATGAGAGTGTCGATAAGGAGGTTTGATTCTTGGCTCAGCCAGTAAGAATAATGGGATTGGACCTGGGTACGACCAAAGTCTCAGCAATCATGGCCGAGATCGACGGGGGCGGCAAGCCCACGGTGATCGGGGTCGGCACCAAGAAGTGCGAGGGCGTGAGGAAGGGCGTGATTGTCGATATCGATAAGACCGTTGCAGCGATCGAGCAGGCTGTCGCCGAGGCCGAGATCATGGCGGGCTGCTCGGTGCACGCTGCATTTACCAGTATATCCGGGGACCACATCAAGGGCATGAACTCAACCGGGGTGGTCGCGGTTTCAAGACCCGAAAAAGAGATAACCTTGAACGACGTGGAGCGTGTGGTCACTGCCGCGAGAGCGGTCGTGGTCCCCAGCGATCGCATGATTCTCCACGTGATCCCTCAGGAGTTCGTGGTCGACGACCAGGACGGCATCGACTTTCCCGTAGGCATGGCGGGGATCCGGCTGGAAGTTAGGGCCCACATCATCACGGGCGCGGCAACCTGTGTCCAGAATGTGATCAAGTCGGTGAAGAAGGCAGGGATCGACGTAGCGGGCCTCGTGCTTCAGCCGCTTGCGACCGGCACGGCGATCTTGACCCCCGAGGAAATGGATTTGGGAGTCGCCGTGGTGGATATCGGAGGTGGTACGACCGATATATCCATCTTCAAGGACGGGGCGATCCGCTATACCGCAATCTTGGGCTTGGGCGGCAACAACATCACCAACGATATGGTGGTGGGTCTGCGCACGCCGTTTGGACAGGCGGAGAGCATCAAGATCGAGCACGGCGCTACCCGGGCCGCGGTTGCCGATGACGGGCTGGTCGGGGTTGAAGGGGTGCAGGGCAGGAGGTCTCGGGAGATATCCAAGCGGGTGATCGCCCAGATAATCGACGCGCGGCTTGACGACATCTTCAGCCTGGTCAAGGGACAGCTGCGCAAGAGCGAATACTACGAAGTGCTCGGGGCCGGTGTTGTGCTCACTGGGGGGGCGTCGCTGCTGCGCGGCATCGAGGACTTGGCCGAGGAGGTGCTCTCGATACCGGCAAGAGTGGGCACGCCTGAGGACGTGGGCGGTCTCAGGGAATACGTAAGAAATCCAAAGATGTCAACGGGAGTAGGACTACTCCACTATGCGGGCAACCAGATTGTGAAAGGAGGTATCGGCGTAGGCGACGAGGACCGTGGACTGGGCAACGTGGCTGGCAAGGTTAGGAGATGGTTTAGAGGATTCTTCTAGAAGGAGCAGGTCCAATGATTCAGTTCGAAATCGAGAACAGCGGCAGCGCTAGGATGAAAGTGATCGGAGTGGGCGGGGGCGGCAACAATGCCGTCAATCGCATGATATTTGCCAATCTTCAGGGTGTTGAGTTCATTGCGCTCAATACCGATTGCCAGGCCTTGAGCAAATGCGCTGCGCCAACCAAGGTACAGATTGGCAGCCGCATCACCAAGGGCTTGGGCTCGGGTGGGGACCCCGAGGTCGGCCGCAGGTCCGCGGAAGAGGATCGCGAAGTGATCGAAGAGGTGGTCGCCGGCGCCGACATGGTGTTTATCACGGCCGGGATGGGTGGGGGCACGGGAACCGGCGCGGGGCCGATTGTGGCTGAGATCGCCAAGAAGGCCGGAGCCTTGACGGTGGCCGTGGTGACGCGCCCCTTCATCTTCGAGGGCAAGAAGCGCATGCGGCAGGCCGAGGACGGCATAGCCGAGATCAGACGGCAGGCGGATACGGTGATCGCGATTCCCAATCAGAAGTTGCTCCAGGTGGTCGCCAAAGACACGCCACTGTTGGACGCCTTCGCGGTTGCCGACGATGTGCTGCTCAAGGCGACCCGCGGGATCTCCGATCTGATTACAAGGCCCGGAGAGATTAATCTGGACTTCGCGGACGTAAGAACCGTAATGTGCGAGAAGGGCGATGCCATAATGGGTACGGGCAGTGCCTCGGGAGAGAACAGGGCCAAGGAGGCTGCGACACGGGCCCTGAGGAGCCCGCTACTGGACGATGTATCGATCTCCGGGGCCAAGGCACTCCTCATTAACGTCACCGGCAGCCCCATGATGACCCTGCTTGAGGTCTGCGAGGCCGCAAATGCCATTTATGAGGCGGCGGGGGCCGACGCCAACGTGATCTTCGGTACGGCGATCGATGAGTCCTTGACCGATGAGGTGAGGGTGACCGTGATTGCCACGGGCCTGGGGCAGAGACCGGATGTGGAAGGGGCTCACGCGGGCGAGAAGGCCCAGACTGTGAGGGTAACGCCGCACCCTTTCGATCGATCTTTCAAACGCCGGGAGATCCCCGAAGTAGATGGGGAAGCCAGGATATCGGTGGAGGCCTGCCTGGATGTTGATTATGATACGCCGGCATTCCTGAGGAGGCACAGCGAATAGGCAGGTACAGGTAGCAAAGGAGGCATAGCGAGAGAAGGGCTAACGCGCCTCACCTTTAGAACCATTGTAGCCTGAAACGAGGTCTGGTGATGTCGCTCCTCGACAAGGTTTTCGGGGCCAAGAAGGATGATCACTACCTTAAGGGCATGGAACACTATACCAACGGCAGGTATGAAGAGGCCATCGCCGAGTTTGAGCACGTGGTTTCGGTGACCCAGGATCGCAAGAATCCGTATTACAACCTGGGGATCTTCTATGCCGCGAGGGCCCGTGCCAGCATGGGGCTCGTCCATTATAAGTGCGGCAGATACGAAGAAGCCCTCGCCGAGTTTAAGAAGGCCCTCGAGGTCAATCCTGAATTCCCCGACCTTCACTACTATCTGGGGACTGTCTATGAAAACCTCGGACGGTATGCCGAGGCCGTGACCGAACTCAAGGCGGCGATAGACCTCAACCCTGAGTACGTTGAGGCCAGGTGCCACCTGGCGATATGCCTTCACGAGACTGGGGATCAGCCGGCAGCAAGGTGCGAACTCTCCCGGGCAATCGATCACGGGCTTGAGATCGGCAACCTGCCTGCCCATCCTGTGTCCGGGCGTTATCATCCCCAGGCTATCGAGTCCGTTCTCGCCAATCTCAAGGATGTGGTGGAGGAAAGGCGGGTATGCAACGAGCGCACCGACCGCGGGGTCGAGGCCTACAACCGAGGAGATCTCGATTGCGCGGTCACTGAATTCGAAGGTGCCAAGGCCACAAAGCCCGCCTGGGCCGACGTAAGGCTCAAGCTCGCGATCGTCTATCTCGAAAAGGGCAGAGTCGATGAGGCCGTCACCGAGCTCAAGGCAGCGCTCGAAATCAATCCCAACTACGTCGATGCCCTTTTCTATCTCGGTAACGCCTACATGTCCAGCGGCCACTACCCGGAGGCTCGCGAGCAATTCCAACGGGCCCGCGGCCTCGCCTCCTGCTACCCGGATATTCACTGCTGTCTGGGGCTCGCGCTTTTTAAGATGGGGCACATCGAGGAGGCGTTGGGAGAGTTTAAGGAGGCCCTGCACATTCTGCCTGCTTATTCCCGCGCGCGTTACTATAGCGCCGCGTGCCTGTATTTTCTCGGGCGCGAGGCCGACGCCAAGGAAGAGATGATCGGCGCGCTCTCGATCGACTATGGGATTGAGAAGGAGATGGGCCTTGCGGGGCACCTGATGCTGGGGGTGGGCGATTACGATAGCGCCCTGGGACTCCTGGAGCGCGCACGCGCCGAGGATGCCGGTAACCCCTCGATGTATTCTACGCTGGGCATAGCCTATCTCCGAAAAGGCACACTTGCCAAGGCGGAGGAGCTATTTCTGAAATCGATCGAGATCGACCCGAAGCACACCGAAGCTTTGCTTCAGCTCGGAGAGATATGTAGGAAGAGGCAGGACCTGGATGGCGCAATCGCCTATCTTGAAAGAGCCAAAGATGCGTCCCCCGGTTTTGCCGATGTCCGGTATCGTCTGGGCGAGGCCTATCTCGGCGGGGACGAGGCCGACAGGGCGATCGCCGAGTTTGAGGGCGCCCTCCGGATCAACGCCAATTTCGTCGAGGCAAGAATCGCCGCGAGTTTTGCCCTCAGGCGGCTGGGGCGGGAAGACGAGGCCTTGAGACAGATAGATCAAGTGCTGGCAATAGACCCGCACAACGTGATTGCGCTTGCCGAGAAACAATCGTTCGTGATCGATAAGCCCGCAACCGGTAAGCAGAGTGTGCAATAGGTGCCGTGCCCCGGAGGAACGCACTCCCTCCGGCAGTTCGTCCCGCGCAAGCCCGCGGCAGTTTGACCTTTCGGCGGCACTTGTCTACCCCAATTCCAAGGATGTCGCCTTCGCGAGTCTGGGCTTCCTCAAGGTCCTCGAAATGCTGAGGGCGAGGTTGCAGGTGGCGGACTTGGCCTATCTGCCACGAAGCAGCGGCGAGGACGAGGAAATCCTGTCGGCGAAGCAGCGGCTCCTCCTTGGTATGCACACCCGGACTGAAGTCAGGCGCTTCGACATCTTGGCCTTTTCGGTGTCCTACGAGAATGACTACCTTCATGTTCCCGAACTCCTCATCGCTGCCGGCCTGGCGCCGCTTGCCGAGAAGCGTAGTGACGTCTGGCCGCTGGTGATCTCGGGCGGTTTCACGATGTCGATCAACCCTTTGCCGATTGCCGACTTCCTGGATGCGGTGGTTGTGGGTGAGGCCGAGCCGGTACTTGATGCATTGCTTGCGACGATCGAAGATGCCAAGGTCCGAGGTTTCCCGAAACCTGAGCTGCTGCGGGCGCTTGCCCGGCTTGAGGGTGTCTACGTGCCGTCGCTTGGGGAGACCAACGTGAAAAGGGTTTGGAGTCCCGCCGAGCGCATTGCCGATGAGCCCACATCCCAAGTGGCGTCTCACTTTGGAGAGATGCATCTTGTCGAGGTGGGCCGGGGATGTGGCAGAGGGTGCCTCTTTTGCGCGGCCGGCAACCTCTATCGCCCCGTGAGAACGCGAAGCCAGGACGTGATCCTCGATCAGGCACGTGACTTCAAGAGAGTCGGGCTGGTGGGGACGGCAGTGGGAGACCATCCTGCGCTTGAGTCGGTGCTCAAGAAGCTTGTGGCCGAAGGCCGCAAAGTCGGAGTATCCTCGCTAAGGGCCGATCAGGTTACCCCCGAGGTTGCCAATCTCCTGGTTCGCGGGGGGATGAGGACAATTGCGATCGCTCCCGAGGCCGGGTCGGAAGTCCTGAGACACAGGCTTAACAAAGGGATTACCGATCTACAGATCTTTGATGCCGTGCGAATACTTGCCGATGCCGGCATCGCAACCGTCAAGCTCTACTTCATGATCGGCCTACCTGGAGAGACCGACCACGATGTCGAGAGCATTGTGGATCTGGTCAGGGGTCTCGCCCAACTGCGGGGCAGGTCGAAACTGAGTGTCGCGGTCGGGCCCTTTGTGCCCAAACCTCATACGGCTCTTCAATGGGCGGCCTTTGCGGATAAGGCCACCCTTGCGAGGCGCGTCAAAATCCTCCGCAGGATTTCGAAAATCGACGGCTGCTCGCTCAAGGTCGGTTCGCTTGATGAAGCCTGGACCGAGGCTGTACTCTCAAGAGGGGATAGGGCGCTCTCGCGGGCCCTGCTTGAGGCTGCCGAGAAGAAGATTCGACTCCGTACGGTGCTTAAGCGCGCGGGCGGCTATGATCCCAGTACGGCACTAGATATGGAGAAGCCCCTTCCCTGGGACTTCATCACGAGCGGGATCACAGGGAAAGGGCTTAAAGAGAGCCTACGGAAATCGCAGGCCGCTTAGAGCGCCTTCTCGACGGTTCCGGACTTCAAGCATCGCGTACAGACGTAAATCCTCTTGACCTTGCCGCCCATCTTGACCTTGACGTGCTGCAGGTTGGGGTTCCACCTTCTGGCGCTGACATTGTGGGCGTGGCTTATCTTACTTCCAAAGACCGGCCCCTTGCCGCATATCTCACATCTCTGAGCCATAGTCACACTCCTTGCTGTTCCTTCTCGCTTCCGCGAAAGTGATTAGCACGTCACCAAAATAGCACTTCATCGAACTGAGTGCAAGCGCCAATCTGGGGGAAGGCTCGCAAGACCCCGGATCAAGCCCTTACAGTAGCGTCAAACCTGGTGGTAAGCGCGCCGATCAATGCGCCAGTCAGGCCTACTCGGTCTGGGCGCCGTTCAGACTGGATAAGGATGGCCCGAAGGATCAGATCAAGGTCTGGCGAATCACTGAGTTTCTCGGTTGTCATCCTGTCGGACATGGCCTGTGTGACCTCACCAGACTGGCAAGCTCAAGGCACTCCTTCGACCTCAAGAAGTCGCGAAAGTTGTCCTGTATGGCGTGTTTACCGCCACTCAATGGGGCTGTTGCCGATCAGATTGACTCCGACAAGCGGATATAGTACACTCAAGATGAATGACGTGATGATTTTCTTACCCCGCCTTTTGGGCTATTTTGGGTGAGGTGCATGTAGCATTGCTAGGATAGGAGGCACGTCATGGCACTTGCCAGGGTCAAGAGAGTAGCTTTCTATGTCATTATGTTCGCCCTCGCGATCGCGGTTGCATATGTGGTTGGTGAGTTCCTGGTCGGCAAGTTCTTTTACTCAGATGCATATGTTCTGACACGCATGGTCCCCGACTCGACCCTGGGCTGGCGACCGATGTCCGGGACGTACTGGCTCAAGCCTCCGCACTCCTTCAAGAAGCACGTGATTTCCACAAATCATCTAGGCCTGCGCAACAAAGAAGTCGAGCCCGAGGAAGAGGGTACCAAGAGAATCGTGTTCTTGGGCGACTCCATGGTTTTTGGTGAAATATGCCCTGTGGAGCATACCTTGCCGGTGCTACTAGAATCACTCTTGAACAAAGAGTGTCCCGGTGATCGATTCGACGTAGTAAATGCGGGCCTAATAGGCGCGGGGACAGCTCAGGAGCTGCTCCTTGTGAAGAGACTGACTGCGGAGGGCATTGTCGGCGACCTCTATATTCTGCAGGTTTTCCCGAATGATATGCTGGACAATGCTGGCTTGTCCCACGAGGATCTTCAACAGAACCCACTACAGCCGGTTCTCGCTTTGGATGATAGTGGCAGCCTCTGCCTGAAGTACTCACCGCCCTACAGGCCGCCCAATCCGGCAGGAGCGCAACCCAAGACCAAAGAGGCCAACAACCTGGGACGCCACAGCATGATAGCGGAGGTCGTTCGTTACACATTCCAGACGATGTTGCAGACCAGGCCCGGTGTGATCCAGGCCCTGGGCAAGGTGGGTATCAATGTCAAGTGTCCCCGCATGCCGGGCACGGTCAGCGGCTGGTACAACGAGGATATCGTGAAGGACGGGATCCCCCTGATGAGGGTTCTGATCAGGGAAATCAGAGACGAGGCCCGAGCGAATGGTGCAGATCTTCTGGTTGTCTTCGTCCCGTCAACATTCCAGGTCTATCTCGACACCTACTTGCCGCTGCTGAGGAAGACGTTCCCCGGTTCAGAGATAGTTGAGGCCTGGGCAAAGGATCCCAACCGACCGCAGAGAGTCACTGGCGGCATCTGCAGCGAGCTCGGCATACCGTTCCTGGATCTGCTGCCCACAATGTGGGAGAACCACAGCAAGTCCGGATATGTTGCCGGAGAAGGCCATCTGAACGGAACTGGAAATAGGATCGCAGCGGACGCCTTGAGTGATTTCGTCCTCCAGCACATCCAGAGGTAGCAGACCCGGAGAGTTCGAGGAGGCAATACCTGGGACTGCTATGGTCAGAACAGTTTCCCGTAGGCAGTGTATCCAAGACCGCATTGACCCTTGGGGGCAGGTCAAGAGCTTGAAATGGCGCGTCGCGTCCGCTACGATTATGTAACAAGTCCCCAAGGAGGCCTGCAATGAGCAAGACTGCATCAGGGTTCTCCAAGAAGCACCTCATAATTTACGCCCTTGTTGCAGTTGGAGCCGTAACGCTCTTTGTTGTTCTTCAGGCAAACTACTTTCCCGAGTTTAGTATGCATGTTCACAATAGCGGCAGCGCTTTCCAGGGATATACGTTGGTCGTCCCGACGGTTGATGATATCGGCGCTGACCTCGAAAAGCCCAGTGTGATATACCTGATCGGCTTGGGGGGTGAGGTTGTACATTCCTGGAGAGTCCTGGGATCAGTACAGCTGGCAAAGCTGAGCCGCGACAGCAACTTGTTCTATATCACCCGCGATCGTTCGTTCGGGGAGAGAGCCGGGCTGCGTAAGATCGACCCCTTCGGCAACGTTCTGTGGTACTTCAAGGGTCCTGTGGATCATGATTTCTGTGTCCTGCCGAACGGCAACGTTCTGCTGAACTGCATTGAAGACGGGGAAGCACCTGCAATTGCCCCTGGTAAGGTAAGCTCCCCAAAGCTGCTTGAAGTCAACCAAAGAGACGGGGTGGTGTGGGAATGGCGCGGCGAAGATCACCTGGATGAATTGACTGCGCTCGCTGGCATCAATTTCCCGAAGGACATTAGTGACGGCAAACACATGATTGATGGGGCATACGACTGGGCACACAATAACACATCTCAGGTGATCGAGGAGAATGCGAGCGGGGCAAAGGACCCTCGATTCAGGGCAGGCAACATTTTGATCAGCTATTGCAATCTCAACACAATCGCCGTAATCGATAGGGCATCCAGCCAGATAGTGTGGGCCTGGGGGCACAGGGAACTCGATGGTCAGCACAACCCGATGATGTTGGAAAACGGCAACATCCTTCTCTTTGACAACGGGACAGACAGGGGATATTCGAGAGTGGTTGAACTAAACCCTATCTCCGAGGAAATCGTCTGGGAGTATTCTGATCATGGAGACCGGCCTCCTATGTTCTTCAGCCCCTTTACCAGCGGTGTATGTCCGCTGCCCAATGGGAACGTGCTTGTCTGCCAGTCAAGCCATAGACCGCCGAGTCTGTCCACAAGACTCTATGCCGGAGTTGGTCGGCACCTGTTGAAAAAGAACATCGCTTTTGGCCGTTTGTTCGAGGTTACTCAGGCGAAGGATATGGTCTGGGAGCTTGTGACCAGCCACTGCGGCCCCCTCAACTATAGCCTTTACCAGGCAGCACGATACCCTGAGTCTTACGTGAAGCCCTTGCTTGACGTAGTCAAGCCGGACGACGTCACAAGGAAAAATCAGCTGAAGTCGTTGCCCTACCTGAGATAGACGGCAAGCGATCTTCCCCCCCGGATAGGTGTCGGCCTTCTTGCGTCCCTAACATCCTGGCGACATGGACGCAATACAGCCTCCTTTGAGTTCGAACTGGAGACTGCCATCCCATGAGTTACCCCACACCTCAGTTTCTATTATCTCGGCCTGATGCCCCGGGGTCAGGACCGTGCTCCAAGGCCTACTCACAACCAGATTCGAGCCGACAGGAGAGTGATTCACTATGTGGACCAGATTGAGGGCACTGCCTCCGTACTTCGGTGGTAAGCGGAGGCTCCTGGGCAGGATCTTCAAGCATATGCCTAAGCCGGAGGAGTCGCCGGTCTTGGTGGACGCGTTCCTGGGGGGAGGGTCCGTGTCGCTGTTTGGGAAGGCGCGCGGCTACCGGGTCATCGCCAATGATATCGCCTTCCGGAGCTCGATCGTCGGGAAAGCCTTGATTGAGAACGACCATGTGACGCTGACGCCAGATGACGTGACCAGGCTCTTTGTGGAGAACGGTGATGGCCCCGGCTTCATCGAGCAGAACTTCTCCCGGAGCGTGCTCACCACCAAGCACGCCCGGTTCCTGGACCAGGCCTTCCCGGCAGCTCGGAAGGTTGAGGGGACGAAGCGCTGGCTACTCTTGTTGCTCCTTACGAAGTACGTGTTGCGTATGAGGCCGATGGGCAACTTCGGAGCCAAGACGATCATCCAGCAGGCTGAGGACGCCAAGTGGGAGGAAATGAACCAAAACTACCTGAGGGACATGATCTCGAGGAGCATCGCCGGTCACCCGAAGGCCGTGGCCGAGGGGCTGCGCCGGACGGTCAATGCCGGTGTCTTCTCCAATGGCCTGAAGAACGAGGTTCATCATCTCGATGTGTTTGACTTTCTTGGGCAGGTGGAGGGCGACATCCTCTACCTGGACCCGCCGTACGCGGGGACATCGCCCTACGAGACCTCCTTGAGGGCACTGGACTGTATCCTGGAGGGGAAGATGGTGCGCCAGGAGGTGAGTGCCTTCAGCAGGGCAGACGCCATCGCCGTCCTGGAGCGGCTCCTTGAAGCCAGCCGGAAATTCCCCTTGTGGATCCTGTCCTATGGCAACGCGACGATGGGCCTCGATGGGCTCGTCGAGCTCGTGGGGAAGTTCAAGCAGGTCGAGCATGCCGAGGAGATTCCCTACATCCACCTGACCGGCCTGAGTGGCGAGGAACGAAGAAATGCCAACCGTGAACTGTTAGTTGTTGCGAGGTGACAATGATGAGCAAGGCATTTGAACTGGTCGAGATAGAGGTCGGCAATCTCAAGCCGAATCCCTGGAACCCTAACCGTATGTCGGACGAGATGTACCACAAGCTTAAGGCCTACATTAAACGCGAGGGGCTGGTGGAGCCAATTGTGGTGAGGCCAAAGGGCGAGGGCTACGAGATACTGGGTGGGTTCCACAGGTGGAAGATTGCCAGGGATCTGGGATACGAGACGGTCCCCTGCGCCGTGGTGGAACTGGATGATCGCCGGGCAACGATACTCTCGATAAACCTCAACGAGATGAAGGGGCAGAGCGTATCGGCGCTGCTCTCAGAGCTCGTGCACGATCTTAGCCAGGAGCTGAGTCTTGAGGACTTGGAGACACAGCTCCCATACAGCGAGGCAGACCTCAAGGATGTCCTCGAGGTCATGAAGATCCCGGATGGGTTAGAAGCGTATCTGGATGCGGAGATCGAGAAGGCGGAGCGCGAGCGGCCCCACATCCTGTCGTTTGTGGTCGAGGACGTGGACACGGTCGAGAAGGCTCTCGAAAGCGCCTCACAGCGCAACGGTGGCCTCACCAGGGGCGAGTCCCTGGTCGAGATCGCCCGGGCTTACGTAGGTGAGGTGACTGCCAAGTGAAGGAGCAGGAGCATCACAAGAGAGCGTTTGAGTTCTACTACGGGCTTGGCGAGAGCAGGAACTACAATCTGGTTGCTGAGGAATTCGGGGTATCAGTCGGCGCTGTCAAGATGTGGGGCAGGTCAGGTCGCCGAGCGCAGCATGAAAGATGGGATCGAACGGGGCGTGAGGAACCTGAAGATTATTGAAATGGGCCTGCTTCAAGTGGCCAAAGCCATAGCTGATGGCAAGGTGAAGCCCACCGTTTCGGATCTGGATAGGCTTATCAGGTTGGAGGAGTTCCTGAGAGAGGAACGAAAAGCAGGTGAGCAGACGAAGTTCATCATCGAGTGGAGAGACGCCAGCAATCCGAGTGAGGGGCAAGACAAGGAGGCTGGCGAACCCTCGACCGGGTAAGCAGCAGGGCAAAACCAAATCTCCGCCGCGAGAGACTCTGCCCTGGCCCGGCTTCAGGAGATGCGAAACGTAGTTCTGCGACCAGCGCCCTCACTGACGGCGGGCGCACCGAAACCCGAGGCTGTAGAACGAATACGACGGGACGTCGCCGTACCGGAACGCGCATCGCAGGGCGTCGGAGCCGTAGTAGCGCCACGAGCCGCCCCGCAACACGCGAGAAGAGCCCGCGGAAGGACCCTTAGGGTCCTCGGTCTCAGTGGGGTAGCAAGTATGCCAGTCGTTGCACCACTCCCACACGTTGCCCGCCATATCGTACAGCCCCAGATAACTCTTTCCCAACTCATAACTCCCCACTGGCGACGTGCTACCCACGCAGTAGTACCCGTTATAGAAGTTGGCCCGGCTGCAGTCCGGCGACTCGTCCCCCCACGGATATATCCGCTCTCCACCATACTGCGTCGCATACTCCCACTCAGCATCCGTAGGCAATCTGTAACCCGCCGCCGTGTATGGATTGCCATTATTGCATTGCCACGTCGAATGGTTGTAGGCTTTGCCATACCCCGCCTGCAGGCTCAACCAATCACAGTAGGCAGCCGCACCATACCAACTCACCTCCATCACCGGGTGGTTCTCCTTGCCCGAATCCACAGTGAAGACACCACTACTGAATGAGATCTGGCAGTTGCTGTCGACAAGGTCCACCAGAAGCGCGGTGCTCCCATCAAGGTTGTCATGCACCGCTGAGGAGGTGGCCGCCACATAGCCGTGGTCATAAGCCCACTGGAGGGCGTCCCGGTACTCCTTGTTCGTAACCTCATACTTGCCCAAATAGAAGCTATGAGTGAGTGTGACCTGGTGCTGATCCTCACCGCAATCTGCCACTCCGTCCCCCATGGTGAACGTTCCTGCTGGGATGTGCACCATCTCAGGCAGCGTTAGGCCCGGACCAGTGACCGTCACCACGCGCGTCGTGTCGTCGGCGAGAGATCCCGTGTCTTTGACCTCCAACTTGATCGCCTTGGGCCCAGTCGTGCCGTACTTATGGCTTGCCGTCTTAATAGTCGACCAATTAGTATCCCACCCGTCATTCTCCCAGTCCCACCGTACCTGAAGGACTGAGACTGCGTCCTGGGCATCGGAGCAGCCCGAGGCATCAAACTGGAAGACTGTGTCCGTTGTTCCTGACGCTGGACTCACCGTGAACGATGCTGTGGGGGCCGTGTTAACAGCGGAGACTGTCAGCGTCCGGGTAGTATCGTCCGCTGCCTCCTGAGTATCCTTCACCTCAAGCTTGACCGTCTTGGTCCCCACCGTCGCAAACTGGTGATCCACTGTCTTGGTAGTGGACCACTGCGTGTCCCACGTACCGTCATTCTCCCAGTCCCAACGTACCTGCAATGAAATGGGGGTGTCCTCAGCATCCGAGCAGCCTGATGCATCGAACTGGAAGATTGTCTCGGTCGTCCCCGACGCCGGACTCACCGTGAACGATGCTACGGGGTCGATATTTGGGCTCTCAGGGTTATCCTTGCCACAACTCAGAACGAGCAGGAACAGCACGAACATGAGAAGACCAGCCAACTCGGCACGCTTCGTTAGCATCGCAATCCTCCCTCGCAGAGATTGACACGCACGTGAACCCCCATCGCTAAGAACCTTGAACCGATAATTCCTCGGGCCTATCAGCGTGTCGTGGGTCCGTCGAGACTCGCATGAAGGGCATGATAGCATACTGCCTTTCTCCTCCGCAAGCGTTCCGTGGCCATCTACAGCCGACCCGTGGCCGAGCGCGGGATGAAGGACACCATCGAGCGAGGCCTCAGGAACCGGAATCTGGTTGAGATGGGCCTCGTTCAGGTCGCAAAGGCGATAGCAGAGGGCAAGGCAAAGTTCATGGTCTCAGACCTGGACAAGCTCATCAGGCTGGAGCAGTTCTTGAGAGAAGAGGGCAAGGCAGGTGAGCAGACGAGGGTCATCTTTGAGTGGAGAGACGCCAGCAAGCCGAGTGAGGGGCAAGACGAGGAGGCTGGCGAACCCGAGACCGAGGGAGAATGAACCATGGCTGTTCAATTGTCGCAGCAGAGGAGGATCGATCTGTTCAAAGCATATTGCGACAGACGGTCTATCCAATCTGTAGCGAGGAAATGCGCAGTTTGCCCGACCACGGCCCTTCGCTACAAGAGGATGGACCATTGGGATGAGCGCCTAAGTGGCATCAAGCAAAAGACTGAGGATAAGGTAGATGATTCAATTGCCGAGATGGAGGCACGCCAGGCCAAGCAAGCCAGGGCCATACAGGCCAAGGCGTTGCAGAGGATACTGCAAGTCCCGGTGCCCTGCGCAATTCACTAACTACCCGGGTTCACCACCTTCCCCGTGAAAAGGATTGCACCCTCGTACCTGTCGCGGATGAAGAAAAGGAACGGACGATCGACTTTCATCCAGAAAGAAGTGGAAGTATCCGGGGATGCACCGGCGCCAATGACCACCGTGGCTGCCGCCGCCTCTGTGCCCGCTTCGTCCACTTTGAGGTAGGTCTTATGTAGCACCTCATCTATGAACATGTCCGCAGTGCACATCTCTGAGAAATCTGCGCTCCCCGGGTCGAACGCTATCCCCATACCTAGTCGTCTCAGGGCGTCGTTCAAGGCGCAGGCGTATTCCACCCGGAACCTCGGCATCAAGACCTCGCCCAGGCGCGTTGAGAAATCCTCCTGCCACGTATCCCAACTATCCCGATCCAACGCCGATATCACCGAATCAACACTCTTTCCGGGCTTCGGGAGCAAAATGGTCATGCTGAACCAGCCCCCACCGTAAGGCAGATCAACTGCCTGGAACAAGTCGTTGGACAAATAGGCGTATCTTAGCATGAAGTCGTCGCCATACCCGGCCGGAACAGCAAGTTTCGTCATCATCATGCAGGGCACTCTTGAACCATTCGGCAGTGTGAACGAGTCACCCCGGGTATATAAGGGATCGAACGGATACTCCCACGGACCCAAGAAGTAGATTGCATTCACGAGCAGTGCGATCGTTTTCGGATCAATCGGTTTCGCGACGATGTCTCTGATCTTACCGTTGGTTTTCTCCTCCACCCAGGTGTTGACTGTGTCCGCGGCGTCCTCTCTATTGAGGTCCAGCTCGCGGACTTCAGAATGGAAGTAGGTCCTGCATCTTTCCAGAAAACTCTCTTGGAAGCCAATGCTCTCCCGTCCCCAGAACGAGTTTGCGATCCGGAATGTGACTTTGGGATCAAGTCCGGTCAGAAGCTTGATAAGAGCTTGGTAACACTCATCGGCGCTCGCCAGGCTGTAGCCATCGAAGCCAAGCGTGGCCAGCATCGCGTCACGCGTAGTACCAGCGGCTCCGTTCGCGGTCATCCCAAGCGCCATCGACACACTGAGCGGCGACGCAATGACATTACTGTCTGGCCGGTCCTTCACAATCTCCTTGAAGAGTTTGAAAGCAAAATCATTGGTTGCGGAAACCAGTGTCTTTTGAGTCAGGGCCAGGCCGCCATCGTCATTGTTCCCGTTGTCTCCGGGCGCCAGACCAGGCTTATCGCCACAGGCGGGCAGCACCATACATATCAGGACTAGCAGGACAAATCTGGTCGCATTCCTCATTTTCGGTCCCTCGCTCTCGTTTCCCTGACATAACCACGCTATCCGAGCTTCAACCATGTATATGGTGCCACTTTCGGAGCGATTTGCAAGTCCTAATTGCCTGGTAGACATCCAGAGATCCCCAGGGCTCCTCGCCGGTTCTGGAGACCAGCCCGCCAACGCTGCGTAGCGGTGTACTGAACGGGTGGCACGCAAGATCCGCCTTCAGTCCCAAGCCGAGAACACGGTCCACTTCATGCGCCAGGGACATGCCCAGCGCGGGATGAAGGACAGCATTGAACGGGGCCTAAGGAACCGGAAGCTTGTTGAAATGGGTCTTCTTCAAGTGGCCAAAGCCATAGCCGAGGGCAAGGTGAAGCCCACCGTCTCAGACCTGGACAAGCTGATTAGGCTGGAGGAGTTCTTGAGAGAAGAGGGCAAGGCTGGCGAGCAGACGAAGGTTGTCATAGAGTGGCGGGATTATACCAATCCGAGCAAAGAGCAAGATGAGGAGGCTGGCGGACCCGAGACCGAGGGACAATAGGCAATGGCCGTTCAATTGTCGCAGCAGCGAGGGATTGATCTGTTTGAGGCGCGTTGGGAGAGGTGGTCAATCCAGTACGTGGCCATGGATTGTCGAGGGATCGCGGCCACTTAGTACAACCGGTGATGGCTGAGGGTGGAGGTAGTCACGAAAGGATTAGGGATCGGGGGCGACCGAGCAAATCGCAGAGAATGCGAAGATGCTGATGGAGTGGAAACCCGTATCGCTGACTGAGAAGCACATCCCTCTGTATGACTATCTGAACAGTGCCTTGATCATGCCCCAGGTTGATGCATCGGTTGCGGTGTTGTAGTTCAATGTGACGCTCAGGTCATCGATCATGATGCCGCCACCGCTGAACTTGATATACAACCATTCACAGGGTTGGGGCGGTGCAAAGTGGTACTCATAGGTGCCAGGCGCAGCAATTGCCTCCAGCAGGGTCCAAAACGTTCCATCATACGATCGGTAGACGTCAATACTGCCCCAAGGGTCTGTCATCTCGGGAACCTCAAATCCAATCATAGCATCTGTTATGTCCAGCCCGGCTGAACCAACTGGGAATCTGTAGCAGAGGTGGGCGCATTCCATCTCAAACCCGCAGGAAAAGGCAAGGCATCGATCACCAAGTGAGTCTGGCAGATAACACAGAGAGCCATAGAAGCTAAGATCCGGGCACGGTGGATCGGAAATCCCTGAGTTGCGGTAGCTGTCTTGCCGGGCCTTGCCGGTGGAGAAGTCGTCAAAATACTGATACTGCTCGAGGGCTCCCGCCGCGCTTGGGTGAAAGGCAAGCAGAATAGTAAGAGCAGATAGGCCCAGGAGAACCCAACCGCGTGTCAACCGGTATACCCGCATCTTGCACTCTCCTTAGGCTGGCAGACTCAGGCCCCGACAGGGGACCTGAGAGATTGGGCAGCCGCTAAGTCACCATGTTCGTAGGTCAGGGCTCGGGAACCAGCGCCCTCACTGACTGCGGGCACACCGAAACCCGTTGAAGCTGCTCGTGGTCGACGGGAGGTAGCTGTTCCGGGCGGCGCATTGCAGGCTGCCGCCGTCATCGTACCACGACTCGCCACGCAACACGCGATACGAGCCCGAAGGCGGGCCCTTAGGGTCAGCCACAGGCCCGGTACCCAGGTCACACGTATGCCAGTCGTTGCACAACTCCCACACATTCCCCGCCATGTCATACAGCCCCAGCGACGCGGGCGCTGCTGGGTAGCTCCCTACAGGGGCCGTCGAGCCCACACAGCCAGAGTAGTTGGCCCGACTGCAATCCGGGCTCTCATTGCCCCATGGATAGATCCGCTCGCCCCCGTATTGAGTCGCATACTCCCACTCCGCGTCAGTCGGTAGGCGATACCCACTAGCCCCATAAGGGTCCCCGCTGTTGCACTGCCAGGTTGAGTGATTGTACACACGCGCAAGCCCCTGACTCATGTTGAGCCAATCACAATACGCTGCCGCCCCATACCAGGACACGTTCACCATGGGGTAATCCTCCTTGCCCGAAGCCACCGTGAAAACGCCCCCGCTGAAGGAGATCTGACAGTCGCTTTCAGCAAGATGTACCAACAGCGCTGTGCTTTCATCCAGATTGTCATTGACTGCCGACGATGTGGCTGTCACGTAGTTGTTGTCATCCGCCCACTGGAGCGCGTCCCGGTACTCCTTGTTGGTTACCTCGTACTTTCCCAGATAGAATGAATGTGACAAGGTGACCTCGTGCTCATCGACACCACAATAAGCCACGCCGTCACCCATCGTGAATGTCCCCGCAGGAACGAGGACCATCTCGGGGGTCTCAAACGGGATGCCGACCGCCACCGTCCGCCTAGACTCACCTGTCAGCCCTCCGGTGTCCTTCACCTCCAACTTGATTTTCTTACTCCCCGGCGTGCCATACTGATAGATTGCTGTCTTGATAGCAGACCACCCGGTATCCCACGTACCATCGTTCTCCCAATCCCAACGTACCTGAAGGGCAGAAATTGGGTCCTCGACGTCAGAACACGATGATGCGTCAAACTGGAATACCGTATCCGTTGTGCCGGTCGTCGGGGTCACATTGAAGGAGGCTGTCGGTGCGGTGTTCTGACTCTCCACGGTTACCTGCCGGGTTGCCGTGTCCGTGAGTCCGCCAGTGTCTCTAACCTCCAAGGCCATCGTGTTGATCCCTATGGTGCCGAATTGGACACTCGCTGTCTTCGTTGTGGACCACTCGGTATCCCACGTACCGTCGTTATACCAGTCCCACCGTACCTGCAGTGAGGGAGTCGGATCTTCGGCATCCGAGCAGGCTGAGGCATCAAACTGGAACACCGTCAGCGTCGTCCCACTTGCCGGGGTCACCGTGAAGGATGCTGCGGGGGCTGTATCCGGGTTTTCACAACTGTCCTTACTGCAGCTGAGAGCTAATACTATCAGAACAAACATAAGAACTACAGCCGCACTACCACGTATCGTACGCATCGCGGTTCTCCTTCTGTTGAGATTGATATGCATCGCCAGCCCACAGGCCTAAGGCCGAGTCTGACGGCACAGAAGCGACAATGCGAGCCGTTAGCTATATCAGACTCACTTGGACGTGAGCGTATCACACCGCATATCTACCCTGCAAGCGCTTCCTGCCTATCTTTCGCCATCGCGCCGAGCGCGGGATGAAGGACACCATCGAACGGGGCGTGAGGAACTTGAAGATTATTGAGATGGGCCTTCTTCAAGTGGCCAAGGCCATAGCCGATGGCAAGGTGAAGCCCAGCGTATCGGATCTGGATAGACTCATTAGGCTGGAGGAGTTCTTGAGAGAAGAGGGCAAGGCTGGGGAGCAGACGAAGATTATCTTCGAGTGGAGAGACGCTACCAAGCCGAGTGAGGAGCAAGATGGGGAGGCAGGCGGGCCCGAGGTGAGAACGCTGAGAACCGCTGAACCCAAAGTTGGTTCTCCCTAGCCCGAGTCTACGGGATTCCCGAATAGCGGATTATCTGTTATAATGCTATCTGAGCACAGCGTAAGAGCACTGCGTGGTGAAGGAGGGGACGCTCAT
This sequence comes from Candidatus Eiseniibacteriota bacterium, assembly GCA_043808325.1. GTDB lineage: Bacteria > Arandabacterota > Arandabacteria > Arandabacterales > Arandabacteraceae > JAZDEY01. Next base: position 35,332 of record JAZDEY010000044.1, read on the forward strand.
GAAGCACCTGTCAATGGTTCTGTGTGTCGTGCTTTTCGTCGCTACTGGGGCATCAGCTCGTGCCCGGTACGTCTGGCCGGACGGCACTGGTGATGCATCCGCTATTCGAGCAGGGATTGACTCGGCGGGGGTTGCCATGGTGGAGGCTAACATGTGCACCGTGCAGCGTGCATTCGAGGAATTCGCGGCGCAATCGGATGGCACGTATCCCGCTGATGCTGCTTCGGTGACGCCGGCCGGTCAGACCGTGGAGGATCTCTGCTCGGACGTCGATAACGACGGGAGCGGCGAGTGGCCAATCAATCCGTTCACCTGTTGCAACAGCGTGTTCAGTTGGAACGCCGACCCGTGCACCGCGGGCGATATGGGAGCTAATCCGGCGAACGTCACCGACTATAGGATCAAGGGTTGCGATGTGGACGGTAACCTGCTCCCGCTCGAGCTGACAGGTGGCAACACCCAGGATGGAGTGAAAGAAGCCATGGTGGTGGATAACATGTACACCGTGCGGCTTGCATTCGAGGAATTCGCGGCGCAATCGGGTGGCACGTATCCCACTGACGCTTCTGACACAACACCTGGCGGCCAGACGACGGAGCAGCTCTGCCCGGATGTCACTGAGCCCCCCGACGGGATCGGCGACTGGCCAATCAATCCGTTCACAGGTGACAACACCAACTTCACTTGGGCCGCCGATCCGAACACCGCGGGCGATATTGGAGCTAATCCGGCGACCTGCATCGAATATGTGATCAAGGGTTGTGGTGGGGACGGTAACCTGCTCCCGCTCGAGCTGACACCGTGTGGTGGGCCGGAGGCCCACTTCGTCGCGGAACCGGTATCTGGGACGTCGCCATTGCAGGTTTCATTCACAGATGCATCATGTGGCGATATCGGTACCTGGCATTGGGACTTTGGGAACGGGAGCCAGTTTGATGGCCAGAATCCTCCCGCGCAAACCTACGAGACCGACCTCTGTGACGAGCAGTTCACTGCGATCCTCACAGTGACGGGGCCAGGCGGGTCAGACGGTTATTTCACGGCGATTCATGTGCAGAATCATGTGCAAGCGTCATTCATGTTCGAGCATTTCCCCCCAAGCGAGCCCGGGTCTCCCGAAGTTCACTTCACTGATACGTCAGCGGGCCAGCCCGACGCTTGGCTTTGGGACTTCGGAGATGGAAGCCATAGCACGGAGCAGAATCCAACACACATCTTTCCTGCGGGCTGCGCGGAGAACTTCCTAATAAGCCTGCAGGTGTCAAAGGATGGTGCATGCTCTGACCAAGTTGCCATAGTCTACTGTGTCTTACCGACACCTGCCTATCCCCAGCCAAAGGCCCTTCTTGTTTCAGGGTGGGATGGGGGGGTGGAGACCCCCTTTGACGAGACACTTTCGGATGCAAGTCTTCATCTCGTCCTGGGTGGGTGGGAAACCGAACGCATCCCGTCTGCGCAGTTGTCCGAAGTGCTTAGCGCACTTGCTGATCCCTCTGTGCGGGGTCTTTATATTGTCAGCCATACGGCCGTAAACATTGACCGACGGCCCGTGGTTTTCGCTGATCAGTCTGGAGGGCAAGGTGAACTGGGTTACCCCGAAGTCCTGGCTGCTGCGACCAGCGGAAGGCGTTTCGATTTCGTAACAGTCATCGCCTGCCAGCAGGAACGGGCTGCCTGGGCGAATGCCTTTAATGTAAGAAACGAATTCGTCTTCACGGGATTCCGACCCTTGCCAGGAGGAAATGTTGAAGGTCACACTGAAGAGGCTGCCGCGTTCCTCGGTTATGGCAGCGTCTATTCTTGCCCCGGGTACCAGGCATGCAACTCCTCTGCCGTAATGAGAATCCGAGAATCCCCGTTGCCGCCGAGTGCTGCCGAAGATAGTACCTGCTACTCCTTCTCCATCTGCAATTCTGAAGGGTGTGGGAGCGACATCTATCCAGTTCACTGTTGCCACACTGGTTCAGGTGTTGCAACCCAGGGAATATTCTCGATCACAGATGATTACGGCATGTTCAGAGTTGAAGCCCATATGCCTCAATCGTATCAAGACTCACTTGTTCTGACCGCGACATATTTCCAGAGCGTTCCGGAAACCCTCAGATACAATGATGGCACGCCCATTGGCCGTTATCTCTATTTCGCCGACGTCGCGGCGGATAGCGGAGTCTTGGCTGATAGCCTTGTCGTCACCATGAAGTACTCTCAAGCGGAAGTTGATAGCGCCGGCATCCTGGATGAGACTGGACTTGAGGTGTACTGGATTACGGGGGACACCACGGGATTCCATCTGGTCGACGCAGCAATTGATACAACAGCCAACACGGTGCTGTTCTCCACTCCTCGATGGGGGCTGGCCGGGATCTATGGACAGTCTGCAGCGAGCGTGCCACGGGAGCCAGTAGGTTCTCTGACGAGACATGGTCTGGTTGAGAGTCGCCCCAATCCTTTCTCTGCAACAACAGTGATTCAGTACGGGTTGCTGGAGGTCGGGCCGGTCAGACTTCAGCTGTACGATACACGAGGAAGGCTGGTAAGAACCTTAGTCAATGGTATGGGGCAGGTTGGGCAGTTCCAGGTCGAGTGGAATGGACTCGACGATGTGGGTCAACCCATTGCGCCTGGGTTCTACTTCTGTCGGTTCTGCTCGAACGGTCGTACAGAAACGGTACGAATCGTTTTGGCAAAGTGAGGCTTCATCGGTGCGATCTTGGAGGTGGCCCGCTCGCGATTGAACGACCGGTGTAGATCAGCTCGGGATTGAAGGTGGCTGGGAGGTCCGATTCCGAAGTGGGGTCGGCTTCTATTCTTTGGAGCGCCCAAGGCCATTCGCTTCAGATATTACTTTAAGTCATTGGCGTAACTCCTTCGTATAATGCTAAAGGTTGTATCCGCAGTGGCGCGAAGCGCCATTTCGGATACAAGTTATTGAACGAAGCCGTGGGGCGGGATCTATGGGGGTTCAATTAGGGAATGGGGTTGCGGTGAGCGTCTCTGCGGTGGCCTGGTGATGCTTTTCCCCGGATCGGGCACGGCACTGGAGATACTGACTGGGCGATTCTTCGACGCGTGTCCCTTGGCTGCAGTGGCTGCTTGCAGATGATAGTGACCCACCTGGTGTGAGAGGGCAGTACTCTTCCTGTGCTTTTCCGGTCCATCAGAAGATTCATCGTGAGAATGGTCACCTTCATGGCGGTCGCCCCACAAGGGAGGAGCCACGGCCTGCTGCCAGCGCCGGTGATGGCTCAGCATGAATGGGAAGCAGGATGCCCGTCTGCGCCATCCTTCCCATTCTACAAAGGGGACATATTCTGGGGTCTATCCCTGTGAGGCGATGCAGCAGGTCTTGCTAAGGGATTCTCACTGCCTTCTGCGGTTCCACGGTACCGAGCAATAGCTTTGACTGGAGGAGCTTCGTCCCTCGGTTTCGGTGACTCAGGATGCCGTAGTACCTGATCTTGACAAAGCCATCAGGCAAGACATGTAGCAGGAAGCGGCGAATGAACTCCGTGCCCCCGAGTGTCATCACCTTGGTCTTGTTGTGCCGGGCCGAGTCACGCCAACGAAAGGTCACCTCGTCGTCCTTCAACTTAACGAGGCGATCATTGGATAACGCCACCCGATGGGTGTATCGGCCCAGGTAATCGATCACCTGCTCGGGCCTTCCGAGAGGAGCTTTGCAATAGACTACCCAAGCCTGCCGGTAGAGAGCGGTGATGAGATTGTTGAAAGCAGCGTCTGGCTCGGGCTCGTCGATCCTGCCTGGTGCCTTGAGTCGCCCTGAGTCGTATTCGTTCCCTAGATGCTCGAGAAACACTCCCCTGAATAGCTGAGACAACACCTTGACCGGGATAAACAAGCCCTTGCGCCACGAGATCCATCGTTTCTCATCCCCGGACAATCCCCCTGCGGTGACGACGCAGTGAAGATGAGGGTGGTCGATCAGAGTCTGGGTCCAGGTGTGAAGGACGGCGATGAATCCTAGCTGTGCCTCCAGGTACTTGGGATCATTGGCAAGGGTGGCGAGGGTGCGGGAAGCAGCTCTGAAGAGGAGGGCACAGATTACTTCTTGATTCCTCAGGGCCCAGGGCAATGACCGGGGCGCTTCACCCCTCTCAGGCTCTTGCGGAACTAGCATTATGAGTGGTACCATCGTTGGGGGCAGGTCAAGTCAACGCGATTCTTTACAGGCAGGCCAGATCCGGGTTGTAACTCTCCCATTTTGTGATATAATGTGGCTAATTCAGGAGTGAGTTCTCGCAACATCGTACCGAGTCAGAGGGTCGCCATGAGATTGCTTTGCAAGATCCTGTTCCTGCTAATCCTTGCATGTCTATCCGCGTTTGGATGGGCCGCGTCCGCTGGTGCCTTTGGGGGCTTTGTTGAGAACCGAGGTCAAGTCGACTCGCGGGTGAAGTACTACGCTCCTGGTTCGCGCGCTGCCGTCTACTTCACCGAGGATGCACTGGTGATTGATCTGAAGGAAGAAGTGAAAAACGTGCAAGGCCGTGGCCCTCATCAGAGGCCATACGAGGAAATGATGATGGAGGCTGCCGACTCAGTGGTTCAGAGAGGTTGCGCGGTGTACGTCCGGTTCGAGGGTGCAAACCCATCACCTGTCGTTGAGGCTCGCGGCGAGATGGAGACCAAGTACAATTACTTCATTGGTAATGATCCTACCAGGTGGCGGACTGAGGTGCCTGCGTATGCCGAAGTTGTGTACCGTGATGTATGGCCAGGTGTGGACTTGCTGTTCAGGGAGGACGATGGGAGGCTCACCTACGAGGTTTTGCTTTCGCCCGGAGCAGATGTAGAGAGGGTGCAGTTCCGTTACGAGGGAGCTGATAGGGTAACGGCTATGGTGGACGGGTCGGTACGTATCGAGACCCCTGTAGGTATCTTGGCGGAGCTCATGCCTTGGGTGGGAGGGCGGCAGTGGGGCGGCTTCGCGTGGGCGGAGTTCGAGACCTCTGGAGATCCTCAGGTGACAGAGAATCCCTCCGCTCTCATGTGGAGTACCTTTCTCGGGGGCAGATCGGAAGATGTGGGCGAAGCCATTGTCCTGGATTCGTCTGGGGACATAGTTGTGACTGGGTATACACGGTCCTCCGATTTCCCAACGACACCAGGGGCATATGACTCAACGCACAGCGGTGGACAGGATGTCTTTGTTGCGAAGCTTTCTGCCTCAGGTAGCACGCTGGTTTGGAGCACTTTCCTTGGGGGCAGCTCGGACGACTCTGGCTGTGCCCTTGCTCTGGACTCGTCGGGCAACCCAATTGTGGTAGGATCGACATACTCTTCCGATCTTCCGATGACGCCAGGGGGATATGACGCATCTTTCAACGGCGGCGTCGACGTCTTTGTTGCGAAGCTTTCTGCCTCAGGAAGCGCGCTGGTCTGGAGTACCTTCTTGGGGGGCAGCTCGGGCGACTGGGGATGGGCCCTTGCTCTGGATTCATCGGGGAGCCCGGTTGTGACTGGGTATACAGGTTCTCGCGGTTTCCCGACCACACCGGGGGCTTATGACGGAGTCTACGATGGGTACGGCGATGTCTTTGTTGCGAAGCTTTCTGCCTCAGGGAATGCACTGGTCTGGAGCACCTTCCTGGGAGGAAGCAGATACGACGTGGGATATGGCCTTGTTCTGGACTCATCGGGCAATACAGTTGTAACCGGATGGACAATATCTTCCGATTTCCTGACCACGCCGGGGGCATTTGACACATCTTACAATGGCGGCACCTACGGCGATGTCTTCGTTGCCAAGATCTCTTCCTCAGGGAGCGCCCTGCTTTGGAGTACCTTCCTGGGGGGCAGCTCGGACGAGCATGGAAATGCCCTTGTTCTGGACTCATCGGGTAACCCCGTCGTTGCGGGAGTCACATACTCTTCCGATTTCCCGACGACACCAGGAGGGTATGACTCAACGCACAACGGCGGACAGGATGTCTTTGTTGTGAAGCTTTCTGCCTCAGGTAGCACGCTGGTTTGGAGTACCTTACTGGGGGGCAGCTCGGACGAAGAAGGATACGATCTTGTTCTCGACTTATCGGGTAACTCTGTTGTGACTGGAGAGACATGGTCTGCCGACTTCCCAACGACGGCGTGGGCGTATGACACATCTTTCAATGGCAGCGACTATACGGATGCTTTTGTTGCGAAGCTTTCTGCCTCAGGAAACGCGCTGGTCTGGAGTACCTTCCTGGGGGGCAGCTCCTACGACTGTGGGTATGCCGTTGATCTTGACTCATGGGGCAACCCCGTAGTGGCTGGGTATACGAAGTCTACCGATTTCCCTTCGACACCTGAAGCATATGATCAATCGAACGATGGCGGCTATGACGCCTTTGTTGCCGATCTTCAAGTCCAGCCGAAGATCGCGATCAGTCCCGACACGGTTTCGCAGTTCACGGTCAACCACATCGTGAACGCCAAGAGCGTCAGGATCTCGAACCTGGGTGGCAGCGACCTTAACTGGACTGCTGGCGTGTCACAAACCGTCCGGGCAGGTCAGGCTGCCATGCCACGGTGGTTGGACGTGACTCCGACCTCTGGCGTGATACCGGCTGGCGGCTACGAGGATATCAGCGTGATCATGGATGCGCGTGAACTTGAGGGCGGTCATTACGAGGGCCTTGTCACATTGACGAGCAATGATCCGACCGAGCCTACTGTCACCGTGCCCGTTTTCTTCAGCGTAGCAGTGACGCTGCCAGTGATGTACTTCGATACTGATTTCAACATGGCGCCGGTTTCGGCAGATGGCAGGTGGGTTATCTGCAATCTCGGGCTGCCTGCGGGATACGATCCTCATCTGGCGGATGGGGGAGCCGTTGAATTTGGAGCAGGCCAGGGGACGGTGCTTGCTGACTCGAGCAGTTATGAATACGAGGGCCCGGACAGTAGCGGTGCCTACAAGTTGCGGGTAAGGTTCGACCGGGCAGCCGTCGAAGGCATCCTGCCGGAGGGCATGGCTGTCCCGATTCAGGTCTATGGTGAGCTCGATGGTGGAGCTTACTTTGTCGGTCAGCAGATAATAGATGTGATCAGGCCTGCAATGATGAGTCCTGAGGGCGGCGAGCAGTTAGAAGCGGGCCAGAACATGCTCATCACCTGGACAGTGCCGAGTGGACTGGCGCCAGAGGACTATGCTCTTTACTTCAGTCCGGATGGTGGTGCGACATGGCAAGAGATAGCGACAGGAATCGCGGGCCAGAGCCTGGCAACCAATGTCCCGGCGAGTGTGACCAACCAGGGCCTGTTCAGGGTCTATGCCTGCGTTGGTGGCAAGTCGGTTGGCTATGACACTTCAGACCAGCCCTTCACCATCGTGGACCGGACATCTGGAACACCCGGCAACCTCAAGCCCACGAGCTTTAGGTTGGATCAGAACTCACCGAACCCGTTCAGGGGGTCCACGGCGATTGGCTTCGATCTGCCGAGGGATCTGAGGGCGAGACTGGACATCATTGATGTGGGTGGACGGACGGTAAGGACCTTGGTGAGCGGTATGCTCCGTGCTGATCATTACTGCCTCAGTTGGGATGGGAAGTCGGACAGCCAGACTGCTCTTGCCCCCGGCATATATTTCGTTCGGATGGAGGCTGGCTCCTACCGGGCGACTAAGAAGGTCGTGATGCTGAGGTGACAGACAGGCGCGGGCCTGGAGGCTTTCGGTCCATGAAGGGAGGGACTAGGCTATGGAGGCGATTGTGAGGTGGGCTTGGGTCACATACTGTGCGCGGATTGTTTTGTGCGTCGGGTGCATTCTTGCTGCACCTATCTGGGCAGCCGCAGGTATCACTAGTGTCGAAGTCATTCCAAGCGCTCCGACAGTGAATGACATTGTTACCGTTCGTGTTTCTGGCGACTTCAATGACGGTTGCTGGGATCCTGGCCTGCACGAGTGCGGTGCCGTAGCAGGTTTCACGATTACGCCGACGATATGGGCCACCGACAGCTGGCAGCCGGGCGGGGTTTGTCCAATGATGATGGTCCCCTACTTCTTCAGCTGTGAATATGGGAGACTGGAAGCAGGACACTATGTCGTCACTGTTACCGAGGAGCATCGATCCTTGAGGGATCCGTTTCCAGACGTCTTCTCGGTGGAGTTTGATGTCGTCATGCCACCAGCTATTGAGGCTGCAGTCGACATTGACCCCGGCACCCTGAATCTCGGGAGTATGGGCAGGTATGTGACCTGCTATATAGAACTGCCTGAGGGCTATGATCCAGCGCAAATCGATATCTCCGGTGTGAAGCTGAACGAGGCTATTCCAGCCGAGACCAAGCCAGCGGGTCTGGGTGACTATGACGGAGACGGAATCCCCGACCTAATGGTGAAATTCTCTCGTTCGGCGGTTATCGGGGCTCTTCCTTGCGAGGACAACGTTGAAGTCAGGATAAGTGGCGAGGTATCAGGAGAGTTGTTCAGGGGTTTGGACACGATCAGGGTTCTGTGCAAGTAACCGCTGGCGGTAAGGCTGCTCGATAGCAATATCAAGTGTGTCTCTTTGGCTCGGAATGTGCGATCTACCGCTGACCGGGCATATGGCCTAATAGTCGGTAATGGCGATTCAGTGATGTTTACGCCATCGGTCACTTCGATGGGGAGTGGTTTGTCGCCACGCGTGCGGGCCTTATGAGCCTGGGGGCACGCTACGACTCGAGCTCTTCAGCGGAATAGGGCTCAACTGGCCCGGGAACCCCATCATATGTGCCATTGGGCAGTGCTCTGGAATCGTCTTTTCAGGCCACGGCCCTTCCCGCGCACGAGCGTCGAAACACCACGCTTGACGCCCGCGGCAGCAACTGGTACGGTTCCCGGTCGGAGCGAATGCGAGGAGGGCAAATTCCGTGAAAAGTAAGCGCGATTTGATACGACGTTGCATTGCGATTCGGCTTTTTCCCGGACCGGGAGGAGCTCCGGCGGCCTTCAGGTCGCTAGCTCTCGGGCTGGCCGTCTGCGTAATCGTACTATGCCTGTTGGATCCTTCAATGTCCCTGGCCGGTTCACGATCCGAGCAAATCCAGCGGCACATAGACCGCGGATTCACCTACCTCCAGAAGGGAAAGCCCGACAAAGCCCTCGTCGAGTTCACTTCAGCGGTCGATCTGGGTCCGTACGCAGCCCGGTTTCATTGCTTCCGCGGGATAGGCTATATGGTGAGTGGCCGTCTGGACGAGGCCATGGCCGATTTCAACAAGGCCGTCGATCTTGATCCTGAGTACGTCGATGCCTTTAACCTCAGAGGCTTAGTTCATTCGATACGGCAAGAGTCGGAGGCCGCTATCGGGGACTACACCAAGGCAATTGAGCTGGCACCCTCCAAAGCGGAGGCTTACAACGGCCGGGGCAACGTATACAAAGATCAAGACGCGTACGACCTCGCTATCGCCGATTTCAGCAAGGCCATTGAGCTCGACTCCACGCTCGCCCAAGCCTACGACAATCGCGCGAAGGCGTACGTGGAGGCTCGAGCGTACGACAAGGCCGTCGCGGATTTCCACAGGTTCCTTGAGCTCGACCCAGGCAATATAGACGCATACGTGGATTGCGCGGAGGCCTATGAGTGCGAAGGCGATCATGACAGAGCTATTGCTGAGGTTGACCGCGCCATCGAACTAAGGCCGGATTATCCGCCTCTGTTATTGACTCGGGGCGATTGCCAATTACACAAGGGTGATGCCGATCGAGCCATAGCGGACTATACCAGGGTGATCGAAATGCGCCCTGACGTGGCAATGGCATATTGCGAGCGTGGAGCTGCGCTCTGCAATAAGCACGATTACGATCTTGCCATCGTAGACTTAAACAAGGCGATAGAGATCGACAGTACATTCAGTCGAGCTTACGATTATCGCGCGTTCGCCTACACCAAGAAACGTGACTACGACCGAGCTATCGCGGATTTCAGCAAAGAGATTGAGTTAGGCCAGGCAGACGCCGATGTCTACTGCGCTCGGGCCGGCGCGTATGACAACATCGGGCAGTATGAGGAAGCGCTTGCAGACTACGATCGGGTGCTCGCGATGGGCCAGGGTGACTCCAGCACATACTACAATAACCGAGGTTACTGCCGAGCAACGCACGGGGATTATCGCGGTGGCCTGGACGACACCAACAGGGCTATCGCAATAGACTCTCTCAATTCCCTCGCTTATGACAGCCGCGGCTATGCCTATGCGGGCCTTGGTGATTACGAGCGTGCGCTGGCAGAGTACACCAAGGCGATCGAGATCGATTCCTCGAAGGCCGACTTCTATGGCAATCGCGGCGTCGTTTACGCGAAGGCAGGCAAGTTCGAGCTCGCGCTTGCTGACTACGACAAGGCTCTCAGGATGGAACGGGACGACCCTGACGATGCTGAGACCCACTTCAATCGGGGCATCGCCTGCCAGGCCCTGGGGCGCAAGCAGGAAGCGGCCGGAGCCTTCAGGAGATTCCTGGAGCTCGCCGGTCCCCGGATGCAGACCAGGATCACCGAGGCACAGCAGCACCTTCAGGAGCTAGAGACTAAGTAGCTGCAATAGCCCGGAGGTCTCCCGCCGATGCCAACCGACGCGCCCGGGCTGGATCCGCGACCGCAGTCGCTGACGCCGGGCCAGCTGCAGTGACCCGAGCTCGATCAATCCCTCCCGCTGCCGCAGCCAGGCTTCCTCCTCCTGGCGCGTCGGATAGCCGATGATCTTCGAGGGGTGGCACACATAACAATGGGCGTGGTAGCAGCCCCCGAGCCTACGCGTCTTGCGGTACCGCCCAGGCTGGAGATCCCAAGTCGTAGGCTGGCTGCCCTGAGCCGAGCGGTCCCCGGTGGCCTTCCTGCCCCGCCAGAAGCCGTCACTTTCCTGACACTGTCAGATTCATGACACTCAGTCCTTGAACAGCGTCTTGATCTGCCCCCATGTGGAAGGCTGGGTTCCTAATGTAGCCGTGTCGAAGTTCCACGAGCAGCTGACAGCATCCGAAAAGTCGAATGGTCCACCACCAACTCCCGAGAGATTCATAGTGTCGCTGCGCAGACTTACGATGCAGGTGTCTCCTTCTGAGAATGCAAAGGACACAGCTCCCGCGCCGCGAGCGGGTATAGCAGCGATCTCCCCATTGAACTGTAAGGTGAATGTCTGCCAGCCGTCGTCTGGCATGTTCACATGTGAGCTTGAGTATGACAGCTGAAACTCGCCATCCGTATCCGCAACGAACTGATAGACCCAGACGGGGGGATTATAGTCCGTGTAGGGGGTACATGCGCCTCTCACCTCGATAGCCACACCATCGCTTATCCCCATCTCCATCAGACCTGCCTCGATGTGCACGGCACCTGCGTTAACACCCGTCCACGATGCCTCGACGTGACCTGAGCAACTCGCGGAGGCGGTCCCGTCGCCGAGCGCTATCGATACTGCAACTGCCATAGGGTCCAACGTACCGACCTGACTCTCGACCTTCAGATCGCTCGTGTCGATACCGGCGCCGTAAAAGTCAATCACAGCTACCATTCCGACCTCAGAGCGGAGCGGCACTGGGGCTGCCTCAACTTCGCAAATGTAGCCGCGACGGTGGGCAGTTGGGTTATCCGATTCACCGTCGTCCCACCGATCACCCATGCGCCCACCCAGATTGAAGAAGCGGAGACGATTCTGACTGCCGCCACCGCCTTCGTCGGGTTGCCCAGTCTCCCAATTGGTGTAGACGAAGGGCTCATCGGTGACCCATCGCCAGCCCCCATCCGGCTCCTCCGAACCGGGCGGCTGATATCCTCCGAGCCATGGGCCAAGCCCGTTGCCATACGCGTCAAGGTACCAGAAAGCGGTATCGCATCTAACCAAGCTGAAGACGAATGCGTTTTCCTCCGCAGAGGTGATCGTTACCAGATGACCGCCGCGAGCCTCGCAGCTATCCTGTGCCTGATCCCATGATATTCCCGGTGCCAGAACTGCCTCATAGCAATGACCGTTATCCCATGTCACGGTCCCGGTAGGACAGTTTGTAACAGGATTAGAATCGTCGCCACACCCAGCCGCTATCGAGAGGAGCAGTGCCAGGCCACAGATAGATCTCCACATTTCATCCCCCTTTCTTCCGGTGCATTGAACTATCCGCACCAGTCACATGAATCCGACCCTCGCCGACCGTCCTAGACATTATGACTTCCGTGAATTGGAGGCTGACCTCCATAATCGAGGGTTAGCCTCACAGAGACCAACTTTATCACGACAACGTTATCCATCAATTCAGAATTATCCAGTTTTCAAGAGATCCACTGCCGATGATCGTTTCTCCGCTACAGGTAAGGGGGTCTGCATCCCTCGCTTCTCTGGAAATGATCAGCGCGTCTCGGGAGATAACACCAGCCGCTTGATAGCTCTGAAACAAAGAATCCGTCAAGACATCAAAGTACGATATCAGCTTCCATCCGTTCGGAGTACTCACACCGACTGCGATGTCGGACATGGTCTGGTCACCAAAGTGATTTCCGAGCAACTGACCCGCGGCAACTACGTCTCCGACAGTGAAGGTATTGGCCACTGCAACATGGAAGATGATGAAGTAAAAAGCGGGATACCCGGCTGACTTTATTTGTATCTGGGTGCCTGCCCACTCTTCAAAGACTCTGGAGATTGTCCCTCCTACAGGCGAGTGTATGTCTATCGTCGCCCAGGAAGGTGTATGCGCTTGGCCGGGATCACCACCCAAGGGGCAGTAGTAATGCTTCATACTTCTGCACTGCTCGAAGTCATCCGAGTAATTGTGTCCCTCCGCTGAGCGAAATCTGGAGATCTTCTGGATTTCTGATAGCTCAATGTAGTCCGTTCTTACGAACTTCGGTATGCCGTTCTTGTCTACATCATAGGTGTCATCGTCCGGGCCAAATCCTTTGCCATCATCCTTCCCGCACCCAATTGGAAGGACTGAGAGCGAAAGAAGCAATGCTACTCCAACACACCTTGAGATGCTTCTCATAATCCCTGCTTTCTCCATTTTCCCGCTTGCGCCCAACCGCGCCTCAGGCCGTTACCAGATAGCAGCCTTTGGGCTGCTCTGCCGGATAAAGCTTGACCTGCCCCCAACGATGGTACCACTCATAATGCTAGTTCCGCAAGAGCCTGAGAGGGGCGTAGCGCCCCGGTCATTGCCCTGGCCACCCGCCACGTCCATGCCTCCGGCGCCGGTGGCCGGTACCCCAGAGCGCTGTGCGGCCTGACCGCGTTGATCTACCGACTGTAGTGCGGTTGACAACCGCTTATCAAATTGCTATCGTCAAGCGAAACGCTGAAAGCCGGATAGCTCAGGACGGATGTCGAGGGCGAGATATTGCCCCTGCCCTAGCACCCGGCGCGCCAGAAGCAAACGTGCGGAGGAAGCAATGACGATAACCAAAGACACGATCATCGAAGAGGTCCTCAAGACGCACCCGGAGGCGATTCGGGTGTTCATGAAGTACAATCTGGGTTGTATTGCCTGTATGGGAGCCACGACCGAGTCCATTGAGATGGGCGCCCGCATGCACGGCATCGATCCGGAGCCCATAGTGAAGGAGCTCAATGAGCTCTTCGGCGAGAAGACCCCGGAAACCAAATGAGGCTGCGCCTTCGCTCTCGTCGAGCGTCAGTTGTCTCCCCGGCATAGGCACCAAACGCCAGGAAATCCTTCAGAGCCTCGGGATCGAGACCATAGGCGATCTCATCCTTTACCCGCCCGCGACCTACATCGACCGAAAATCGTTTGTCCGGATCGCGGCGCTGCGCCCTGGAGAGATCCAGACGGTGGTAGCCAAAGCCGCCTCCTTCGAAACCAAGTTCATCCGCGGTAAGCGGCTCTCCTTTCTGAGCGTGACCGACGGCTCCGGCAAACTGCGGTGTGTGTGGTTCAACCAGCCCTACATCAAGAATCTCTTCAAGATGGGAAGCGAATACGTGTTTAGTGGCACGGTGCGCCCGAGCAAGCGCGGCCTCTATATGGTTCATCCCGAGTACGAATCGGCCGAGGACGAGTTGCTCCATACCGGGAGAATCGTCCCGGTGTATCGATCCCGGGCAGGGTTGAGCCGACGGCAACTGCGAGCGCTGGTCAAATTCGCGGTCGATACCTATGCGGATCAGGTGGTCGATCACCTCCCTGAGTCCATGCGGCTGGATCTCGGTCTCACTACACTCGGACGCGCGGTCCGTGACATCCATTTTCCGCCCGATCTCTCCGATGCCGAAGCGGCCCGAAGGCGGCTCGCCTTGGATGAGATGCTAATGCTCCAGACTCTCTTTGCCCTTGCCCGCAAGAAGAAACGGGGGACAGGCCGGATCAGTCGCGCGGCAACCTCGGCGATCGAGAAGCTCGCATCGCGCCTCCCCTTTGAACTCACTCAGTCCCAGGCCAAAGCGCTTGAAGACATAGTTCGGGATCTCACCGATCCCTATCCTATGAGGCGGCTCGTCCAGGGCGATGTCGGCTGCGGGAAAACCATTGTCGCGGCGCTCGCGATGGCCGCGGTGTGCGAGGCAAAGGGGCAGGTTGCTCTGCTTTGTCCCACGGAAATTCTGGCGGAACAGCACTACGCAACCATCAGCAAGTACCTCGAGCCTTTTGGCTTCGCAGTCGGGCTGGTCCTAGGTGGCATGGCCCCTGCCGAGCGGCTTGCGGCCGAGCGAGCGCTCGCCGCCGGCGAGATCCAGGTCGCGGTGGGCACCCATGCCCTGATCGGCGAGCGGATAAGATTCAAGAATCTTCGACTGGTCGTGGTCGATGAGGAGCAGCGCTTCGGGGTGCTCCAGCGCACCAAACTGGTGAGGGACGTTCCCAAGGCCAATCTCCTGGTCCTGAGTGCGACCCCGATCCCGAGGACGCTTGCCTTGACCGCCTATGGGGACCTTGATATCACGGTGATCGGGGAGATGCCGCCGTGTCGGGGCCGGCACACCACTCGAGTGATCAAGCAGGAGGCGCGAGCGGAGGCCTTGAAGGAAGTCGCCGCAAGCATCAACAGCGGCCTGCGGGGTTTCTATGTTTGTCCGGCGATCGAGGAGAGCTCGGCCGATCTTATCGATGTCCGTACGGCCAAGTCCGAAATAGAAGCTCTGCTTGCCGCGGGCCGAGGCGCTGAGATCCTGACGGGCAAGACCCGCCGCGACCGGCGCGCCAAGATCCTAAAGGACTTTGTGGCCGACAAGATCGGGCTTATCGTTGCCACCACGGTTGTTGAGGTGGGGATGGACATCCCATCCGCGACGCTGCTCGTGGTCGATCAGGCAGAGCGCTTCGGGCTCTCGCAGCTTCATCAGATGAGAGGGAGGGTCGCACGAGCCGACGCCAGTTCCTGTTCTTACTTCATGGTTTCGGATTCGGCGAGCGAGAAGGCCTGGGCCCGCTTGAGGATTCTCGAGTCGACCTTCGACGGATTTGAGATCGCCGAGCAGGACCTGGTGCTCCGGGGACCCGGTGATCTCGGGGGAACTCGCCAGCACGGCATCCCCGACCTTAAGTTCGCGTCGCTGCCCAAGGACATGGACCTGATGCTGAGGGCAAGGGATGAAGCCTTCGGCGCCGTACTCGCGAAGGATCGCTCGCCCGAATGGACGGCATGGATAGCTGCGGTAAGACGCGTTGCTGATGGCAAGACCAGCATAGTGTAGGATGATCGAAAGGAGGCACGCGTGAAGCGCGACCAAGCACTGGAGGCTGTGAAGTCACGAGTGAAGAACGACCGGCTGGTGAAGCACATGCTGGCCGTAGAGGCAATCATGCGCGCCCTGGCGCGGCGACTGGGTGAGGACGAAGAGGCCTGGGCGATCGCGGGCCTGGTTCATGACCTTGACTATGACGAGACTGCCAACGATCCCGAGAGGCACGGCATCCTGGGCGCGTCCTATCTTCGGGAGATGGGTGTTGATGAGAAGATAGCGCATGCCGTGGAGTCGCATGCCGGGCACCGCAACCGCGAGTCCCAGATGGATAAGGCGCTCTATGCGATTGATCCCCTGTCGGGCTTGCTTGTGGCGGCGGCGCTGATGCATCCCGCGAAGAAGCTGGCCCCGGTCGACGCCGACTTCGTCTTGAACCGCTTCAAGGAGAAACGGTTCGCTGCCGGCGCAAACCGTGAACAGATCAAGACCTGCGAAGAGATGGGCATAAGCCTCGCCGAATTCGTCGATCTTGGCCTCAAGGCGATGCAGGCGGTATCGGACGACCTTGGACTCTAGCGAGAGGGGACAAAATGACGGAGCCGATTTCAGATAGTCCGCTGATTCAGGCGGCGGGCAGGTTTCATGGCCACATCGGGCCCTTTCTGGCAATAGGCCTGAGGATGGGGCTCCTTGCCAATGAGATGCTGGGGCGCGATCCATTTGAGACAACCGCCTGCGTCACGGTCGAGCCGCGGCCGCCCAAGTCATGCCTGGTAGACGGCATCCAGTTTGTGACCGGCTGTACCTTGGGCAAGGGCAACATTGAAGTCAATCCCGATCCCAACCGCATATCGGTCCACTTCAAGCAGGGTAAGGCCACACTCCGGGTCGATCTCAAGCACGACTTTGTCCAGCGTATGGAGCGCACGCTCGAGGGCGCCGCTGAAAAAGCTGTCGTTGACTACGCCTATAGAATAATGGATACTCCAGCGGGAGAACTCTTTGAGGTGACCTGAGAGACAACCGGATTGACCGAGGTAGCTTGATGAGGCATAGCATCCTCGCAACCATCGTGATCTTGCTCGTGGCCCTCGCTGCCGCTCCTGCCGATCTTGCCGGGGCTCAGCGCGTCCACGTTGTGAGAATCGATGGGGCGATCGGGCCGGTGCCTGCTCGCTTTATCGGCCAGCAGATCGATGCGGCCGAGCGCGATTCCGCGGCCTGCCTGGTACTTGAGATCGACACCCCGGGCGGGCTCGACACCTCGATGCGCCAGATAATCCAGGAGATTCTTGCCTCGCAGGTCCCTGTTGTGCTCTACGTTTCCCCTAGTGGCGCCAGGTGCGCCTCGGCGGGTGTCTTTATCGCCATGAGCGCCGACGTCGTTGCGATGACGCCGGGAACCTCAATCGGGGCTGCGCACCCCGTCACGATCGGCCAGAGTGAAGTCAGCAAAGAAACCATGGACAAGATCGTGAACGACAGCGCCTCTTATATCAAGGGGCTGGCGGCCAAGAAAGGTAGAAACCAGGAGTGGGCCGAGAAGACGGTGAGAGAGAGCGCGACTGCGACCGCGGAGGAGGCTCTCGCGCTTGGCGCGATCGATCTGGTGGCCGACAATCTCGACCAGCTCCTCAAGGCGATAGACGGTCGGACCGTCGATGCCGCCAAGGGCAGCCGGATCAGGACCGCCGGGGCTGAGGTCTTTCACATCAAGTTGAGCACGCGCTACAAGTTGCTCGGCATCCTCTCCGATCCCAACATCGCTTATCTGCTCCTGATTTTGGGCTTCTACGGTCTTTTCTTCGAACTTTCCAATCCCGGCTCGATCTTCCCGGGTGTAGTGGGGGCGATCTTCTTGATCCTTGCCTTCTTCTCGTTCCAGATGCTTCCCATCAATTACGCCGGCCTCGCGCTGATTGTCCTGGCGCTGGGCTTTTTCGTTGCCGAGATCAAGATCCACAGTGCCGGCTTGCTCACCATAGGGGGTATTGTCGCCATGTTCCTGGGCTCGCTTATGTTGATCGAATCGCCGGGGCCTTTCCTCAAGATCTCCTACAAAGTGATAATCCCGGCGGTCCTTACGACCGCTGCTTTCTTCATCTTTGCCGTGGGGGCCGGTATCAGGGCACAGCTCCGGAAGCCCACCACTGGGAGCGAGGGCCTCGTGGGGGAACGCGGTGTGGCCCGGACCGACATCGACCGTGCGGGGCAGGCCTTCATCCATGGGGAGCTCTGGACGGTCTCGAGCGATCAAGTGATATCAAAGGGGGAAGAGGTCGAGGTGGTGTCCATTGTAGGACTCAAGCCACACGTCAAGCGAGCAGGCTCCAAGGATGAGCCTGGAAGGGGGGCCGTATGATGATGATTATGGTCGTAGCGTTCGTGCTGCTTTTCATACTGGGGAACTCAGTCAGGGTTTACCGCGAGTACGAACGAGCCGTGGTCTTCAGGCTCGGGCGGCTTCAGGGTGCGCGGGGTCCGGGCATAATCCTCTTGATCCCCATCGTGGACCGGCCCGTAAGGGTCAGCCTGAGGATGGTTGTCCTCGATGTGCCGCCCCAGGACGTGATCACCAAGGACAACGTCTCGGTCAAGGTCAATGCCGTCGTCTATTTCCGGGTGATGGATCCCAACAAGGCGATCACCGACGTCGAAAACTACATGTATGCGACCTCGCAGCTCGCCCAGACCACACTGCGGAGCGTTTTGGGCCAGGCCGAACTCGACGATCTCTTGGCCAACCGTGAGAGAATAAACTCCGAGCTCCAGACGATACTGGACAGGCACACCGACCCATGGGGAATCAAGGTATCCAATGTCGAAGTCAAGCATGTGGATCTCCCTGAGGAGATGAAGCGTGCTATGGCGAAGCAGGCCGAGGCGGAGCGAGAGCGGCGGGCCAAGGTGATCAATGCCCTCGGTGAGTTTCAGGCCGCTGAGAAGCTTGCGCAAGCAGCCAAGGTCATCGGGGAATATCCTGTGGCAATTCAGCTGAGGTACCTCCAGACCCTCAGAGAAATCGCGACCGAGAACAATTCGACCACACTTTTCCCGATCCCGATAGACTTCCTGAAGGTATTCATGGATAAGAGCAAGTCGTGACATCGCATCGGGCGCATCGGGACCGGAGCATGGGGATCGACATCCGCTGAGGAGCCAAGAGTGAGGCCCAGTGAGACTGACTGACCGCGAAGCAAGAGCAAGCAGGCTGCGCACCCTGCCGGCGTATCTTTTCGAGGAGCTGGTGCGGATAAGGTGCCGTAGCGAAGAGCGAGGGATTGACGTTATCGATCTCTCGATCGGCGACCCGGACCTTGGGGCGCCTGTCGCGGTCGTGGAGGCCCTGAGGAATTATGCCGGCGACCCGCGCCTTCACTGTTATACTCCGCCCTGGGTAATCGACAAGTTCGCCTCGGCGGTCGGCGGCTGGATCAAACGGCGCTATGCGGTCGACCTTGATCCGGCAGCCGAGATCTTTCCGGTGATCGGGACCAAGGAGGGCTTGGCCCACCTGCCGCTGGCGATTCTTGACCCCGGCGAGGTTGCGCTCGTGCCCGACCCCGGCTACCCCGTCTACTCGAGAGCGGTGTGGTTTGCGGGAGGGCGCGTGGAATGGATGCAGCTTAAGGCCGAGAACGGCTTCCTTCCCGACCTTGATTCCTTGAAGGGCAAGAAGCCCAGATTGATCTTCGTGAACTATCCCAATAACCCGACCTCGGCTGTGGCCACGCCGGATTTCTACGCGAGGCTGGTTGCATGGGCCCAGGACGCGAATGCCTATGTGGCTAGTGATGCTGCTTACTCGGAGATAGGTTTTGACGGCGGCCGGTCGCCGAGTATTCTCCAGGTGCCGGGAGCACGAGAAGTTGCGATCGAGTTTCATTCGTTCTCCAAGACCTTCAATATGGCCGGCTGGAGAGTCGGTTTCGTCGCCGGTCAGCCGGACCTCGTTGGCGCGCTCAAGACCCTGAAATCGAACATCGACTCCGGTGTCTTCGGACCGATCTTGATGGCTTCGATCGCAGCCATCGAGGAGGGAACGCAGGGCCTTGAGGCAACGCTCGGGGAGTACGCGGCGAGAAGATCGCTCGTCTTTCGAGCGCTCGAGGCCTCCGGCCTTGAGTACCATCGCTCACCGGCGACCCTCTATATCTGGGCGAAAACCCCGGGAGGTGTCCCCTCGCTCGAGTTTGCGAAAAGGCTTCTGGAGCAGTGCGGGGTGCTTGTTGCTCCCGGCATAGGGTTCGGCGAGGGCGGCGAGGGCTATTTCCGGATTTCCGTAACCTGCCCGACGTCGCGTGTCAGGGTCGCTGCGGAGAGACTCGAGGAGACATGCCGGGCCTTTAAGAAGTGATATGGGAGGCGCGTTCTGGACGATACCGGTGGTCTGGATAAGATTACGATTCAAGGCATCAATGTGTTGGGGCATCATGGTGTCGATGAGGCCGAGCGCAAAGTGGGGCAGCGGCTGGTGATAGACGTCGAGATGCGGGTGGATTTCACGGCGGCCATTCGGAATGACGACATCCGGCGTACCGTCAATTACGAGGCCGTGGCAGGCCTCGTGGAGAAGGTAGCAAGCGAGGAGGAATTCCTGCTGCTTGAGAGCCTTGCCGATGAGATCGCCAGGAAAGTACTTGAGAAGTTCGCTCCTTCCACGGTGGCGGTCAGGGTAAAGAAGGTCAACCTGCCGATCGCCACAAGGGTGGCATCGGTCGAGGTCGAGGTCAGAAGAGACCTTGCGGGGTAGGTTCTTTGGTTCTATGTTACATCGGGCTTGGAAGCAATATCGGGGACCGGGCCGGCAAGATCGCCCAGGCGGCCGCATGTCTGGTAGCCGGGGGTGACGTGGTCTTGAGGAAGCTCTCGAGCTTCTACGCCACCAGGCCCTGGGGTTATCTTGAACAGGATGATTTTGTGAATGCGGCGGCTGAGATCGAGACCCACCTGGGCGCGGCGGACCTTCTGGCCGCAGCCAAGCGGATCGAGCTTGGTCTGGGCCGCGCGCCCCGTATCAAGTGGGGTCCGAGGGAGATCGACATTGACATCCTGTTCTATGGAGACGAGATTCTGAGTGAAGGCGATCTTACGATTCCGCATCCTCTGGTGTGCGAACGTGCCTTTGTTCTGGCTCCTCTTGTTGAGATAGCGCCGGATCTTGTCGATCCCCGGACAGGCATCAAGGTCTCGGCGTATCTTGAACAAATCGAGAAAGGTGGAGACCCATCTTGGACCAGCCCAGCTACATAGCGATCGAGGGAGTGATCGGGGTCGGCAAGACCACGCTTGCTACCATACTTGCCGAGAAGCTCGGGGCGCAGCTCCAGCTTGAAGAGGTCGAGGAGAATCCGTTCCTCCATAAGTTCTACGACGACATGCAGGGCTACGCTTTCCAGACTCAGATCTTCTTCTTACTCTCTCGGTACCGGCAGCAGACCGAACTGGCGCAGGCAAGTCTCTTCAAGCAGAAGGTCGTCAGCGATTACATTTTCTCCAAAGACCGGATATTCGCTTATATTAATCTTAACGACGACGAGCTGGCCTTGTACGAAAAGCTGGTCAAGATTCTGGAGCGAGACATCGTCCGCCCGGACGTGGTGGTCTACCTTCAGGCAAGCCCCGGCGTTCTGATGCAGAGGATCGACAAGCGGGGGCGGCCTTTCGAGAAGAACATGCCGCAAGATTACATCGAGACTTTGAACAACGCCTACAACTACTTCTTCTTCCACTACACCGATACCCCGCTGGTGATCGTGAACATCGACTCGCTCGATCTTGTGGCGTCGGCGCTCCACGTCGATAGACTGCTGGAGGCCATAAACTCCCATAAGAAGGGGACCATCTATTATAGAGGAGGAACGACATAGCGTGGACTGTAAGAAGATGACGGTTCCGGGACTTCTCGCTTTGAAGAAGAAGGGTGAGAAGATCGCGATGATCTCCGCTTACGACTTCCCGACCGCCCAGATCGCCGATCGCGCCGGCCTGGATGTGATTCTCGTGGGCGACACCCTCGGCATGGTGATGCTCGGCTATGAGACCACCTTGCCGGTCACCATGGAGGAGATGCTGTGCCACGTCAAGGCGGTTTCCCGGGCCAAGCCGCGCGCCCTGGTGGTGGCCGACATGCCCTTCATGTCCTTCCAGATCTCCAAGGAAGAGGCCATAAGGAATGCGGGCAGGATGATCAAGGAGGGTGGGGCCGAGGCCGTGAAGATCGAAGGGGGCAAGTGCATAGCGGAGACTGTGCAGGCAATGGCCGCGGCCAAACTCCCCGTGATGGGCCACGTGGGCCTCACGCCCCAGGCGGTATGCAAATTCGGGGGCTACAAGGTTCAGGGGCGGACCGAGCCGTCGCGGGCGGCGATCCTGGAGGACGCCGTCGCGCTTGAGGAGGCCGGGTGCTTCTCGATCGTGCTCGAAGGAATCCCCTGGCGACTTGCCAAGGACATCACCGCGAAGCTCCGGATTCCCACGATCGGCATCGGCGCCGGCCCGCATTGTGACGGACAGGTCCTGGTGAGCCACGATCTGCTGGGTCTCTATGAAGGCTGTCAGCCCAAATACGTCCGGAAATACGCCGACCTCGCGACGATTATGGAAGGCGCCTTCTCATCATACGTCAAAGACATCAAGGCAGGCAGCTTTCCCTCATTGGAGGAGAGCTACGACGATGCTCAAGATCGTAAGAAAGACTGAGGCCCTCAGGCGCGAGCTCGCCGGACCGAAGAAGAAGGGAAAGCGGGTCGGCTTTGTTCCCACGATGGGCTATCTCCACGAAGGCCACGTCGCGCTCGTCAGGGAAGCCCGCCGCAGGTGCGACCTCGTCGTGGTCAGCATATTCGTGAACCCTAAGCAGTTCGGACCGGACGAGGACTTCGACCGCTATCCGAGGGACTTGCGGAGAGACCGCGCCGTGCTTGCTCGAGCCGGCTGCGATATCATCTTTGTTCCCACGGTGGAAGAGATGTACCCGCCGGGTTTTCGGACCGTGGTCGGCGTAGCGGGCCTGCGGGGGGTGCTTTGTGGCGAGGCGAGACCCGGGCACTTCGATGGCGTTACCCTGGTGGTCTTGAAGCTTCTCTTGGCGGTGATGCCGGACGCAGCCTTCTTCGGGGAGAAGGACTACCAGCAGTTGGTGGTGATCAAGCGGATGGCCGGTGATTTGGGCTTGCCCGTTGGGATCGTGGGAGTCCCGACCGTGCGCGACAAAGACGGGCTTGCCTTGAGCTCCCGTAATTCCTACCTCTCCAAGGAAGAGAGAATCGTTGCGACTTCGCTTTTTAGATCGCTTGAGCTGGCGAAGCTGCTTGTGGCCGGCGGCGAAAGGCGATCCCACCTCGTGAGAGAGCGGTTGACCTCGCTTCTTGTTGATGCCGGTGTAAGCAAGGTGGAGTACGTTGCCATTGTGGATCTGGAGACCCTTGAACCGGTCCCATATATCAGGAACGACGTTCGGGTGTTGGTTGCCGCCTGGGTGGGAGAGACGCGCTTGATAGACAATGTCCTGGTCGGCGCAGGCGCGTTTACGTCTCTCAAGCCTCTCAAGCAGGACGTGGTGGGAGTGATCTTGGCGGCCGGGGAAGGCAAGAGGATGAAGTCCGACCTGCCAAAGGTGCTCCACCCCGTGGGTGGCAAGCCGATGGTAGCACACGTGGTGAGTGCGGCCAGGCGCGCCGGTGTCGGAGAGATGGTGGCCGTGGTCGGCCATGGCAGTGCCAGGGTCGTGCCCCTGATGAAGCGCCTCGGCGTGCACCAGGCGGTCCAGGACGTTCAGCGCGGGACGGGGCATGCGGTGCTTCAAGCGTTTCCAATGCTCGCCGGCTTCAGAGGCAATGTTCTGGTGGTCTCGGGGGATACCCCACTGGTGACGGCCGGTACGATCAAGAGCATCCTCGCCGCCCACAAGCGGCACTCTAACGCGATCACTTTCGGGACGGCAGTGGTGCCCGACCCCAGGGGCTATGGCAGGATCGTTCGCGATCCCGACGGCGCATTCGTAAGAATCGTGGAGGAGAGGGACGCGGATGCCGAGACCCGCAGAATCGACGAGGTCAACGGCGGTATATACTGCTTCAGGGCCTCGGCCCTTTTCGACAGCCTGCTGCTCCTGACTGCCGACAATTCCCAGATGGAATACTACCTCACGGAGGCTGTCGACATCGTGAAAGATAGGGGTGGCCGGGTGGAGGCGGTCACGATCGATGACCACACGGAGCTTCTGGGAGTCAACACGCCGAAGGAGCTTGCGCTGGTCCGCAAGCTCTACACAGGGAGACAATGAATGAGGATCATCAGCGCGGGCTGGAGGATGGCATATGTCGGCAAGGGCAGCGGCAAGAACTGCATATTCTGCGGCCGGACCCGTTCGGGTACCGACCGAAAGAACTTCATAGTCTTAAGGGGGGAACACGCCTTTGTGATGATGAACCGCTTCCCTTATACCACGGGGCACCTGATGGTCGCACCCTATCGTCACGTCTCCTCGCTCGCTCGGCTCACCCCTGAAGAGGCCTGCGAGATCATGGGCCTTCTTGCCGAGTGCGAAGCCCTACTGACCAAGGCGATCGGTCCGCAGGGCTTCAACTTCGGTATCAACATGGGGAGATGCGCCGGAGCGGGCTTCCCAGGCCATGTCCATGTTCATGTGGTTCCGCGGTGGGAGGGGGACACCAATTTCATGCCCGTGGTATCTGAAAGCAAAGTCCTGCCGGAGACCCTGACCGATACCTACCGGAAGCTAATGAAAGCCGGGAGCGTGCCGGGCAAGACCGGCAGACCTAAGCGTGCGCCTCGCGGGCGCAGTCCGAGCCGGGGCAAGCGATGATCTGGACTGTAGCAAGAGTGGTCGGCTTTCTCGTGTTGCTCTTGGCCGGCTATTTTGCCTATCACACTGGTCGACAGCTGGATCAAGTCGATTCGGTCAGTGAAGTCTCGGTCATAGTTGAGGTCCTCAACGGCTGTGGCAGGGGAGGGATCGGGGACCGCGCAAGCGAGTTCCTGACCGACAAGGGATTCGATGTAATGTTTGTCGGCAATGCGGACGATTTCCAGTATGACCAGACGCTCGTTATCGAGAGATCGGGTGACCGCACCAAGGCGACCGCGATCGCCGAGGCGCTGGGGGTCGGCCAGGTGATTCTGCAGTCCAACAGATCCTCCTTTGTGGAAGTCACCGTGGTGCTCGGCAGGGACATCGCGACGCTCTGGGCGAGGTACTGAGAGGTACTGAAGAATATGTTCGGTGGGGTAGGCGGTTCCGAGGTTCTGCTGATAGTGCTGTTTGTATTGGTGTTCTTCGGTTCGGCGCGAATGCCGGAATTCGCCCGCGGCTTCGGAAAGGTGATGCGGGAATTCCGGAAGGCCGTCAATCAGATCAAGTACGAGATCGAGAACCCCGGCCGTCCCCCGGACCCGCCGGATAAGCACGAGCCCCCGGCAGGATAGCAGCCTTCGGTCTAGTAGCCCGTATAAAGGTAACCTGTGCTGGGCTTTCTGGCCTTGCCCCCGGTTTCGGCGGACCGACTGTCCGTAATCTTAGCCTTGCTCAGCAGCTCGGTATACCAATCGGTGACGAAGGCCTGCTGCTTTGTGCCGAGCAGCGACATCTTGATCTGTCCAATGCTGCCGCCGAGGTTCTGCGGATCAGGAGCTTGTCTGGCATCAAGCCTGATCACGAAGAAGTCATTGCCACTCTCCACGGCGCCGCTTGTCTGGCCGAGGCTTAACGCGAATGCCCGGGCCACCACGGGGTTATCCCTGCCTATTCCCGGCACGTTGGAGGTTCTTGTGAAAGGCTGGGTCTTCTCGACTGAGAGATTCCAAGCGGATGACGCCGCCTCAAGAGTCTTTCCCCGAGCGGCCTCCTGGGCCACTGCAGCGGCAATCGTGCGAGCCTTCTCCTTCTTGAGACTGAAGAGATAGGCCTGCTTCACACGGTCCTTTATCTCCTCAAGCGAAGGCACATGAGACGGGGCCACCTCAACTGTCTTGGCCACATAGAAAGCCTGTGCGCCGTCCAGTACACTGGCGCCTTCATTCTTCTCCTGCTTGAAAACAGCATCAGCGTCCTCCTTGCCGATCTTGAAGAGACCCGGTACCTGCTCCGCGGCAAGCTGAGGGGAGTCAATCACTTTGAGTGACTGCTCGGTCGCGGCCTTCTCGATGCCCTCCTTGGAGGCCAGTTCTGCAAACGAGCGCGCCTCACTGCCAATCTCTTCTATGGTCGATGGGCTAGGCTCGACCCTGGCCAAAATGTGGCGCACCTTGACTTCCGGGATGCCGCTCGTCTCACGCCTCTCGTCCACCTTAAGCAGGTGGTAGGAGTATGGCGTCCGGATTACGGGACTGACTGTACCCGGTTCGAGCGAGAAGGCCACGGAGTCCAGCTGAGGAGTCAACTGGCCGCGCTTGATCCAGCCGAGGTCGCCGCCCTTGGCCCCTGTGATCTCATCGTCCGAGTATTCCGCCGCGATCTCTTCGAAGGAGTCCCCCTCGGATATCAGATCGGAGGCCTCCTCGATCCGTTCCCTGGCAAACCCTTCATCCTCGGCACTAGCCCGCTCAAGGAATTCGACATACTTGAACTTGCGCATCTCCGGGAGCTTGAAGTCCTCGGTGTGGCTAGAGTAGTACGCCGAGATATCGGAATCGCTGGGATCCGCGAACACGTCTCTGACATCTGTGACCGGACTGACCCTGGCGTAGGATATCGTCGCCTTGTCGTCCAGCATCGCCAGCATCATTCTCACTTCCTGATCGGTCACCCGGACGCCGGAGACCAAGTAGTCCTGGAGCTTCTGCAAAGGCAACGCTGCCCGGACATAGGCCTCGAGCGGGCGGAAGTCATACTGGGGGTCCTCGAGAGCTGCCATATACTTGTTGGGGTCGAATATACTGTCGGTTTGAAAAACGGGCTGGGATCTGATGAAGGCCGGAGGGTTGGCCTGGATCTCCAGAGCGACCTCATCATCGGAGATCTGGAGCTCCTCCCGCTGAACCTCTTGAGAGAGCAGGTGGTTCTGGACTATCGCATCCCAGGCCTTCTGGTTTACCTCCTCCTCAGCTTGCGCGCCCCGCCGCTGACCCTTGTCCTCGTAGTAGGCGGCCCGCTGGTTCGCGACCTCGTTGCGGTACTCCTCGACCGTGATGCGCGTATTGCCGATCTTGCCGATGAACCCCGCCTCGACGCCGCCCGATCTCTTGAGGTTCATACCCCAAACCACGAAGATCAGGCCGACGAAAGCGACGATGACAATCCACAGGACAATCTTCGTGTTTTGCCGCAGTTGTGAAAGCATAGCTTCATTCCTCCCAGATGACTTGATTTCTCACAGCATAGTAACAATTCGCCACCGGTGCAACAAGGGATTTTTGATCCGCGAGCCCGGCGGCTTGACACATGTGGCAGATCAGTGATAGATTCGGCCATATCTTAAGGAAGAGATGAACAGAGGTCGCTCACGTATCAGGTTCTGCATATTTGTCTTCTCGTTGGTCTGTTGCCACCTGGCCGGTCCTCTGGCCGTGGGGACCCGGCCGATGCACCCGCCCTTGCCGGGGGAGCTTTGCCCGACCTCCTCATTCGGCAGCAGACGCACAACTCACATCCATGCTGGCCTTGACTTCTCGACCGGGGGCCGGATCGGCATCCCGGTACTGGCGGTTGATACCTGTTGGGTCTGGAGAGTAAGCGTCGCGAACGCCGGCTACGGCCGGGCTCTCTACGTAGTCCTTCCCGATGGTGGGGTCGCAGTATACGGTCATCTCTATCGGTTCGCTTCTCCAATCGAGAGAGAGGTCGAAGCGGAGCAGAACCGTGAGGGAGCTTATGAAGTCGAAATCTACAAAGAGCCCAGGGTCTTCGGATTCATGCCCGGGGACACTATTGCCTTCAGTGGGGATACGGGGGCCGGGCCGCCCCACCTGCACTTCGAACTGCGCTCGGGGAAATTGGATCATGATAAGATCAATCCTATTCCTGACCGTTTGGACCTGAGAGATAGTGTCTCTCCCAGGATCACAAAGGTTAGGATCACACCGCTTGAGGCGGATGCGGCCATCGACGGCGGCTACGACGCCATAACCCTGGTCCCGGGTGCTCAGCCTCCGGTCCCAAGGCTATCCGGAGCCTTCGGGATGAGCGTTCATGCCCTCGACACCGGCCTTTGCGGGCGGAGTCTTTCACCCACCGGTTTCGAGGCCCGGATCGACGACCAGGTGATCTGGAGACTGTCCTTTGACGCCTTCCCTTTTGCCAAGGGTCACTTTGTTAGGGCCATATACCATATGGTCGGCGGCACTTCCTACGTCAGACTCTATGATCCGTACGGCCTGGATCTCGAAGGCTTCGATTATTATGCCCCTCGCAGTTCCCGCTTCTTTAAAGGCCTCGCTGCCGGCAATCACAAGCTGGTGGTCAAAGTGAGCGACGCGTGGGGCAATTATGACCAGGCCGAGCTGCCGTTCTACTACGGGACTCTGCCCGATTTCGAGACGTGTACGCTCTCTCAAGACGCCTCCGGCGTCGGCGTCAAGGTCAGGCCGGCCGTGAAGGCCTGCGCCGTCAGCATTTCATATCGCAGGAGCGGCGGCGTCTGGCAGGCGGTCGAGGTGCGTGACGTTGGAGAGTCGCAGCAAGGTCGAGTGCCGGGTGCAGCTTCGGGACTCGAAGTGTCGTGCAAACTGACCGACCCCTCGGGCCTCACCAGGCAGGTTGTCCTTTCACCCGGCGGCAGCGCGTCCACGGGGGATGGCACCCGCATCGAAACGAAGGTTCGCTTCGATTATGTCGAGGTCTGGGCTCGCACGCTCGCCGCCCCCAGCTCGCTCCCCCGCGCAGAGATAACTGAGGGAGAAGGTCTCGCCCTGTGCGTGCTCCAGCCGGTCGAGAAGAACGTCTTCAGGGGCTGCTATTTCCCTCATGAAGATGCCACGGCCCTGCACCTCAGAGTGGTTCTCCAATTTGGCCAGACAGAGGTTGAGCGGACCCGGGATCTGATGCTCGGGCTGATCGATCGGGGTCAGGAAGTCCGCTTTTCGGGGGCGACCCTCAGGGTCAGGCTCATCGCCGGCAAGGAGCGGACCCTGAAGACCCTCGTTAGGATCGAGGAGACCAAGCCCCAGACTTGCGCCGGCTTCAGCCGCTCCGAGGGTGGTATAGATTTCGAACCCGGGGATGCCTTCTTCGAGAAGGGGCTCAGGGTCCAGGTCAGCTCGGGCTCGGTCCGGCTCTCGCCCAAGCACGGGCTCTTCAGCCAATCGCTAGGCAGACTGGCTTTCTTGGCGCCATTTGACTCAGCGGGCGCCTGTGAGGCCACGGTCTACACCCTGGATCCTCTGGTCGTCCTTGAGGACCTAACGGCCCCGACCGTGAAGTGGACCGGCGGACTCACGCGGAAGCGTGACGGTACCGGGGTATTCACCGGGAACGTATCGGACGGCGGGTCGGGTATAGACTCGCGGACGGTCACGGCATATGTCGATGGTGATAGGGCAATTGCCGCTTATGATCCCGACACCGGCAAGGTCAGCGTGCGAACTACAAAGCCCTTGCCATACCGTACCCATAGACTTAGGCTACGGGTGCAAGACAAGTTGGGCAACACAGGCGACAGCGAGATCGTAAGGGAGCTCGTGAGGTAGCCGAGGCTTGAAGTATTCGGATTTTGTCCATCTGCACGTCCACTCGGATTATAGCCTCCTTGATGGAGCGGGAGCTATCTCGTCCTATATCGAGCGGGCCGGCGAGCTCAAGATGCCGGCTCTGGCACTGACCGACCACGGGTCCATGTTCGGTGCGATTGCCTTCTACAGGCAAGCTCTGAAGAACGGCATCAAACCGATCGTCGGCTGCGAGCTGAATGTTGCCAAAGGCAGCATGCACGATAAGAAGCCCAGTGCCCGGGGGGCATGGGACGGATCCAACCACCTGATTGTGCTCGCCAGAGACGTAGAAGGTTACCATAACCTGCTGAAGGTGGTTTCCAAGGCTTACACCGAAGGCTTCTACTACAAGCCCCGGGTGGACATGGATCTTCTCAGCGGGCACAACAAGGGCCTGGTTGCGCTGTCGGCGTGTCTTAAGGGGATAGTGGGCGAGAGCATCATAGGTGGGAGGATCCCCGAAGCCGGGTCTCGGGCCGGAGCCCTTGCGGAGGTCTTCGGAAAGGGCAACTTCTATCTCGAGATCCAGCGGCACGGTCTGGCAGATGAGGAGAAAGTGATCGCGGGTGTGCTGGCACTCTCGCGGGACATCGACATTCCGGTTGTTGCCACCAATGATTGCCATTACATCAGAAAGGAAGATGCGAGAGCTCAAGATATCATGCTTTGCCTGCAAACCGGCCGGGACCTGGACGACCCGACGCGGCTCAGGTTTGAGAACGACCAGTTCTACTTCAAGAACTCCGAGGAAATGCACGAAGCCTTCTCCGAGGCTCCCCAGGCGATCACCGCCACCCTGGAGGTTGCGGAGAAGTGCAATCTCGATCTCGAACTCGGCAAGGTAAAGCTGCCTGGTTTCCCCATTCCCGAGGGCTACCGCGATGCCAATCAGTATCTGGAGAGCCTTGCCCGTGAAGGTCTCAGGTCGCGATACCCGGCGGCCACCCGGGACGTGGTCGAACGCCTTGAGTATGAGCTGCGCACCATAAAAGAGATGAATTACTCGAGCTACTTCCTGATCATAAATGACCTAGTCCAGGCCGCGCGGAGGATGGGAATCCCGGTCGGCCCGGGCAGAGGCTCCGCTGCCGGAAGTCTGGTCTCCTACTGCCTCGAGATTACCGACATCGATCCCATCAGATTCGGGCTTCTGTTTGAACGTTTCCTCAATCCCGAGCGAATCAGCATGCCCGATATCGACATCGATTTCTGCGATAAACGGCGTCAGGAAGTGATCGATTATGTCTCGGACAAGTATGGCAGGGAGAGCGTTTCCCAGATAATTACCTTCGGAACCATGGCCGCGAAGGCTGCTATACGTGACGTGGGCCGGGTGCTCAAGATCCCGGCCCAGGACGTTGACAAGATTGCCAAGATGATCCCAAACGAGCCGGGGATCACGCTTAACTCCGCTCTTGAGCGGGTGGCCGATCTCAAGCAGATGGCATCCAACGAGAGATTCCGGGACTTGCTCGAGCTTGCCAGGAAGCTTGAGGGTCTCGCACGCCATGCATCGACCCACGCCGCCGGCGTACTGGTTGCGCCGGGCAAGTTGGTCGACTACGTGCCCCTTTACCGAGGAGCCAAGGGGGAGACGGTCACCCAGTATGACATGAATTCGATTGAGCACATAGGGCTTCTCAAGATGGACTTCCTGGGGCTGACGACGCTCAGCATAGTTCACGACACCCTGGATCTGATCATGCAGAGACACGGCGTCGCGCTCAAGCCCCGCGAGATTCCACTTGACGATCCGGGCGTCTATAAGATGCTGAGCAAGGGACATACGGTCGGCGTGTTTCAGCTGGAATCCAGTGGCATGCGGGAGCTCTTGCGAAGGATAGCGCCCGAGCGCTTCGAAGACGTTGTGGCAATCAATGCGCTCCACCGGCCGGGGCCGCTCGGCAGCGAGATGGTCGAGCTCTTCATCAAGCGCAAACGCGGCCAGAAGGAGATCGCCTATGAGCACCCCATGCTCGAGCCCATCCTTAAGGACACCTATGGAGTGATCCTCTATCAGGAGCAGGTAATCGAGATCGCCAGCAAACTCGCGGGATTCACCAAGGGCCAGGCCGATATTCTGAGACGGGCTATGGGCAAGAAAGAACCCGAGGTGATGGACCAGCAGCGCAGGAACTTCGTAAAGGGTGCCGGCGCAAATAAGATCAGCGAGACGATTGCCGACCGCATCTTCAATAATATCGCCTATTTCGCCGGCTATGGCTTCAACAAGTCGCACAGCGCCGCCTATGCCATGCTGTCTTTTCAGACGGCCTATCTCAAGGCCAAGTATCCCATGGAGTTCATGGCCGCGTCCCTCACCAGTGAAATGGCAAGCACCGACAGGATTGTGATCCTGCTCGAGGAATGCAAGCGAATGGGTATTCAGGTGCTTGCCCCAAGCGCGAACCAGAGCGATGCCGACTTCAAGGTGGAAGAAGGCGGGATACGATTCGGTCTCGCCGCCATCAAGAATGTGGGAAGATCGGCCATTGATTCCATCGTCGAAGCCAGAAAAGCGCATGGTCCCTTCCGGACCATATTCGATCTTTGTGAGAGAATCGATTTGAGGGCCGTCAACAAGCGAGTGATCGAGAGCCTTGCCTATGCCGGTGCGCTTGACTGTCTGGAGGGGCACCGGGGCCAGAGCTTTGCTGCGATCGAGACCGCCATGGCTGTGGGGCAGAAGGCCCAGAAGGACCGCACAACCGGGCAAACCTCACTCCTGAAGATTCTGGAGACCCAGGGAGACAGCAGGGGCATCGAGCGGACGCAGCCTCAGGTAGAAGAGTGGTCGCTTATGGAGAAGCTGGGCCATGAACGTGAAGTGCTCGGCTTCTATTGCTCGGGGCATCCGCTCTACAGGTTCGAAAGGGAGTTGCACGCCTTCGCCACCAGCACCATTGCCGAGGTTAAGACGATGCAGGAGGGTCGGCGGGTGATTGTTGGAGGGGTGGTCTCAGGCGGGAAGACCATCCCGGGCAAGAACGTCCGATTTGTGCCGATCGAAGATCTGACCGGCCAGATCGAAGCGATTTTCTTCAGCGATCGGATGGCCGCACTTGAAGAGAAGCTGGCCCCGGGCCTGATGATTCTCCTGGCAGGTACGATTTCCTGCCGTAACGAGGAGCAGCCCAAGATAAAGGTCGGTGAGTTTCTGGCTCTCGAGGAGGCGCTTGAGACCCTTACCGAGAAGGTCGAGATCGACATCGATGTGAAACGCTTTGCCGAACCCTCGCTTGATCTTCTCGCCGGGGTGCTCGATGCCAATCCCGGTGATGTGCCCATCGCTGTGGTCGTCCTGAGCGAGGAAGACGGCGATGTTGTGGTCCAGATTCCCAAGACCAGAGTCAGACCCTCGAGGGAACTGGTGGCGGCTATAGACAGTATTGAGGGAGTGACCAACGTCAGGCTGGGTTCCAAGGCTGTGGCGAGGAAAAGGTTGCGGTAGCGGTGTCCTGGACAGACCCCCGTGATAGATAGATTGTTGACGCAAACGCGGCATTCTGATAGTTTGGCGTGTGTCGCAGGAGACTATGATGACGCCGATATGGAAGATCGTGGTTTCGGTTTTTATCGCGGGTATTATGGTGTGTGCCTCTGCACGAACCGGTTCGGCCTCCGAGCCCCTCACGATCGTTGATTTTCCCACCGCGGGGCTTTACCAGAGAGGCGAGTACGGGATCGCAATCGACGTCTATTCGGACGGCGGCCTCCTGGCGGGTCTGGGAGTAGGGTTCTCCCGGTTCCTGAGCTTCGGCATAACCTACGGCGGCGTGAACGTGATCGGCAGCGGGGATCCGAAGATGGATCCGCGGCCCGAGGTCAATATCCGTGCGCGCATTCTTGAAGAGACTCTGGCGATGCCGGCGGTCGCGATCGGCTTTGATTCCCAGGGCTACGGCAAGTACGGCAAGTATCACGGCGTGGACTCCTCGGACTTCGAGGAGAGATACCTGGTCAAGTCCCGCGGTCTTTATGCCGTGGCCAGCAAGAACTGGGAGCTCGCCGGTCCTTTCTCCCTGCACGGCGGGATCAGCTATAGCCTGGAAAACAAGAACGATCATGACGCCACTATCTTTGTCGGAGTGATAAAGTCCCTGGCAGGCGTGATCGATCTCTCGGCAGAATTCGACTTTGCCTCCAATGACAACGAGGGTCCAATCACCATTGTGGGCCGAAGGGGCTACCTCAATGCGTCGGTCGCATGGTACATGAGTGAGAACCTCAGGCTCGCGCTTGAGGTCAGGGAT
Organism: Candidatus Eiseniibacteriota bacterium; assembly: GCA_043808325.1. Taxonomy (GTDB): domain Bacteria; phylum Arandabacterota; class Arandabacteria; order Arandabacterales; family Arandabacteraceae; genus JAZDEY01. The sequence goes on from JAZDEY010000044.1 coordinate 68,874, forward strand.
CTGGCGGCCAAAGGCAAAGTGGACGTCGAGGTTGCCAGGAAATGGAACCGAGGCCTGAGCATCTCATACCGCGGTAGGATCTGAGGACGGGCTGATGGAATCGTGGCTGGATTTTGAGAAGCCTCTGCTTGAGCTGGAAAAGCAGATAAGGGATCTTAAGTCGCTTGCCGATGCGGGCCATCCGGAGATCGCCGAGCAGGTTGAGAAGCTCGAACGGATAGCGGAGAAGAAACGGCACGAGACCTATGAGAAGCTTACGCGCTGGGAGCGCGTTCAGCTTGCACGGCATCCGCTTCGCCCTTACACCAAGGACTACATCGGAATGATCGCCTCTCAGTTCACCGAGATCCATGGCGACAGGCTCTTCGGGGATGACAAGGCGATGATCGGCGGGCTATGCATGATCGACGGCAGGAAAGTCATCGTCATAGGGCAACAGAAAGGGCGGGATACAAAGGAGAACCTGGTGCGGAACTTCGGCATGTCCCACCCAGAGGGTTACCGAAAGGCCTTGAGGCTTATGAAGATGGCCGCCAAGTTCGGAAAGCCCATTGTCACATTTGTCGATACCCCGGGGGCCTTTCCCGGCATCGGCGCCGAGGAGAGGGGGCAGGCCGAAGCAATTGCCAGGAACCTTTGCGAGATGGCCGGACTCCCAGTACCTATTCTCGTGATCGTGATTGGAGAGGGGGGTAGTGGGGGTGCTCTCGGGATAGGAGTCGGCGATACGGTTCTGATGATGGAGTATGCGATCTACTCGGTGATCTCCCCGGAAGGTTGCGCCGCGATCCTGTGGGGTGACCGGGCAAAGGCCCGGCAGGCTGCGGAGGCCCTTAGACTTACGGCCCCGGACCTGCTGCAGCTGGGCGTAATCGACGGCGTGATTCCCGAACCTGTGGGTGGAGCGCATCGTGATGCGCGAGGGGCAGCGGCCGGTGTCAAGAAGGCGATCGTCGAGAACCTCGATCTGCTGCTCAAGACTCCTGTTCCTGTTCTGCTCGATCGAAGGCTCGAGAAATACTCCAGGATGGGCACCTACCTCGAATGAATAATGGCTTGACCGCGATGCTTCCGGTTATTAGGTTTAGGTGGTTCCGACTCCCCAATTCACCGGGGGGAGAGCGTGAATTTCAAGTCCTCAGCCCCGGGCAACGGCGCCCGGAGTTTTTTTACTGCGAGGGAACGAGATATGGCCTTTGACCGGAGGCTACTCGATATTCTTGTCTGCCCCAAATGCAAGGGTGCCCTCCAGTACGATCCGGAGGGCTTAAAACTCCTGTGTGGATGCTGCGGGCTGGCCTACCCCATAAAGGACGACATACCGATCATGCTCGAGGGGGAAGCCGAGAGGATAGACGGATAATGTGTTCAGTCGCTCATGTGGCCTTGGGAGCTCTCATCGGAAGCCTGATCAATAACCACTTGGCGGCCTTCGCTATGGGCCTCGCGAGCCACATACCTCTGGACATTATGCCCCACTTTGATTTCAAGGATTTTCGTGCCGATGCCGGGGTATCTATAGGGCTCTTGGGATTGATCCTTCTAGCGGGAGGATTCTCTCCCCTCTTGGCCGGTGCGTTGGGGGCCGTTCTGCCCGATTTTGAGAATCTGCTGTGGAAGCTCGGCATAATTGATGAGAAGCGCAAGATCTTTCCAACTCATTCAGGACTGATTGAACACGGCAGGGCAAAAGGCGCCGGAGGCATCAAGGCTGAAATCGTGCTGTCCGCTCTGTCGGTTGCGGTCGTGCTGCTGGCCGTGTTCCTAAGAGTCTTCCTAAGAGGAGGAACGGCTTGAGATCGAATATCGCTGGCATTCTGGTCGGTGTGATGATTCTGAGTGCTCCCCTCGGTCTGGCTCTGGCATCTGCCAGGATTGAAAACCAGAGCGGGCAAAATCTTACTTTGAGGTTCGATATCACGGACCTTAAGGAGATCAAGGACGAGAAGGGGCGGTGGGCCGGGGTCAGGATCCCGGGCTTCCTGCCGGCAATGGACGAAAGTCTTGGCCTATATGTCCCCGCTACCTCTTATCTGGTTGCGATTCCAATCGGCTCCGACGTGGATTGCCGGGTATTCGACCCCACCTACTATGAAATCGAGGTTTACGACTTGAGCACTCCAGGAATCAAGCCTGCTCTGCTCAGGGATTTACCTAGGGCGGTGGCGGAAGTGACGGCCAGGGGCTACATTGGGAATCAGTGTGTGGCGTCGGTGAGAATCTCTCCCCTGGTGCTTGACCGGGCTACCGGGAGGTTGCGGGTGTATACTGGCTTCGGTGTAAGCTTCGACTTCGGGAATGCTCCGGATGGCGCGACCGAGGCTGTGGGGTTAGGGGCCGGCGACGCCGGGTCCTTTGAAGAGACCTATAAGGCTGCCCTGATAAACTATGAGCAAGGCAAGAAGTGGCGCCGGAAGGGGGCGGCAAGCCTGAGCGCCGGCGACTATTTCAATTCCTCGGCGGTGTGGATTAAGATCAAGACAGAATCGACCGGAGTCTATTGCCTGACGGGAAGGGACCTGGAAGCGATCGGGGCCGAGATCGGCTCGATAGCCCCCCAGACGCTTCGGCTTTATACCGGCGGAGGCTTGCCTCTCGGGGAGAGCCTGGCGGAGTCCAATCCCTCGTGGATGCGGCAGGTCGCTATAAAAGTGAGAGATGGCGGTGATGGGAAGTTCGGCAGCGGTGACAGCCTTCTCTTCTATGGGCTGGGTATCAGTGACTGGGCGAACTTCTACGATGCTCGCCTGCCGATTGAGGCCTACACCAAGAGCTTCTACTCGGACTTCAATTACTACTGGTTGACCTGGGGAGGCAGCTTTCAGGAGCCGCCGGAGCGGATGGCCAAAGTGAATCTTCCTTCGTGTGAAGGATGTTCCACCTACCGTCCGACCTCTTTTCTCGAACGGGTACATGCCGAACAGAACAATCTCAATGACTTTATCGTTCAGGCCGAGGATGGTTGGTATTGGCGGCCACTAAGAGCGGGAGACGCGGTCGCCATCCTGGCCAACACATTCTCCCCGGACATTTTAAGACCAGCTCATGTCAAAGTGAGGGTGGCCGACTGGCACAGGTCTGAAGAATGCGGCGTGGCTTTCTTCTATGCTATTCTTCGTGTCAACGGTGCAACCGTCGCGGATTCCATCTGGGAGCCTGGGCCGAACCTGGCCAAGGACCTCCAGGCAACCGTCACACTGGTGAATTCCAGTGTGCAGCGCATCGACATCTCTATGCCCGCGAGCCTTCCTCCCGACACTGCATACGCCGGCAAGGGGGTCTGTGACAGGCTTTACCTGGCGTGGTACGAGCTCCGGTATTGGAGCAGATTCACGGCGCGAGGCAACGCCCTGTTTTTCCTTTCACCGGACACCACCGCAACCACGCGCTATGAGATCGGTGGTTTCACGGTGCCCTCGGTCTACGTGTTTGACGTCACCGATCAGTTCAAGACCCGGGAGCTCAGGGGAGCCCAGGTGTCTGGGGGACCTGCCTTCACTGTGGCGATCGAGGATACCACCCGAGAGGATGTCCTCAGACGTTATGCCGTGGTCGCCCAGGCAGCTCTCCTCAAGCCTCGCGAGATCAGCCGGCCCGCGATCAGCAACATCCGCGGGAGGACCGCTGCCGAGTATTGTGTGATAACCCATCAAGACTTGCTGGAGCCGGCCACGACCATTTCCGACTTCCACGATGGAGAAGTTGTCACAACGGACGAGATATATAACGAATTCGGCTGGGGGGTTCCGGATGCAACCGCCATACGTGATTTCCTGCGCTGGCGATTTGCTCAAAGGGGGCAGCAGCTTTTCAGGGTTCTGCTTTTCGGGGATGCATCATGGGATGTCAAAAACTACAAGAATGCCCCGTTCCCCAACTACGTGCCGGCATATGAGAGAAGATACTTGCCGCCGACGAGCAATCCCTACACTACCGACGACTGGTTTGCCTACCTCGAGCCGGATGTCGGGGACAGCACGGCCTATTGGCCCACGATTCCGATAGCGAGGATCCCCGCCTCGTCTCCCGAGGAAGGGGCCCTGATAGTATCGAAGATCTTGGAATATATAACCAATCCCGAGCTCGGGCCTTGGCAGAACCGGGTCATGATTGTGGCCGATGACGATCGGATAGGCACATCCTGCGGCAGTTTCGACAACAATCTGCACACCCAGTACGCGGAGGCCCTGAGCAACCAGTACTTCCCGCAGGTCTTCGACCATGTGAAGATCTACCTGACGGAGTATCCCCTCGAATCGACGGGGCTCAAGCCAGCGGCCCGGGCTGCCTTTATAAAGAATCTCAACGAAGGTGTCCTGATTACCAACTACACCGGCCACGGAGATCAGTTGCGGCTTGCCCAGGAGGAGGTTTTCAATCCTGCATCGGTCGGGCTTGTCCATACGGGCAGGAAACAGACCTTCTTTATTGCCGCCAGCTGCAACGTCAGCCGGTTCGACGAAGCTGCCAGCTCTTCGATGGCGGAGGAGTTGCTGAGGAAACCCGATGGCGGCACCATAGGGTCGCTCGCTTCTACCCATCTCGCCATGCCGCAGCCCAATCAGCTGATCAACGCAAACTTCATTGGGGCGATCTTCGGTCCCGAGGCTAAGAAGTATCCTGTGATCCCGATCGCGGATGCCGCCATGATTGCCAAAGCCAAGACCGTCGCATTCAGCCGTTACTATTACGCCAACGATGAGATGTATGTCCTCCTGGGGGATCCGGCGCTCAGGCTGACTCCCCCTGTGCTTGACGTCACGGTCACTGCGGCCCAGAGCGATACCTTGCGCCGGAAGGAGATCCACCAGTTCTCGTGCCTCGTGGAGAACAGCTCTCTCCAGGCGGCCCGCTTCGCAGGCACGGCCGATATCACAATCAGAGAGGCTTTCGATACTACCGGCTATGTGACCTGCACAGGTTCTTTCCTGGATTACGACATCCCGGGAAACCCGGTCTATAGAGGTAAGGGCTCGGCGGCGAACACGGCTCTCACGTTCCAGGCGTTTGTACCCGCGGATGCGCGAGAGGGCCGGCGAGGCCAGGTCAGGTGTTTCGTGACCGACGGCGAGACCTCCGGTTCGGGGCTCCTTGACGATCTGGTGATCCGCGGGGAGAGTATATCGGGGGACAACGTGGGACCTGAGATCAGCCTGCTCGGTGACGGCGGAAGTCTTGAATCGGGCGACAGCGTGCGGGTGGGCGATAGGCTTCGCCTGAGCCTGGTTGATGACAGCGGCGTTGCCGTCAAGGCCAAGTCCGAGTTTATTCCTGCGGTCACAATATCGGTGGACGACGGCGGGAAGCAGGACATCACCGACAGCGTATACGCTGCGGCCGGGGATTTTACGAGATCGGAGGCTTGGTTCGTGGTCCCACCGCTCAGTGTCGACCTCCACAAGTTCACGATTGCTGCTTTCGACAATGTGAACAACCTCTCGATTCGTGAATACACCTTGTTGGTAGGGTCCAAGGGCGGGCAGGCGAACAATCTCGTTTATGCCTATCCCAATCCTGCGAACGGATCCTGCTATATCGTCTGTGAGTATGAGCGGCAGGTCGCTGTCGATATTGCGATACATACCATCTCGGGAAGGAAGATATGGGAGAAATCCTCGTTGGAAGCGAGAGCATATCATCAGATTTTCTGGGATGGAACCGATATAGAAAGTGATAAGGTCGCCAACGGGGCTTACCTCGTTAAGGTGGAGGCAAGGGACCCGCTTGATCCAGGCTTCAAGGCGACCAAGACCATCGTGGTTGCTCTAATCAGATGAGGGAGGGTCGAGACATGGTTCGCAGGGTGGTGGGTCTGGCCGTGTTGATTGGGCTTGGCTTGTGCTCGCAGGCGATGGCCGTAGGCGAAGCGGCTGCACCTTCACTGATCATATCGCCGTCGGCGAGAGCATGGGGCCTGGGGCAGTCCTTCGTGGCCGTGGCCGATGATGCGACTGCGATGTACTGGAATCCCGCCGGACTTGGATTCCTGGAAGGCAGCCATCTCTCGCTCACCCACAGCCAGCTGATACCTATGCTTGCCGATGACGTCTACTTCGAGACTTTCGATATGGCTCACAGTGTCTCCGACATCGGTACCTTAGGGTTGAGCATAATCTATCTCACCTACGGCAAGTGGTGGGAGACCACGGCGGGGGGCCAGGAGGTCGCGGAGCACACCAGCTATGAGTTTGCCTTCGGCGGTTACTACGCCCTCAGATTGACCGACACGGCGTCTCTGGGAGTAGGCCTCAAGGTGTGCCACGTGTTTCTCTCGCCTGCGGTCGAAGCCACAGGTTTCAAGGAGGGTGCGGGAACCAGTTTCGCGGCGGACTTCGGCATTCTGGCCAGACCGACCCCGCGCATCTCATTCGGGATTGCCCTTCAGAACCTGGGTCCCGACATGAGCTTCATCCAGAAAGAGGACTCCGCCCCGTTGCCGAGGACCCTGAGGGGAGGGATCGCTTTCAAGCCTTTTGTCGGCGAGGAGTACTCAACCCTGGTCTCGCTGGAGGCGACCAAGGCGCTGATCGGGCTCAACGAGATCTTCAGCAAGGGCCATTTCAGCGAAGTCAGGCGCGATGCTACCTTGAACGGTGGTGTCGAACTGACCTTCGCGAATTTCGTTTCGCCGCGGACGGGATACATCTACGACCCTGACGGCAAGATCAAAGGCTTCACCTTCGGCTTCGGGGTCAGAGTGCCGGTGGGCCGCGGCCTCAACTTCAACTACGCGAGCGTTCCCAAGGCCGAAGACCTCGGCAGGGAAAACAAGTTCTCTCTGGACTATAACCTCTAGGGTGAAGAAGGGAGAGGGATTGGTGCGGTGTAGGTGCCTGCTCCGCGTTGCACTTTTCGGGATCCTCCTTGCGGCCTGCATGCCCGGGTATGCAGGCATCCTGAGGATCGAGAAGCCTTTGCCCGATTCCGGCCTGACCGGGATCGCCGATGTCAGAGCCGAGAAGTGGCTCAAGGCGCCTGTAAGAGACCTGCCCTCGAAGCGACATCTCTTGCGGCGGACGGAGAAGAAGTTCCCCCAGGTGTCGGGCCGGCGCGGCCAGGATGTGCTCCGGCTATGTGCGATCAGGGTCGAGTTCGAGAGTGTGCCCGATCCCGCCAAGATTTCGGGCAACGGCGGACGGTTCGATCTCAGCGACCGGCGCAGCACCATTTTCATCGATCCCCCACCCCACAATCGGAAGTATTTCTCGAAGCACATGGAGGCGCTTGCCAACTATTTCCGCGCGATGTCCTACGGCAAGCTGGAGATCCAGTGGGAGGTGTTCCCGCTGGCCACCGACGGCGCCTACCGGGTTCCGGGGGTCGAGAAGTATAACCCTGAAGGCGTTGTAGGATCATGGTCCTGGGATAATCTGGAGCTCTTCTTCCGGGACGCGATCACCGCGGCTGACCAGGACCCCGATCTTCGATTCAGCGATTTTGATGCCTTCCTGATCTTCCATGCGGGCTCCGACTGGCAGAATGACCTGCGCGGGGACAGCCCCTACGACATTCCCTCGTTCTTCATCTCGCTTGCCGAAAGCATTGCGGTCGATGACAGCACCTTCTTCGTTTTCGATGGAAGCGTGGTTCCCGAGACCGGTTCTCAGGACGGCTATCTTAACGGGATAAACGGCGTGGTGGCCCACGAGACCGGCCACCAGGTTGGCTTGCCCGATCTCTACGATACTCAGACCGGCATAAGCGCGGTTGGCTACTGGGATCTGATGGACTTTGGGTCGGGCGTAGGGGTCGTGCTCGAGGACCCGAGCACCAGCGATGCCTATTACGTCACGGGAATCCTCCCGGGATCGATTTCAGCCTGGAGCAAGTCCGTACTGGGCTGGGTGGTGCCCGATACGCTCACGGATCAGGCAAGCTTCACGCTCAGGGCCACCGAGCTTCAGGGTGAAAGCCCGAACCGGGAAGCCGTTATGATTCCGATCAACTCGTACGAGTACTTCATTATCGAGAACCGGCAGAGCGACCTTGATGGTGATTCCACGGGCATAATCCTTTCCGATCCCAGCCCGGATTCCACCGGTGTAATCATGGGCCCGGTGGACGCGGACCGCCAATTCAATTATGAATATGACTGGCCGCTTCCCGGAAGCGGACTCCTGGTCTGGCGCATAGATGATGTGATGGTAAGGCTTCTGTCTCCCTACGACGCCGTCAACGCTTTTCCCCAGCGACGGGGTGTGAGGCTCCTCGAAGCCGACGGGATTCCGGATCTTGGAGATTACAACTCGTTCTATTTTCTAGGGAGCCCCTATGACCCGTTCTTCAGGGGCAACAACGACCTGCTTGCCGACGACACCTATCCCAACTCGAGAAGCGGTAGCGGCTGTTATTCCCACATCGTGGTTGACGGCATAAGTGAATCATCGATCGCGATGGATCTGCGGGTGAAATACGACTGGCGCAAGCGGGGCTTTCCCCTGGCGCTCGGTGATTCACTTCGCTTCGGCGTGCCCTCGCTCCTTGTCGGCGACACTGATAATGACTCGCGCGACGAAGTGGAGGCCGCGCTTAAGCGCGCAGCGTGGAAGGATTCCGTACGGATTGTGGATGGGGACACCGTCGACGTGCAATACGTGGAGTACTCGTATGCCCAGGTCTATGCTTTCGACTACAGTGCGGGTGGTGGGCTTGGTCTGGTTCCGGGCTGGCCGCGGCGGCTCCACGGATCGAATCCCACGGAGCTTACCGGCGCCGATCTGGATGGGGACGGCCGGCTGGAGACCCTGGTCGCCGATGAGACCGGGAGGGTTTACGCCTTTCGCGGCGACGGCTCGGCGTTCTATCCTTGGTCAGATTCCCTGGCGGCGTTCCTTGTTCGCGAACGCATCAATGGTAGCCCTGTGGCATTTCGTGTGCCCGGCGAGCAACGTGACCGAGTGGCATTAGGGACGGATGATGGGATTGTCTTCTTTGGTGAATCGGGCCAAGTTGTCGACCAATCACCTGCTGCCGCATCGGATGGATCGATGGTCCCTGCGAGTCAGCCGGTCGTGGCCGATCTCTTTGATTTCGAACAGGGCCTCGAGACGGTTTATTATACGGTAGGCGCAATCATTGTGGAGGGCTATGGCGGCGATCTTCACCACTGGCCCGTGGCCTGTTCCGCCGAACCGGATCAGGTCTTCCTCGCCGTGGCGGACCTCGATCGCAAGGACGATGCGGCATTTGAGGTTCTCCTGGTATCCCGAGATGGCTGGGTGTGGGTGTTCGATTCCGCGGGACAGGAGTTGCCCGGCTGGGGCAAACAGGTTTGCGATCAATTGGTCGGTCCACCGGCCTTTGCTGACGTCAATACGGACGGCTATCTGGAAGTGATTCTGACCGATAGGAACTTCGAAACCAGAGTCTTTACCTGGAATGGCAGCCACCTCGCCGGGTGGCCCGAGAAGTGGTTTGGGTGCTCGCTACCGGCCTGGGACGGGGGCTTCTTCACCGCCGATACCACCATCGCAGTACCCTCGCCGGTGGTTGCCGACTTCGGCTGCGGTGGGCAACTCGGTATCTTCCAGGGCTCGCTCTTTGAATGTATAGTAGGGTGGGGCCCGGATGGGGCGGGGCTTGAAGGATTCCCCGTGACGCTCGGCGGCGGCTGCTCGTCAGTCGCGATCGGGGACATCGACGGTGACAGTAGGATGGATCTGGTTGCAGGCAGTGGCGACGGTCACCTCTATGGGTTCTCCAATCCGGGATGCAGCGGAGCGGATTTCAGGGCGCCCTGGCGGACGGCATACTTCGGCGTGGAGAGAAACTGCGTCTACCCGATGGAGCTCTTGCCTCCGGTTCCCGAACCTGGGACGAGACTGCTGGTCGAGGGCTCCTTCCATGCTTTCCCCAATCCGGTCACTTCAGGAGCTGTCACCTTTGCATTTGAGAGCGACACGGGCGGCGATGCCAGCGTGGAGATCTTCGATTTGACCGGGGCCACCGTGAGCTCGGCCCGTTTCTTCGGCTCGGGGAAAGTGGAGAAAACGATCGATTTAGCCGATCTCGGCAACGGACTCTATGTGTGCAGGCTCGATCTTGCCGGCGGCGGCAAGAAGGCGAGTGAGTTTTTCAAGTTGGCGATAAAGCGGTAGGAGGCAGCACCATGCCAAGATGGGTGCACATCCTGACAATAGCATGCTGGCTCACGGGTTTGGCTGCCGCAGGGGTATCGTCCGGGCCGGCCCGCAGCGATTTCAATCTCAGGGCCGGGATCCTCATAAATGGGATTGACGCTAAGGACGAAGGCGACCGGCCGGTCACAGTGGGCAGTGGCGGTGCCGGCCGGGAGAAATCGGTGGTCAGAGGGATGCTGCTTTCAGCACTGCTTCCCGGGCTGGGCGAGATCTATGCCGACGGTACACGCGGTCATGTCTCGGGAGCCGTGATGGCTGCGACAGACGTTTTTTCCGTCTGGCAGTACTTCACCAACAACGGCAAAGGGGATGACTGGAAGCAGGACTATCAGCGGTTTGCCCGAGCGCACTATGATAGGGATAGCCTCGGAGCATATATCAGGGGTACCATCGCCGTATACAGCGGAACCGAAGCGCTGGGCCGGTGCCGGCCCGGACCCACCTACGATCCAGTTGCATGTAGCGTGCAGGTCGATGAGATCTTTCCGCTTTCCAAAACGAACGACGACGACTTCTATCTACAGATAGGGACCGAGGACAGGTACATCTTCGGGTGGGATGACTGGAATACCGAGGGAATCGAGAACCCGGAGGTCAAGTGGACCGGCTGGAATCCGGGCGACCCCATCCCCGTGGATTTCCAGTCGAGGTCGGCGCGCAGGGTGGAATATCAGGGCATGAGAGACCACGCGGACGATTTCTACAGCAAGGCTGATCGTTATGCGTGGGTGATGGTGATTGGACGCGTGATAAGCATCGTGGACACGGCGATCCTGGTGAAGCTCCGAAACCGCGATCTGGCGGGTGTGGGCACCAACCCGCGCTTGAGTCTTAAGGTTGATCTCCTGGGCAGACCCGATTTCAGAATGGCGATCAAGGTGAGGTTCTAACATATGCGATTTGCTGTGAGGGTCACGATAATCGTGCTTGTCTCGTTGGCTTCCGCGATACCGGGTTGGGGTGCAGCGCCGGGCAGGGACAAGTCCTTGAGAAAGGCCCTGCTCCTGTCGATGGTGGTCCCCGGGGCAGGGGAGGCGTACCTGGGATACACCGGTCGCGCGAAAGCGATGTTCGTCTCCGAGGCCGGTGTCTGGACAGGTCTTGCTTTGTTCCGAGTTCAGGGCAGAATGAGAGAAGACAGCTACAAAGAGATGGCCCACCTCTTTGCAGGGGCTCCCTCCGAAGCTGATGACTATTACTACAAGGCGATCGCCTACTATCTCTCCAGTGAGGAATACAACGTCGACGTGTTGAGGGATGCCCGCCTGAGGTATCCGGACGATCGGGAGGCGCAGCTCGCCTATTTCGAGCAAGGAAGCTATTTCGGAGACAGGGCCTGGGAGTGGGACAGCCTTGAAAAGATGGAGGCCTATGATCGCGCGCGCACTTTGAGCCGCGAGAGCTACAGGAGGGCCACGCTTACCACAGGCTTTGCAGTTCTCAACAGAATGATCAGCATGATTGATGTTTATCTATCCTTTAAGTTGGGGCGGGAGGCCGTAGGGCAGTCAGGGCTTGGCTTGAGGGTAGAGGCAGCGCCTGATTACGGCTTTAGACTTTACCTTGGAGCGCCATTCTAGGCCACCGCTCAGAGAGCGGCTTCACACATGCGTACACCGGTCTTGGTCTCGCTCACATGCATCCTATGTCTTGTAGCCTTGTCTGTGCCGGGGCAAGGCCCGGTCCGGGCGGAAGGCGCATCCCCAAACGTACTTCCCGAGTCGTGCGTGAGCCACCTTGCTTCCGTCCCATGCTTCGATGCCGAGACCGGCCTGAGGTTCTCGCCGCTGGGGCTTGCCTATGACGTGACGGGAGCTCTCTACGTCGTAGATTCCGACAATTCCAAGATCTTCGTTGTCTCCGATTCCTCTGGGAGCCTTGGGTTCTTTGCCGGCTGCCCTGAGGGGCTGGGTGGCTGCAGCTTCATAGATATTGCGACCGATGCCGGGTGGTTCTACGTCTCGGAGAGATCGCATGGTTTGCTCGTGGTGCTTGATTCAAGGGGCAGCCCCCGCCTTACGACCGAGGTCGGTGGTGGTATCGGGGGGATTGGCTTGGGGGAGCCCGGGCAGGTCTACGTCGCAATGACGCATGCCGGTTCGATTGTGATCAGCGATGTCTACGGTGAGAAATCCCCGATTGTCTGCCCGATATCGGGTGGTGGCGAGGGTTCCTATCCGATCGACTGCTTGGTCGAGAAATCGCAGAGGGTGTTGGTCACCGACGCCAACTCGAAGAAGGTACTGATACTGGGGATCCTGGGCGATAGCCGTGGTTATCTTGAGGGTTTCGCCTTCAAGAATCCGTTTGGAGTCACGGCAACCGCTGACGGCCTGGTCCTGGTCTCGGACTCCGGGCTAGGTCTGGTTGCAGTTTTCGATGCCGCCGGCAAGTTTCGCGGTACGTTCGGGCAGGGCCATCTCAAGACGCCGGCCTTCATCGCTGCCAGAGGTGACGGCACTGTGTCCGTTGCCGATCCCGGCAAAATGACCGTCGAGGTATTTCACTTTGAGGGACTGGGGAAGGAATAGGATTCTCTGGCTGGTGTTCGTACTCGCCCTGTCGGGAGCTACGGGCACGGCGTCGGCCGAAAGTGTTACGGTGTCGAGCCGGCATCAGGAAACCTTCACAGCCGCCGACTTGTCGCGCCCGGTCGTTTATCTTTCCTGTCGGCCGCTGGTCTCGTCAAGTGAAACCGTAACACTTGACGGCGCGCTGCTTCGGTGTGACGCGGACTACTCCGTAGACTACCTCGAGGGCATTATCTACCTCACCCGGGCGGCTGCGCCCGGAAGCTCGATTTGTGTGGGCTACTCGGTTTTGCCTTTTGCCTTAAAGCCGAGCTACCAGCATAGGGAAATCCAGGAGCAGAGCCATGATCCTCTGGGGGCGGCCAAGATCCAACCGATCTTGAAGCCAAGGAAGTCGTCGTACGATCTCAAGGCCTCCGGTACCAAGACCATAAGCATTGAAGCCGGGAGTCTCAGCGACTTTCGGGTGAGTCAGGCCTTGAATCTGGCCATAGGCGGGAAGGTCGGGGACGCCGTGGAGGTAAGAGGGGTGCTCTCCGACAAGGACATGACCTTGAGCGAACGGACATCGACCACGGAGCTCAAGGACCTTGATCGCGTCTTCATGGAAGTGCGGTCGACTCGAGCGTATGCACGGGTGGGCGATCTGGAAATAAACGAAGCCCCCGGGGAGCTCCTGAGTTTCAGGCGCAGCCTTACGGGTTTCCTTGGGGATGCTTCATTTGGTTCCGAACGCGTGATGCTTTCGGGTGCCCAATCACGGTCCAGGTACGAGACCGCAGAGGTCACCGGCCGGGAGGGTATCGCCGGCCCCTACTTTTTGAGTGGTCCCGAACGCCTGGAGATTGCGATTGTCACCGGCACCGATAAGGTCTGGCTTGATGGCGAATCGATGAAGCGGGGCCGGAACGCGGATTACGTGATCGACTATGAGAAGGGCGAGATCTATTTCAATCCCAGTCGTCTGGTCCGCGACGGGGCCAGGATCGTCGTCGATTTTGAAAGCCGAAGCGAGAGCGAGCGTAAGCAGTTCTATTTTGCACGCTCCAATCTTAAGTTTGGCGCCAGAGCCGGTATCAGTGTCAGCTTCCTTAATGAAGGCACTCTTCCGCAGGCGGCGGCCGGCCCGGACCCACTCGGTGTAAGCCCCGAGAACCTCGGAGCTCAGGCTCAAGGCTGGCTTGACGGTGCGAAGTACGTGGGCCTGGGAAACGGCGATTACTTCCGGGTCAAGCAGGACTCGCTGGTCTACTACGAATATGCGGGCGAGGGTGCCGGCGAGTACGATGTTAGCTTCACTTTCGTCGGTGAAGGCAAGGGAATCTACTCCTATGTTTTCTCCGACAGGTGGGGGCGTGAAGTTCATATCTATACCGGCTTGGGAGCCTACGTCGATAGGATCCGTGAGGCGCCCAAGCTGATGTCTCAGGTGGTGCACCTCGGCGCGTCCGCCAGACCATCGGACTGGCTCGAATTGACGTCGGAATTCGCCCAGTCCAAGGGCCACAAGGAGGCGCAGGACGGCGCTTGGCGCCTGAGTGAGGATCGGGCGTACACCGTGGGCGCGAAGAGCAACACCGATTTGCCCAGGGTGGGCGGGCACGGGATCGGTGGCGTCGAGTTAGCCCTCAAGCGCCGGTGGGTGGGGCCGGGTTATCTTGCCTTTGATAGACTCAGGAGCCCTGGCATTCTCGAGCGCTGGGCCGAGGATCCCGGTGACGGCTTTGAGGCGACCAACGAACTCAGTTTCGGCTATAGACTTGGAGCCGGGGTCAAGACTTCCTTTGAACTGGGCTCGATGGGAACCCGGGATGGGGATTCGCGTCGCACGAGGTATGCGGTCGACGTCGGTAACGCCAGGCTGGGACTTGCTGCGACATCCGAGGTTGCCAGAGTCGAGTCGGGTGCCAGGGAACGCGGCATCCGGCGGAGTGGGCTTGCCGTCAGAGTCCCCGTCAAGACGATCGACCTGGAGTTCGGCAGAACTTCGGATCTCAAGGACCGTCTCACCGACGACCAATCCCAGATGCGGGTCGAGTATTATTCGCTGGCCAGGGTCCGAGCGAGCCGAAGCACCGCCGCCCTTAGTCTCACCAAGGGTACCGAGGCGAGGTCCGCCAGCGGGGCGGCCCGCGAGGCATATTCCAGCTCGCTTGACGGCAAACTCCAGTTTGAGACCGATCAGGGGCGGAGGTTCGCTTTTCGGGGACAGGTAGCGCATCGGCGGGTCAGCTACGTCCCGCCGGTTGAGCTTGGCCGGCGGCAGATGACAAGCGCCGACTTCGGGCTCAACCTGAGGGACATTCTGGTCCTGAGCTCGGTAGCCTTGGACTATGGCCTCGCCAGCACGCTGACGTCGGTCTATTCCAGCAAGCTCGTGAAGGTCGGGGCTGGTGGCGACTACGACAGCCTCGGCAACTACCTTCCGGGCTCCGGCGGTTATGAGATAACGCGGTATGAGACCGGCAGGCAGCCTGTCACACGAATGAAGGCCAACTTCGTAGTGGAGGCCGGCCTAAAGGGCAAGATTATGCTCGAGAAGGCGCTCTCCTTAAGAAGCACGCTTGAGCTCGAAGGTGAGAGCTCCAAGGACAACATCGGACATCTTGCACTTCCCAATCCGGCCTTTGTAACCCGAGCCGACCAGGTTGTGTTCGGTAGGGCAAACCTCAACGAGGAACTGGTGCTAAACCGTTTCAGGGGTGTCACCGTTGCGATGGTCGCTAGGGCAACCAAGACGACCGACCGAAGGTGCTCCGAGCGCACCGAGCAGGATCTAACGACCCAGTTCCAGACCCGAGTATCGAGTACCAGCTTGAACAGACTGAACGTGGCCTTGGAGGGCCGCTTGGGACGGGTGGAGAAATCCATCGAGACCAGCTCAAGTAAGATCCAGCCGTCCAGTCGCACCTGGTCGGTCAGCGCCGGCTTTGAACGGTTCGTAGCCAACTCGTTTCGCGGACGTTTCATGCTTGAGATTCTTGGAGACCGGCGGAGCGAGCCCCGGTCGAGCCTCACCCAGGGGAGTATCTCCCCCGGATTCACCCTGTTCCTTGGTCCCCTGCGGTGCGATACCGGGCTGAATGTGAGAAGACTCCTCAGGTCGCGCTCACTGTCCCCTTACGAATTGCGCTCGAGGGATTTACTGGACTGGAACTCACGAATCAATCTCCGTCAGGGCAGGTACACCTCGCTTGCCCTGGAGTATGTTGGTCGCAGGACGCGCGGGCTTGATACCGTGCACAACGTCAAGGCTTCACTTAGTGCCACATTCTAAGGTCGAGCCCGTCTCCGGCATCCTGTCAGTACTGGTGCTGGCTTGCGTGCTTGGGGGTCTTCCCGGCGTGGTTCCAGCGGAGAACGCACGCTTGGTCGTGACCGGCAACTCGCACCTCAGCCTTGATGCGATCACGGCCGAAACCGCCAAGGTCGTCTGTGCCGGTGCGGACTCCTTCTGCGCTGACCAGATTTGTAAGACCATAGCCGGGGCATACTGGGCTCAAGGCTACCTTGACGCCGAGATAAAGTGCGAAAGATCGAATGCGACCGGCGACACGGTGAGAATAGCCATCTCCGAAGGCACACCAAGTCTTCTCGCTTCGATCAAGCTGGATGGAGCCTCAGGCGAGGACACGCCTCAGCTTGATGCGATCTTTGCCGGCAGCAGGGGGATTCCGTTTTCGAAGCCCGAGCTTGAGGAAGCGATCGATGACGCGCTCGGCTTCTATGATGGCCGCGGCTATCCGCTGGCCAGGATCCGGCCTGAAATCCTCGAGGTTGCCCGTGGCGAGCTGGGAGTGATCCTCAGGATTTCGCCGGGGCCGAGGGCCAAGCTGGGTCGTGTGAGTTTCCGGGGTATGAAGAAAACCAGGGAATCGGTTTTGCTTCGCGAGTCGGGCCTTGTTGTGGGTCGAGCGTATGATGGTGACCGGGTTGACGGCGCCAGGGAGAAGCTCTTGGGCCTCGGCATACTTGAGGAGGTCTCCGAGCCGGTCCTGGGCTTTGACTCGCAGGACACTACGGTTGCAATTACCTTCGACGTCGCGGAGGCCAGGACAAGCCTCTTCGAGGGAGTGCTGGCTTACTCTCCGGGCGCCGAAGGTACAAGTCTGGTGGGTTCCTTCACCCTGGAGATGCTGAACCTTGGAGGGACACTCCGGCGCGCGAAGGTTCTCTGGACCAGAAGGGGCGACCGCAGGCTCAGCTGGAGTCTGTATTACCGGGAACCTCGGCTGGTGGGCAAGCCTCTGGGGCTTGAGGCCGGTCTGTCGTCCGACGTGGTCGACACATCGTATGCCCGCAGCAAGTTCTGGGTCGGCCTGATCTTTGTGGGTGAGCCGCGGCTTGAGATTGGAACCGGCGCCTTCCTTGGGTCGGCCAAGGACCGGGCTCCGGCGGGCGGCGAGGGCAGTTTCAGGGAAAGAGGGCTATCGTTCTCACTGCGCTACGAGGGACGAACGGCGCCCGTCAATCCGCAGTCGGGAGGTTTCTTCGAGGTCTCCCACGAGGTGGAATCCCTGGATTATGTCGATGACCCCGCGCTTGACCGTACGCTCTCGAATCTCGCATCTGGCGCCGAGTACGTACTTGGACTCGCCGGCCGCACCAAGCTAACGTTTGGTGGCCGGTTCCAGGGGGTTTTCTCCAGCTCCGGCAGGGTCCCACCCTCTCACATGGTCAGATGGGGTGGCATGGAGACCCTGCGGGGCTACCCCGAGGAATGGTTTAACGTTGAAAAGGCGCTTACGCTCAGCCTTGAGGTGAGGAGGCTGCTGGGAGCCTACTCCCGAATCTATGCTTTCATCGATGCGGCTACCCTTGGAGGCGCCACCTCCTCCTTCGGTAACCTCGAGAACCTCCCCTATGGTTACGGCTTCGGTTTCATGGGGGGAACCACCGCAGGGATGCTGCGGCTGGAGATCGCCATGGGCCGCGGGGATACCTGGTCGGAGGCCAAGCTCCATCTTGGTTTCGTGGAGCAGTT
The DNA here is from genome assembly GCA_043808325.1 of Candidatus Eiseniibacteriota bacterium. GTDB lineage: Bacteria > Arandabacterota > Arandabacteria > Arandabacterales > Arandabacteraceae > JAZDEY01. The sequence continues at coordinate 86,528 of JAZDEY010000044.1, forward strand.
CTGAGGGGCGTCGCGGTTGACTTGGCGGGGGTTCTGAGATATATTGAACCTCGGAGGCTTCCTGGATCGGTTTCTTCCTCGTGACTGGAGAACGCAGTGAATCAAATTGAAGCCGCACGCAAGGGCATCCTTACCGATGAAATGCGCTCGGTTGCCGAGCGCGAAAACAGGGACACATCCCATATTTTGGAGGGCCTCAAGGCCGGCACGATCGTCATTCCCGTGAACAGGCTTCGCAGGGGCAGGTATGCGTGCGGAGTGGGTGCGGGCTTGACCACCAAGGTGAACGCAAACCTGGGGAGTTCCTCCGACGACGCCCTCTTGGAGCACGAGCTTGAGAAGCTGGATGCGGCCGTAGAGGCCGGCGCAGACACCGTGATGGACCTCAGCACGGGAGGGGATATTGATGGGATTCGCCGCGCCGTGCTTGCGCGATCTGGAGTCCCGGTAGGCACGGTGCCCATCTATGAGGCCGCAATAGGCGCGGTCAAATCCCGGCGAGCGATGGTTGAGATGACCGAGGATGAAATCTTCTCCGCGATCGAGCGTCACCTGGCCTCGGGCGTCGATTTCATCACGGTTCACTGCGGGGTTATCAAGTCTACGATCGATAAGCTCAGGGAGTGTGGAAGACTGACCGACATTGTAAGTCGTGGTGGATCGTTCATGCTCGAGTGGATGTACTATAATGATAAGGAAAACCCCCTCTATTCTGGGTACGACCGGCTGCTCGAGATTGCTCACGAATATGATGGGACCTTGAGCCTGGGTGACGGCCTGCGGCCCGGGTCGCTGGCCGATGCCACCGACCTTCTTCAGGTGAGCGAACTTGTGGTGATGGGCGAGCTGGTGGCGAGGGCCCGTCGAGCCGGGGTTCAGGTGATGGTAGAGGGTCCCGGCCATGTGCCGCTTAACGAGATCGAAGCCAACGTGGTAATCGAGAAGAAGATCTGCCGGGGTGCTCCATTCTACGTCCTGGGGCCGCTCGTGACGGACGTCAGTGCCGGCTATGACCATATTGCGGGAGCCATCGGTGGGGCGATTGCCGCGGCCGCAGGGGCGGATTTCCTGTGCTACGTGACCCCGTCTGAGCACTTGAGACTGCCTGACGTGGACGATGTGAGAGAAGGCGTTATCGCCTCCAAGATAGCGGCTCATGCGGGGGACATCGCCAAGGGAATCCCGGGTGCCCTGGAATGGGATCGCAAAATGTCCCAGGCGCGCAAGTCACTTGACTGGGATGCAATGCTAAAGCTTGCCCTGGCTCCTTCGCGCGCCCGGTTCTTACGGGAGAGCTCCCGGCCCAGCGATACTAACTTATGCACCATGTGCGGCGAATACTGCGCCATGAAGAAGGTAAGAGACGTGATGGGCGGGAAGCCTTCAACGTGAGGTGTTGAGCGTTGGCAAAGATCCGTCAGGTCGGGCCGATTAAGGCTCCTCGTGGTACCAAGATCACCTGCAAGAGCTGGCAGCAGGAAGGGGCCATGAGAATGCTGATGAACAACTTGGACGGCGAGGTCGCTGAAAAGCCCGAGGAGCTTATCGTCTATGGCGGTTGTGGGAAAGCGGCGCGCAACTGGGAGTGCTACGAGGCTATCGTAGAGACCCTCAAAAATCTGGAGAACAACGAGACCCTGATGGTCCAATCCGGTAAGCCCGTAGCGGTCTTTGAGACCACGCCGGATGCACCGAGGGTGCTGATCGCGAATTCGCTTCTGGTGCCGGCCTGGGCTACCTGGGAAAAATTCTGGGAGCTCGAGGCAAAGGGCCTGATCATGTACGGTCAGATGACTGCCGGCAGTTGGATATACATAGGCACCCAGGGCATTCTCCAGGGCACATATGAGACCCTGGCGGAGCTTGCCCGGCAGCATTTTGGGGGTTCGCTCCGGGGAAGATTCGTGCTCACGGCGGGCATGGGTGGTATGGGTGGGGCTCAACCCCTGGCAGTCACGATGAATGAGGGAGTCTGCCTTGATGTCGAAGTTGACCGCGCACGAATCGAGCGGAGGGTCCGCACCGGCTACTGCGACACGATGACCGAGAGCCTTGACGAGGCCCTGAGCCTTGTCAGGGAGGCCTGCGAAAAGCAGATCGCCAGATCAATCGGTCTGGTGGGCAACGCGGCCGACACGCATCCTGAGATCTTGGCGAGAGGCCTGGTGCCCGACGTGGTGACCGATCAGACCTCGGCTCACGACCCGCTTGCGGGTTATGTCCCCAACGGGATGACCCTGGAGGAAGCCCTGGCTCTTCGGAGCAGGGATCCGCGCGGGTACGTCAGGCGGTCGACAGAGGCTATAGCTGCCCACGTGAGAGCGATGCTGGGCTTCAAGGCCAAGGGTGCGATCGTTTTCGACTACGGCAACAACATCCGGGGAGAGGCCAAGAAAGCCGGGGTTCACGACGCTTTTGACTTCCCCGGCTTTGTGGAGAGATACATAAGGCCGATGTTCTGCGAGGGCAAGGGCCCCTTCAGATGGGTAGCGCTTTCCGGCGAACCCGACGACATCTATAAGACCGATCAGGCGGTCCTGGAGGAGTTTCCTGAAGACCAGGCACTGGCGAGATGGATCGAACTTGCGCGCGAGCGGGTGAGGTTCCAGGGGCTACCCGCCAGGGTTTGTTGGCTAGGCTACGGCGAAAGAGCGCGCTTCGGCAAGCGCATCAACGAAATGGTAAAGCGTGGGGAGCTCACCGCGCCGATCGTGATCGGCCGCGACCATCTGGATAGCGGATCGGTCGCCTCCCCCAACCGGGAGACCGAAGGTATGCGGGACGGCAGCGACGCCATTGCTGATTGGCCGATCCTCAATGCACTCCTCAACGCGGCCTCTGGAGCCACTTGGGTATCGGTTCATCATGGCGGCGGCGTCGGGATCGGAAACTCGATTCACGCCGGCATGGTGGTTGTGGCCGATGGAACCGACCAAGCCCGGCAGCGCTTGGGCCGGGTGCTTACCGTCGACCCCGGCATGGGCGTTGCGAGACATGCGGATGCCGGTTACGAAGCCGCGATCGGAGTGGCACGTAGCCGCGGAATCAGGATACCGATGTTGTAGGTGGAGCAGCCAATTGCCTTCTCCTTATGATTTCTCGATAGAGAACATCTCTCGCCTTGTAACCTGTAGCACTCTCGCATTTGATTCCACCGATACCGAGGGGCAGGCCCTTGGCCTGATTGACCAGGCCTGCGTCGCCGGGTCGGGAGGCAGGATAGAGTGGGTCGGCAGGCAGAGGAAATTCGCGGCGCTGGGCCTTTCGGTATCGAAGCGCATCGACGCCGAGGGCCTGGTGGGTCTTCCGGGTTTCGTCGACGCTCATACTCATGCAGTTTTCGTGGGCACGCGGGAGCGAGAGTACGAGATGAGGCTCAAGGGCAAGACCTACATGGAGATCGCCCGCGGGGGTGGGGGGATAAAGGCCACCGTCCGGCTGGTAAGGCAGGCCTCGGAGGAAACTCTGGCGGCAGCCGGTCTCGCGCGTGTGAGGGCGATGGTGGAATCTGGAACCACCACCGTCGAGATAAAGAGTGGCTACGGACTGAGCCTCGATGCGGAGCTCAAGATGCTTCGTGCGATAAGGCGCATTGGGGAGGAATCTCGGATCGACGTGGTCGCCACCTTTCTTGGAGCCCACGAGATCCCTGACGAATTCGCCGGGCGTCGCGGCCGCTATGTTGATCTGGTGGCTGAGGAGATGATCCCGGCAGTTGCGAGTGCCGGACTGGCGGAGTTCTGCGACGTCTTTTGTGAGAAAGGCGTCTTTACCCCCGAGGAATCGCGCAGGATTCTCATTCGCGCCAAGGAGTCGGGGCTTAAGCCCATGATTCACGCCGACGAATTCGTTGCCTCCGGTGGGGTCGAGGTCGCGGCCGAGGTCGGCGCGGTGTGCGCCGCGCATCTTGGCTACGCGCCACGCGCGGGGCTTGAGGCCATGAGGCGGGCGGGCACGGTTGCGGTCCTCCTTCCGGGGGTCGGCCTGGGCTTAGGAAAGCTGGAATTCGCCGACGCGCGCGGCATGATCGAGATGGGCCTTGATGTCGCGCTGGCCACCGATTTCAATCCCGGGAGTTCCATGGTTCATTCGCTTTCGATTGTATCAAGCCTCGGCTGTTCCTTTATGAAGATGACGCCCGCCGAGGCCATCCTGGCAGTGACCCGGGGAGGCGCCAAGGCCCTCGGCCGAGATGATACGGTCGGGAGCCTCGAGCCCGGCAAGAAGGCCGATCTGGTCTTGTTTGACATCCCGGACTTCAGGTATATTCCTTATCATGTGGGTGGGGCGCGCGTCAAAATGGTTATCAAAGACGGCAGGACCGTCTATACTGGAGATCGTATGGAGGCCGACCAATGAGGAAGATCGTGCAATGTGTGCCCAACTTCAGTGAAGGAAGGCGCAAACACGTGGTTGACGCGATTGTGGCCGAAATCGCGAGTGTCCGGGAGGCCCTTGTGCTCGACGTTGAGATGGATGCCGATCATAACCGTTGTGTCGTTACCTTTATAGGAACGCCTGTCGCGGTCGAAGAGGCTGCGCTTAAGGCGGTGGGTAAGGCAGCCGAATTGATAGATTTGAGGTATCACAAGGGAGAGCATCCGCGAATGGGCGCGACGGACGTGGTTCCGTTTGTCCCCATCTCAGGTGTCACGATGGCTGAGTGCGTCGAGATTGCCCGGCGCGTCGGAGAAAAGGTGGCAGGCGAGTACCACATCCCGGTCTATCTATATGAGTCGGCCGCCACTCGGCCTGACAGGGAGGACCTTGCGCAGGTGAGGAAAGGCGAGTTCGAAGGCCTGAGTGTGGAGATCGAGACCAACTCTGATCGCCGTCCGGATTTCGGCGCTGCCAAGATCCATCCCACGGCCGGAGCGACTGCAGTGGGTGCAAGGATGCCGCTGGTGGCCTTCAACGTGAACCTGTCCACCGGTGACATCGCGGTCGCCAAGAAGATAGCCAAGGCCGTGAGGGGGCGGAGCGGCGGACTGCGCTACGCAAAGGCTCTTGGCTTCGAGATAAGGGAACGCGACATCGCCCAGGTTTCGATGAATCTGGTAAACTATGAGAAGACACCGATCCACAGGGCGTTTGAGCTTGTAAGGCTTGAGGCCGCCAGATACGGGGTAAACGTGATCGGGAGTGAGATTGTCGGGTTGGTGCCCCTTCAGGCGTTGGTCGATACGGCGGATTACTTCTTGCGGCTCGAGAACTTCACCTCGGCCCAGATCCTCGAGAGCCGGCTTCAGGAGAAGCTGGCCGAAGCCCAGGCAAGCACCTCGGGTGGATGGTCGGCCTTCGTGGACTCGGTCTATGACAGCACGCCGACCCCCGGTGGCGGCAGTGTCGCAGCCCTGGCCGGAAGTCTCGCGGCCGCTCTCGCCGGGATGGTTTCTCAGCTTACGCTCTCAAGCAAGAAGTACCGGGATGTCAGCGCCGAGATGGAGCAAGTGCGTGTCGAGGCCCGTAGCGTGATGGATGTTCTCAGGTCAAAAGTGACCGAGGATTCCCGGGCCTTCGACAAAGTGATTAAGGCGATGAAGATGCCGCGCCTCACCGACTCCCAGAAAGCCGCAAGGCACCAGGCAATGCAGGAGGCTTTCAAGCAAGCGGCCGAGGTCCCCGCCAGCGTCCTCAAGGAGTGCCGCCGTATGGTGCCGCTCGTCGAGGCCGTCGCCGCGCGGGGTCACCAGGCTTCGCTCTCGGACGCCGGGGTTGCGGCCCTGATGTGCATCGCGTGCGGCGAGGGAGCGGTCTTGAACGTCATGATCAATCTCTCATCGATAGAGGATGCGGAATTTCGGGCCTCATGCAGGGCCAGGGTTCTCAAGGAGCTGGATGATCTGACGAGGAGCGTGGCCCCGATCCTTTCGCGTGTCAAGTCGACCTTGACCCAGGGCGGCGAGTAGGAGGACTGAGTTGGCGGAGATTTCCGAGATCAGAAAGCGGGCTCACGGGTACGTGCAGCACGGCGACCTGGACGCCGCCCTTGAAGAATACGGCAAGTTGCTGAGCGGCGAGTCGGTGGACCCCAACATCTATAACCTGATGGGTGACGTCTACATCAAGAAGAGCGAGAAGGAAGAGGGCTTCCGGCAGTATGAAGAGGCAGTGCGCGCCTACCGGAAAGACGATCTCTACAGCAATGCGATCGCCGTATGCCGCAAGATGATAAGGCTTGACCCCGGCTACTTCGAGGCAAGTCGCCTGCTGGGCGAACTCCATTCGGACCAGGGTTTCGTAAGTGAGGCGTCGGGCTATTTTCTCGAATATGCAGAGAAGCTGATTGGCAGGGGAGACCTGGTAAGGGCCGCTGAGGTACTAAGGCGGGTGATCGAGGGAGCTCCGGCAGGGGTCAGGGTAAGGGAGCATCTGGCCGAGGTCTACCTCAGTCTTGGCATGACCGACGAGGCACGAAGCGAGCTGATTGCCGCCGGGGAGATTTACGAGCACGAGGGGGAGCACGACAAGGCGGCCGCCCTCAAGGCAAGAGTTCAGGAGATCAAGGGCAGCGGACGCACCCAGACTGAGGAGGCCAGTGTCGAGGGCAAAGGGACGGACAAGGTCGAGATCGTTCACAAGCGCATAGGCCTTGCCCACCACGTGCCGCTGAAGATTGACGAGGTTCTGAGAAGTTTCCGGGAAGAGATCAAGCAGGCGATCGGGGAAGAGGACTATCAAAGTCACTATGATCTCGGAATGTCCTATCTCAACATGGAATTCTACGATGAAGCCCTGGCCGAGTTCAGCCTGGCTCAGAAGCAGCCCGAACTGCGGCTTCGGAGCATTGAAATGGTGGGAAGGTGTTTCATGGAGCGTGATGATGTCGAGCTGGCGATCGAGGAGCTCAAGGCCGGACTCGAGCTCAAAGGGTACTCGGAGGCCGAGTATCTGGGCCTGAGATACAATCTCGCGATGGCCTACGAGAAACTTGGCGAGCTGGATCAAGCTAGACAACATTACCGAGAGATCTGCCGCGCGGATCCAAGTTTCCGTGACGCGAGGATCCGCCTCGAGGAACTGAGCCGCAAGAAATGAAACCGCCGAATGGTAGCGCCGATCTTCACGTTCATACCTGCTTTTCCGATGGGGACATGATGCCCGAGGAGGTCGTGTTTGAGGCCAAGCGGATCGGCCTTGCTGCGGTGGCGATAACCGATCACGATGCGATCGGAGGCGTCGAAATCGGGATCGAAGCAGCCGGATCCGGTGATCTTGAAGTGGTTCCCGGAGTGGAACTCAGCACGTCCGACGGCAAGGCCGACGTTCACGTGCTTGGCTATATGATAGATGTCCGGGATGAGAACCTCCTTAGATACATCAAGATCTTCGCGGATGCCCGGCGCGTGCGCGGTCTGGAGATGGTCCAACGCCTGAAGGGCATGGGGGTCAATATGGATCCCGATCAGGTACTGGAGATCGCGGCGGGCGGCGCCGTCGGCAGGCCGCATATTGCGGAGGCGTTGGTCAGGGGCGGGTTTGTGGGATCCCACGAGGAGGCCTTCAGAAAATTCATTGGGTTCGAGTCGCCGGCATACGTCCCCAAGTATCACCTCGAACCTCACATTGCCTTCGAACTGATAGCGAAGGCCGGTGGTATCGGAGCCATCGCCCATCCGGGAACCCTGAGGCGGGACGGCTTGATCACCGAATACATGGCGTGCGGGATGAAGGCGATCGAGGTCTATCACCCTAAGCACAGTGAGAAACATGCCGCGCACTACCAGAGAATGGCCGACAAAATGGGACTGGTTGCCACCGGGGGCTCCGATAGCCATGGAAGGCGGGACGGGAATCTGTTGCTTGGCACGTGCACCGTTCCTTCGTCCGCAGTCGACCAGCTCAGAAAGGCCCGTTCCTACTAGACCCGGCGATCAGGCCCGGTGGTTCCGGGCAAGGGCTCGGGTCCTGGCCAGCCGGCCATGGCGAATCCCTCCGAGAACAGGCCTTGACAAACCATGTGAAGATCGTGTAAACGTATTGACATATAGATCAAGTGTGGGCGCCGCAGGCTTAATAGGGAAGCACTCAAGCGCGGCCCCGCCACTGTAGTCGGCGACGAAACCCGCATGTGCCACTGGGGCAACCCGGGAAGGCGCGGGGAGTAGGATGACCCGATAGCCAGGAGACCTGCCCACACCGGTTTGGAGTACTGCCTTCGAGGGGAGGTGACTGCAAGCCCCGGCCTCGCCCGTGCGGCTGGGCTTCTTCTATGCGGAAGGACCTCGCTACAACCGCAATCCTTATCGCCCTGGCTGTCGCAGTTGGGATCCTGCTCGCAACCGTGCCCAACGTCGAAGGTATATCGGCTGTATGCTTCTTCTCGGGGTATCTTGTCGGCTGGAAGCGCGGGGCAACGATCGGGGCCACGGCGATGCTGTTACTATCATTGCTTAACCCCCTGGGCCCGGCGCCTCCGCCCGTGCTTGCCTCGCAAGTGGCCGGCATGGCCGTGGTGGGTGCCGCAGGAAGCGTGTTTCGCCGGGTTGGCGGTCGGCTGCTTGGAGTGGGTTTCTGGGCCGCGGGCTTCGGCGCCGGCCTCACGCTCGTCTATGACGGCCTTACCAACTACGGGGTCGCGGTCTCTATCGGAAGATGGCGCGCCCCCATCCCAATTCTCCTTGCCGGCGTCCCATTTGCAGTGATCCACATAGCCACCAACGCCTTGATCTTCGGAGCGGTATCTGCCCTGGTCACGCGCAAGCGGTGGCCCGGGGCGCACGGCGTGAGGCAGGCAGCCGACCGCACGGCGCAGGACCGGCGCCGGCAGGCAGTTGAGGATTTGAATAGGACTACCCAGGATCCGCAAGGGAAGGATCGGCACTGAGAACAGGTGGACAATCAAGGAGGGTGCGTGATGGCCGTGGGTCTCGGAAAAATATCGGCTGCGATAGCAATGGTTGGTTGGTTGGGTTCGGCCCTGTTGGGTTCGGGTGGGGCCCACGCCGAGGTCGGTGCCGACAGTGTGTCTGCCGGCGCTCAGGTCTCTCAAGATTCCCTCGTTTCCCGGGATTCTCTCGGGGTCTACCGGCTCGAAGAGATCCTTGTTACTGCGAGCCGCTTGCCCTCGAATAGGCCGCTATTCTTCAGCAACGTGGCTGTGGCGTCCGAGACCCAGATCCGGGAGCTTGCATCCGCAAGCGCGGCCGAGGCCCTCTCCGTCGACTCCGGCGTCGGCCTGATCAGATACGGGTCCTACGGGTCCCTCGAGACAATGACCCTGAGAGGGGGAAGTTCCAATGAGGTTACCTACCTCTTGGACGGAGTCCCGATCGCCGATCCTCAGATCGCCGTGATGGACCTCAATTGGCTGCCGATGTCCGGAACGGCGCGCGTCGAGGCCATGAAGGGCGGAGCATCAGCGCTATACGGTTCGGGAGCGATTGGCGGTGCCGTCAACCTCGTCTCCCTGGATGCCATGCCGGAAGTGCCTTCAAGTGAGGTGACGGGCTGGAGGGGGAGTTTCGACTCGAGGGCGGTAGGTCTCACACTGCGCCGTTCATTTGCCGGCCGGCTGGGATTCCTCGGAGCCTATGACGACATCAAGTCTGGGGGATGGCTTCCGAACAGCGCCTACAATGGCGAGAAACTCTACGGCAAGATGACCCACAGGACGGCCGGAGGAATCCGAGCGGACGCGGTCGGCTTCAAGCATACCAGTGAGATTGAGATCCCGGGGAGCATGCCCGGTGTAGAGAAAGATCGCAGAAGCTTCGTCCGGTTCTCCCTCGCGAGCCTTGACGAGAGCGGCTTTCTCCTCAGTTACCATCATTCGGCGTCGCACCAGACCTACGTCTCCCGGAGCAGCCTCTTCCCGCCCTATCTCTACAAGCACGAGGGCAGGCTTGATGGAGTCCAGCTTGAAGCATACGGCCGTTCGGACACGAGCGAAGCGTCGTCTTTAGGCCTGGGCGTAGAGCGGAAGCTGATGGAAAGCAATTCAGTCGGCAGTCGATCTGCTACCGACGCCTACTTGTCGGTCCAGAGGGAAATCAGCCAGGGACCGGTCAGGCTCACTGGAAGTCTGAGGATCGAGAAGAACTCCGAATTCAAGATGGAGTTGTCTCCCCAGATTACAGCGTGGCTCTTCCTGCCGGGCGAGGTCGCCCTGTTCACCAAGATTGACCGCAGCTTCATGTACCCGAGTTTCAACGACCTTTACTGGAGGGGACCCAATGAAGCGGGTGATCCCACCTTGAGAACCGAGCACTCAAGAGGTTTCGAGCTGGGCACCCACCTTAAGCGCGGGCCGGCGCAGGCCGGAGCCACATTCTACTATCGGAATGTGGACGATATGATCCTGTGGCGAGCGGACCAGACCTGCATTCCCGTCAGGTCCACCAACCTCGAGGCCCGCCTCAAGGGACTTGAGCTCTCATGCGACTTGACTCCCGGTTGGGGACTGGAGGCTTCGCTCAGCTACTGGGTCGGCAGCGCCCGGGACGGTGCGGGCAGGAGGATCGAGTACCGGCCCGACAACATCTTCACCTGGTCGGTCAAAGCGGAGCGGGATCTTACCAGGCACGTCTCCTGTGGGACTGTATTTGCCGGAAGAAATGTATCCGGGGTCTACTCGGGCGATCAATACGACTATACGGACTTCACCTGCCTGCGCGGCACCGGCCTGCCCCGCTACTCCTCGGCGCTCCTCTACGCCTATGTGGGAATCGACCGTGCGCGGCTGTTCGCCCGGGTCACCAATCTCTTCAATGCTCGGATCTATTCCACCTGGGGTATGCCGGGCCTGCCCCGGCGAGCCTACGAGATTGGTGCGTCCTGGGAGCTCCGGGACTGAAGCAGTATTGGCTTGACACCTCTTCCGGCTGCATTGTAGGCTCAGGGCGCGATGAACCGCGTGGTCTTGGTGGTTTTGCGGTTGTGGGGGCATTAATGGTGACTCGGGCCTCTGATTGCTCGGACCTTGACCCTAGCACGAAACTTCCTCAGTTGCGTTGGCAGAAAACACGAGCGAGGTGAGCAGCTGTGAACCTGGTGGATGGAGCGATAGTTCTGGTGATGGTTGCCGGTTTCATTCATGGCGCGATAAAGGGCGCCATTCAGGAAGTTACGGGTGTAGTCGCCCTGATTGTGGGCGTCGTGGTGGCTGGCAAGGTCGCAACTGGAACCCTTTCGGTGACGGGCACGCTGTCACACCCCACGGCAGGGAAGATATTTGCCTTCGTAGTCGCCTTCATCATAGTGGCTGTCGCCATTGGCCTGCTGGGTACGGTCATCTCAAGAATGGTCAAGAAGAGCACCCTCTCACCGATCGATAGGATCCTCGGAGGCGTTATCGGAGCATGTCTGGTGGGCATTGTTGTGGGGCTGGTTTTTAAGCTGATGGTGATGGGAGGCCTTGGGGGGGACGCGATCCCTGCCTCGCCGCTTGCGCAGAAACTGATGAACGCGGTCTCATATCTTACAAGATTCCTCCCCCAGGGATCCGACGAGGGGGCCAGGTCCGCGACCTACATCTCGACTGCAATCGGAAGAGTGTTCGGTGGAGCTTAATCCCGAGATATTCCGAGAGTACGATATAAGGGGCAGGGTCGGAGTCGATCTCACCGACCGTAGCGTTGCCCTGCTTGCCAAAGCGACTGGTTCATACCTCCAGCAGCATGGCGCAAAGCGGGTCTCGCTTGCCAGCGACAACAGACTCAGTTCCGATGGCTTCCGAGGGATCGTGGCTCGGGAGCTTGCCGGTTTGGGGCTCGGCGTGACCGATTTCGGAGTGATCCCGACGCCGGTCTTCTATTTCACGCTCTTCCGTTACCCTGTTGATGGCGGGATTATGATAACGGGCAGCCACAATCCACCCGAGTTCAACGGCTTCAAGGTGGCGAGCGGCAAGTCCACCATATACGGCGATGAAATCCGGAAGATAAGGGATATCGCCGCGAGAATCGGCTCGACCCCAGGCGGAGGCCGGATCGAAAAGGCCGATCCCAGGGAAGCTTACATCGAGGCGGTCCTCAGCCAGATCGACATCAAGCGGAACCTTCGAATCGCAGTAGACTGCGGCAACGGCACCGCCGGGCTGGTGGTCCGGGATATGTTTGCAAGGCTGGGCACATCGGCGGAGTTGCTTTACAGTGAACCGGACGGCAGGTTCCCCAATCATCACCCCGATCCGACTGTGCCCCGCAATCTCGAGGATCTTATCCGTGCGGTCAGGGGCGGCCGGCTTGAGGCGGGAATCGCTTATGACGGTGACGCCGATCGAATCGGCGTGATCGATGAGAAATGCGAGATCCTGTGGGGAGACAAGCTTCTCATACTGTTCGCAAGAGACATAATCGCGCGCCACCCAGGTTGCAAAGTGATCTTCGAGGTCAAGTGTTCTCAGGCGCTCCCGGAAGCGATCACCTCAGCCGGCGGTGTGCCCATAATGTGGAAGACCGGCCATTCTCTGATCAAGGAAAAGATGAAGGAGGAAGGGGCGCTGCTGGCGGGGGAGATGAGCGGCCACATTTTCTTCAATGACCGCTACTACGGTTATGACGATGCGGTGTACGCTTCCTTGAGGCTGCTGGAGATTCTCTCGAGAAGCAGGTCAAGCCTATCGTCCCAATTGAGCGATGTGCCCAAGTATTTCATCACGCCCGAGATAAGACTAGATTGTCCCGACCGCCTCAAGTTCAAAGTGGTCGAGGATCTGAAGCACCTGCTCAAGCCGGACCACCAAGTGATTGATATCGATGGTGTAAGAGTGGTCTATCCCGACGGCTGGGGGCTCGTAAGAGCTTCGAACACACAGCCGGTGCTGGTCCTGAGGTTCGAGGCCCGGACCCAGGCAAGGCTCACCGAGATCCGCGCCGAGTTAATGTCCCGGCTCCAGGAGGTTGGCGGCGCAAATATCGGCATTCCGGAGGCATGAAGTGCGGATCGCAGTGATAATGGCCGGCGGAAGTGGGCGGCGCTTTTGGCCGTTGAGCCGCGAGGCACGGCCGAAGCAGCTTTTACCTTTGATAGACGGCAAGTGCTTGCTCGAGCTTACTATCGAGCGGTTGCTTCCCATCTTTCGGCCCGAGAACATCTGGATTGTGACCCAGGCGAAGCAACTTGAGGCGACCGAACGTGTGGCCTCGGTTTATGGCAGGGTCCGTTTGCTGAGCGAACCCGTCGGCAAGAACACTGCTCCCTGCATGGCATACGCGGCGACTCTGGCAAGGGCGGGTCACGGTGACCCGGCGATGGTCTTCTTGCCCGCCGATCACCTGATCAGCGACCATACGGGATTTCGAGCGGTCATCGCCGCGGGCCTAGACTTCGTCGAGCGCGAGGACAAGCTCTTGACGCTGGGTATCAAACCTCAGAGGCCGGCCACCGGCTTTGGGTATATACGATGTGGGAAGGAGGTATCCGATCATGGCCCCTTCTCCTTCTTCAAAGTCAGGAAATTCGCCGAGAAGCCGTCGCTGAGAGTCGCGCGCCGGTACCTTACTTCGGGAGACTACCTGTGGAATGCGGGGATTTTTCTCTTCAGAGCCTCGGTCGTCCTTAAAGAGATGGCACGGCATCTCCCGGAGTTGATGATCGAGTTCGAACGGTTTGCGGCCTCCGTGGGCGGGCCCGAGGAGGACCGCCAGAAGATGCGGTGCTACGAGGCTGTCCGGGAGGCATCGATCGACTTCGGAGTGATGGAAAAGACCAGCAGAGCCTGTGTGGTCCCCGCCGACATAGATTGGGACGATCTTGGGACCTGGGATTCCTTCTCCAGGTACATGGAGAAGGACCGATCGGGCAATTCCATCCGCGGCAACCACGTCGGGGTTGACTCCAGGGGCTGTGTGGTATACTCGGACAAGAGGCTCGTTGCCACCATCGGACTTGAGGATGTTATAATCGTCGCTACTGATGATGCAATCCTCCTCGCCAGAAGAGATGAGGCGGAGAGGGTAAGGGAGCTGGTCGATCTCATGGAAGAGAAGGGATTCGGTAACCTTCTTTAGCTCCCCGGGATCCTGCTCACAATTGCTTAATTTTTGAAGCAAGGTCTAAACCGTGCGGGAAATTCTGACGATAAGTTGTGTTGAATAGGTCCGGGAACGGGTTTGGATGATTGGGTGGGGTGGGGATCATGAATAAGAGAGAGAGGTTTGCAGGTGCAATCCTGGTGATTACCTTGGCGGTCGGCATCCTTGTTAGTATGATCGACAAGCAGGGGGATCGGCGCGATCAGGCGGCTTGCCAAGTGGCTACGGCGGAAGGCGACGCCCCTCGGGATACATCCGGAGCGTCGCCGGCGGCTGCCGGTGTGGAGCCGGCATCTGCCATGCCCGGGAATTATCGTAGGCTTGATCTCAACACGGCCAGTGCGGAAGAGCTCGAGCTCTTGCCGGGAATAGGCCCCAAGAAAGCTGAGGCGGTCCTCGCCTGGCGCGATACTAACGGACGGTTCAGTCGTGTGGAGGATCTGCTTGAGATAAAGGGAATAGGGGAGCGTACCCTGGAGCGCCTGAGGCCCTATGTCTGTGTCGACCGGTGACATTGCAATTTGCAATAGAGGTTGCTAATTGCGAACCCAGGCACTAGAATAGGTTTCGAAAGCGGAGGTCGCGATTGTCAGCGGGTTTTGCTCGACTGGGGTGTTTTGCTCAATCGATGCGATTACTTGGCGGCAGACCCCGAGCCGAGAGGTTGCCGACGGCTGGTACGGGTGTTGCAGTATCGCCACTGGCGGGTCTTTGTGTAAGAAGCAAACTGCCGGGGCAGCTACAGGGGATCAGTGGATCATGGTGACCAAGACCGATATTTCAGAGAAGCTGGTCAGTCTCGGTGTTCTGCGGCACGATGAGGTCGCAGCCATAACCAGGCAGGCCGAGACGGGCAGCATGTCCTTCCAGAAGGCCCTCGTTAAGATGGGCTATATGTCGGAGGAACGCCTCCTCGAGTTCTTGGTACACATATACGACGTTGAGGCGGTCAACCCCCTCTCGATTGAGATACCGCACTCGGTGATCAAGCTGATTTCCCCCGAGATCGCGGCCAAATTCAAGGTCCTGCCAGTTGACAAACACGGCAGGGTGCTGTCGCTTGCGATGAGCGACCCGACCGACATGTTCGCCCTTAATGATCTGAAGTTCATCACCGGGCTTGAGATCAAGCCGATGATTGCCACCGAGAGTGCTCTCGCGGCCGCCATCGAGAAAGAGTACAAGGCCCAGGACAACTTCGAGGAGATGATCAAGGGCCTCGGTGACCTGGGCGAAGGCGATTTGGAGGTACTGGAAGAGAAGGTGGAGGAGGATGAAGGGGCCGAGGAAGCCGAGCAGGCCCCGGTGATAAGGTTTGTGAACTCCATGATTGCCGACGCCGTCAGAAAGCAGGCCAGCGATATCCACATCGAGCCCTCCGAGAAGATATTCCGGGTGCGGTTCCGGATCGACGGTACGCTCCAGGAAGTGATCAAGCAGCCCGCCAGGACCAAGTCCGCGATCATATCGAGGCTTAAGATCATGGCCGAGATGGATATCTCCGAGAAGCGGATCCCTCAGGACGGCAGGATCAAAGCGAGGGTCGCTACCAAGACCGTTGACATCAGAGTTTCGAGCCTGCCGACCATATTCGGGGAGAAGATGGTCTTAAGAATCCTGGACAAAGGAAATCTCGCTCTGGACCTCGCCCGCTTCGGTTTTGAGGAGAACGCGCTCAAGAACTTCATAAAGGCAGTCGAAGCTCCATACGGGATGGTGCTGGTCACCGGTCCCACGGGAAGCGGCAAGACCACGACGCTCTATTCGGCGCTCAACAGGATCAACAAGCCGGAAGTCAATATCATGACCGCCGAGGATCCCGTGGAGTACAACATCGAAGGCATAAATCAGGTGCACGTGAACGAGGATATCGGGCTGACGTTCGCGAAGGTCTTGAGGGCTTTCTTGCGCCAAGATCCGAACATCATCATGGTCGGCGAGATCAGGGACTCGGACACCGCCTCGATAGCTACCAAGGCGGCCCTTACGGGCCACCTGGTGCTCTCTACGGTTCACACCAACGATGCTCCGAGCACCATTGACAGGCTTGTGGACATGGGCGTGGAGCCCTTCCTGGTGGCCGCATCGGTCAACCTGATCCTTGCCCAGAGACTTGTCAGACGAATATGCAGCAAGTGCAAGATTGCAATTGAGGTTCACAGTGAAGCCCTGAGGGAACTGGGCATACCGCCCGCTGAGGCCCGGACCCTCAAGTTCTACAAGGGCCGTGGCTGTCCGAACTGTAACAATACCGGCTACTCCGGGAGACTGGGCATTTTCGAAGTGATGCCCGTAAGCCCGGCCATAAGAAGAATGATTCTTGACAGGTCATCTTGTGAGAACATAAAGAGACAAGCGATGAGCGAAGGCATGTTGACGCTGAGGCAGGACGCGCTGCTCAAGCTGAGGGCAGGCAGCACAACTGTCGAAGAAGTCCTGAGAGAAACTGCAGGGGATGACTGATCTCAGTCGGAGGGAGTCGACAATGGTCTCATTGAGAGAGCTGCTGGACGAAATCGTTAGGCTAAAAGCATCTGACCTGCACATTACGGCGGGTCTACCGGCGCAGTTCAGGATCGACGGTGAAATCGTCTCGTCCAAGTCCGAGGTGCTTGCCCCCGATATCACCAAGCAGCTGGCGTACAGCATCTTGAACGAGGATCAGCGGAAGAGGTTTGAAATTGACAAGGAGCTGGATTTCTCTTTCGGCATCAAGGGTCTGAGCCGCTTCAGGGCAAACGTCTACCTCCAGCGGGGAGTCGTGACGATGGCCATACGGCAGATTCCCTTCGAGATAATGGGATTCGATGATCTCGGGCTCCCGCCGGTCGTGAAGGACTTCGCGGCCAAACAGAAAGGTTTGATCCTGGTCACCGGCCCCACGGGCTGCGGCAAGTCCACCACTCTTGCCTCGATCATAAGCAAAATAAACGAGGAACGCAGCTGTAACATCATCACCATCGAAGATCCTATCGAGTACATGCACCATCACAAGCGTTCCATCGTGAACCAGCGGGAGGTGCGTGCCGACACGCATTCCTTCTGCGACGCGTTGAAGCACATCTTGAGACAGGATCCCGACGTAATCCTGATAGGTGAAATGAGAGATCTTGAAACCATAGCGGCGGCTCTTACCATAGCCGAGACGGGCCACCTGACGCTGGCCACTCTGCACACCAACTCCACCTATGAGTCGATAAATCGAGTGGTGGACGTCTTTCCGGAACACCAGCAGAGTCAGGTGTTGGCTCAGCTTGCGTTCACTCTTGAAGGTGTGATAACCCAGCAGCTTCTGCCCAAGCTGGGCGGGGCGGGACGAGTTCTGGCGGCGGAGGTGCTGGTATGCACGCCGGCGATCAAGGCGCTGATCAGAGAAAAGAAGGTGCACCAGATATACTCCCTGATGCAGGCAGGGCAGAAGTTCGGGATGCAGACCATGAACCAGTCGCTTTACAGGCTCTACACCACCAGGCAGATCTCCCTGGAAGAGGCGATGGGTAGGACTTCCGATCTTACCGAGTTCGAGACTATGCTGGCTCGGGGAAGATCTCTAAGCGGTACCGGGGAGAAAGAAAGGTCCTTCAGTAGATAAGGGGGCGGTGCTTTGGCTACCACATATCTCTGGAAAGGCAAAACGGCAGCCGGTGAGGTAATCGCCGGCGAGATGCTCGCGAAATCTAAAAATGAGCTTATGCTCAACCTCAGGAAGCGGCGAGTCACTCTGACTTCTGCAAAGGAGAAGTCCAGAGGGCTGTCCCTGCCCTTTGGGGTCATGAGGGGAGTCAGCACAAAGGATCTTGCCGTGTTCACCAGGCAGTTCTCGACCATGATCAATTCGGGCCTTCCCCTGGTCCAGTGCCTTGATATTCTTGCCAGGCAATCCGAGAAGGAGCACTTCCGCAAGATCATCTCCTCCACGATGAGGGACGTCGAATCGGGTGCCACGCTTGCGGATGCCCTTTCCAAGCATCCCAATGTCTATAGCGAGCTCTATGTCAATATGGTCGAAGCAGGCGAGACCGGTGGAGTGCTTGACGTGATCTTGGCCAGGCTTGCCACTTATCTGGAGAAGATGGACAGCCTCAAACGCAAGGTTCGAGGCGCAATGACCTACCCTGCCGTGGTCTGCTTCGTGACGATCGCCGCCACGGTATTCATGCTGGTATTCATCATTCCGACCTTCGCCAAGCTCTATTCGGACTTCGGGGGCGAGCTTCCCGGTCCGACCCGAGTGGTGATGGCGATCAGCAGCTTCCTGAGGACCAAGTGGTGGCTCCTGGTCGGGATCATCCTGGCTTTGGTCTTCGGGATACGCCGGTACTACAGGAGCAAGGCGGGGCGGGCCAAGATCGACAGGTTGGCGCTTAGCGTTCCGGTTTTTGGGTCGGTGCTTCTCAAGGCGTCGATTGCAAGATTCACCAGAACCCTCGGTACCCTGGTGTCCAGCGGTGTGCCCATACTTGAAGGGCTTGAGATCACGGCCAAGGCAGCCGGTAACAGCGTGGTCAGAGAGGCCGTGATGAAAACCCGGGCGAGCATCTCGAGCGGTCAGACCATTGCGGAGCCGCTCAAGCAGTCCGGGATTTTTCCCCCGATGGTGGTGCAGATGATCTCGGTCGGTGAGGAGACCGGTGCCCTTGACGAGATGCTTTCCAAGATAGCGGATTTCTATGATGAAGAGGTCGACACCGCAGTTGAGGCGATGACCTCGGTGATAGAGCCGATCATGATCGTGATGATGGGAGGTGTGGTGGGAGGCATGGTGGTGGCTATGTATCTGCCGATCTTCAAGCTGGTCACGGTAATAGTGGGGAAATAGACCTGTGGCTCACAAGATCGAAGACAGGGATCTCGAGAAACTATGCCTGATGATGATCGTGGTCCGGATCATCTGCGTGGGCGCGGCCCTGTCCCTGATCGCTTTCCTTGCCGGTACGGGTCTTGAGACGCGGAATGCCCTGCTGGTTGCGGGGCTTCTTTTCGTTGTCTTCCCGGTCAGCGTGATCTGGTGGCTGGTCTTCAGGTCAGGTCGTGCCCGGAAGCCGCTGGTGTATGCTCAGCTTGCCGGAGACGTCGTTCTGGCAAGCGGCATCGTTTTCTATACCGGAGGGGCGCAGAGCCATTTCACCCTGCTCTATTTCATTACGATTCTACTGGCGAGCATATTCCTTTCGATGCGCGGGGCTCTCTTGACGGCGACGCTCTCCAGTGTGCTCTATGCGACCGCATCTCTGGTGGAACACGCGAGGTACCAGGGCACCACGCCGGCCTCGACCGATGTCGCCTCCACATATACCATACTCAACGTGGGTCTGCAGATCGCCTTCTTCTATTCAGTGGCGGTCTTGAGCGGCTACCTGTCCCAGAGGATGGGCATATTCGGTGCACGGCTCAAGTCGACTACCCGGGAACTCCAGAAGATCAGGATGGATACCCATTCCATAACCGAGAGCATGTCCAGCGGGTTCGTAGTGGTCGACTCCGATTTCACAGTGACTGAGTTCAACAGGTCGGCGTCCCGGATGCTGGGAGTCCGGGTGGCCGATGCGATAGGCCGCCGGGCCTCTGAAGTGATTGAACCTATCTCCTCGGAGCTCCACGAGAAGGTGGTCGGTGCGCTCACCGACGGCAGGGAAGAGGAAAGGGCCGAGGTCAACGCGGTCACCGGCGACGGCCGGGAGCTTCCTCTGGGAGTGAGCGTTTCTCTTCTCAGGGATGATGGAGCCACCCGGGGTGTGGTGCTGATCTTCCAGGATCTGACCGACGTCAAGATGATGACAGAGAGGATGCGGCTGGCGGACCGGCTTGCGGTCCTCGGGGAGCTCTCAGCCGGGATCGCTCACGAGATAAGAACGCCTCTTGCCTCGATTTCGGGATCGATTGAGATGCTTAAGGACTCGCTCGACATCAAGGGCGAGAACAGGCAGCTTCTCGATCTGGTGGTCAAGGAATCCGATAGACTCAAGAACATAATCGATCACTTCCTCGAGTTCGCTCGATCCAGACCTCAGCGGCTGCGCGGAGCGGATCTTACTGAGGTTCTCGCGGAGGTGGTTCATCTGGTGAAGAACCACCCTTCGTTCAATGACCGGGTGAAGGTGGAGGTGAAGGCGCCGTCTATTGTGAGGGCGCGGGTTGACGACGAGACGATCAGACAAGTCTTCTACAATCTTGCTCTGAATGCGGTTGAGGCTTTGCATTCTGGCGGAATATTAGAGATAAAGCTCACGACCTGCTGTGCCGAAGAAGGCACAAGATATGCGGCAGTCACCTTTGAGGACAACGGTGTGGGGATCGACCAGAGAGACCTTAAGCAGGTTTTCCAACCGTTCTTCACACGCAAGAAGATGGGCACAGGGCTGGGACTGGCGATCGCGGCCAAGATCGTCGAGGAACACCACGGCAAGATTGAGATCAAGAGCACCAAGGGGTTGGGCACCGCCGTGACGGTGTACCTGCCTTTGGATAGATCGGACAGCAGCAATACCTACAGCGGAATGGCTTCGCATGTCCTCGTCGATGCGGCAACAAAGGGCGGAGTGATCTGACATGTCAGGAGAGCGAATACTTGTTGTAGAAGATGAAGAGGGAATGAGGGAGTTCCTGAAGATCCTCCTTGCCAAGGAAGGTTATGAGGTGGTGGCCTTCGAAGAAGGCACAAGCGCACTCGAACGTTTCAAGGATGAGAGTTTCCATCTTGTGATCACCGACATAAAGATGCCGGGACTAAGCGGCATTGAATTGCTGGCCCGCGTTAAGGAGATCGACCCATCGGTCCCGGTGATACTCATGACCGGCCACGGCTCCATGGAGACCGCGATCGAAGCAGTCAACAACGATGCCTTTGCGTACCTTCTCAAGCAGGCCAGGAATGATGAGATCAAGCAGCTGGTGAAGAAGGCCGTCGAGATGAGGATGCTTCAGAAAGAGAACAGGCTTCTGAAGCAGCAGCTGAAGAAGAACCTCGCGGAGAGGCCGACCATCGGCAAGAGCCAGAAGATCCGCCAGGTGTTCGCGCTGGTCGATAAGGTCGCGGAGACCGATTCCACGATCTTGATTAGCGGCGAGAGCGGAACGGGCAAGGAGCTCGTGGCAAGGGAGATCCACATTAAGAGCGGCCGTTCTGAGGGGCCCTTCGTTTCAATAAACTGTGGAGCTCTCCCCGAGACGCTCCTGGAGAGCGAGCTTTTCGGCCACGTTCGAGGCTCCTTTACCGGCGCCATCAGGGACAAGGACGGGCTTTTTGCGGTCGCGAAGGGCGGCACCTTCTTCCTTGACGAAGTGGGGGAGACCTCACCCACTATTCAGGTCAAGCTCCTGAGAGTGCTGCAGGAGCGGGAGATCATTCCCGTCGGCGGAGTCAAGCCGATCAAAGTCGACGTGAGACTGATCGCCGCCACCAATGCAGATCTCGAGCGGGACGTCGAGACCGGCAAGTTCAGGCCCGATCTCTATTACAGGCTCAACGTTATCCCAGTTGTGATGCCGCCTTTGAGGGAGCGCAAGGACGATATCCCCCTCCTGGTGGAGCACTTTCTTAAAATCTACTGTGAAAGTGCCGGCCGGCCCATGAAGACGGTATCACCCGATGCCTTTGACATTCTGATGAGGCACGATTGGCCGGGCAACGTCAGGGAGCTTGAAAACGCTGTCGAGCGGGCGGTGATCCTTCAGGAGGACCGCGTGATAATGCCTGATGATCTTCCCGAGAAGCTGCGCTCCAGGGGCAGGGGCAAGCCGGAATCGGTGGTCTCGGTAACCAATCTGACGTTGGACCAGCTTGAGAAGGAATACCTCATCAAGGTGCTGGAGGAGACGGGTTGGCATAAGAAGCGCGCGGCGTCGATTCTAGGCATAAATGCATCGACCTTATACCGTAAGCTCCAGCGCTATGGTTTTGAGAAGGTGATCGGCCAGATGAGACCGGCGGAGGAGCTGGTGGGAAGTGCAAAAGACAATCTTTGAGCTTGCAAACCGCATTGGAGATATGATAGTATATTTTACATCAGAGGCGCGGGGTGTGTAGATGATTCCGAGTACGCACGATAGGGCACGGCTATCCCCGGGAACAAGTGGTATGAACCTTGCTTGTATTGGGAGACAGAGATCAGTCCAGTCAACAATGGCATATAGGGAATTCAAGTCTAGAACCTGAGAGGAGGTGAAACAACATGTTTAATCAGAAGGGTTTTACCCTGATCGAGCTTATGATCGTGGTTGTGATCATTGGCATTCTGGCTGCTATCGCCATTCCTAACTTCATCAGCATGCAGGACAGGGCGAAGGAAGCCAGCGTGAAGGGCAATATGCACACTGTCCAGCTCGCGTTCGAGGATTATGCTGTTCAGAGTGACGGGACATACCCGGTCGACGATGCCACTGCAGCATTCGCTGGTGGGCCGTCGATCAAGCAACTGTGCCCTGACACCGACAACCTTCCGGCGGATGAAGGTGAATGGCCGAACAATCCGTTCAGGGGTGACGAGAGTACTTTCAATTGGGGAAGCGATCCCGCCACTACGGGTGACCTCGGAGCTAATCCTTCGCTGACTACTAACTATGCCATCAAGGGCTGTGGGAAGGACGACCTTGTTCTCCCGCTCGTGCTGACCACGGGTATGTAGTCGGGCTCAGGCTTCGATCTGAAGGCAGTGACCCAAGGGTCGCTGCCTTCTGCTTTTCCTTTACCTGCCTAAAGTGAGGCCTCCAACCTGCCGATTATACTTGACACATCCCTGATTCTTTTGGATTCTCAAAGCGCAACCCCGTGGAGGGCCAGACGATGCCGGTGCTTGACTTTGAAGGTGTCTCGAAGGTCTTCAAGTCGAGCCTGAGAGGCAGATACCTTTATACTCTCGGGCCTCTTACCTTTGAGATCCAGGAAGGCGAGATCTTCGGCTACTTGGGCCCCAATGGTGCCGGCAAGACAACCACAATAAAGCTCGCCATGGGCCTGCTCAAACCGACCTCGGGAAGGATACTGCTGTTCGGAGACCCGTCGAATTCGACCGAGGCGAGGAGCCGAATAGGTTTTCTACCGGAGCAGCCCTATTTCTATCAGCACTTGAGTGCCTTCGAGCTGCTGGAGTTCTATGGGGACATCTTTGGGCTCTCGCGCGCCGAGATCCGCCGCAGAGCCGACCAGCTCCTGGAGATAGTCGGTCTCAAGGAATCGAGGAATACCACTATCTCCAAGTTCTCGAAAGGCATGCTCCAGAGAATCGGACTCGCCCAGGCTCTGGTCAATGATCCCGATCTCATTGTTCTCGACGAGCCTCTTTCCGGTCTTGACCCGGTCGGGCGGCGTGAAATCAGGGATCTCATCATCGATCTCAAAGCAAGGGGCAAGACGGTCTTCTTCAGCTCCCACATCCTTCAGGACGTGGAGATGATCTGCGATCGTGTCGGGATAATCTCTGCCGGCAGGATACTCAAGATAACCAGCGTGGCCGAAGTGCTGGAGAAGAGCGTACGGTGGATTGAGGTCGAGGTAGCCGGTCTGCCGGTTGAGAGGGTCAGGGCCCTTGGCCTGACCGACGTCACCACCCTGAGCGACAAGACCGTGATCCACGTCGCCCACGAGGACCAGCTCAATGGCACGATCAGCAAGTTGATCGCAGCCGGGGCAAGAATAGCTGCGGTGATTCCGATGAGACTTACGCTCGAGGACTACTTCATGAGCCAGATTGCCGAGGGTGGGGATACCCGGGTCCGCGGCGGTCCGGGCGATGGCCCGGATCACCTGAAACCCGACAACGTGAGGGGCGGTCTCCACGATTCCGACAGTCGATATCGAAACTGTCGCAGTCTCAAGCGCCGCAGCGGTGTCGATCGTAACTGCGCCGGCGCGGACTCCGGCAGCCGCAATCACAACGGTCAAAATCACGGGAACTGCACTACATCGGGTCAGGACAGCTGCTCTGCCTCGATGGGGAAAAGGGCGTGACGTCAATGACCGCGAGGGTGCTCGGCATAGCCAGGAATACCTTCAGGGAAGGGGTAAGGGACAGGCTTTTCCTGGCGATCGGCGTTTTCGCCGTTTTCGTGCTCGGAAGCAGCCTGGTGATCGGCCCGATTTCTCTGGGGGAGCAGGTGCGCATCACCCAGGACCTGGGGCTCGCCGCTATCTCGGTCCTGAGCTTCATGATTGCAGTCCTCGTGGGCACAAGCATTGTCCACCGGGAGATCGACAGGCGGACGATTTACACCGTAATCTCCAAACCGGTTGCGAGGTGGCAGTTCATCTTAGGCAAGTTCCTGGGACTGATTACCACCGTCAGCCTGCTCCTGGGCGGCATGACCGTGCTCTTTGTGGCAATCAATCTGATCGTTGCCGGATCTTTCAATTCGCAGCTTCTCGTCGCGATTCTGCTTACCTGGATGGAAATGGTGCTCCTGACGGCACTTTCGGTGCTGATGTCGACCATCGCCTCCCCGATTCTGGGTGCGATCTTCTCGTTGCTCCTCTACGTGATAGGTCATGCCTCGGCCGATGTCAAAGACCTGGCGGTGAGATTCGGTTCGGGAACGCTCAGGGCCATAAGCGATGTAGTTTACTATGCCCTGCCTAACCTCGAATATCTGAACGTGAGAAGCAAGGTCACCCATGGCGTACAGATCGACATTGCATATGTGGCGTTTGCGTCCTCGTATGCGCTGCTCTACTCACTTGCATTCCTCGTGGTGGCGGTTCTGGTGTTCGAGAGGAAGGAATTCAGGTGAAGAAGTCTTCTTTGCTGCCGTTGCTGTCTCTCTTGGTTATCGCAGTTATCGCGATTTACGCGATCGGCCCGGGGCTCGACCAGCGGCGCTATTCGAACGATGTGATCGAGGAGCTCACCTATTTCCCATCCGGCAGGATGCTTCAGGTGGCGGACCTCGGCTTTGGCTCGCTCCTGGCCGACGCGATGTGGCTCCGCGGGATCCAATACTATGGGGAGCACCGGAGGACCGATCGGGAATACCCTTTGGCGGAACACATCTTCTCGACGATCACCAATCTTGACCCCGGATTCATCGGCGCATACAGGTTTGGCGCTCTGGTGCTCGCGGAAGACGCGGGTACCCCCGCGGGGGCCATCGATCTATTGAGGAAGGG
Organism: Candidatus Eiseniibacteriota bacterium; assembly: GCA_043808325.1. Classification (GTDB taxonomy): domain Bacteria; phylum Arandabacterota; class Arandabacteria; order Arandabacterales; family Arandabacteraceae; genus JAZDEY01. The sequence goes on from JAZDEY010000044.1 coordinate 111,602, forward strand.
CATAAGAAGCAACCCTGAAAGCTGGGAGATCCCTTTCGATCTCGGCTTCATCTACTTCATGAATCTCGGCGACTATCGGAGAGCGGCCCACTACTTCAGGATGGCTTCACGCTATGAAGGAGCTCCCGACATTGCCAAGCGTTTCACTGCATTTGCATATCGCAGGGCAGGAAGAACGGACATCGCAGAGGAGCTCTGGGAGGGGATCTGCCGCTCCAGCCAGAACAAGCTGATGAGGGAAAGCGCGGAACTGGCGCTCAAGGACATTGCGCTCGAGAAGACCGCTGCAGCGTTGGGGGAGGAGGTCAAGCGTTACGTCCTGTCCTTCGGCAGATCGCCTCAAGATCTCGCCGAACTGGTTCGTGCCGGTCTGGTAAGCGAGATCCCGCACGATCCCTTCGGGGGAAGCTATTTCCTTGATCCCTCGACCGGCTGCGTCCTGAGCACCACGAGCGTGATGCGCGAGGGCGCTGCGAAGAAGACCTACCTCGAGAGGAGAATCAGGCAGTTCGCCGATCGCAACGGCCGCCTGCCCCAGTCACTGGACGAGCTCAAGACGCAGGGTTTCGTTGTCGAAATACCTAGAGTGGCCGGCGCCAGGGTCGGATACGACCCGGCAACCGGCCGCGTGACCTATGAATCACTCTGGAAAGAAGCTAGGTAATGAGACAGCGTCTTCGCCGGCGGCTGGCACGCCTGGGAGCATCCCTTAGCGCGTTCTTCGGGATCAAGCGAAAGGACAGACGAAACGTGACTCGTCAGACTTGGAGACTCGATGAGATAAAGGACATCGACAACGTTATCGAGACCTTCAACGGCCTGGTCGCCAGGCTGTGCCACGACGGCAATCAGCTGGGGGAGCTTTACGTCAAGGCCGAGGAGAAGGCCGCCAGGTACGCCCTGTTGAGCGAAACCGTGATCGATTCGGTCTCAAGCGGAATCCTTGTGATTGAGAGCATGGGCAATGTGGCCCTCGCCAACTCTGCGGCGAGGCTCCTTCTGGGGCTTAACGCCCAGGCGGAAATCGCGGGCAAGAGACTGGCCGAGATTCTTGATGACTCGGGCGAGCTCGAATCGCTGGTAGCCGAGAACTTCAAGACCTCGACCAACGCCTCAAGGCGAATCATCAATGTCCGGGCGCGTGGGGGAAGGGAACTGTGTCTGGGCGCCAGCACCTCGTGCGTCAGCTCAGCACCTCCCCGGGTGGATGCCGTGATCGTCGTGTTCACGGAACTCGGGAGCCGGCCCGATGCCGCCCCTGCTCCGGGTGCGGGTGAGGCCGATCGGTGAGTCCCTGAGGGAGTTCCGATCCGACCAGGACCTCCGCAGGGAGGCGGGCCTGATGCTCTTGAGGTCGCTTTCCTCTGAGAACCACCGGGTCGCCCTGGACGAACGAGAAGGCAACCTGGTTGTCCGGATCGTTTTCGCGGCGCCTGTCAAGCATGGCAAGCCGGCAGGGCCTGCCGCCCAGCGAGGCGACGCTTCTGAGAGAGGGCCCGATGGGGTTTAGGCGCAAGCCCCTTGCAGAATCAGAGGTCTGGTGTTGCATATTGGAATTGGCCTGTCGATTAAGCTTGACAGCTTTAGGAGGAAATCACATACTCTGGGCGTTTTTCAACAAAGGGTCTGGGCATGATGGTTGCTTTTCTCCCGTATCTGCGTGTTGCGCTCTCGACCAGTTTCGGCATTACGAAGGGGTGTAGAAGATGCCGCTAATTGCCAAGAAACATAAGACCAGCGTAGGGCTTGATGTGGGCAGCTACGCCATCAAAGTGATCGAAATGAAGCGTGCTGCCGACAAGAACGAGATTGTCAAGGTCGGTATCAAGAAGCTCTTTCCCGGTGCGATCGTGGATGGCGAGCCGATGGACCGAGATGCAGTGATCTCAGCCATCAAGGAAGTCTATGAGGAGGAAGGCATCGTCAATAATGAGGTTGCCAGTGCGGTCTGCGGTAGGTCGGTGATAGTAAAGAAGATAAGAATGCAGGATATGGATGATGACACCGCTCGGGACGTGATTCCTCTCGAAGCCGAGCAGTACGTGCCGTTCGAAAAGGAAGAGCTGACCGTTGATTTTGAGATCCTGAGGAGGGGGCTGCCCGGGGACACCATGGAAGTTCTGCTTGTTGCGGCAAAGAAAGAGAAAGTGCTCTCCCACGTGGAGCTGTTGCGGGATGCAGGACTGGTGCCCACAATCATAGACGTCGATGCCTTCGCAGTGCAGAATGCTTTCGAGCTCAATTATGAATACGAAGAGGGTAAGGTCTATGCGCTTATAGATATAGGTCTTAGCGCGACCAACATTGGGATCGTTCGTGACGGCATACCGCTCTTTAACAGGGACGTACCGCTTGGCGGCGAGACCTTCGTCGAGGGCATGCAGCGAATGTTCGGTGTGACCTCGGAGGAAGGCCGGGCAGCGCTCGAGGGACTTCCCGGGTCCAAGCCGGACATGGTACTGAAGGCGATCGAATCGGTCGGCGAGGACCTCAGCGTAGCGATCGAGCGCTCCTTCTCTCACCTGCGGGCTTCCGGTGAGGCCGAGTCGGTTGACCGGATCTTCATAAGTGGGGGCGGGGCGCGCATTTCAGGCCTGCAGTCCTTCCTGGCAGAGAAACTGTCTGTTCCTGTTGACATAGCGAATCCGCTGCGCGGGTTGACATTCAGCGAGGACGTCTTGGGCGCGGATCCGATTGCCATTGGGCCGTCTCTGATGGTTGCGATCGGGCTCGCAACAAGAAAAGGGAGCTAGCCTATGATAAGAATAAACCTCCTGCCGAAAGAGGAAAAGCCCTCTAGAGAGGCCTTGCAGTGGAGCCGGATATTTATCTGGTCGCTAATAGGCGCCGCACTAGTGGTGATCGTAGGTGTTGGCTTCCATATTTACCGCACCTATGAGATTGCGGCGCTCAAGGCGGATATCGCCGAGACGCGGCGCGAGCTTGCGAAATACGAGGGCCAGGCCGCGCTTGTGAGAGACCTTACAGCGAAGCGTCAGGCGATCCAACAGCGAATAGATGTGATAGAGAACCTCGACCGGGATCGCTTCTTGAGAGTATATCTCCTGGATGAGCTTGCACGATCGGTGCCCGAATATATTTGGATCGAGGAATGTGCAGAGAAGGCCGGCACCGTCAGCCTCAAGGGGGTGGCGTTCTCGAACCTGGCAGTTTCCCAATTGATGGATGATCTCGAGGCCAAGGCCCACGCTGACTCGGTCACACTGCGAATCATAAGGAAAGAAGAGGTAGACAACCAACCTGTGCTTGGTTTTGAACTCAGATACAATATCCCTGCGGTCCAGATCATCAAGGCTCCGGCGGCCGGAACCTCGGGCAAAGCCCCGGCAAGCAAGGCCCGGGGGGGAGCGAAGAGCTCATGAACCTAAGACAACCACATACGCAGAGAGGCATAGCCGGCATTCTTCTGGTGATCGTGCTGATATGGCTGATATTCTTCACAAGCTATCTTCCGTTCTCTCCGAAACGCACTTCGGACCAGTTGGCTAGGTTCAAGGATGAGCTCCAGCTCACCGCCGGTGAGCTTCAGCGAGCCAAAAGTGTCGCAGAGAGTATCCCGAGGCTCCAGATGGAGCTCTCTCAGATGCAAAGCAAGTGGGAGTCGCTTAAGAGCCTGCTGCCAAAAGCGACGGATATGAGCAAGCTCCTTACTGAGGTAACCACTTCGGGGCTGCGGGCAGGAGTCCAGTTCACCCTCTTTGAGCCGCAGCCGCCTGAGCCTGCCGAGTTGTATACAAGGTATCCCATAAAGGTGACCGTCAATGGCGGCTATCACCAGGTGGGCGGTTTCTTCGATAACATCTGTAACATGGAGAGACTGGTCGGAATCTCCGACGTGAAGCTTGCCCAGTTTGAGAAAGGGCAGACCACTTCTACCGTCGAAGCGACCGTAACGATTTCGGCTTACACCTACAACGAGGAACCCAGAAAGATCGAACAGCCTCAAGCATCGCCTAACCAGAAGGCTGCCGCCAAGCAGCCGACCAAGAAGCCAAAGGAGTAAGACCATATGCAGGTCAAACGGTCGAATATTCTCAGGCATTTTCGAGGAAGGCGCATGATCCCGCTCTTGGCAGCGGCCGGGATTATGGTTTTTGCCCTTGGCGGCTACAAGGGAATCATGAGTTTCGCGATGGATGAGATGACCGGATTCCTCGGGGGTACGGGCAGTCCTGGAGACGAGGACCTGCTTGCCCAAGCCGGTAGTCCTAAGGCCGCACCCGCGGCCAAGGCGGAACCTGCCAGGCAAATGGTTACGCCGAAAGAGCGGACCGCTGAGCGCCAGGCTTCCAAACCTGTCGTGGCAGTTGTGGCCCAGGCCCAGAGCGGCAGGCAGTCGGCTCCCGCGCAGCCGAGCCCACGGTCGGCAAGTCAGGCGTCCCCCGCTCCTCAAACGGCTGGCGGAGACAGCGTCGCCGTGAGGAAGATAATGAAGGTTTACACGGCATCTTTTCTCAGGGATCCTTTCTACTCACTCGTTCAGGCGGGCAAGGACAGGCCTACCAAGCTTCTTGACCTCGCCCGTGCCAAGATGGTGGGATCGGTGTGGGGTGAATCTGGCATCATAGCGCTCTTGGAGGACGATACGGGCCGGAGCTATGCCCTTAAGGTCGGCGATCGGGTGGTCAATGGAAGGGTGATCGCAGTGACTCCGGCTTCAATAACGTTTTCGATAACGACGTTTGGGCTTACGAAGACCGTAACCTTGGAACTTGCAGAAGAGGGTGAATGATGATGCTAAGACTCAAGTTATCGAGCTATTCCGCGCTGCTGTCCGTCGTGGGTGTGGTGCTTGTTGCTGCTGCTGTGGTGCGTGCCGGCGTTCCCGAAAGCGAGACCATATCCATGGATTTCCAGAATGCGGACGTCAAGACCGTGCTCCGTAGTTTCTCGGTCTATGCCGGCAAGAACATTATCGCCGGGCCCGAAGTCAAGGGGCCGATAAATGTTCACCTTGAGAATATCCCATGGAGGAAGGCGCTTGACACGGTGCTCAAGGCGAACGGTTACGGAGCGCTGGAACAGGACGACGTGATACGCGTCGGGCTGTGGGACCAGTTTGTAAACGAAGAGATCAAGATGGAGGAGGCCCAGCGGAAGAAGGACGATATCAAGCCGCTGGTGACCAAAGTGGTCGACATTAGTTTCGCAAAGGCTGAGGAAGTCACCACGCCGCTTCAGGGACTCCTGAGCCGCCGCGGAGTCCTCGAAGTCGATGAGAGGACCAACTCGGTGATCGTCTCCGACATTGAGGAGCGTGTGGAAGAGATATCCAGGATGATCAAGGCCCTGGACAGCCAGACTCCTCAGGTAGAGATTACCGCGAAGCTTGTCGACGTGGACGCTCGTTTCACACGGGATCTGGGCATCAAGTGGAACGCGGAGAACATCGCGATCCCCGGGGTCCAGGGTCTACACGGCATCAATGTCGACGCCACCGGGGCAAGCGAAGGCACGACCGGTGGGACGGAGACCCAGCAGCCCGAGGCCAAACTGACGATCGGTACTATCTTGGGGCCTAACGGCAGTTTTGACGCCACGATCCAGGCACTTGAGCGAGAGAACAAGGCGAACATAATCTCCAATCCCAGAATCACCACCTTGAATAACCGCGAAGCGACCATCATTGTCGGCAAGAAGATTCCTCTGATCGTTACCGATGAGGCGGGAAATCCGATCACCCAGCTGACTACGGTCGGCGTCCAGATGCGGGTCACCCCGCACGTCAACAGCAAGACCGGCGAGATAACGATGGATCTCCATCCTGAAGTCAGCGACCTTTCCGCGCAGGCCACGGTCCAGGGTGGAATCATAATCGTCACCGAGGAAGCGGACACCCGTGTGATGGTTAAGAACGGCGAGACAGCCGTTATCGGCGGCCTGATAAGAAGCAACGAGAGTTACTTCAAGACCGGCGTGCCCATACTTAGAAGCCTTCCTCTGTTCGGGGCTCTCTTTGGTTCCAACAGCAAAGCCAGCGAGCAGAGAGAACTGCTGATCTTTGTCACTCCAAGGATCGTTGAGTGAAAGGCGATTGGGGGTATTTGAGATGAACCTGAGTAAGAAGAGGTTGCTTGCCCTGGCGATTGTCGCGACAACGCTGCTTTTAGTGCAGTGCGCTGAAGACGAAGGTACGCTGAACCCATACGTTGATACTGAACCGCCTCAGTACGTGATATCGAGCCTGACTGCCTCACCGCTTATGATTGAGCCCAATAAGCAAGCCACCATTGAGGCGAAGCTTGTGGATCGCGACGACGGTCCTGTCAACGGTCATGAATTGCTGTTCAGAACTGATATTGGAACCGTAACGTCTCGAGCAACAACCAACGAGCAAGGCATCGCGCAGGTCACCTATTCCGCGCCCTGCAGCACGGGATATGCCACCGTGGTGGCTTACGCGGAACGTGTTATCCCAAAGACCACGTTTGTCCAGATCGGCCAGGGGGCTCTGACCGTCAGCCCACAGAGTATTCTAGCTGACGGCATATCAACTGCAATCGTATTTGTGAGTCTTGTTGATCCTGACGGCAAGCCGATATCTGGCGCAAGCGTGACCTTCTCAACCGATAAGGGTTCGCTAGATAATGCCTCTGCCCAAACCGACGCAAATGGTTATGCGAGTGCCACACTTCTCAGCGAAGCCAGCCGTAATGATGTGACTGCAAACGTCCGAGCAGCCATATGCTATGGCGACAGATCCTACACAGAGACCGCTCCGCTCACAATGAGGGGCGTCTCGATATCCTTTACAGCGGATCCAGTGCAGATACCTGCTGACGGCAAGTCAATTTCGGTGATAACGGCATGGCTTAGAGAGACGGCATCAGAAGCTCCGATTACCGATGTGAGGTTTGATTTTAGGACTTCCCTCGGTGTGATAGAAGCTTCAGGTACTACCGATGAGAACGGGTTCGCACGGACAACTCTCCAGAGCTCCACTACTCCCGGTGTTGCCACGGTTAAGGGCATCTATGGCCTTGCTGTGGATTCGACGCAGGTCACCGTGGGCAACCTCAGCCTCTCAATCACTGCAGATCCGGTGCAGATACCTGCTGACGGCAAATCTACGTCGGCCATAACTGCGCGGCTCACAGAGGCCGCCTCGGGTCTTCCGATTGTTGACACGCAAGTTGATTTTAGGACTTCACTTGGCGTAGTCGATGCTTCAAGTGTTACCGATGAGAACGGTTTTGCCAGGGCGACCCTTGTGAGTTCAACGGCTCCGGGTGTTGCCACGGTAAAGGCGCTCTTTGGCATAGTTGCTGATTCGGCGCAGGTCACTCTGGGTAGCCTTCGACTCTCAGTTTCGGCTGCTCAGGAAAGAATGGTTGCCGACGGGGTTTCCTCTCAGTATGTTGTAGCTACCCTTGTGACAGGGAGCAACAACCCCGTAAGTGGCGTTGTGATAGATTTCTCTACCAACCACGGGGTGATCACCAGGAGTGTTACCACCGATTCTCGCGGAATGGCTGCCGCACTGCTTACTAGTACATCATACCCGGGAAGCGGAAAGGTGATCGTCTCTTTCAAGGGAGTCTATAAGGATACCGTCGAGATCAGCTTCGAGGATCCGCTCTTAGACCTCAAGCCTCTGCCGATGTCGGTGAAGGTCATGGGCTCACTTAGCGTAGTGACACATGTCTCGTTCAGCGACGGGACGCCGGTTCCTGACAACACCAGCGTCAGGTTCGCGACCACGCAGGGGGCAATAGAAAGGACTGGGATCACGAGTTCCGGCCTTACAGAAGCGACCCTCCAGGCAAACGGCATAGCCGACGATAATGTGATTGTAACGGCGATGTGCGGCAACACCACCGAGACCACCCAGGTGATGTTCACTCCGGGCGTGCCGGGTCGGATCGTCTGCCACGCATTGCCTGATACCGTAACGGTTGGAGGGACTGCCTTTTCAGCTGTAGTTGCACAAGTTACCGATATCTACGGCAATCCGGTTGAAGACGGAACGCCTGTAGCGTTCACGATGGTGGGAGGTTCCGGTTGGGTGAGCCCGAGTGCGCTCACTATAGGAGGACTGGCAACGGCGCGGTTCACACCGGGAGCCGGCGGAATCGCTAGAGTCAAAGCTAGTTCGGCGCCAGCTTCCGGCGAGACCGGAATAGTTGTGCTCGCCCAGTCTGCGGGCTCGGTGGTCGCCAGTCCCGACACTGCTTGGATAGCGGTTGGCGACACCCAGGGTCGTACTCAGGCTGTGATCACGGCGCGCGTCTACGATTCCCACATGAGCCCCGTCGTTGACACAACGCATGTTACCTTCGCGATTGCTTATGGTCCCGGAGGTGGCGAGTATCTCGACCAGCCGACGTTCGGCTATGGGCCTGTGGAGAAACAGACTTCAGGTGGTATGGCATCGGTCACGGTGAACGCCGGGACCAAGCCGGGTACTCTCTTGATGACGATACAGGCCGGCGACCACATTGCCACTGTGGTCAAGGTTGGGATAGCGGCAGGGCTTCCCGATTCTATTTTCATTACAACGGGTAATGTGGTAACCGGCGGCGATGGAGTCTATATAGAGGCCGTGTCGGCATTCGTGCGCGACAAGTACAACAATCCTGTCGAAGATGGTACGGTGGTCTATTTCACCCTCGACAGGTCCGACATAGGCTTCATCAACCCCGAGAGTTTCACAGGTGGTGGGTTCCCTTGCCCCGAGTTTACCGGTACCCCCAATAAGGGCATTACGCATGCATGTCTCAAGTTCCCGACATCGTCTATGACCAAAGCGGTCACCATAATAGCGCGGTGCGGACAGCTGCTGGAAAGCCAGTTCCCGACCAGCATCCCCATCGTTCTGCCCGTGACGCTGTTGGTGGATGCTGTGCCGCCCTCGATAAGCGGCGCGGCAGGTGGCACGGTGGCGGTCGTCGTGAGGCTTTCGGATGGATATGCGCTCCCGATCGAGGGGGCATGCATTGGGTTCGCGCTGACGGGGGCCGGCTCGATCTCCCCGGCATTCGGCGTCACTGACCAGTATGGTACGGCCGGGACCACAGTCACCATTCCAGCCGGGACCCCCGCCGGGAAGACGACGGTCAAGGCCAAGATTTGCATGTCTGATGTCGAGAAAGAAGTGGAAATAACGATAAACGACTAGCCGACAGGGGGTAGGAAAAATCATGAGATGCCTGATCATTGCGAGTATCGCTGCAACGCTCCTGGTTCCCTCGCTTGCCTTAGGAGGTAGCGCAGGCAACCCAGCCTCCAATGTGGGCAAGGAGAACTTTGGGTGCAGTTTCGAGATCGAGAACCAGGTGAAGAGCGTTGACCAGGATCTTACCACATCGAAGCGCTGGCTAGGCAAACTGACCTGGGGTGCTGCCGACCGGATCGATATCTATGCCAAGTTGGGCGCAAGCGATCTCCGGGTAGATGTGGCGAGTACGCAGGACTACGAAGGCAAGCGGGGTATGACCTGGGGTGGTGGCGCAAGGTGCATGGTGGCGGAGATCGAGCGGCCCAAGATCGCCACTTACATGGACCTTCAGATGCTCTCGTTCCACACGAAAGGGACGGTCTGGAAGTCTTTCGAGAGCGATGGTTACGTCGAGAGGTACGACAACCGCTACAAGTGGAACGAGGTTCAGTTCAGTTTTGTCGCCGTCTGGCAGCGCGAGATCTTCACTCCATATGTGGGTTTTGGCATAACGAATGTGTTTGGCAATGTCGAGAAGACTGTCTACAGGATTAGCGGCAACGTGGGAGAGTTCTACGCTCACCAGACCAACGACTTCCGTGAGGATGCGATTCCGGAATTGATCCTGGGCGTCGACTTTGGCGTCGGCGGCACCGGGCATTTGAGCGGCGAGATCAGGTACAGCGAGGAAGAAGATATCTCTTTCTTCGTAGGTGCAAGCGAGCTCTGGCGCCTGAAGTAGCAGGCGTTGACATAGTCCGTGTCTTATTGTTAAGATAAGGCACGGATTTGTTTTTGGGGTGTGCTATGAGAATCATAGGCGGAAAACTCAGAGGACGGGAGGTTGAAGCACCTCGTGGGCTGCTCTCGAGACCGCCTCTTTCCATAATAAGGGAGGCGGTCTTCGATATAATCGGTGAGGCGATCGAGGGCAAGACCGTCCTGGATCTCTTTGCGGGCAGCGGCTCGCTCGGGATTGAGGCCCTCTCGAGGGGAGCAGGCCAGGCCCATTTCGTCGATTCCGCCCGAAGATGCATCGAAATGCTGGAACATAATACCCGCAATCTCGACCTTGGGGACCACTCAAGGATTACCCGCCAAGACGCCGTGGAATTCGTAAGGACATGGAAGGGAGGAGCCTTCGATATCGTCTTCATCGATCCTCCGTTTCTATCCGGAAAGGTCGGGGAGGTCTTAAGTGGCCTCGCCGGCACGGCCCTGGTGTCCGATAGAACCTTGATCGTCGCCAGGGTACACTGGCGCGAGCAAGTGTCGCCCCCGCAGGATCTTCACATCATCAGGAAGAGGAAATTCGGAGACAGCCTGGTGCTCTTCATAAGGAGACCGAGGCAGGGGATCTGTCAGTGAGAATCGGGCTCTACGCTGGAACTTTCGACCCCGTCACCAACGGACACATCGATATTCTGTCGCGTAGCCTGGCGATCTTCGACAAGGTGATAGTCGCTGTGGCGGCGAGCACACCTAAGACCACGATGTTCAGCCTGGATGAACGCTTGGAGATGTTCCGGGCCGCAATCCCGGCGCTCGAGCGTGCCGAGGTCGAACCTTTTGACGGTCTCCTGGTGGCGTTTGCCAGGGAGAGGGGTGCGGTGGCGATGATACGGGGCCTACGCGTGGTTTCGGATTTTGAGTACGAGTTCCAGATGGCCCTGATGAACCGGCATCTGGATCGAGGTCTTGAAACCGTGTTCCTTATGCCCAGTGCGGAATATACCTACCTCAACTCCACCCTGATCAAAGCGGTCGCCTCCACCGGGGGCGACATCTCCCAATTCGTTCCCGAGATAGTTGCCAGGAAACTCAGCGAGAGATTCAAGCAGGCGTAGGAGAAGCCGGTTCGATGGAAATACTGGCATCGATATGGGAACGAGCACGGGCCAGGGCATCACGAATTGTGCTTCCCGAGATCGACGCCCCATGTATCCTCAAGGCAGCAGCGACAGCCCTGAGGGAGGGACTGGCCGAGCCGGTGCTGGTCGGAGGGGCTGCCCTGATCCAGGATTGTGCGGGGCGGCATCGGGTGGACACAAAGGGTCTCACGATCGCTGATCCTTCTGGTAGTGACAGGCTTGGGCACTATGCTCATCTGCTGTATGAACGACGCAAGCACAAAGGCCTGACCCTGGCGGAAGCCCGGGACCTGGCCAGGAGCCCGCTCTACTTCGGTGCGTTGATGGTCGCCGCCGGCGACGCGGACGGCATCGTTGCCGGCGCGTGTACCTCTACCGCCGACGTGGTACGTGCTCTGCTCTGGTCGATAGGCAAATCCGAAAACGTCGCAGTCGTGTCCAGCGCCTTGCTGGTGATCTTGCCCCCAAGTGACGGCGGGGAGAGGGCATTCATATTTGCCGATGTCGGCGTGGTCCCTGATCCCACACCTGACCAGCTTGCAGCGATTGCGGTCGCCTCGGCGCGAACCCGCCGGCTCCTTGTGGGGGACGTGCCGTATGTCGCGATGCTATCTTTCTCCACCAAGGGTAGTGCCGAACACCCGGCGGTTGAAAAGGTAAGGCGGGCAACCGAGATCGCGAAGCAAATCGCACCGGACCTGGCGATCGATGGTGAACTACAGGCCGATGCTGCGATAGTCCCCTCGATAGCGGGACATAAGGCACCGGGCAGTCCGGTGGCGGGGCGCGCCAATGTACTCGTCTTTCCCAATCTCGATGCGGGGAACATAGGCTATAAGCTGGTGGAGAGACTTGCTGGGGCGGGAGCGATAGGGCCGCTGCTTCAGGGTCTCAAGCGACCTGCGAGCGATCTCTCGCGCGGCTGCTCGACCGATGACGTCGTCAATGTGATAGCGGCCATCGGCGCCCAGAGAGAGCTCTGAGCTCCGTACCCCGGGGAAACAGCGTGATGAACCGGAAACCGACCAAGCAGCTTGTGAACGAGATCGGCCGTGCGATAGGGCCGGACAAGATCGAGACCTCCCCGGAGGTTCTAACCTGCTACGCCTTTGACGCGACCAACATACGGCACCTGCCTTTGGCCGTTACCTTCCCTCAGACGGCCCAGGAGGTCCAGGCCATTGTGGGACTGTGCCTGGATGCGGGCGTGCCGATGATTCCCAGGGGAGCCGGCACGGGTTTTGCCGGGGGGACCGTTCCCTTGTGCGGAGGTGTAGTCGTTTCCACTGAGCGCCTTGCCCGCATCCTCTCCATAGATCGTGACCGCGGGTTGACTTTTCTCGAGCCCGGTGTGGTCAATGCGACGCTTCAGAACGAGGCTGCCAAGGCCGGCCTTATGTTTCCCCCTGACCCTTCGAGCCTTGAGGTCTGCACGCTTGGCGGTAATGTCGCCCAGGATGCCGGAGGCCCGCGGGCGCTCAAGTATGGGGTGACCCGCGATTATGTGCTTGGCGTCGATGCCATCCTGCCAAATGGCCGGCTGGTGGAGTGCGACGAGAGCCTGGTTGATTCGGGTGCGTGGGATCCCATTACCACTCTGTTGGTCGGCAGTGAAGGTACCCTTGGGATAATCACCAGGATATGCTTGAGGCTCCGCGCCAGGCCTGAGTCCCTCGCGACTGCTCTGGCCTTCTTCAAGACCACCCGTGATGCTGCGGCTGCCGTCAATCTGATCTTCGAACGCGGCGTGCTTCCGGCTGCGCTGGAGCTGGTCGACTCCGAGACAATGGATTGCATAGCCAAGTTCATCAAGATCGAGACGCCTCCCTCGGGGGGATGCTCGCTTCTCATAGAGACCGACGGCAAGCTGGGCGAGGCCCAGGAGACGATGTCGGAGGTCGAGGCCGCCTTGAAGGGGGCGAGTGTGGTCGAGATCAAGGTGGCCCGCTCCGAGGAGGAACGCCAGGATCTATGGCGGATGAGACGATCGGTCTCGCCGTCGCTTGCCAGGATCGCCCCATGGAAAATAAACGAGGATGTATGTGTGCCGAGGTCCAATCTTCCGCTACTGATCGACGCAGTGACGAGGCTGTCGGCCAAGTATGGGCTCCGGCTGCCGACCTTCGGGCATGCCGGTGACGGCAACATGCACGTCAATGTTATGTTCGACCCCAAGGACAGGGACCAGGTGAGACGGGCGGAGGCCCTGGTGGCGGAGCTTTTTGAATCGACGCTTAGACTGGCCGGGAGCATAAGCGGCGAACACGGTATCGGGTTCACCAAGATGCAGTTTCTTCCAACGCAACTGGGTCCGGATGTCCTAAGTCTTGAAAGACGCATCAAGCAGGCATTCGACCCGCAGGCCCTGGTCAACCCCGGCAAAGTGGTGGATCTGGTTTGAAATCCCAACACCGAGGTTCCTTAAGCTTCATCGACGTCGCCGCCGTCGAGATGCTTGCCGGAGATGGCGGCAATGGGTGCGTCAGTTTCCGCAGAGAGAAATACGTTCCGAGAGGCGGGCCGGACGGCGGTGATGGCGGCAGGGGCGGCAGTATAGTGGTGAGAGCCGATCCCCACCTCAGCACCTTGATAGACTACAAGTATCGGAGGATCGTCCGAGCGGATCGTGGAGAGCACGGCAGGGGCAAGAATCAACACGGCGGCAACGGCAACGGGACCGTGGTCCGCGTGCCTGTGGGAACGGTCGTGAAGGATGCCTCGACCGGTGAGGTGATTGTGGACCTGGTCCGGACGCCGGAGGTCACTGTGGCGCGTGGGGGGCGAGGTGGGCGCGGCAATGCCGCTTTTGCCACCTCGACCGATCGCGCGCCCCGCAGGCGTGATCAAGGCGAGCCGGGCGAACGCCGCCGAATAATCCTCGAGGTCAAGTTGATTGCTGATGTAGGCATCGTGGGCGCGCCCAACGTCGGCAAGTCAAGTATCCTGCGGAAACTTACCAAAGCCCGGCCCAAGATCGGTGATTATCCATTTACGACCTTGAGTCCGAACCTGGGCGTACTGAGATTGGGCAGCCGTGACATCGTGCTTGCCGACATACCCGGCCTGATCGAGGGAGCCCATCTTGGGAAAGGTTTGGGTCTGGGATTCTTGAGGCATATCGAGAGAACCAAGGTATTGCTGCTGCTGCTGGATGCCGGGGCTGCTTCACCCAAGGCCGCTTTGAAGACGCTTCGCGGGGAGCTATCGCTTTACGGCAGAGGCCTCCGGGACAAACCGTACGTGGTTGCGATCAATAAGGCTGATCTCTTGCCGCCGGAGGAGAAGAAACGGCTTCAGGGCGAATGTCCGGGTATTCTGGTCTCCGCCGTGACCGGATACGGGCTCCGTCCACTTGTTAAGGCTATCTCAGACCTGCTTGCACAGGGGGAGGAGGGGGATCACGATGGGATGGGAAAGGGGTCATGAGGTCCTGCTTGCACTGGTGCTTTCGAACAAACTCCCGGCATCGAAGCTTGTCGCGCTCCTGAGGTCCAGGCCGCTGCATGCAATAGCCCAGGCGGGTGCGACTCACCTGGTGGCCGGGTTTGGGCTCTCCGACGACGATATCGCCTCCGTAAGAGACGCCGAGACGGAGGCGGCGCGCGTCTGTGAGAAACTCAGAGACAATCATACACGAATGGTAGCACTGAGCGAGGCAGAATACCCCCTGCTTCTAAGGGAGATACCGAGTCCCCCGCCCCTCGTATTCTTTCGAGGTACGCTCCTTGACAGCGATGTCAGGGCGCTCGCCATTGTGGGCTCGCGCAGGCCTTCGATAGGAGGCGCCGGTATGGCGGGAGACCTCGCAAGAGATCTAGCGCTGGGTGGCTTCACAATCGTGAGCGGCATGGCTCGCGGCATTGATACAGCCGCACACTGGGGCGCCCTTGAGGGTGGCGGCAGAACCATAGCGGTACTGGCTTCGGGCATTGACGTGATTTACCCGCGCGAGAACGCCGATCTGGCCGAGGCGATCGCCCGGCGTGGGGCTCTACTGACGGAGTTTCCGCCCGGCAGTGCACCACTCAGATGCAACTTCCCTCGCAGGAACCGGCTGATCAGTGGGCTGGCGTTGGGTACGTTGGTGGTGGAGGCAGGAGAGAAGAGCGGCGCCCTTATAACTGCCGATTTCGCGCTTGACCAGAACCGGCAGGTCTTCGCGGTACCCGGAAGCCCAGGTTATGCCAGGAGTAAGGGAGCTAACAGGCTGCTGAAGGAGGGAGCAAGGCTTGTGGAATCGGCCGAGGACGTGTTCGAGGATCTCGGTCCGCAGCTCAAGGGCCCGGGCCAGCAGCTTGCGATGGTGCTTGACCCGGATCTGGCACCTGAGGAGGAGCAGGTGATCAGTCTTCTTTCGGAGGCTCCGGCCCATGTGGATGAGATAGTGAGACATCTTGGCCGGGATGCACACACGGTCCTGGGTCTTCTGCTCTCACTTGAGACCAAGGGTCTGGTGAGGTCACTTCCCGGCAAGTTCTACATTCGAAACAGGGTCAACTGATGGCAGTAGTCGTCCTCAAGAGATGCGGCTCCTACGATCCCGAGGAGGTAGCGAGGGCCGTGGGTGAGGTGCTCGCGGATGTGATCGGCGGAGACACAGCCGATCTCGGCGGCAAGAGGGTCCTGCTCAAACCCAATCTGGCGGCTGCGAGAGCGCCGGAGCGATGCGTCACCACTCATCCCGCGATCGTGGGGGCGGCGATTGACTATTTTGTAGGCCGCGGCTGTAACGTCTTTGTGGGCGATAGCCCTGCTGGTGCAGTGCGGGGTGTGGACAGGGTCCTCAATAAGACAGGTATGCTGAAGCTGTGCGAAGCCAAGGGGGCCCAGCCCGTCAATTTCGAAGCCGGCGGCTGGCTCGAAAGATCGGTCGAGGGTAGGACCTATCGTCTGGCAAGAGCGGCTTTCGATTTCGACCGCGTCGTCAACATGCCCAAGCTCAAGACCCACATCCTGACGCTTATCACCGGGGCCGTCAAGAACATGTTCGGCTGTGTGCCAGGTTTTGCCAAGTCGGCATTTCACCTCCATAATCCTAAACCGGCGGCGATGAGCAAAGTTCTGGTCGACGTTTTCTCAATCGCCAATCCGTGGGTGAGTCTTGTGGACGCAGTCGAAGCCATGGAGGGGAATGGGCCCTCTTCAGGCGGGATAAGACACTTGGGGGTGGTCGCTGCGAGTAGGGACGCGGTTGCCCTGGACGCGGTGCTTTCACAGTTGGTGGGCATCGATCCTATGAAGGTTCCGACTACCCGAGAGGCCGCCCGACGAGGCCTTGGCGAGAGCGACCTTGGGAAAATCGACGTCCGGGGTGTCGGCCTTGCCGATTTGCAGGATCGGCCCTTCCGGGTTCCATCCAATTGGGCGTTTTCTCTAGTGCCCGACGTGCTGGCTCGCGCCGCGGCCAGGTGGTTTTGGGTGAAGCCCCATATCGACCCGTCCAGGTGCACCGGATGCGGGGATTGTGCCGGAATGTGCGCGGCTTCCGCCATGAAACTTGCCAGTGGAGTGGCGGTGCTCGACCGGGATCGATGTGTATCATGTTTGTGTTGCATTGAGGCCTGTCCCTGTGGGGCGATTGAACCCCGCCTCAGAGGTCTGGCCAGGCTTATGAGATGAGAAAGCCGACCCTAATACACCGCGCTGAGTATCTCGGCGTAAAGATATTTGTAAGAACCGTTCGGGTCTTTCCGGCCGGATTTGCACTCCGACTTGCCGGTCTCGCCGGGACCCTGGTCTTCGACGTGGTCCGTTATAGGAGAAGCGTAGCGCTCTCCAATTTGAAGCGGCATCTTGAGACTTGTGTACCGGAGGCCGGACGTGGGCGACGGGGGATCGGTTACAGCCGAATAGGGCGGGAGTCGTGCAGAAACCTCATCATGGGCCTTGCCGAGTTCGCCAGAATGCCTCTGGTGGATTCGCAGTACATCAAGAGACATATCCAGATTGACGGCCTCGAGAATCTTGACCGGGCTCTCGCATCCGGCAAAGGCGCGATCCTTGTTACCGGCCATTTCGGAAGTTGGGAACTGACCGGTTGTGTGCTGGCTCGGCTGGGGTATCCTATGAGTTATCTGGTCGGCATCCAGAGGAATCCTCTGGTGCAGCAGCTGATGGACGATATCAGAAGCTCGTGCGGCATAGCGATAATCGAACCCCACCGGCTGCTCGCGGTGCCGAAATCACTTAAGTCGAATCACTTTGTGGCCATGCTCTCGGATCAGGATGCGGGACGTAAGGGTGTCTTCGTCGAATTCCTGGGCGAACCGGCCTCCACACCGCGAGGCGCAGCTCACCTGTCGATTCTGGCGGGCTGCCCGATCATACCCGGCTTTATCGTAAGGACCACGGGACTCGGGCACCGCATAGTGATTGAGAAACCAATATATCCACCCGAGGCCCCAGGGGAAGCGGCCCTTCG
The DNA here is from genome assembly GCA_043808325.1 of Candidatus Eiseniibacteriota bacterium. Lineage (GTDB taxonomy): Bacteria > Arandabacterota > Arandabacteria > Arandabacterales > Arandabacteraceae > JAZDEY01. The sequence continues at coordinate 129,072 of JAZDEY010000044.1, forward strand.
GGAGCTTACCCAGGCCTACAGCCGTGTGATCGAGTCATATGTGAGACAGCATCCGGGTCAGTGGCTCTGGACTCATCGGCGATGGAAGACGCGTCCGGCCTAGAACCCGATGTCTTTCTGTTTGTCATCCCCGCGCGGCGTCTTTATCTCTCCGAATTTCCCTTCGTACCCGGAGACGTTCTTTTCGACCACGCTGAGGAGGTTCTTGAAATTCTGGGGCGTCATCACGATACGAGAGTAAACCCTGATCTTAGGCAGCCCCGGCAACGCCCGCCCGAAATCGATTATGAACTCCGAGGGGCTGTAGCTGACCATCACCCAATTGGAATAAATGCCTTCGGCTTCCGGCTCTCTCAGCTCCACTTTGATGGGTGGCATCTTCTCCATTGCTGGCTCCTTTCGTGGTTGCTATTTCTTTACGGCCATTGCGCCCGTTACCTGCTCGCCGGATGATCGCACAGCGTAAAAATACATGCCCGGCTCGACCAGTCCTCCGCCTTCATCCCTGCCGTCCCAGAGTGCCGTGCCTGTGCTGTCGCGGTCGGTCTCGCCCCGGGCGGACTGGCTAAGACGTCTTATGGCATTGCCGTCGAGGTCGAAGATGGTTACCTCAAAGCCGAGGGGTTTGGCGGGGCCGATCTCAGGCACGAAAACTATCCTGATCGGAGGGCCTGCCCGCAGGCTGTCAAGGCTATATGGGTTCGGGTAAGCATAAGCCCGACCTCGCCTGGGGACACCAAGCGTGATATCTGCCGTGATAAGTCCGAAGTTCTGCTCCTGGATGTTCTCTATGGCCACGCCCGAGAATCTGCCTCCACTCAGGGTGCTGGGGGGCACGCTGTAGGGATTCAGTTCGCGCTTGGCCAGGGTGCCCGGCCAGAAGTCCGACGGTTCGCCGGGAAGAGTGGTCGGCTTGTCGGGATCGAAGGTCTCGCCGTCCGCCTGGATTACCTCGGCCAACCTTCTCCCCACTGTATTGTTGTCGCGCCTCGACTCATCGATCCTCCAAATCAAGAGGCCCGAGCCGGGCGAGTAGGCTTCGAAGTAGCCATAACCAGGCTCGCGGTTCTCGATAATGAAGTACTCACCGCTGCCGCGGCCATCGGGCGTCCAATCCATGCCGCCCGGGTTATTGAGCACCGAGTATGCCGATGGCTCCACCCCCAGCGGCCTCACTTCCGCATTATCCACAGAGGGCACCCCGCCGGCGCACCCGAGGCAGACTCTCTCGGGATCCAGCCAGCCGAGCTTGTACTTCATGAGGGTCGAAAGGTGGCACGGGACGCTACCCTCTCTGCCCTGGGGCCCTAGCCAGGCGCCACCGTCCATGAGACACAGGGGTCCTACCACAGACTTGCCGGTGAGACTGTTATAGAGGTCCGGCAAGCCCATCAGATGGCAGAATTCATGGGCGTAAACGCCAATTTCGCCGAGCTCCGGCACGACGACAAAGGGGCCCACCCGCACTCCATCAATCGAGGTGCCCCGTGTGGGAGCATAATAGTCGAGACTTGACTCCAGCGACCATATGTAGTCTTCGCTTCCGGGGCCTCCTCCCCTCGTCTCCGCACCAATTCCCGAATGCACTATGAAAAGGGCATCGATTGTACCGTCGCCGTTCCCATCGTAATCCTGGAGGTTGACCTGCTCGGCAGCCGCCTGCACGGCATGTTTTGTGAGCCCCCAGATATTGAGTGGGAATTCACACAGGGACGGCTGGACGGCGTCACCGGAGATATCAAGCCCGTAATCGTCACGCGTGCCCGGCACGCCGTCCCGGTTGACGATGTCGCCGTGCCGGCAGTCGCTGCGGAGCCAGCCCACCACATCACCGTTAAGGGTGAATCTGTCGTAGGAAGTCTCTCTGAAATAGGACCTGAGGCTAGATTGCTCCGTCCCGAAGAGCTTACGTCTGAAGAACTCGGGTGTATGGGTCTCTCGCTGGGCAGGTCTATCGGCAAAATCGATCAGGATCACAAGGGCCCTGGTCGTGCCGGCAGGACGCGTGCTCGCGGGGCTCTCCGCAAGATCCACGATGTCGGGCCGGATGCTGAAATACGCGGCAGCAACGGCTCCTAAGGCGGCCTGTGCTTGGGGGCGCGCGGTGATGGCCGTGGCGGACCGGCTGAAACCGAGCAGAATGGAAAGGCCGAGGATCGGGGCGATGGATCTCATCTTGCTATCACTCTAATTCGCCTGATCGCCGGTGTCAAGGGCGCAGCGAGGGATGCGCACCGCCTATCTTACGCGGGCATCCCGGCGCTACCACAGGCCCAAAGGCCTTGACTCCCAGCGGCGTCCTGTAGTAGCTTGTCGGAGGGCTTTCACGGTGGGATCATGCCCTGAAGGCCCCATTTTGGTGCGTTCCGGAGCGACAGGTGTTATGGCCAGCATATCCCTAGCCAGAGTCAAAGCGATCCTCGCCGAGATCAGGACCAAGCAGGTGATGGTGATCGGCGATGTGATGCTTGACCGTTACCTATGGGGGAGTGTCTCAAGAATCTCTCCAGAGGCACCCGTGCCCGTGGTTGAGATCACCGAGGAGACGACCAGGCTGGGAGGCGCCGCCAATGTCGCCAACAACATAGTCTCGCTTGGTGCGTCCTGCCGGATCTTCGGAGTAGTCGGCAACGATCACGACGGGGGCGACCTCACCAGGATGATTGAGAGGCAGGGTATAGTAGCAAGCGGTCTCGTTACCGACCCCGCACGCCCCACAACCGTGAAAACCCGAATCATCGCTCACAACCAACAGGTGGTCCGAGCCGATAGGGAACTCAGGGCCGAGGTCGATGGGGCGGTGGCGGATGCCCTGCTGGAGCGGGTGACGGCCGGGCTTGCCGGCTTTGATGCCGTCGTCATCTCCGATTACGGCAAGGGAGTAATCACCGGGCGGCTGCTCGAGACCTTGATCCCCAGGGCGAGGGCGGCAGGCAAGATTGTCTCCGTGGACCCGAAAGAGGTTCAGTTCAGAAACTACAAGAGGGTGTCGCTGATCACACCCAATCAGTTTGAGGCGGGTGGTGTGGCGGGCAGGCGGATAACCGATGAGAAGTCGCTTAAGGAAGTAGGTTGGCAGATATTCGATATGCTCGAGCCTGATGCTCTCCTGGTGACCCGGGGCGAAAAGGGCATGTCCCTGTTTCAAGGGGGGCGCAAGTACATCCACTTTCCCACGGTGGCAAGACACGTCTATGATGTTACGGGCGCCGGCGACACCGTGATTTGTTCCTTCACGCTTGCCCTCACGGGAGGAGCCACTATGGCCGAGGCCGCCCAGATCGCTAACCATGCAGCGGGCATCGTTATTCGAGAAGTGGGTACGGCGGCTGTGGTGGCATCGGATCTCGTGAGTGCGTTTGAGAATCTCGAAGACGATACGCCCGATAAGGGGGGCGTGCGGGGACCGGGGGTGTGATATGGGACTGGTTCTTACGATCGATCGCCTAGCTCGAGAAAGACAGACGGCCAGGGATCAAAACAAGAGATTCGTGTTCACCAACGGGTGTTTTGATCTCGTCCACCGGGGCCACGTCGAGATACTCAAGGCCGCCAAGGGCCTCGGCGACCTATTGTGTGTCGGCGTCAACAGTGATCAATCGATCAGGAGGCTCAAAGGCCCCCGAAGGCCGATTGTGCCGGAGGCCGATCGGGCGGCGGTGGTGGCGGCCCTGGAATCGGTAGACTTCGTCACGCTCTTTGACGAGGACACCCCTCGGAGCGTTATCGCACGGCTGAGGCCGGACGTACTTGTCAAAGGCGCCGATTACGGCATGGACGAAATCGTCGGCCGCAGCGAGGTCGAGGAGGCAGGCGGAATCGTTGTCAGGATTCCGCTGTACGGAGGACTCTCGACCGAGAATCTCCTCAAGGAAATAGCGCGGCGCTACCGGGATCTGGTCGATTGACGGGAGATCTTGGACGGAATGCGGTGGGCGATACTCCGGTAGAGCCCGACGCTCGAACCATAATGCGACAGACCGTATAGAAAGGGGTGGCACTGTGCAACGCACACGGGTTGTAATAATGGGGGCGGCCGGAAGGGACTTCCACAATTTCAATGTCTTTTTCCGGGACAGGCCTCAGTACGAAGTTGTGGCCTTCACCGCCACGCAGATTCCGCACATAACGGGGAGAGCCTATCCTCGCGAGCTGGCCGGCAGACTCTATCCTAAGGGGATCAGGATACGCCCTGAAGAGGACTTGGATAAGATCATAAAGGGTGGCAGAGTGGACCTGGTGGTCTTCTCCTACAGCGACGTTCGCCATCTTGACGTGATGCATAAGGCGTCTCGGGCGATCGCGGCCGGGGCGGACTTCATGTTGCTTGGCGCCCGATCGACATGGCTTCGGTCCCGGCGATCGGTTGTGGCTGTCTGCGCGACAAGAACGGGCTCCGGCAAGAGCCAGACAACTGGCAAGGTCTGCGACATCCTAGAGGAGATGGGCAAAAGGGTGGTTGTTGTCAGACACCCGATGCCGTATGGGAATCTTGCAAAACAGGCGGTTCAGCGGTTCGCACGAGAAGAAGACCTCAACCTTCATAAGTGCACGATTGAGGAGCGAGAAGAGTACGAGCCCCACATCAAGAGCGGAAGGATCGTCTATGCCGGGGTAGACTACGGGGCGATCTTGAAACGGGCGGAACGTGAAGCCGACGTGGTTGTCTGGGACGGCGGCAACAATGATCTTCCGTTCTACCGACCCGATCTTCATATAGTGGTGGTCGACCCGCACCGACCTGACGACCAGACCACAAGCCATCCCGGAGAAGCCAACCTCCGAATGGCTGACGTTATAGTGATTAATAAGATGGATACTGCGCGTCGCAGCGATGTCATCAAAGTGACCAGAACCATTGACTCGCTGAATCCGGATGCGAAGGTAATCCGAGCAGCTTCACCGATCGATGTGGACTGCCCGCACCTGATCCGCGGCAAGCGTGTGCTGGTGATAGAGGATGGGCCTACCCTGACGCACGGCGACATGAATTTCGGCGCCGGCATAGTTGCAGCAAAGAAGTACAAGGCCGCGAAGCTGGTGGATCCTCGCCCGTTCGCGGTGGGTGAGCTTAAGGAGACCCTGAAGAAATATCCGCGGATTGTGAACCTGATTCCCGCGATGGGTTATACCGAAAGCCAGAGACGCGATCTCGAGACAACGATCAGGGCGACAAGATGTGATGCGGTCGTCAACGCCACTCCCGCCGACCTGAGCGCTATCATAGATATCGATGTGCCGGTTGTAAGGGTCACCTACCATCTGAGTGAAATCGGTAAACCAGACTTGAGATCCGTCCTTAGGAGTTCCCTAAGGCAGAGGAGGTAGGATTTGAAACTGCACGAGTATCAGGCGAAGGAGATCTTTGCAAAGTTCGGAATTCCGATACCCGCCGGTGAGGTTGCAGGCACCGCCGGTGAAGCCATGGCGATCGCTGCCAGGGTCGGCAAGAAGGTCGTGATAAAGGCTCAGGTGCACGTGGGCGGACGCGGCAAAGCCGGCGGGATCAAGTTTGCTTCCACACCGGAGGAGGCCCTCCAGGTCGCGGGCCGGATTCTCGCGATGTCGATCAAGGGTTTGCCGGTAAAGAAGCTCTTGGTCTACGAATGTGTCGACGTCGCCGATGAATACTACCTGGGCATCATCGTCGATAGGAAGTCGCAGAGGCCGGTAGTGATGGTGAGCGCCGAAGGCGGGGTCGACATCGAGGAGGTCGCAAGGCAGAGCCCGGAGGAGATCCACAAGTGCTTTGTCGATCCCACCAGGGGGCTCTTGGCTTATGAGGCCCGCCATCTGGCGTTTGGTATCATTGCCGACGGCAATCTTGCGATCAAGACCGCTTCGGTGCTCCAGAAGCTCTACACCGTGTTCACGTCGGTTGATGCATCGCTTGCCGAGATCAATCCTTTCGTCAGGACCTCTTCCGGCGAGATGATTGCGCTGGATGCCAAGCTCAATATAGATGACAACGCACTGGACAAGAGACCCGAGCTCGAGAAGATGCGGGATCTCGATGCCGAGAACCCTTACGAGACCAAAGCCCGGCAGAGGGGCCTCAGTTACGTGAAGCTTGATGGCTCGATCGGCTGCATAGTGAACGGCGCCGGTCTCGCAATGGCCACGATGGACATGATCAAGCACTACGGGGGCGAGCCCGCGAATTTCCTGGATATCGGCGGCAGCTCGAGCCCCGAGAAGGTAACCACGGCAATCGAAATAGTCCTGTCCGATAAGAACGTCAAAACGATACTCTTCAATATATTCGGCGGTATCACCAGGTGCGACGATGTTGCCAGAGGGATCGTTGCCGCGCTGAGGGAGATGCAGATCCGGGTGCCGGTTGTCGTCCGTCTGACGGGGACAAATGAGGACGCAGCACGGGAAATCCTCCGTGAGGTCGAGGTCGTGTCTGTTGCCGCGATGGATGATGGCGTCAGGGAAGTGATAAGACTGAGCAGAAGGGACACATAAATGGGCGTCTTGGTCGGGAAGAACACACGCGTTGTTGTGCAGGGCATAACCGGAAGAGACGGAAGGTTCCATGCCCTTCAGATGAGAGAATACGGCACAAAGGTGGTTGCCGGCGTGACCCCGGGCAAAGCCGGGCAGACAGTGGATGGGATTCCAGTGTTTAACTCGGTTGCGGATGCAGTGAAGATGACACGCGCGAATGCATCGGTGATATATGTTCCTTCATTTGCCGCAGCGGACGCGATCTACGAAGCGTGCGACGCAGGGATCAAGGTGATCGTCTGCATCAGCGAGGGAATCCCCACCCAGGAGATGGTCAAGCTGGTGGATTACTGTAAGCAGAGGAAGGCGCGGCTGGTGGGCCCCAACTGCCCCGGTGTGATAACCCCCGGTGAGGCAAAGGTGGGTATAATGCCGGGTAGGATTCATAAGCCCGGATCGGTTGGTGTGGTGTCGAGGAGCGGGACCCTGACCTATGAGGTGGTCTATCATCTGACTAAGCGCGGCATCGGCCAGTCCACCTGTATCGGCATCGGAGGCGATCCCATAATCGGCACCAACTTCATCGACGCTCTCAGGTTGTTCCAGGCAGACCGCGATACCAAAGCGATAGTGCTGATCGGGGAGATCGGCGGCACCGACGAAGAGGAGGCAGCGAAGTTTGTGCGGAAGAGCGTCACCAAGCCGGTGGTCGCTTTTGTGGCGGGCATCACCGCGCCGCCCGGCAAGCGAATGGGCCATGCCGGCGCGATAATCGCCGGCGGTGCTGGAACTGCGAAAGAGAAGATAGAAGCCTTCAGGGCAGCAGGGATTCCGGTGGCCGAGACACCGGCCGAGATTGCGGATCTGATTGCCCGGAAACTCGAGAAGAAAACGGAGAAGAAAACGGAGAAGAAGACGAAAAAGAAAATCGCAGGGAGAGTTACTGCGAAGATGCGGGCGAACAAGCCGCGAAACAAAATCAGCAAAAAGGGCAAATCAGGTGTTAAAAAGCTTGACAAAGAGTTGCGATAGTTGTGGAATCTGCAAGGAGTGTGATCGGTCCTCCTCGGAAATCGCTCAGACCTCTTGAGGTTGCGGTGAGGTTGAGCCGGGAGGACAAACCAAGAGAAGGGGGGATTGAGGTCATGCCGAAGAAAGCCAAGAAGGCCGTCAAGAAGACGAAGAAGGCGACGAAAAAGAGATAAGCAATCTGAGAATTCTGATTGTTCGAGGGCGGCAGGCTCTAAGGCCTGCCGCTCTTGCTATCACGGGTGTCCCGGGCAAAATGAAGTTGCGGGGCATGGACTGTTGTGTTATAGAGAAAAGAGGTTCGACCGAGCATCGACCAAGGGTTCCATCACCGGGACCCTTTTTAAGTGGGAGGACGGAACGTGGAAAGAACCCTTTTCATCGTGAAACCTGATGCCGTGGAGCGAGATCTGATCGGGAAGATTCTCGCGATGATCGAAGACGGCGGTCTCAGGATTGCGGCGTTGAAGATGACCAGACTCTCCGAGCGTACCGCCGGAGAGTTCTATCATGTCCACCGAGGCAAGGAGTTCTACGGCAATTTGGTCTCATACATGACCTCAGGCCGAATCGTAGCCGGGGTTGCCGAAGGCGACGATGCGATCAAGCGCTTGAGAGGCGCGTGCGGCGCCACAAATCCGACGGCCGCCGCGGGTGGAACGATACGAGCTACCTACGGCGTCAACCTGACCATGAACTCGATTCATGCGTCCGACTCGCCTGCCACCGCCCAGGAGGAGGTCGGATTCTTTTTCTCTGATCTTGAGTAGGGCAGCCCGAGGGCTAGGCCGGCCTTGGGCGGACTGGATCAGGAGCGCGTGATAGCGCCGAATACCGATCGGATAGTATATAGTATAATGATTAGGTGCCGCAGGGGGACTTAGGCTATGTTCAGGATCAGGCAGAAGAAGGTATTGGCGCCCGGAACCAAGCAGTTCATCGTCGATGCGCCGCTCGTCGCGTCCAAGGTCCAACCTGGGCAGTTTGTGGTCTTGAGAGTCTGTGAGGAAGGCGAACGGATTCCACTTACGGTTGCCGATTTCGACCGTGGTAGCGGCAGCCTTACCCTGATATTTCAGGAGGTCGGCAAGACCACCAAACTGCTCGGTACGCTTGAGGCCGGGGAAGGAATTCTCGATCTTGTCGGCCCGCTTGGAAAGCCTACCCACATTGAGCGGTTCGGAAAGGTTGCCTGTGTGGGGGGCGGGATAGGTGTTGCGCCGGTCTATCCGATCGCGCGTGCTCTCAGAGAGAAAGGCAATCACGTTGTGTCGATAATAGGGGCGCGATCCCGAGATCTCCTGATCCTGGAGGCCGAGATGACTGCGGCGAGTGACGAGATATCAGTCACGACGGACGACGGTTCTTACGGCAAGAAGGCCTTCGTTACCCAGGAGATGGAGAGATTCGTAAAGGAAGGTTACAGGTTTGACTTTGCGATCGGCATCGGACCGGTCCCGATGATGCGCGCCTTTGCCGCAATGACTTCGAAGCTCGCGATTCCAGCCAAGGTCAGCCTCAACCCCATTATGGTAGATGGTACCGGGATGTGTGGGGTCTGCCGCGTCAGCGTGGGAGGCAAGACCAGATTCGCCTGTGTCGACGGCCCTGAGTTCGATGCGGCCGAGGTGGACTTCGATCTGCTCTGTGCACGGCAGTTGACTTACTGCGACGAAGAAAGATCCTCTCTGGACAGATTCAATTCCGAACGATGTGAGGGGTGTTCAAAGTGAACGGCGAACAGGCCAGGCCCAGGGCAAGGGCCAAACGAGAGCCTATGCCGCGGCAGGATCCCCATGTCAGGCGCCGTAACTTCGAAGAGGTCGCGCTGGGCTACACCGAGGAACAGGCCGTCAGGGAAGCGCAGCGGTGCCTCAAGTGCAAGAAGAAGCCTTGCGTTGGCGGCTGTCCGGTAGAGATTGAGATTCCCGAGTTTGTAGCTTTGATCGGCCAGGGCCGGTTCGACGAAGCGGTGGCGAAGCTGAAGGAGCAAAACAGTCTCCCTGCGATATGCGGCAGGGTATGTCCTCAGGAAGACCAATGTGAGAAGCAGTGCGTGCTCGGGGTCAAGGCGGAGCCGGTGGCGATTGGAAGGCTGGAGCGATTTGCGGCCGACTACGAGATGAGGGCCGGGAAAACCAGCATTCCCAATCTGCCGCTGCCGACCGGCAAGCGCGTGGCTGTTGTGGGCTCGGGGCCTGCGGGTCTCACGCTTGCAGGCGATCTCGCAAAGATCGGTCATCGGGTGACCGTCTTCGAAGCTCTTCATAAACCCGGCGGCGTTCTGGTCTATGGGATCCCTGAATTCAGGTTGCCCAAGGACATCGTTAGACATGAGGTGGAATATATCGAAAGGCTGGGAGTGGAGATTGTTGCCAACTTCGTGGTCGGCAAGACCCGAACCGTCCCGGAACTTCTCGAGGAGGGTTTCAAGGCGGTGTTCATCGGGACCGGCGCCGGACTTCCCTATTTCATGAACATACCGGGTGAGAACCTCAATGGTGTTTACTCCGCCAACGAGTTTCTGACGCGATCCAATCTTATGAAGGCTTATCTGTTCCCCAAGTACGACACCCCGATCAAGGTCGGGAAACGTGTTGCGGTGGTCGGGGGCGGCAACGTCGCGATGGATTCGGCGCGCACGGCGATGCGGCTGGGTGCTGAAGAGGTCTACTGCATCTACCGGCGGTCCAAGACGGAGATGCCCGCAAGAGGCGAGGAGATCGAGAACGCTCTTGAGGAAGAGATGATCCTAAAGGAGCTCACCAATCCGGTGAGAATAATCGGCAATGAGAAGGGCTGGGTGAAAGAGATAGAGTGTATCAAGATGGATCTGGGGGAACCGGACGCAAGTGGGCGGCGGCGGCCGGTGCCTGTAGAAGGCTCCGAGTTTCGGATTGAAGTCGATGTTGTGGTGATGGCGATAGGCCAGGGTCCCAACCCACTGGTGCCTTCGACTACCGAAGGTCTCAAGACGACCAAGTGGGGAAACATCATTGCAGACGAGACCACCGGGGCCACAAGCATCGATGGCGTGTTCGCAGGCGGCGACATCGTCACGGGAGCGGCGACCGTCATACTTGCGATGGGCGCAGGGAGGAAAGCCGCGAGGGCCATAGATGCGTACCTGCAAGAGGCCTGATTGGCTTGACACACAATTCGGGGTCGAGTAACATAGCGGAGTAGATCGTGATAAGGCTGGATATCAGCTCAATCCCGGAAGGGTGCTCTCACGAGGATCTCGAGGAAGACTCTTCCGAACTTGACATCACTCTGGAGGGAGGTCGTCTGGCCTCACCTTTGACCGCGAGCCTCGACATCACCAGAAATGGTGATGAGATCTTTCTCACCGGACGGGCAAGCGTGAAGGTGGTGTTTGAGTGTGCGCGATGCCTCGAGGAGTATACGTGCGTGCTCCAGAGCCCGGTCGAACTTGTGGTGGTCCTGAAAGATGACGCCGGCGAGGAAGGTGCTTGTGAGGGCCAGGAGAATCTGATGCAGGTGCCCAACGGTTCCAAGTACGCCGATCTCACGGATGAGATACGGAGCGAGCTGCTGGTTAGGATGCCGATAAAGCCGCTCTGCCGGGACACCTGCAAGGGTCTGTGTCCGGAGTGCGGCGCCAATCTCAATCCTGAGAAATGCTCGTGCAAGCAGGTCAGCGCCGATTCAAGATGGAATGCTCTAAATAGCTTGAAGAAAGATCAACACTAGCCTGCGAATAAAGGAGTTAACGCTATGGCATTGCCAAAACGAAGGGTCTCAAAGACCAAGAAGCGACAGCGGCGCACCCACTGGAAGCTCGCGGTACCGGGGCTTACCAGATGCGCTAAGTGCGACGAGGTCGTAGCCCCTCACAGAGTATGTCCGCACTGTGGTTACTACAAAGGCCGCAAGGTGATGGAGACGGAGTAACCTCGGCCTGAGCCGTATGCCGTATGAGGTGGGGTTCTTGAAAATAGCACTGGATGCTATGGGGGGTGACCGGGCGCCGGGGGTGATCCTTGAAGGCGCCCTGGCAGCTCGGGAGGAGATCGGAGCCGACACTTCAATAGTGCTTGTCGGAAAACAAGACGCTATTGTCTCCGAGCTTGCGCGCTTGGGAGCATCTTCCTGCGGTCTGGAGATCGTAGATGCCAAAGACGTGGTGGCAATGGATGAGCAACCATCTGCCACGCTGCGGCGCAAGAAAGAGTCTTCAATAGCTGTGGGCCTGAGGCTCCAGAGTGAGGGCAAGGCCCAGGGTTTCGTGAGCGCGGGCAACACCGGCGCGGTCGTCGCAAATGCGCTCGTGATCCTGGGAAGGATCAAGGGAGTGGATAGGCCGGCAATCGCAACCTACGTTCCGACCAGGGGTGGTGGGTGCATTCTTCTGGACGTTGGGGCCAGCATCGATCCCAAGCCTTCGCAGCTGGTGCAATTCGCCATAATGGGCAGCTGCTTTGCCATCTCCGTTCTGGGTAGAAGGGAGCCGCGCGTGGGCCTTCTGAATATCGGCGAAGAGAGCAGCAAGGGCACCGAGGTGATGCAGGAGGCCCACAGAATGCTCAAGACAAGCGGACTCAATTTCGTCGGTAATGTCGAGGGAAGAGACATCTTCGCGGGTGCAGTCGATGTCACGGTCTGCGACGGCTTCGTCGGCAACATTCTGCTCAAGTTTACCGAGAGCGTGGTTGACATGGTCTATGGAGTGATGAAACAATCGCTTACCGCCAATGCGCGAGCGAAGCTGGGCGCCCTGCTTCTCAGGCCGGCATTCAGGCGTCTGCGCGAGGCATTCGATTATGCCGAGTACGGGGGTGCTCCCCTCTTGGGTGTGGATGGAATCTGCACCATCTGTCACGGCAGCTCATCGCCCAGGGCGATCAAGAACGCTGTGCTCGCTACCCGGCGATACATCAATTACGATATCACGTCTGCGATCAAGGAGAGGTTGAATATTGGTGGCAGCAACGTCGAAGAAACAGCCTAGTGGCATCGGTATAATCGGCATAGGATCGTACGTCCCGGAGGGGACGCTCACCAACGATGACCTCGAGAAGATGGTCGACACCACCGACGAGTGGATCCGGGAACGCACGGGAATCTCCAAGAGACATAGGGTAGACGAGAAGACCGCGACCTCTGATCTTGCCAAGGAAGCCGCCTTGAGAGCGCTTGCGGATGCGGGCCTCGGGCCCCTTGATGCAGACATGATCATCGTTGCCACGGCAACTCCGGACATGTTCTTCCCGTCGACAGCATGCGTGGTTCAGAAGAAGACCGGAGCGGTCAATGCCGTCGCCTTCGACGTCAGCGCCGCGTGCAGCGGATTCCTTTATGGGCTCTCGATTGCGGAGAACTTCGTCAGATCCGGCGCCTACCGGCATGTGTTGGTCGTGGGAGCCGAAACCCTCACCAAGATAACCGACTGGACGGACAGAGGAACCTGTGTTCTTTTCGGCGATGGCGCGGGGGCCGCAGTCGTGGGCAAGGTCGGTGAGGGCAGGGGCCTGATCGCGAGCACCCTTAAGAGTGACGGCTCGATGGGCGATCTCCTTGAGCTTCCGGCGGGAGGTTCACGGATGCCGCCGAGCGAGGAGACCCTGAGGAGGAGACTCCACTACGTGAAAATGGAGGGCAACCAACTCTTCAAGGCTGCCGTCAAGGCGATGGCCAACGTGGCTGCGACCACGCTGGCCGAGGCCGGTTATACCGGGGACGATCTTGATCTCCTGGTTCCCCACCAGGCGAATCTGCGGATCATTGAGTCCACGGCCAACAGGATCAACGTTCCGCGTGAGAAGGTCTACATCAACATCGAGGAGTACGGCAATACCTCCGCCGCCTCCATTCCGATTGCTCTGGATGAAGCCAAGCGCAGAGGGATTCTAAAGGAAGGGATGCTGATTGAAATGGTCTCTTTCGGCGGAGGCCTGACCTGGGCATGTGCTTTGATGAGATGGTGATCGGACATGGCCAAGTGGGCATGGGTATTTCCGGGGCAGGGATCGCAATTCGTCGGGATGGGCAGAGATCTCGTGGAGGTATATCCCGTTGCCGGAGAGACTTTCGAAAGAGCCAACAGCGTTCTTGGCTTTGACCTCGCGTCGATCTGTTTTGAGGGGCCCGAGGAGGAGCTTCGCCAGACCCGCTACACCCAGCCGGCAATCCTGGTTCATAGCGTAGCGGTCCTAAGGATTCTTGAAAACGGGGCCGCCCGGCCGGCCTTTGTCGCCGGCCACAGCGTGGGCGAATACTCGGCCCTGGTGGCAAACGGAGCGCTTACCTTCGAAGACGCCTTGAGGTTGGTCAGGATTAGAGCCGAGGCCATGTATGCGAGCGGGCTGGAACGGCCCGGCGGAATGGCGGCGATCATGGGCATGCCCGAAGTGAACCTGGAGCCGCTCCTTGCGGAGGCTCGCCGCTCAGGTATGGTTGAACCTGCCAACTACAACTCTCCGGTCCAGATTGTACTGTCAGGAGAGGTTTCAGCCATAGAGCAGGCAGTAAAGGTGGCCTCGTCGTTTGGAGCAAAACGGGCGGTGCGCCTCAACGTAAGCGGGGCTTTTCACTCCTCGCTGATGACCACGGCCCGGGACAGCCTGGCCGGGGCGCTGCGCGAAGTAACGTTTTCGCGCCCGCGCGTGCCGGTAGTCTCGAATGTGACCGCAAAGGATGTGACTGAACCCGGCGAGATCGCCTCTTTGCTGGAACGTCAGCTAACCAGCCCCGTGATGTGGCGGCAGTCCGTCAAGTACATGGTGGATCAGGGTGTGGATTGTTTTGTCGAGGTCGGCCCTGGAAGCGTGCTGTGCGGGCTTATCAAGCGGAGCGCTCCTGCAGGCCGATGTGTTCCTACGTCCGATCTCAAGAGCATTGAGACCTTTCTTCAAGAGGTGCGGCCTTGATCGATCTTAAGGGAAAGTGCGCGATAGTGACAGGCGGTGGGCGCGGAATCGGTCGCGCGATATGCCTTAGGCTCGCTACGTTGGGGGCCTCGGTCGGCGTGGTCGACGTCCGTGAGGAAGACGCTACGGCAACGGCCCGGGACGTTGCTGCGCTGGGGCCCACATCGGTGGCCGTTGTCTGCGATGTCCGAGACGCGTCCGCCTGTGAGAAGATGTTCGCAGTGGCAATCTCCGGGTTGGGTGGAGCCCACATTCTAGTTAACAACGCCGGCATAACGCGGGACAATCTGATAATGCGGATGTCGGATGAGGAATGGAACACGGTCCTTGGCGTCAATTTGACCGGTGCCTTCAATTGCTGCCGCGTCGCGTCCAGGCACTTCCTCAAACAGCGCTTTGGGCGGATCGTCAACATGGCGTCGGTCGTGGGTGTGATGGGCAACGCGGGGCAGGCCAACTATTCCGCTTCGAAGGCGGGGTTGATAGGCCTCACCAAGTCCCTGGCGAAGGAACTCTCGTCCCGGGGAGTGACGGTCAATGCGATCGCCCCGGGCTTCATCGATACTGAAATGACAAGGGTGCTGCCGGAGAAGGCAAGAGAAGCCCTGACTTCGCTGATTCCCCTGGGCAGGCTGGGGAGCGTCGAGGACGTCGCCAATCTTGTTGCTTTTCTTGTGTCGGATGATGCAAACTACATTACCGGTCAGGTCGTACATGTTGACGGTGGAATGGTGATGTAACGATTGAGAGGAGGTCGGATTCGATGTCGGATGTTGAGGCAAAGGTCAAAGATATAATCATGAAGGAACTTGGCAGCAGCGAGACCCAGATTACGCCCGAAGCGTCTTTTGCAAACGATCTGGGAGCTGACTCACTCAGCATTGTTCAGCTGATAATGACTCTGGAGGACACGTTTCACATTACAATCGACGACGCTGAATCTCAGAAGATCAAGACCGTTGGCGATGCGGTCAGGTTCATCGAAGAGAAGCAGAAGAAGGGAACCGAGAGCGGGCAGGGCTGAGAAATCGGACAATAGCCGAATTAAGATCTGACGCGTGTGACCTTCATAAGTTCACTGCATGCAGTCGCCTGGATGGAAGAGAGGGTGGCCGAGAAGGGCAGGTAATCGCCCGGGCAGGCTGGAGGTCCGGAGTCACCAAGCATGGAAAGGAAAAGAGTAGTCGTCACCGGGATGGGTGCAGTCACATCGATTGGACTCACGGTCGATCAGTTCTGGAAGAACTGTCTGGCAGGGAAGAGCGGCATTGCCAGAATATCGCGCTTTGACACCACCGGGTTTGCGGTTCAGATCGGCGGTGAGGTGCGAGACTTCAATGCCGAGAACCACATGGACAAGGTCGAAGTCAGGAAGACGGACCGTTTTGTCCATCTCGCCGTGGCCGCTTCCGACATGGCGGTGAGTGACTCGGCGCTGGATCTCACAAGGGAAGACCCGAGAAGAATCGGCGTGCTCATAGGTTCGGGAATCGGCGGAATAGAAAGCTTCGAGACCCAGCACACCAACCTTGTTTTCAGAGGCCCGTCAAGGGTCAGCCCCTTCTTCGTGCCTATGATGATTGTCGACATGGCTCCGGGAATTGTCTCGATGCGGCACCACCTCAAGGGACCAAACTTCGCCACAGTCTCGGCGTGTGCTTCAGGTGCCCATGCTCTTGGTGAGGCTTTCCGCATCCTCGAACGCGGAGACGCCGATGTGATGGTCGCGGGTGGTGCGGAGGCAGCTGTGACTCCGATGACGGTGGCCGGTTTTGCCTCGATGAAGGCGCTGTCCCGGAGAAACGATCAGCCCGCAGGAGCAAGCCGGCCCTTCGACCGCGATCGCGACGGTTTCGTACTGGGCGAAGGAGCGGGGATCGTTGTGATGGAGACCCTCGAGCACGCGACCGCAAGGGGCGCGCGGGTCCATGCGGAAATGGTCGGCTACGGCATGTCGGCCGATGCGCACCACATGACGGCACCTGACCCGGAAGGCGAAGGGGCGGCGATGTCGATGATGCTTGCTCTTAAGGATGCGCGGCTGGGTACCGCCGACATAGACTACATAAGCGCTCACGGTACTTCGACGCCTTACAATGACAAGATCGAGACTATCGCGATAAAGTCGGTGTTCAAGGATCACGCGTATCGGATTCCCGTGAGTTCAGCCAAATCGATGGTCGGACATCTGCTCGGCGCTGCCGGAGCCGTGGAACTATTGGCCTGCATTTTATCGATCGGGTCCGGGGAGATCCATCCGACCATTAATCTCCAGAACCCAGATCCAGATTGCGACCTGGACTACGTGCCGAACAAGTCAAGGAGGGTGGCCGTCCGCACGGCTCTGAGCAATTCCTTCGGTTTTGGAGGCCACAACGTCTCTTTGATTGTCAGAGCCTACGACGAAGGGCAGCCGGGAAACGTGAGATGAGATGGCTTGACAGTCTTCTTTCGGGGTGCGGGTGGCGAAGGACGGAGGAAGATGGTGAGGACCTTCGCCTTGTATTCCTAAGAAAATTCGGCACGAAATTCAAAGACGACAGACTGCTTGGAATCGCATTGACCCACAGGTCCTTCCTCAACCCCGCCGAAGCCGACATCTCCAATGAACGTCTGGAGTTCCTGGGAGATTCGGTGCTTGGGCTGGTCGCAACTGACTGTCTCTTCCGTTCGATGGACGATGCGGATGAAGGCGCTCTGACCAAAGCCAGGTCGAGAATAGTCAATAAGAGTGTGCTCGGCAAGATCGGACTTGATCTTGGAATTCTCGATGTTCTCAAGTATGCCAGGGACGAGATAAAGGAGGATGAGCGTGCCCTGCTCACCCTCAGTGCGGATGCCCTTGAGGCGGTGATCGGGGCGGTCTACCTGGACCGGGGCTTTGAAGCGGCATTCCGGTTCGTTGAGGACAACATCATAGCCGCCGCCAACGATACGTCGGCTGAGCACTCTCAAACCGATTACAAGAGCCGACTCCAAGAGATCTGTCAGGCGGAGTTCAAGGTCCAGCCTCAGTACAAAGTCGTGAAGCGAATGGGTCCCGAGCACCGGAAGATCTTTCACCTGGAGGTCCTGATTCGGGGGAAGGCCTACGGTTCCGGAACCGGCCGCAGCAAGAAAGAGGCAGAGCAGCAGGCCGCCGGGCAGGCGATGCGAAGACTGGAGAGTGAAAGCATCCGGCCTCGGTGAAAGCCCTTGACAGTCCTGAATGTCCTCGATTAGATTTCAAAAGAGTCAAGCCTTCGAGAGCGTTCCGTAAGAATTATTGAGGAGGGTGAATCACAATGAGGATTGGAGTACTCACAGGGGGTGGAGACTGTCCCGGTCTAAATGCAGTGATAAGAGGCGTCGTCAGGAAATCGATGGTGCAGTACGGCTGGGAGGTCTACGGGATCAGGAACGGTTGGGCAGGATACCTGACCAGTGATGTCGAACCGTTAGACTTGGAACGCGTATCCGGCATATTGCCCAAGGGCGGCACGATCCTTGGAACCAGCCGGACCAACCCCTTCAAGCAGGAGGGTGGTCCGGATACCATAATCAGGGGCGCGAAGGATCTTGGGATTGACGCCACCGTGGCAATCGGGGGCGAGGACACCATAGGTGTCGCGTACAAGCTCTTCAATCTGGGCATGCCCACCGTCGGAGTCCCCAAGACGATCGATAACGATCTTGCCGGCACAGACTATACGTTCGGTTTTGACACCGCAATCAACATAGCCACCGATGCAATCGACAGGCTTCACACCACAGCGGAATCCCACCACAGGGTTATGGTAGTCGAGGTGATGGGCAGGCACACCGGATGGATCGCAGTCTACGCGGGAATCGCGGGCGGTGCAGACATGATTCTGATACCCGAGAGACCCTTCGAGATGGAAAAAGTGTGCGACATGATCAGGCAACGGCAGGAACGAGGGAAGAGATTCTCGATTGTTGTGGTTGCGGAGGGGGCGAAGTTCCTCAGCGAAGGAGACACCGACGGTAGCTTGATCGTGCAGGAGGCGGAGGTCGATGAATTCGGCCACGTCAGACTGGGTGGCATCGGGAACGTGCTCGGCCGGGAGATCGAGAGGAGAACAGGGTTTGAGACCAGGGTCTCGGTGCTGGGATACGTCCAGCGTGGCGGAACCCCGACTGCGTTTGATCGCATCTTGGCAACCAGATTCGGCGTCAAGGCGTGCGAGCTCGTGGAAAAGGGCGAATTCGGGAAGATCGTTGCCCTGAAGGGAAACAAGGTGGTATCGGTGCCGATGGACGAGGCGCTGCAGCTCAAGAAGGTCGATAACGAGACCTATGACATAGCATCGCTTTTCTTTGGCTAATCGAGGAGAAACGCAATGGCACTTGTTTCTGCAAAGGACATCTTGGTTGCAGCCAGGGAAAAGGGATACGCTGTCGGGGCGTTCAACACGAGCAATCTGGAGATTTCTCAGGCCATATTCGAAGCCGCAGGAGAGTTGAGCGCGCCCGTCCTCGTGGCAACGTCCGATTCGGCGATCGAGTATGCCGGTTATGACAATCTCTTCAACATGGTCAAGCATCTTGCGGACTACTTCCGAGTGAAGGCAGCGCTTCATCTTGACCACGGGGCGGATCTTTCGATAGTCGTGAAGTGCATCAGGCACGGTTGGACTTCGGTGATGATTGATGCCTCGAAGCTTGAATACGCGGCCAATGTCGCCTCAACCTCGCAGGTGGTGGAGATCGCGCATATGGCGGGCGTCCCGGTTGAGGCCGAGCTGGGTAGGCTGGGCGGGATTGAAGACAAGGTGAAGGTGGACGAGCGCGACGCCTTTCTGACCGATCCCGACCAGGCCCGCGAGTTTACGGAACGGACAGGTTGCGACTCGCTTGCCGTTGCGATCGGGACCTCTCATGGTGCATACAAGTTCAAGGGTGATCCCAATCTCGATCTTGAGAGGCTTTCCAAGATAAGTCAGAAGGTCTCGATACCTCTTGTGCTCCACGGGGCTTCTTCGGTTCCCGCAGATGTGCTCGCGAGGGCGGCCAAGTACGGTGCCAGGCTTCCGGGCGCAAAAGGTGTTCCTGAGGATGCTCTCAAGGCCGCGATCGCTATGGGCATAGCCAAGATAAACATCGATACAGACTTACGGCTTGCATTCACGGGGGCTGTGCGCGAGCTCCTGGCTGAGAAGCCGGAGGTATTTGACCCCCGCAAGATAGTCGGGGAAGGCCGCAAGGCAATCAAAGACGTGGTGAAGCGCAAGATCGAGCTATTCGGAAGCGCCGGCAAGGCCTGAGGAGTGGCTGCGGAGGATTCAAAATGGCGATAAGAGTGGGGATCAACGGGTTCGGACGCATCGGCCGGCTGGTCTTGAGGTCGGGGTTCGACAATCCTGAGTTTGAGTTTGTTGCGATCAACGATGCTACCGATGCCAAGACACTGGCGCATCTCCTTAAGTACGACAGCGTGCACCGCACCTGGGCAAACAGGGTCGAGCCCGCGGACGGTGCCATCCGCATCGACGGGAAAGAAATCAAGATCTTGAGTGAAATGGATCCGTCCAAGCTTCCCTGGGCCGACCTCAAGATAGACGTAGTGATCGAATCGACCGGCAAGTTCACCACCCCGGCGGACGTCGAACTCCATCTCAAGGCCGGCGCCCGCAAGGTGCTCCTGTCGGCGCCGTTCAAGGGGCCGCGCCCGCAGGATCTGACCATTGTCATGGGCATAAACGACCATATCTTTGACAGCACCAGGCACAACTTAATATCCACCGCTTCATGTACGACCAATTGCTTTGCGGCTGTGGTAAAGGTGCTCCACGAGAACTTCGGAATCGTCCACGGTGAGATGACCACCGTACATGCGTTCACCAACGACCAGAAGATTCTCGATCTACCCCACAAGGACCTGAGGCGGGCGCGCTCGGCATTCACCTCGATCATCCCGACCTCGACCGGCGCGGCAAAGGCGATCGGGCTGGTGATTCCGGAGCTCGAGGGAAAGCTCGTAGCCACATGCCTGAGGGTTCCGGTCCCCGATGGATCCATCTGCGATGTCGCTGCCGAGGTCTCCAAGCCCACTACCAAGGACCAGGTCAAGGCGGCGTTCAAGAAGGCCAGCGAGACAAAACCCTTGGCGGGCTATCTGGAATACTCCGAAGCCGAAATTGTCTCATCCGACATCATCGGGAATCCGCATTCGGCAATATTCGACGCGCCGCTCACGGACGTGGTAGGCGGCACTATGGTCAAGGTGTTCGCCTGGTACGACAACGAGTGGGGCTATGCCAACCGCATGATCGATATGATGAGGCTGATCGCGAGAAGGTAAGCCGTGTACGAGATCAGGGTATGCCATTGTACCGGTACTTCGAAAACATCGTGACGCTGGCGGATATCGATCCGGCCGGCAAGCGCGTATTGGTCAGGGTCGACTTCAACGTGCCTCTCGCGGGGGACGGCAAGGTCGCCGACGATTTCCGGATCAGGTCTTCGTTGCCGACGATCCGGTATATCCTGGGCAAGGGCGGAAGACCGATACTTGCATCTCATCTCGGGAGACCCAAGGGCAAGCCGATCCCCGAGTTCTCAATGAAGTTGGTGAAGCCGGCGCTTGAGCGCCTGCTTGGGACCAGGGTTGAGCTCGCGCCCGATTGTGTTGGTGCCCGGGTACTGGAAATGACCCGGATGCTTAGTCCCGGGGCCGTGCTGCTCCTGGAGAATCTGAGGTTTCATCCTGAGGAGGAGGCGAATGACCCCGGCTTCTGCCGGGCCCTGGCGTCGCTCGCGGACCTCTATGTCAATGATGCTTTCGGCACCGCTCACCGGGCCCACGCGTCCACCGAAGGCGTGGCGAGGTTCCTGAGACCGGCGGTGGCCGGTTTTCTCATGGAGAAGGAGATCGAGTTTCTCGGGAGAATCCTCACGAATCCGGATCGGCCGTTTGTGGCTATCTTGGGCGGTGCGAAGATCTCCGACAAAATCGGCGTCATCAAGAATCTCCTGGACAAGGTTGATTCTCTGCTGGTTGCCGGCGGGATGGCCAACACCTTCCTCAAAGCGCAGGGGCTTGATGTCGGCAGCTCCCTCTTTGAAGAGGGCTCGCTCGGTGTGGCTCGGGAGCTCCTCAGTCTTGCCGTGTCAAAACAAGTCGCCTTGCTGGTTCCCACGGATTTTGTTGCAGCGAGCAAGGTGGAGGCCGGGGCCGCAGTCGAGAAGGGGCGGAGAGTTCCCCAGGGATATGCGATAGTAGACATCGGGGCAGAGACGATCGCAAGGTTCTCCGAGAAGATAGAGAGTTCCCGCACGATATTCTGGAACGGCCCGTTGGGTGTGTCTGAGATCGAGGATTTCGCGACCGGCACGTTTGAAATTGCACGGGCCGTGGCCAAGGCTTCCGAACGAGGCGCGACCTCGGTCGTGGGCGGTGGTGATACCGCAAGCGCGGTGGCCAAGGCCGGCGTCGCCGCCCAGATCTCCCACATGTCGACCGGTGGTGGGGCCTCCCTTGAGTTCATTGAGGGCGAGGAGCTTCCCGGCATACTCGCTCTCTCCAAGAAGGAGGCAGGGTGTTGAATCCCAAGGTGAGAAAACCGGTGATCGCGGGTAACTGGAAGATGTACAAGACCACAGGCGAGGCCAGGAAGCTTGCCCTGGACATCAAGAATGCCAGCCGTGTCCTGGCGGAAGGCATCGATATAGTGATCTGTCCCCCCTTTGGCGCACTCTGGGTTGTGGCTGAGGTAATCAAGGCCAGCAGAGTTAATCTCGGTGCCCAGGACTGTTTCTGGGAGGACGAGGGTGCATTCACGGGAGAGGTTTCGCCCAGAATGCTCAAGGACTTGGGCTGCACGTATACCATCGTGGGCCATTCCGAGCGAAGGACCCACTTTGGGGAGACCGATCAGGCGGTAGCCAAGAAGGCCAAGGCCCTGCTCAGGACCGACATCTCCCCAATCGTGTGCGTGGGGGAGAGGCTTTCCGAACGGGAGGCAGGCGCCACCAATGACGTTGTCAGAGGCCAGATACTGGGATCCCTCCGGGGCATCACTGAGGATGAGATCCTGAGGGCGGTCGTCGCCTATGAACCCGTCTGGGCGATCGGCACGGGCAAGACCGCGACTCCGGGTGAGGCCCAGCAGGTGCACGCCTTCATCCGTAATATCCTCATCGATCTCTATGGATTAGAAGTTGCTTTAAGAATAAGAATCCAGTATGGTGGAAGTGTAAAAGCCGACAACATCGGCGCGCTGATGGCAGAGCCCGATATAGATGGGGCGCTGGTTGGAGGCGCAAGTCTTGAGGCGCTTAGCTTCATGAAGATCGTGTCATACAGGACAGGAGACGGCGAGTAATGTTGATAGCTATCGTGACGGTATTGCACCTCTTTATCTGCGTGGGGCTGACCATCGTAGTGCTGCTCCAGACCGGTAAGGGCACGGGTTTGGCAAGCGTGTTTGGGGGCGGTGGTGGGGAGTCGGTCTTCGGCGGCAAAGGCTTTGGGGGAGTGCTCGCCAGGGCCACCGGTGTGCTTGCGGTGCTCTTCATGGTTACGGCGATCAGTTTGAGTCTGCTCCCTAAGTCCGGCAAGGCGAAGAGTGTGCTAGGCGACCGGGCGACGCGGCCGGCGGCCGAGGCACCGGCCGGTGAGACGCCGGCTCCGAGTCTGCCGTCGGGGCAGTAGAGCGCCTTCGCATCCGGTCCCAGCATATATGCCGGGATGGTGGAATTGGTAGACACGTACGTTTGAGGGGCGTATGGGTTCGCCCGTGGGGGTTCAAGTCCCCCTCCCGGCACCACACTCTATCCCGGGAGATGACCTTCTACTGCGGCGCCAGGATTTCCCTGGGCGCCGGCCCGGTAAGATCACAGCCTCGGCCGGTCCGATGCTTCGGCGACTACTTCCGGCGTCTCTCCAGCTTCTGATAGATCGCCCTCAGCTCCTCGGTCTTCTGCCTCAGGAACTCGAAGCCCGATTCGAGGATTACCGGGTCGTGAATGTCCACCCCTGCGGTTTCCTTCAAGATCTGGGGGGCCGGCTTTGAGAAATCCGCACGCAAGAGGCTCACGTACTTATCGTTGAAGCCACGCTCATTCAGGAGCTTGTCCAGCAATACCACGGAGATTGCCTGGGCGTAAACATAGTTGACATTGTACATCGGGACGTCGTAGTAGTGATGGATGATCTCCCACACACCCTTGTATTCGGGATAGCTCTCATAGTAGATGCTGTAGGGGATTACCATCTTGTATGCCAGCGTATCAAGGTCGTCGGCGGTCTTGAGAGCATCCTTCTCCACTGCCTCGTAGATCTTGAGCTCGAGATTGGCGTACATATTGTTGGTCAAGAGCCCCAGTGAGTTCTCGAGAAACTGCTCCAGGTAATAGGCCTTCTTCTCGAGGTCCCGCTCCTTGGAGTAGAGGGTATAGCCCACCAGCATTTCGTTGGTGCCGGCTATCGCCTCGGTGATATAGCGGGGGCCGTCGATATAGATCGGTCGGGCGCCCGCGTTGGTCTGTATCACGTGATGTATGGCATGGCCGCTCTCGTGAGCGAGACCCGTGATCTCGCTGAGATAGCCGTTGTAGCTCTGGGCAAAGAACTGATAGGGAGCTCCGGGGTACCCCGCGGCGAACATCCCGGCACTTCGCTTAGGGCTGCCCACTATGTCAAGACGGCCGTTTCGGGGATCCAGCAGGTACGTGAGCCCGGTCTGGTATTCCTGGCCGAAGCGGGCTGTAGCAGCCTTTATGATATCGCTGGCCTGCGCTATGTCGAAGCGGGGTTTGACGAAGTCCAGGGCCTGGACCTGTCTGTCCCAAACATAGACCGTATCGTAACCGGTTTGGGCCTTGATCCTCGCCTGTCTGATCTTCTCGTAGTCCTTCCTTAGGCCCGCATGGCGAGCAATCTCGTCAAAGAAATTGGAGACATCCTCGTACGGCAGATAGATATCAAAGAACCTTGAGTCGGGGTAGTTCTTGTAGCCTCTGAGCGTGGCCAGCTTGTTGCGCGTGTCGATTCCCTTTATCAGCGCGAAGGCATAGAGGTCCCGCTGAGTGGCGGTGCTGTGGAAATAGTCTTCCCAGGTCTGTTTCCTGATGCCTCTATCATTGAGGTTAATGAGAGCTGAGTAATCCAGATTGGTATCAAGGGACTCGCCGTCGACCACGATTTTCAGGAACTTGGTCCGGTCAAGTGAGATCTGGTAGAGTCTCTCGGACCAGGTCGAAAGGTAAGGAGAGAGGGTCGCCAAGAGCTCCTCCTCCTTCAGTGACAGAGTGTACGGCCGGTATCTTCGGGTTTCCTCTATGGCGAAGGCGTAGCTCCTAAGCTCGGGTTTCGCTCTGAAGAACTTTGCAAGTGCGGCATCGTCGATTGCCTGGATTTCAGTCTTGATGAACTGGGTGCGGCTGTCGATGTCACCGGAGATCTTCTGTATCCTGTCAAGCAGGCTGAAGTCATCGGTGTTGGTCGAGTATCTGAGGTCGGCGTAGACCCACAGCTTCCACAAGATCGGGATGGTTTTCTCGTTGAGATCCTCGGCCTGGTAAAGATCCTCGGCCGACTCAGCCAAACGGCCCTTCAGAAGCTCGAGTTTGTCGATATCCGCCAGGACGGCGTTGAGATCCGCCTCAAAAGCTGCGTCATCGGCATAGAAATTCCTCTTGAGGTCGAACCTGTAGAGTGACCTCTGGGCCTCGGGGATCGCCTGGAAGTCTGCAGCGGTGGCGGGGGCAGCGGTAACGAGGAGCGAAGCAAGAACTGCCAACATGATCCCTGTCCTCATCTGGGTCTCCTTTCTTTCAGTGGTAACACCGGAGTCTACCTAATTTCGGGGCGCCCTGCAACCCCATTTCGCGGTCAGGGGCCCCGCGCGACGACAGTGTTCTCTTGACAAGCCCTTCAGACCTGGTGATGATGATCATATCAGGGTAAGGATTTGGATTGAGCGCAAGCCCGGCAGTCTCCGGGCTAAAGGCAAAGGAGGTGGGTATGAGGTGCCGGGTTCTCTTGGTTGTGGTGGTGGCCGTGCTGTGTGTCTGGCTCTCGGAAGCGGTGGCGGGCTCACTGGGTGCCGGGATAATGGTGGGGGAGCCTACGGGGCTCAGCTTTAAGCAGTGGGTAGGTCGGGGCCACGCGATGGATCTCGGTGTGGCTTGGTCCTTTGTGGATGAGGGGGCACTCCATGTCCATGCCGACTACCTGTTTCACAGGCCCGGTCCGCCCGAGATAAGCATGGGTGGATTGCTTTTCTATGCGGGCTTGGGTGGGAGGATCAAGCTGGAGGAAGACAAGCATGGAGACACCAACAACCGGGTAGGCGTACGTCTCCCGCTGGGGGTAACCTATCTATTTGCCCAATCGCATCTGGACTTCTTTTTTGAGATTGCACCCTTGCTGGACCTGGCACCGGCCACCGATTTCGGCGTAAACGGCGCATTTGGCATCAGGTACTACTTCGGGGGCAGACCCCACTCGCGGCGGATATAGTACCATGCAGGATTTCGTCTGCGGATACGTTGCCGTAGCGGGCCGGCCCAATGTCGGCAAGTCGACCCTTGTCAACAAGCTCCTCAACTGGCCACTGTCCATAATTTCGCGCAAACCTCAGACCACGCGGCACAAATTGCTGGGGATCTTGAGCGGCGATGCCTATCAGGTGATCTTTCTGGATAGTCCCGGGCTCATGGTTCCCGGGTATGCTCTTCAGAAGATGATGGTCAATACCGCGTGGTCCGCGGTTGATGAAGCTGACTTGGTGCTGCTGCTCGCCGAACCGCGGAAAGACGACCTCAATGGTGAGACTGGGATTCTCGAGCATCTCGGCCGCCTCAAGAAACGAGTTATCCTCGCCATCAACAAGATCGATATCGTCAGGAAGGCCGATCTCCTACCGCTGATCGAGTTCTACAAGGGCCTCTTTCCCTTTTGCGAGATCGTTCCGATATCGGCCCTCAAAGACGACGGACTTGACATTTTGAAGAAGATGATCATCGCCGGACTGCCCCATCAGCAGCCCTTTTATCCCGCCGGAGAAGTAACGGATCGGCCTCAGAGGTTTTTCGTCGGTGAGATCATAAGGCAGAAAGTGTTCGAGCGCTTTGGGGAGGAGATTCCCTATTCGGTTGCGGTGGTTGTCGAGGAGTATAAGGAACGCGAAGCCTCCAAGGACTATGTTAAAGCGGTTGTGGTATGCGAGAAACCCAGCCAGAAAGCTATCCTGATAGGTAAGGGTGGAGCTGCTATCAAGCGGCTGGGCCGCGCTGCCAGGACCGAGATCGAAGCCTTCGTGGGGAAGGATGTGTTTCTGGAGCTCAAAGTGGAAGTCAGGGAGAACTGGAGGCGCGAGGAACGCACCGTAAGGCAGCTCGGCCAAACCTGACGCCGAAATGGAGTTCCGTGACCTCGGTCGCGTCGGGGCTAGAGGGAGCGGAGCCTATCTCATCGGATGACCAGGATTCTCCCGGACACGTGACCTGCTTCTCCCGCCTTTAGTACACCAAAGTAGAACCCGCTGGCCACAGGCACGCCGTCACGATTATCGCCATTCCAGACCGCGGTCTGCTCGCCCTCGGCATGATCGATGCGAGCCAGGTTGCGCACCAGCCGCCCGCGGACGTCGTAGATCGAGACGTCTGCGGAGAGGCCGCTGGGGACCGTGAATCTCAAGACCGCCTCGCCACCGGGTCGGAGGACCCGGTCCGCCATCAGTCTCAAGTGCTCACAGGCAGGCGGCTCCTTCGGTGAGGAGTCCTTTTTCTGCATGCCCGAAGAGCCCCTGGAAGCCAGCGCCTTCTCGATATTGAGAATCTTGATCCGGTGGGCGAGCGCGTAGTCAATAATCTGGGCAAGCATGGCGGTGTCGACACAGTTGGGCGACCCGGAGCAGTCGTCGTAAACCAGATGGTTATTAAGGATGTACCATCCACCGTAGGCCATGACGCTATCCATCAGCTGCTGGTAGTGCGAGAATGGCCAGGCCTCTGCAGTCACGTCCCACTTGAGCAAGTACGGGTCCGTGTTCTCAAGCCGGGGATTAAGGCCCTTCCAGCCCCGACAGGATTCGTAATAGAGCCTTGCGGCATCGATCACGGCCCAGCTGCAGGCCCCGAACGGCACCGAGAAGTGCTTTGCCGCAAATCCGTGAGCCTGGAGGACCGCTCTCGACTGAGAGAGTTCATAATGAAGAGTGACACTATCGACCTGAGTAAGACTCTTATGGGTAAGGGAATGGCTTCCAATGTCCCACCCGCGGCTTTGGAGTGAGTCCAGGTTGGCCCAGGTCATGTACCAGCCGCCATCGATCCAAGTCGGGACGACGTAGACTGTGGCCGTGACGCCTTTGCTCTCGAGCAGCGGTAGCGCCCCGTGGTAAACCGAGTACTGGCCGTCGTCAAAGGTGAGGCTCATCAGCGCCGTGTGCCCGGAGATCACAATCGATCTCGAGAGGGTTCCGTGAGCCAGCGTGGAGATCTCAGCCCTGACAATGTGATCGATAGGCTCCGTGAAGACGTGCGAGACGCTCATGCCGGAGGTGTCGGCGAGCCCATCCCCATCGAAGTCCCAGGATGCCCCAAGCAGCGAGTCGCTGCCGGCCGTCATAGCTATGCTGAATTCGACCTCGAAGGGGATGGCTCCCCAGGTGTGGCTGGCAACTACCTCGGCATCGAACAGGGGTGCAAGAGCAGATACGAAGACCGATCTCGAGAGCGTCCCGTGGGCCAGTGTCGAAATCTGGGCCGTGATCTCGTCATCGCCCGGCTCGACAAAGATGTGCGACACCTGTGCGCCGCTGGTGTCAGCGAGTCCATCGCCGTCAAAGTCCCAGGAAGCACCCGCAATGGAATCGCTTCCGCCTACAATCGCCAGGCTGAACGTGACTTCAAGGGGAACCGTTCCCGAATCAGGGCTTGCCACGATTCGGACGTCAAACCCCGGATCACCTTCGGTGCTGGCGCAACCTGTAGGCGTGGCCGGTTCGGCGGGCACCCGCGTCCCACTGGCGGATCCAGCAAGCCCGAGGACTGCCATCACGAGCAGCAGCTGCAGCAATCTCATTAGAATCACCCACTTGCACCCGCGACCATGCACAGGGCGCAGATCATAATGCATGCCACAATGCATACCATATATAAATGCATACTATATATAACAGCGGCTGGGCGCATCCCGACTGCCCGACTGAGTGAAGCCCGCACCGCTCATTGTTTATTATACCACAACCCGGGTGATTTTGGAAGGGCAATGGAAGGTGGGGATTCCCGGCTCAAAGCACATCTCACATCGCGGACTGCCACGCACCTATGTTCTTCACAATCAGGGCAACGAGCTTTACAAGGTGGTCATAATCCCGGAGGCTCATGACCTCGGTGGGCGAATGGACGTAGCGGACGGGCACTGCCAGGGCCATCATCGCTGCGCCGAAGGTCTGGAGGGCAGCTCCGTCGGTGGTGCCCCCGGTCACCACGACCTGCAAAGGGATACCGCCCTTGGCGGCAGTCTCGCTGATGCGCTTCATCAGCGGTCTCGAGGCAAAGGCCACCCGATCGAACATCCTCAGCACGGGTCCCTCGCCCGGCCTCACGGCCGATAGGTGAAATTCGACCTGAGGAGAGTCGCCCGTGGTACACGAATCGATGGCGATCGCAAAATCCGGCCGGAGCGCATTCCCAATGGCCTCGGCGCCCCGCAAGCCCAGTTCCTCCTGCACCGACCAGGCAAAGGTGACCCTGAGATCGAGCGAGTCAGTATCGATCAACTCCAGGACTTCGATCAGTGCGGCACAGCCAAGCCGGTCGTCGAGGCCGCGACTTGCCACCATATCGTTCGCGAGCGAGCAAAAGTGTTTTCTCAGGATGATGGGGTCGAGTTTGGCAACACCAAGGGCTTCTGTCTCCGCCCGCGATCTTGTGCCGACGTCTACCAAGATATCCTCGATCTTTATGGCTTCCGACATCTCCTTAGCTCGGTCCTTCATCAGATGGGGAGGCTTAAGCCCGATCACGCCGGGAACGGGCTCGGAGCGCCCCTCGGGATAGATATCCACCACTCGGCCGGCGAGTACCCTTTCGTCGAGGCCGCCCACCACTCTCACCCGGATATAGCCGTTGTCTTCGATGTGCCGCACCACCAGGCCGATTTCATCCATGTGGGCCACAAAAACTGCGTGCTTGTCCCCCTTGCCGAGAGTGAGCAAAAGGTTGCCGAGGGCGTCGACCCTGGTCTTGCCGTACTTCGAAACCTTGCCTGCTATCTTCTCGCGTATGGGATCTTCCCAGCCCGAGACGCCGGGGGTGAAGACTAATTCCTTGATCAGTTCCACATGTCTGAGAAATCTCTGGTCGGTCATCGGGTTCCCCCAATCAGGTTAGTCAAACTCGAATTCTATACCCTGCTCAGCCGGTTGTCAATCGAGACCCTCATCTTCTCAAGGAAGGCAGGCCCCACGGATCACGTCTATAGATTCCACCCGGCTGACTATGTGTTTAGGCCGCTGAACGAATGGATTACCATCTTGATAGACACAGAGACCCTGACGGGCGAGTTCTTCGCCAATGTTCACAGGGCGATTGTGAGTTTCCACAGGGATTATCCTTGTGTGGGGAGGTGAGCCGTCATGAATAAGAAAACCATCGTCTTGGTGGCAATTGCTCTTGCGGTCGCTTCGGCCGGTCTTGCCAGGGAAAGCACCGAAATCATGGGTGCACGCTACCTTGGTATGGGAGGCTGCTTCGTAGCGGCTTCTCACGATAGGAGCCTGCTCTTTGCCAATCCAGCGGCGCTCGATAGGGCAGATGAAATGATGTTCACGGTGATGGGCCTGGCCTCCACCGTCAATACCAAGACTCCGGAGGTGATCGGTTTTCTTCTCGACAATCGCAAGGACTTCGAGGACCTCGGGGACATGAATGAAGAGGACCAGAACGCGTTTTTCGACAAGATCATAGAGGAGATAGATTTCAAGCGCATGAACGTGATGCTGTCGACCATCCCCTTCGGCATGATCCGCAAGCCCTTTGGGGGCGCCCTCTTTACGGATACCCGGGCCTCAGCCATGGCATTTAACGGCGCGGGCGCGACACCGCTGGTGGATTTTGCGGCGACTCAGGACGTGGGCGGAGTAGTGGGTTACGGATATGGTTGGACCGGCCTCACGTCCTTTCTGCCCAACAGGCTCTCGGTCGGCGGAGGTCTTAAGTACATCCAGCGCTACGCCTATTCTGCCCGTGAGACTGTGACTGAAATGAATGATGGAGATACGGTGGAGTTGATGCACGGCAACACCTTCGGCCTTGACATCGGGTTACTCTACGATGTCAACCCGAATCTGTGCTTTGGGGCCGCCGTTTACGATGTGTTTGCCTCCGAGATCGAATGGGAGGGAGACCCGTCTACGTTCTCGAGAATTCAGCCCGGGGACACGCAGAAGGTCGAGCCGGCGCTCAGGATCGGCCTGACCTATAATCTGCCCTGGAGGGCAGGTTTCATGGCTTCTCCAGTCATGGTTGCGTGCGATCTCGCCGAGCCCTTCGACGGCGACCTTACCTTTTTCAAGAAGGTCCACGTTGGGGCCGAGACCTCGTTTTTCAAGGACTGGTTCCAGGCCAGGTTGGGAGTCTCCCAGGGCTATCCGACTTTCGGTCTGAGCATATGGTTGTTCACGTATGCATACTACACCGAGGAAAGCGGCAGGCATGCGGGGCAGATGGGCGATTCCAGGCACATGCTTAGTTTCGAGCTGTAGGATCATCGGTCGGGGACCGTCCTCGGCTTCGTGTGGCCGCGTGAGGGAGGTGGCTTGATCGTGGAAATAGAGTCGGTGCGGATCACCATCCCCGATGGAGCCAATGTGATCGCGGGGCAGACCCACTTCATAAAGACCGTCGAGGATCTTTACGAGATCTTCGCCGGCTCGGTCCCGGGGATCAAGTTCGGAATCGGGTTCTGCGAGGCTTCGGGGGACTGCCTGGTGAGATGGGACGGCAATGATGACCAACTCACAAGAGCTGCCATCGAAGCGGCCAGGCTCGTAGGGGCCGGGCACTTCTTCGTAGCCTTTATCAAGGAAGCCTATCCGATCAACGTCTTGCCTGCGGTAAAGATGTGCCCGGAGATTTGCAGCATCTTCTGTGCGACGGCCAATCCGGTGGAAGTACTTGTGGTCGAATCGGAACAGGGCAGGGGAGTGGTCGGAGTGATTGATGGCGCGAAGCCTGAGGGGATTGAGGATGAGGGCGGGAAGAAGTGGCGGAAGGACCTGGTGAGGAAAATCGGGTACAAACTGCGAGAATAGGCTGACGGCGGATGGCTGCGGCAGCGCCTGTCCATCCTACGGAAACCAATAGAGACGCCCAGCGGAGAACCCGCTGGGCGTTTACCTACTCCAAGTAGGGGCTCTTACTCAAGAACGTGAATGTTCTTCTTGGCGCAAATCTCCTTCAATTCCTTGGGCCACACCGTGACGCTTACCTCGCCGAGGTGAGCCTTCCGAAGCAGTAACATCGTGGTTCTTGACTGCCCAATGCCCCCGCCGATCGACAGCGGGATCCGGTCGTTCAAGATCGCCTGGTGATACGGCAGCTTCAAGAAGTCCATCTGGCCCGTGATCTCGAGCTGCTTCCTCAGGGTCTCCTTGGTGACGCGGATACCCATCGAGGTGAGCTCGTGGCGACGCTTGGTCACCGGGTTCCACACCAGGATGTCGCCATTGAGTCCATGCATCGGATGCCCATCCGCGGAGACGGTCTCGGTTACCCAGTCATCGTAGTCGGCCGCGCGCATCTCGTGAGGATAGCCGTCCTTCAAGACCGAGCCTATCCCGATGATGAAGACCGCCGGGAAACGCTCGGAGATCAACCTGGTCTCCCGCTGCTTGCGCGGCAGGTCGGGAAACATGTCCAGAATCTCCTCGGCATGGATGAACTTGATCTCGTCGGGAAGGTTCGGGCAGCGAGGATCCTCGAGCTTCGGGAACATCCCTTGAACCATCTTCTCGGCTCCGGTGATCACCTTCCAGATCCTGCGCACGGTATCCTTAAGATAATCGAGATTCCGCTCCCCGGCCGTGATCACCTTCTCCCAGTCCCACTGGTCCACGTAGGAGGAGTGGTCGTGGTCCAAGAAGTAGTCCTTACGGATGGCCTTCATGTCGGTGTTGATGCCCTCGCCGGGGGCACATCCGAACTGGGCGAGGGCGGTCCGCTTCCACTTGGTGGCCGCCTGGACCACCTGAGCGTTGAGACGCGGCTCGATGCCCAGACCGGCGGGGAACTCCACCGGGGTGCGGGAGCCGTCACGGTCGAGCATGTCGTTGATACCGCTCTCCCGGGTCACGATCAGGGGGACCTGCACCATCTTGAGGTTCAACTCACGGCAGAGACCCTCCTCGATGTAGGCCTTGGAGGCGAACAGCGCCTCCATCGTCTCCATGGGCGTCAGCACCGACCGGTAGCCGGTCGGCAGGACCTTGGCGACCTCCGGGTAGGTGCTGATCCCGGGGCCGGCCAGATCGGCCTTCTTGTCATTCATCTCCAGAGGCCTCCACGCTCGCGGGACGCCGTCGTTGGTGCGGCGGTCCCCCCACCCTCCACCACCCCGATTGGCACCGCTAGGGGCCTCCGGCCCTTCCCGCCAGGGTCGCTCTCCGGGCGGCCCGCCATCCGGTTGGGCGGCATCCTGACGCCGGGTCGGCGGCGCGGCCGGTATCGTTCCCCTCGGCCCCGAGCGGGAGTCCCCATGACCGAGCCACTCGTTGAATGCGTCCCCAACTTCTCAGAGGGTCGCAACCGCGCCGCCATCGATCGGATCACCAGTGCCATCGAGGCCGTCGACAGCGTCACCCTGCTCGACGTCGACCCCGGCGCCGCCACCAATCGCACCGTGGTGACCTTCATCGGCCCTCCGGAT
>JAZDEY010000045.1:0-10673 GCA_043808325.1 Candidatus Eiseniibacteriota bacterium
TCACCCTCGACACTATACCCCTTCACCTCATACCCCGAAGCCAAAGGCTGAACATCATAGATCGTGCCCGCACTCCCAGCCGAATATACACTCCCAGGAACCCCAATATAGTCGTACTCCCCCATAGCCTTCACCTCCACCACTCCCTTCCCCCACCCGTACTCCAGATCCACCGTGTAGCCGTAGCCAATCAGGGGAGTAATCAATACTGCAACAGCCGCAAGAGCAAGCATGGCACTCTTCATCGATTCCCACCTCTCGATTTTCGACTCACCAGCACACAACGCGCACTCCACCCTGGGCCGCGCCAAGCTCATATTGGGAAAGTTGTCAGCGACGCAACATATAGTTCGCCACCAGTCCTAGTGTACCATAGATCGCATACCCGAGTCAAGCACGGGGATTCAGGGGGGCGAGGTCGGAACCGGATCGAAGCCGCTCAGCGCAGGCGTTCCGAGGAGGCCGACAGGAGCCCCACCGTGAGGGCCGCTACCGGCGCGATCTGGATCAAGACCCTCCTCATGTCCAGATTCACATGATGCCGAACAGAATAGCCGCTTATCGCCATGAAGGCAAGCGCCACTGCAACATGACCGACCATCACAGCCAGCGGGAGGGCGATGATGCGGCTGCCCGCCTGCCTGACCCGCAGGGTCACCAGCGTCAGCAGAAGAAGCCACAGGAAGCCCCATTTTACGGGATTCACGGCCTCCAGCGCGAGATAGCCAGCGAGCTTCACAAACCTGAGAGCGGACTCGGCGGACAGGAATCTGCCGATTTCGAGGGTATCTCCGGCGAATGCTCCCGGGAATCGGGACTTATAGAGCCCCAGCAGGAAGACTGAAACCACCGGGGCGAGGGTGAAGAGCAACGCTGGCATTATTCTTGCGCGTCTCGAGCGCCCCGCTCGCCGGAGCGCAAGAAAACATACCAAGGCTCCCGAGATGCACGCAAAAACTAGCCCCTCACGCTTCAGCCACATCGCCGAGGCAACAAGAAGGCTAGCGAGCAGAAGATACCTCAGGTTATCCCGGGCGAGCCACGAGATAAGGAGACCGGTTGTGCCGGCCAGGAACATAGCCAGGGGCACGTCAGCATGAGCCGACGCCACACTACCGCTCGGAAACGGCACGATAATCGCGGGGGCCGTGGCGATCAGGACCAGCATAGCAGCACCGTAGGAAGCGCCGATCAGCCGCTTGAGCGTGCCGAAGACCAGGCCCAGCATCGCCGCATAGATTAGGAAAAACACCACCTTCACTTTGAGGTCGTCATAGCCACCCATCCCCAGGTGAATCCAGGTCTCGAGCAAAGGCAGGAGCGGCGGCCAATGAGAGACCACCGGGCCGCAGGCGCCGCTGGTGAGATATTCCGGGAAGGCTGTACGTTCATAAAAGAAGACCTTAGCATGAAGGGCCCACGCGCCAACCGCGTCGACCTCAGCTGTGGGCTCGCTGAGACACCCTATTAGGACGAAGGCCAGGGTAACAGCGAGCAGTGAGTAAACCAGGGGGCGCGGAAGAGCGATGGCGCAACTGAAGCCTTCTTGAGCGGGTGCGCCACTGCCCGGATCGGAACCTGTCGCTCTTGCGGTATCACGGGGCTTAAGCAGGCGCAATCGAAGTAGCAGGGCCAGTGGTGCTGCGCCCACCCAGAGTATCGTCGGCAGTGAAAAGGGAACGTGCAAAGTCGACAATATGAGCATGCCGGCCCCCAGCACTCCAACCCCAAGGGCCAGGGAATAGCTGAGGAGCTCGACCCGGGGTAGCAACCGGATCAAGCGGCCGAGTACGGTTGCGACAACGCCGTAACCCAGGACAACGACAAAAGCCAGCGCGAGCAGTTCTCGTCCGTATTGCCAGATCACTGGTGTTTGACCTCGGTCACTTCGAGCTTGCCGCCGCGGTAGGAGACCAGATGATCAATCAGGTCTCGGCGAGCACCCTTCCAGGATGCCAACTCTCGCTCGGTCACTACCCAGGCGGGATAGAGATGATATCTCAGAATGAAGAAGAAGATCCGATTATCAG
Organism: Candidatus Eiseniibacteriota bacterium; assembly: GCA_043808325.1. Classification (GTDB taxonomy): domain Bacteria; phylum Arandabacterota; class Arandabacteria; order Arandabacterales; family Arandabacteraceae; genus JAZDEY01. The sequence continues at coordinate 2,031 of JAZDEY010000045.1, forward strand.
TCTCGACCAGTACCGTGCTCTGCGCCGGTATCTCCGCCTCCGCTGCAAGGGCCGCTTTCCATTCGGGAGACTCAAGGTTTACCCTGTGCTTCAAGAAACGTGCTACCGGCGACCCCGCGCTGGGCGCGTACAGATCCCAGACCGTCAGCACCATAAAGGCCAAAGCGAGGATCATCCATAGGAGCAATAGAGGTTTGATTATCCGCTTTCCAGCCGTGGATCGATCCAGCTTCATACCCTCGAACCCGCGATCTTGACCTGGCCGGTCCTGCCGGTGGCAGGGATGGCCGGCCTACTTGCCCGTCTGAAGATAGCCCAATGACTTCAGCAGCTCATGAGTCTTACGATCCAGTTTGGCAGGCTCACTTTCCCCTGTTCGCAAGGCCTGTGCCTCCACAGTCCCGATCCATCCGAGAAGCGTTTTCTCCAGGGCTCGTTCCGACTCCGCGTCCCGGCCCAGCACGTTCGAGCGCTCCGTGGGATCGGCCTGGAGGTCGTACATTTCCTTGTGGCCGTCTTCGAAATCCAGCAGGAGCATCGAATCGTCGGTCCTTAAGGAGTATGCATCCTCACCCTCAGTGAAGGCATCTCCGTCGGTCCCCCCACCGGTAACCGCGCTAACCAGATTCCTGCCCCGCATGTCCCGCCCCGGGGCAATCCCCAGTGAGCCGAGAATCGTGGGAGCGATATCCATCAGTTCCACGAGCCCCGCCACTCGCGTGCCCGCCCACTTACCCTGTGGAAAGCGAATCAGCAGGGGCACCCGTGCCACCTCGCAGTAGACCCAGCCGTGGAGCATTCGGCCATGTTCTCTGAATTCCTCGCCGTGATCTGAGAAGATTACGACCAGACTCCGGTCGAGGACACCGAGATCGGCCAGAGCCTGCATCAGGTTCCCGATCCAGAGGTCGGTATAGCGGATGCCTCCGTCATACAAGGCTTTGATGTACTCGATCTCTTCACCCGATGGGCTGTACCTGCCCCAGTTAATGGCACTCAGGTAATTGGAGCCTCGAATCTCCTCACGAGACCTGTCGAACCGCTCGCTGCCGGGCGGGACGAACATGGATCCATAGGGTTCAGGCGCATCGTAGGGAAGATTACCCCAATCCGAATGGACGTCCCCGTAGTGGAGGAAGAGAAAGAAACTTGAGTGGCTGTGCCTTCGTACCCACGAGAGCCCGAGTTGCGTGATCTCCTCGGCCGAGGCCAGCTTGGGCACTATCCTCCGCGACGGAACCACGTACCTGTCGAAACCCTGGTCGAACCGGAAAACGGGTGTTACCCAACCCAGGCCGTTCGCAAATGCCGCGGTGCGGTAGCCCTTATCCAGCAGTATCTCAGAGATGGTGGTGCGCCCGAGATCGAGTCTCTGGTCGCGGGGCTTGCGGAGCAGCGGAGGATAGATCGATGTCATCACCGATTTGTGCGATGAGAGCGTGGAACCGGCCTGCGTGACTGCGTTCTCAAAAAGCACACCGGAAGCGGCGAACGCGTCCAGGCTTGGGGATGTGGGGCGATCGTAGCCGTAGCACCCGAGGTGATCCCGCCTCAGCGTATCAAGCGAGATCAGAATCACATTGGGTCCTTCGGCCTTATGTCTCCAATAGTGGAGAACGCCGAACACGTTGAATCCGATCAGGACCGCGATGATGGCAACAGCGAGCCACTGGGGCTTGAGTGGAACCCTGGTCTTAAGGCTTCGCGAACCTAGCCTGCGAACCGCAAACATGACCAGCTTATAGGCGACCCAGCCGGCAAGGGCGCTCACCACCAGGACGCCGATATTGGCCAGCACAACCTTACGGTCCAACAGGGCCGCCTTGAGCGGGATTCCCATAACGCTCTTGGGCGCAAGCCAGTAGGACTTGAAGTCATAGCGATTGATGTCGTAGCCGGTAAGATAGCTGACCAGAATACCTACGGGTACCGCAACGAAGAGAGCAACCACCCTCGCGCGTTTAGAGGCAAGAAAACAGATCAACGTTGCAAGGGCCACGAGCGCCGTCACGGCCAAACCGAACGCTTCCCAGCGGTTTATGAGCATCCGCGCGGTATACAGGGCGGCATTAGGAAGCCCCTGACTCAAATAGGCGTTGGCCTTCAGGTTGAGGAGGGCCGTAACCGCACCACCCACCGTGCTTACGGCCAGTCCTGCGGCAAGCTCCCACAGGAGGATCGGTTGTAGTCCCTTCCATCTTCTTTCCAAGCGGCGTTCCCTGCGTTACGTGTTCCGGACAGTGCTCGGTGCAGCCAACATGCTACCAACCGGGCTGCGGCTTGTCAATCATGGCCGGCGCGCCGGCCGCCCCGGGGCAGCTTCAAAGGAGGTGCCTACTGGATCTTGTAGACCTTTATTGTGGGCCCGGGGCGAGTCCATGGTTTCGGCTGGAAGACCTTCACTACCGCGGCGAGCGAATCCAGTGACCCATAGAATGGAGACGATTTCATGAGCCGCTCCGTGAAACTCTCGTCATAATAACGCCCGGTTATGAAGCTGCTGGTGATCGCGTACTGATATCCATCCCGCCGAAACCACTCAATCGGCTTCACATTGGTGCCGGACTCGGTCCACCACTGATCGTAATGCCTGGCACCCGGGTCACGATACTTGAGCATCATCTCATAATACTTGGTGTACGCAGCGGTGTAGCCGTAACCATGGGCGGTGCCGCCCTTCAGATCGGCGATTCTCCTCTCGAGGTTCTCATCGGTCTCCTCAAGAGGCGGGCTCGCGGTGTTGCGGTAGGCCGAGGCGTCGACGATGATCTTTGTTCCCGCAGGGATCGCGGTCTCAAACCATTCTTTGGCAAGGACCCGTGTGTCCTTATGCATGAACTCCGAGTCCGTCCTGGCTACCTCCAAAATGGAGGGCAGTCCGATGGCCACGGACAAGATGACCGTTGCGGCACTTTTCGATTTGGCTCCGGGCAGGACCTGGGAAATCTTCACTACCGCACTCGCAGCCAGAACCGTGATCAAGGGCACAACCGTTGCCATATGCCGGCCTCTGTGGCCAGCGGAGGAACCAAGGGCAGCCAGATAGACGATGATGAAGAGCGCGACCAAGATCGACCTCGGCGAGGGCCTGCGGAGCGAAAGCGCAAGTCCGACGAGACCCATCACTGCGACCGGCGTGCCCAGTGCGCGCCTGAGGGACTTAGCCAGAGCCTCCACGCAATCCAGGAGATAGTTCGGCATGCCTGAGGCCCGTGCACTCTCCCATCTGGCGTAACCGAAGTAGGTGGCTACAATATCATTTCTGAAGCCCCGGAAATCGAGTACCGAGTAAGGACACACTATCACAAACGCGCAGATCATTACGGCGATCGCAAGATAGGGCTCGGGGTCGAACACTACGCCCGGGACGTGCCGCCGCTGCCCGCGCATCCTCAGCCAGTGAGCAATCGGCACCGCGACAATCACTACGCCGCCGTAGTAAAGGCAGCTTGCCGCAAGACCGGAAGCGACACCGGCCAGGATGTACCAACGCCGTTGGTCGCTCTCGAGAATCCTGAGACAGGCCAGAAGAGCCAGCACCACCCAGAAAAGCATGGGACCGAGCGGCAACACAAGCCTCGACCATTCCACAAGCATCGCATTGATGCTCAGGAAAAAGGCGGCGACCGCCCCGACCGTCCAGCAATAGGTCCGCTTTCCCAAGGCAAACATCAGCCAGACCGTTGCCAGGCTGAAAGCGACTGTCACGAGTCTAGCGCCAAGATAGAAGGCTGTGGGATCACGAAAGTAGGAGGCGGCAAAAGCCTGCGAGGAGGCAACCAGCCCGGCAGCCCGTTCAATCATAAACATCACAACGTAGAGCACAAACACCAGGTCCATCTGGAAGGTGCCGGGCCACCAGAAGATGTGCGGATTGAAATCACCAGTGCCGAATCTGAGCGCCCGCAGCACGATCTGAGGCTCGTCATGGTGATAGAAAAGATACGGTAACCCATAACGTATACCCACGAGCCTTGCCAGCGCGGCCAGGCCCAGTATGCCCACTGTCACCGCCAGAGCCGTACTGCGTTCTCTAGTCACTGGCTAGTCCTTCCCCGATCCGGAACCGAACGTACGCCGATCCCCCGGCCTGCGCGACCGCGGACATGGCCGAAGAAGGCAACGAGAGCAGCTGCGGCAAAAACCGCAATCAAAGGTTCTATCGGCACCCGTGCTCTCAGAGAACCATAGAACATCATGGCCACCAGGACGTGAACGAGGATCACTCCATAGAGCGCAAAGAGCTTCCGGTATTCCCGGATGGTGACCACAACGCCGAGGATGAAACTGGGGATCACAATGATCGAGTAGATTATCCCGACGTCGAGTCTGCTTGCCAAACTGCCCAGGAGCTTGCTCTTGTTCCACCACCACCCGCTCTTTACGCCACTCGACGGCGCGTGACTCTCCAGGCGCCAGAATCTCAGAAACTTGTATGCAAGCAGCCTGGGGACCAGTCGCGGGTTGTCCTTAAGAAAGGACTTGGCCATGGCCCAAGCTGCCCTGTCACCTTCGATCTCGCCCGCATCCTTAAGCTTGTCCCATCCGGGAAGTGATTCGCGGGGTGCAACGCCCCCGTGAAAGCCGGGCACGTCATGAACCAACTGGTTATTGCTCTGATAGAAGGTTATGCCTCCATGGGTGGTGAAGACCACCCAGGCTCCCAGTTTAGCGTGATTTCTGAGGGCCCAGGGAGCAATCACGACCGCAAGCGCCAGTAGGAAGACCGCCACACCCCGGGTCCGCCTGAGTAGGTTTCCCGAACCGAACAGGAGGACACCTAGGGCGATCACAAACGTGAGGACCACCGCATTGGGCCGAGCCAGATTGGCAAGACCGAGCAGGAGTCCCGCAATCACCGGGCCTCGGAAACCGGCGAAGCCGTTCCGGCCCGCCATCTCAAGCACCAACAGGAGCGCGAGCATGAGCACGGTGTACAGATTCTCAGTCAGTAGATAGGAGCTTATGAAAATGAGATAGGGATTCACCGCGGCCAGCGCGCCGGCAACTAGAGCAATCCTCTCGGAGAACAGCGTCCTCGCAAGCATGTAGGTGAGGCCCACAATCGCTACACCGAGCACGACCTCGAAGATCCTGCCTGCGACGACATTCACTCCGACGAGACGATAGAGACCGCCGAGCACCAGGGGCAAGAGCGGGGGCCGACCGGCACTCGGCTGGCCGTCGCTTCTTATCATTCCCTTTCCGGCAGCAAGTTCGGCAGCATGCTGCTGGTAGTTTATCTCATCGCCCTTCAAGGGAGCATCGAAGCCCAGCACGCCGACAAGGAAAATAAGCCTGAATGCCAAAGCCCCGAGCAGGAGCATCATGACCGCAGGCCTCACACTTAGCTTCACGGCATCACCCCAATTCTCGACCGGCACACTGAATCCGGCGCTAAGACACCTTCAGGCGCAGGGCTTCCACAACCGCAAGCAATGCCTCTTCGAAAGTAGTACGGCCGTTCCAGGTGGAAGGATCTCCCGGATCGAGATCGATCGACGGGTCAATCACCTTCGCCTGGCCGAGTGCACCGGTAAGATCACCGGTGGCCATGAGACTTATAACCACACAGTACCGTACGTCCGCAGAGGTGACCTCAGGGTCATGCGCAAAAACATAGGAGCTGCCACCAAGCCAGAGCGCCTGCTCACCGGTTGCGATCGCCTCGGCATAGCGCTCCAGTCCCTGATAGACCAAGGTGCCGGCTACCAGGCAATCCAGCCTTGCGGGCTCAAGCGACAGAGCTTCCTCGAGAGACACGCGGCCGGCCTCCAACTGGTAGGACTCGAGCAATGCCCAACCAAGACCCTCGAGCACAGCGACATTATGGGGTTCTTGCGCATGGGCCTGCTGGAACTTGCCCACCGCCGAAGAATAATTCCGACTCTCAAATAGCAGCCAACCCTGAATGACGAGATCCTGAGCGAGGCTCAGGGTAAGGAAGGTTCTGTCCGCCGACACCACCGCCTTGCCATTCTCATCCCGGGACGAGACTCTGTAGTGATATGGCGTCACCTGAGCGAGATTGGACAGGGTGATCGCATGGTCAAGTACCAGCTGGTCGCTCACGCTTGAGTCGCTATAGGCAGTGGTCTTCCCATACTCTACCTTTGAATCGCACGGGGTGTCGGTGCTCCACTGGATACTCGCTCCGGTGGAGGTGACGTTCGATGAGCTAGGCCCGCCCACGATTGCAGGACCCTGATTGTCGGGCCCTGCACCGCCCCCGCCGCAACCTGCGACAAAAAGGACAACAACAACCCAGAGCACCGATCCCTTTGACATCCTCACCTCGCCACGATAATTTTTCTAGTGCCGGCCGTCGATCCGGCCCTTGCATTGACGAAATATATACCGCCTGCGACCCTGCGTCCGGAACGGTCGGTCCCGTCCCACCATATCTCCACGGGCGCACTGGCGGCACCGTCAAACACGCGCCTGACCAGCCGTCCACGTACGTCGAAGATCTGAACCTGAACACGATGCTCTCCCGGAGCCTCGAGCACGAAGGAGCATCTGTCCGTGAAAGGATTGGGAGCCACTTGCGAAATGCTGAGACCCCTGGGTGCAGGAGCGGGGTTTCGTCCTAGACAGTATATTCCGGGCCGTGCAGCCGCGACACCAATGTAGTTGCCCTCGCGGTGCTGGCGGTCGACGGGGATCCAATCGCTTTCGAACCTGTAAAGCAGTAGGTCACTCGCTGACCCGACATACGCCTGGATATCAACACCGCCCGTGCCTCCGCCGAAAACGCAGACATTGTAAGACTGGGCTTCCATCTCGATGCTGCCCCGCCCGGCAGCCGCCAGATACCGGCTGTCCACAGGAAGGATCCCGAGTGTTCCGACACCTGCAAGACCGGCTTCAACCTGCAGGATGCGGTCCGGACTGGAGACCACAAGCCGATCGCCAAGAACCTGGGAGTAAGTGATGACGCGGGACCCGGCTCCGATGTTACCGTACATGTCGGTCGCTACAACAAGAACGGTCTCGGCAGATGCGCCCCCGGATATGTGATGCCCCCGATAGATGTACTTGTCACCTGATATAGTGCTCACCTCCAGGGTGTCCCTGGCAGACCTCGAAGCGACTGTGATCCGGGGACCCGCCTCAAGGGGTTCCCTCGCCAGGGCGAATATGTCAAGCACCCTGTCGAGAGCCGGGTTCTGAAAAACCGCGATTGCATAGGTAGGCGGGGTGGTATCGGTGGGCGCTTGGAAGCCATAGGTTCCGGTATGCCACGGATCATTGTGGAAACTGCCCCAGGGCACGCTCTCTCGCGAGTAGGGGCTCTTGAGATCCCAAATGTGGACGCGGCTATCGTAGCCGGCAACCGCGAGATCCATTTGACCGTCACGATCGAGATCATCCACGAGTGGGCTGGAATAGATCAGGCCCTCGAGCCTCCGCGGGAAGCCGTGGGCGACGGTGCCGTCGGTGTTCATTGCCAACACGTATCCGTCCTCGCTGGCGGCAACGATCTCCAGCTGGCCGTCGTCATCCAAGTCTGCGACCACCGGGGAACTATAACCGAGCGCCCTGGGCCAGGAGAAGATCACCGTGCTGTCCGCATAAGCGCTGCCGTCTCCCCTGACAAGCACCATCCTGCCCCTGCCGTGACCCACCGCCGCCACTATTTCAAGCGCTCCGTCCGAGTCGAAGTCCGCGAGAGCGGGCGAAGCCCAGGTGGAACCGCCGCTGCGAAGCAGCAGAGGACTGGTGCCTCGAACCGGACTGCCATCATGGTTCCATGCAAACAGCTCACCACCCAGGCCGATCGCAACTATTTCCACAAGTCGGTCCCCATCGATATCCCCGACCGCAGGAGAACCCCAGAAGGCCGTGCCCGTGCTGTCCACCTGGCCGCGGGGGTAGGCAAGATAAGGGCTACCGTCGTGCCTCCAGATGTAGAGGCACCCCGCGAGATCGCATACTATGATCTCCGCCCGGCCGTCACCGTCGAGGTCACAGACACTGGGAGTCGCCCAGATGCCGGCGCTGGTCCGCCCGAACACGTATGAGCCCGGAAGATAGGAGCTGCCGTCATATCTGAAAACGTAGACCTCATTTCGTCTTTCCATTCCCACTATGATTTCGGTATGACCATCGCCATCCAGGTCGAAGATCGTCGGGGACGATCTGACCGGGCTCGGCACCGCTTGAGGCCATCCGGGAGAACCCGGCGGCAGACCGCGGTTGTTGGACGCGTTCACATAGGACCCATCGCAGTTAAGGGCCACGACCTTCCCGCAGGTCACTCCATATGGCGGCTTGCCCTCGCCGAAAATGCATTCCAGGGTGCCGTTTCCATCGAGATCCGCAAGCGCCGGGGAGGACCAGACCTCACATGTTCCTACATACGGGAAGCCACCTAGCATCCTCCCGTTCGAGCCGAAACCTGCCACTTCCATCCCCTTCGACCCAATAAACACTTCCTTGTATCCGTGATGCGTGGCATCCCCCGCGACCGGTGACGAAAATGCCGCGCCCCTGAGCTCCCCGGGCCAGCCGGCAAGATATGGCGCACCGGTCCAGGCCTCCAGAGTCCCCGATGCCGCACTCAAGTTGCCCATCCCGTCTCGCGCTCTTATGTAATAGTAGTAACTCTCCTCACTGGCTAACCCGCTGTCCACGTACCGC
>JAZDEY010000046.1:0-2607 GCA_043808325.1 Candidatus Eiseniibacteriota bacterium
TGGTCACTATATGACCATACACTGCCTTTCTTGTCAAGAGAAATCTGCAAATAATTAGTCACTATATTGACCCTTGAACGATGTGAACCCGCGTTTTTAGCTGCGAAAAGGGCGTTTGCCGGCCTGCCAAGGGTCAAAAAAGACCGAATTTCGCATCACGGGTGCGGAAGTCGGGTTAGCCCGAAAGAGATAGCGCATGGCAAGACCGTCAAACATTTCTAAACCGAAGAGCACGATTGGTCGGCCCATCCCGAACGCGGGCGAGCCGACCAGCGCCTACTTTCGGTCGCTCACTCTCAAGAACATCCGTTGCTTCGGTCCGGAAGAACAGACGCTCGACCTCTCCGACAGGAACGGTGCCCCGGCGCACTGGACGGTGATTCTCGGAAACAACGGAACGGGAAAGACAACACTGCTCGAGTGTTTGGCTGGATTCGGAGAAGCTCGGGTTGAGGGTGGTGTGACGTTCAGTGCCATGGCGTGGAACTACTCGCACCCTGATCGTCATCTGATTCGGCAGCCGATCGGTGCAACGGCATTCCCAGGAGAGCTACACGTAGGGTTATCCTACGGCAAGCAATTGAGCCAGCAGAACGGCCAATGGATGCCTCTTGAGAGGAGATCGGAGCTCCTCCCGGAGGGCGGGATCCGAAGCGAGACCGATCTGTTTTTTTCCCTTGTGTTCTGCTGCTCCTACGGCGCGTCGCGCCGCATGGGATCAACCTCCCTGAGCATCGCAGGGAGCAGTTTCCTTCGGATGTCGCCGCTCGCAGACGATTCGGTCGAGCTTCGGAATGCCGAGGAGTGGCTGCTACAGCTCGATTACTCGGCGAGCAAGGACTCCCCGATTCAACCCAGTCAGAAGGCACATCGCGAACAGGTGCGCCAACTGTTGATCGATATACTTCCCGATGTTACCGACATTCGGTTTACGAGCCCAACCGAGGAGTCGCCGCGCCCCGGCGTCGAGTTCAAGACTCCCGACGGGTGGTTGCCGCTTCGGTACATCGGGCTTGGGTATCGCACGACCATGGCGTGGATGGTGGACTTCGCCAGTCGCCTCGTCGAGCGTTATCCCAAGAGCAAGGATCCGCTGTCGGAGCCGGCGGTGTGCTTGGTGGACGAGATCGATCTGCACTTGCACCCGCGTTGGCAGCGGACGCTGATGAAGCACCTCAGCGAGCGGTTCCCGAACGTGCAGTTCATCGTGACCGCGCACAGCCCGCTGTTCGTGCAGGCCGCGGAGGATGCGAACCTGGTGGTCCTGCGTCGGGAGAAAGACCGAGTGCGGATCGACAATGACGTGGAGCGGATCAAGGGTTGGCGTGTGGACCAACTGCTGACCAGCGATCTCTTCGAGCTTCCCTCGGCGAGGCCTCCGAGGCTCGACAAGCTTCTGGAGGAGCGAAGGAAGCTGCTCACCAAAGGGAAGCTCACCGCCGCGGATCGACACCGTCTGGAGGAGTTGAGCGAACAGATCGGCGCGCTCCCGGGCGGAGAGACGGCGGAAGACGCGAAGACAAGGGCGTTGCTTGAACGGGCGCTGAACGAGTTGAGAAGGTCGGGGGGCAAGGGTTGATCCGGATCAACAAGCCCGAAACCGGCCCACCGATCCTCAGCGATCCCGCCAAACGAGGCCCGAAGGAGACGGCGAAAATCAAGGGGTTGTACGACGCGGGACAGCGCGACTTCACGTTCGACTCGGGCATCTATGGAACTGCGTCCGTCAAGAACAAACTCATCACGGTTCAACGCCAGAAGTGTAGTTTCTGCGAATCCAGAATTACGCACGTGTCATACGGCGACGTGGAGCATTTTCGCCCCAAGGGCGGTGCCCAGCAGACGGTCGACGACCCGATGTCAACGCCGGGTTATTACTGGCTGGCATACGATTGGGGCAACTTGTTCTTGAGTTGCCAGATTTGCAATCAGCGGTTTAAGAAGAACCTGTTTCCGCTTGCGGATCCGACCCGGCGCGCTCGCTCACATCACGACGACCTTGCCCTGGAGGCGCCTCTGTTCATCCATCCTGCGTTCGATGACCCTCTCGACTTCATCGGATTTCGGGATGAATACGCGTATGCGGTGGATGACAACCCTCGTGGTGAGGCAACCTGGAAGAACCTCGGACTCAACCGGGACGAGCTGGTTGAGATGCGACGTGACTCGCTCGTGGGGGTTACGCTTCTGGCACGAACTTTGCTGTTGCTCCCACCGGGGCCGGTCCGGGAGGAAGTCAGTGACCATCTCGATCAACTGAAGCAGCCGACCGCGCAATACTCTTCCATGAATGCTGCGGCGATCCGAGCAATCCTTGGTTGACCATGCGAACGCTCCCCGCGTTCAGCATTCGCCATTCGACAGTCCGGATTCGGATAAGGCTCCGCTCGCTCGCGCGGGCTTCGATTCTGCGAAAACACTGCTCACAGAGCAGTGGCACACCTTCGGGGGCGGAGCGGAGGAGGACTATCCCGAATTATTCAGAAGCGCCCCTGTTTTACGACCTCCTTGCGAGTTAAGTTACTGTTGTAACGACAGTTAACTCGAGCAAGGAGGTCGTGAATCGTGGAACAGACTGCGGAACGGATTAGCTTCGATTTTCTCCCT
>JAZDEY010000047.1:0-74535 GCA_043808325.1 Candidatus Eiseniibacteriota bacterium
CCCGTTTCGGTCCAAAGTGACCACCTGTTTCGGACTCCCCCCAAAAGTGGTCAATTGAAACCGAAATCACCGGTCAGTTTGCTCCGAAATCAGTGGTCAATAATTTCCGAAATCGGTGGTCAACAATCTCCGAAATCCGCAGTGATCCCTCGGTTCACCTCTGAGGCCAGTGGGCTCTCCTTGGTGTTCGCGGTTCTTGTGGACGTCTCTGAGGGTTGGCGGGGTCTCAGGATGAGACCAGAGATCGAGGAACGCCTCAGGCAGATCAGTACCGATCCCGGTAGCGACTGGGATGATCCCGACCTCAGGCAACTGGCAGCTTAGGAGAGTCTGTAATGGAGGTTATGCTGCAGAGAGTTTACAGGAAAGAAAGGACTTGACCCGCAAGATCTATTCCTGTATGACGAACTTGAGACTTCTTGCGCCCACCTGATCGTTCAGACTGACCACGTTGACTGTCAATACATGCTCGCCCTCGGGGAGCCCTTGCGTGTCCCACATCCAGTTGAAAGGGGAATAACCTACTTCCTCTTCGGCATAGAGCTCAAAGTCGACGTACAATGCAATCTCGTATCTCTGGCCGGTTAGGAATGCCAAGTCTGCTTCTTCGATAAGCACTCTGAGCGGAGTCTTTCCCCTGATGATAGGAAGACCGGTTGGGGTGAATTCCGTGATGCTGGGGAGGCTGACCGAGAACCTCGGGGCTCGGTCTGAATACCTCGTTAAGTCCCGATGTCTAGAGAACTTGATCGCTTCCGTGCGCGGCATCTCTTCCCGCTTCTGCTTGGGCTCCCCTTGCTTGTTCGAACGCACTTTATACTCGTGGTAGGTTACCTCATGGTTTCCCACAGCTATCACGCTATTTTCAGGCAGGAACATGGTCGTGACCATCATGGAGAAACCAGGCTGGGTAACCACTTCAGCTACTCCGCTTTCATCCTTTCCATTCCAATAGGCAGTGTTCGACCCTTCTGGTCGCGGCTCCCAATCCAGTAAGGTCTTGAGCAGAGGACCATCCCGTATCCCTATTCTCCCGAGCACCCAAGCCGCTTTCGGTAATCCGAATGACACCGTGTTTGCAATCTCATCCATATTCACGTCGGTTATATCGACCTCTTCCCCGCCTGAGAAGGTAGTCGGGTCGTATATCGCCTGCTCACCTCGGGACTTTGCCTCTATAGTGAAGAAGTATGCCTGATCCGGGACAATCTTACCTTCTGTATCGCTACCGTCCCAGGAGATCCTGTTGGTTCCCAGAGGCTGCTCTTGGTCTTGAACAACAGTGTTCACTAACCCGTAATCCGGATCGAATACCTTGATAGTGACTCCACTGTCCTTTGTGAGGCGATAGGCAATCTCGATTCCTTCTTTCAACGTCGGGTTGAACGAGGACGGTGATACAGAGGGTTCCAGGATCTGAAGCGGGACTTTGGCCTCCGGCAGTCCTTGTCGAACCCCCGTAGAACATCCATTCACGCAAAGGAACAGCAAGCAGATCGCTATTGCTAGTTCCGGCGCGTTCCCGATTTGTTCATGGAAAGGCTTCATACTACCATCTCCTTTCAGCGTCGCCAGGCAGGGTCCGTACAGCCTCCCAGCATATCCGTTACCATTCTAGGGTTCTTGCCATCTATATCCACTACCCAAATCTGTAGACTGCCCATCCGGTTTGAGACAAATGCTAGGCTCTTGCCGTCTGGCGACCATGTGGGATCTGCATCGTACGCAGGGTTCTGAGTTATCTGTCTCAGGTTCTGGCCATTGGAATCCATTACCCACACTTCCCAATCGCCAGTCTTGTCGGAGGCAAAAGCAATCCAGTTCCCGTCAGGGGACCATTCCGCCTGGATGTTCGCAGCATCGTTCACCAGTATCCGGGCAGCACTTCTGTCACTTAGCTCAATCGTCCATAGATCTTGAATGATCTCGTACGAAGGACCGTAGACTGCTGAGGAGTATATCAATCTCCTGCCGCCAGGATGCCAGGCGGCGTACATCTGGATTTCTCTCTGCGGTACTATATGGATCAGGTCAGTCCCGTCAGCATGTATTACCCAGATATCGCTGTCGTCAACCTTAGGGTCACTGAACCCCGTGAAAGCAATCGATGCTCCGTCTGGCGACCAAGCGGGCTGGCCAGCATTCCATGTCTCGAGCTTAAACTGCTGGGGATTCGTACCGCTGTGGGCGTCGATGACCCAGATATTGCCATCGCTAGTGGAACAAGCGATACGGGTACCATCGGGTGACCAGCAAGGATATCTCTCGTCGATGGCGGTATTAGTCAGCCTGACGGGATCCGTGCCATCAGCGTCAACTGTCCAGAGATCCCAGTTGCCCGAATCCACGGCTACGAAAGCCAGCCTTCCACTCGGCACGCCCGGGTTCTTATGCAATTGACCGGTTCTCCCTGCGGCAGAGAGTGCTGGAGCGTACACCACACTCCATGCCAAAACCAAGGCAAGAATGGCAACAACAAGATTGACCCAATCCGACAAGTTAGCCCGCTTACTCTTCATCATTCTTTGTTTCTCTCCCCTCCGATCTAAGTTCTGACAACAAGAGCAACAATCCCGGCGGTGACCTCGCCCCAAGTCATCGAGTGTCATCAAGATGGTCATGAACCACGATTGCGAACAGCCCTCAAGAAGTCTGCAACCAGCTTGGTCGCCGGGTTGACTTTCATCTCCTCAAAGCTCCCTACCTGCTCAACACGCCCTTGGTTCATTATCGCGATTCTGTGCGCGATGTCGAGAGCTTCGTCCAGGTTGTGCGTCACATAAATCATGGTGAGGGTGAGGTCACCTCTCAGATCTATAATGAGTCTGATCATTTGGGCTTTGAGCAGTGAATCCAGGTTACTCAGAGGCTCATCCAAGAGGAGCACTCGGGGCTCAGCAGCTAGACTCCTCGCCAGAGCCACTCTTTGCCTTTCACCACCTGAAAGCTGGCCCGGGTAACACTGTTCGAAGTCTGCCAGGCCGATCTTGTTGAGGATGTCGGTAACCTTGTGTGCGTTTTGCGCTCGTCCAGCCGAATTCCCTGTCAGTCCAAACTCAACGTTCTCTCGGACGGTCATGTGGGGCCAGAGTGCCAGGTCCTGAAATATCATCCCGAGGTGACGTTTGCTCGGGGGCATGATCTCGTCCGGCGTGCTCGCCACCTCACCGTTTATAAGTATTTCTCCCTCATCTGGTCTTTCGAAACCCGCGATCAGGCGAAGCAGCGTGGTCTTGCCGCATCCTGAGGGTCCAAGGACGGCAAGCGTCTCCCCCTTCTCGCAGCTCAAGGAAACGTTATCCACAACCAACGTTCTGTCGAATCTCTTGGTCAAGTTTCTTATCGTGAGCATGCGCTTCCCCCGGCCCAATCGCCTCCAGACCTCAGGAGGCTTTTCCTACCTAAGCCTTTCCGCGCAAAGGCAAGAATCGCCATTATCGGCAGCAGGGTCACAAGTACCAGTATAACACAGAGAGCTGCCACAAGTTGATTAGCGCCGTAGTGGAGAAGGGTATAAATCCTGATGGGTAAAGTCGCCTCACCTGGAGGTGTCAGGAGAAGTGTGGCGCCAAGTTCGCCCATGGCAAGCATAAAAACGACCACCCAGCCGGCCACGATCCCGGGTTTGGCAAGCGGCACAACCACAGCCCACATCCGCCGTCTCCAACTTGGCTCGGTCAGCATCACGGCTTCCTCCAGGTTGAGATTGATCTGCTTTATGTTGGATGCGGTTGCTCTTGCAACGAAGGGAATGAATCTCGCCACATAACCGAATACCACGATCACAGGCGTAGTATAGATGAAACTGGTTGCATGAGTATTCCATAGAGTGCTGAGTCCGATGCCACAGACAGCAGCCGGCACTGCGAAAGGCAACAACGAGATAAAGTCCAGGCCGGCATTCAGGGTTTTGCCTGACCTTTCGCCCAGGTAGGACATCACAAAAGCCAGGAAGACCATGATAGTCGCGGCACAAGCGGCAAGCAGAAGACTCATGCCTATCTGTCTGTATGCAGTCTTGAAAGCCACGCCGTACGTCTGGATGGTCCCGGATGTTACGAGAAGATCGAGCATGGGAACCATAACGGCAAGCCCAAGGACAACCAAGATAAACCCTGAGGCCACGGGCCGCCATCGTCTAAGCTCAACTGCGTCCCTCGGTCTCGATGCTGCCCCCACGGTTACATAGGACCTCTTGCCCATGTAGCGCCGCTGGACCGCGATCAAGACTATGAGCATGAGTACAAGGGGTATCGATAAGGCTGTGGCTTTAGCCTCATTGTAGTAGGCACTGAACTGCACGAATATCTCCACGGGGTAGGCGTTGACTCTGAGGAGATCGGGCACCGTGTAGTCGGAGACGGCGAAAACGAAGACAAGGATAGCTGCTGAGAATACGTAGGGTGCAATCAAAGGCAGTGTTATCTTCCTCAGTACGGTCCACTTCCTGTGAGTCAGCTCGGCAGCCTCTTCCAGTTTCCTGTCAACTGACTTCAGTCCGGCAACCGTGAGCAAAGTCACAAACGGGAAGTACGAAAGCGCGAGCACAAAGATAGATCCATCAAACCCGTAGATATCTATGCCCAGGTGTCCAACGCCGAGCAGCTTAGTCAGGGATGTGGTGACAACTCCATTGGCTCCCAGGAGATGAATCCAGGCTATTACACTCATGTAAGGTGGAATGATGAGCGGAGCCATAAAGAGATAGGCGAGATGGTCTCTGAAGGGGAGATTGGTTCTGTCAAGAAGGATTCCCAGCGGAACACCGATGCATAGACAGAGAATCGTTGTTCCCAGCCCCAAGGTGAGGCTGTTGACGAGGAGTCCTATTTGCCGTTTTTCTCTAAGGACGTCCGCGTAATTGTCAAGTGAGGGCCTGCCTCCGGCGGTGAAAGACTTGAGGAACATTGATGCGATGGGCGCGAGGACTATCACACAAAACAGAATCAGGACTATGATGCAAATTGCCTTGTTGTGAATGGCCGGCCCCTTTAAGGTCTAGTTGCACGAAGGACTATTCACAAGGTGCTCAGAGTCAAGTCTCAGAATCCCCACATGAGCCGCCCTAAGTCCTCAGGGTCACGCCTGCAATGAAATTGATTCCCATTTCATCCCATCTGCTGCGAGCTCTACGATAAGCGCGGTCGGTGAAATTCCCTGCCACAACGATGGTGTTCTGGAGATAGACCTCTTTCTCAGGTTGCGCCTCGGCTGATTCCGGCTGTTTCACGGGTTGCTTAACATCAATCTTATCTCTGTTCAGCGTATGAACACCTTCTGAAGATATGGTGTGACCTCCTCTAACTTGGCAGCAACCTGCTCGAAATCAACATTCATAGCCTTTATGGATCGCAAATCTCGCACATACGAAGGGCGCTCGACATTGGCGCGTAACGGAATTTGGGCTGAGCCCGAAAATGCAAGCCTGCTTTCGACTTCCTCGCTCAGCAGAAAATCTATCAGTTTCTTGCCGTTCGTAGGATTCGGCCCATTCCTTATCAGGGCGACTGTGTTCGGTATCAGCAGGGTACCTATCCCGGCACTGTCGGGAAAGACGATTCCGACGGGTTTCCCATCCTGGATGGCTATGTTGGCATCGTCGGTGTCCGTGAAACCGGCAGGGAGCTCCCCGTCTCTCACGCGGTCTCTCGCTATGGAGTTTCCGGGAACCATGACTACGGCATTGTCTTCCAATTCCTCAAAATAGGCCTTTGCCTTATCATCGCCCAGTGCGAGGAAGAGCGCTGCAGCGTGCGTAGCGGTCGTCCCAAACAGAGGGTTGGCGATTGCCACCCTGGCATGCCACTGGGGTTGCGTGAGTTCGAAGATTGATCCGGGAACTTCCTCCGGTTTGACCAGATTGGTGTTGTAGATCAGGATGCGAGCACGTGCCGCAAACCCCGCCCAGTATCCTTCCCTGTCCTTGAACTCGCCAGGTATGCCGGAGGCAGATGGCGATGTGTAAGGCGCGAGGATTCCTTTCTTCTTCAGGAGGATCGTGCGAGCCGTCTCGGAGTTCCAGAACACGTCGGCCTGCGGATTGTTCTTCTCGGCGATAAGACGGTTGACAAGCCCCGTCGTCTTTGCGGCTTCAGTATCGTAGAGTACCCTGGTCTTGATCTTGGTACGGGATTCGAATTCCTTCAGTATCGGTTCAGAGAACACCTGATCCAGCGACGTGTAAATGACCACTTCGCCTTTATCGACACGGGAATCACGCGAACATGCGGCCAGCAAGAGTAGCCCACACAGCAAGATGCAGGTAAGAGTGTATTTCATATTGGCGTTTCTCCTGTGCAGACAGAGAGCCGTGCGTCGGAGACAGCATCCGGACCACGAGATTGGCTGCTACTGGAATCTGATGTCACAGCTCGCACCTGAAGCGGATAGGTTTGTGCGCGACCAAAGTGAAACTCCTAGAACTGACTATTCCACATTTATACCAGAGGAATATCAGTTATGTCAAGGACTTTGGGGCGCTGTGGCAGTGGGGCGACGCCTCCGATTCCGCCGATCTACTTTGTATATACGTTTGGTGCAGGCACGCGCGATCCGATCCCTGATTGGCCCTCAGGATAGCTATCAGCGCAATCAATGATATTGCGGATAATTCGGTGGATATAGATAGAGTCAGGTTGTATAATTGTGCTGGACGGGCGTTTTCCTTAAGGTTGGTGACGATGCGAGATTCAAGACCTGATAGAATCGGGCGGATGTTGGTCAGCCGCGGGATCATCGACGAGACCCATCTGGCGGCGGCTCTAGACGAACAAGCAAGAACCCCGGAGCCCATCTGTCAGGTCATCATAAGGCTCAGTTTTGCTCCTCCGGAAGAAGTTCTGCCGGTGCTTGCCGAGCAGAGAGACATCCCGTACGCGAGTCTTAAGACCACGAAGGTAGACAAGTCAGCTGTTGGCGTCGTGCCTGCTAAATGCGCTTACCATTATAAGCTCATCCCTCTCAACCTGGAGAACAGCACGCTGTCAGTGCTTCTGGCAGATCCGTTTGATCCCCAGATCCTTGATGAACTCAGGCTCATCCTCGGCTACGAGATAAAGCCTGTGCTTGGGGAGTCCAATGATATCCTGGAGGGACTCAAGGAATACTATGGCATAGGTGCTGAGACGGTCGAGAAGCTCCTTACTGAAAGAGCGGCCTCGGCAGAATCGATCGATCTTAGAGCCAGAGTTGAGGACATCGGCGAGCTGAGCGATGAGGCCTCCATTATCAACTTCGTGAATCAATTGCTGCTCGAGGCGTTCAAGGAGCGTTCAACAGACATACATATCGAACCTTTCGAGAATGATTTGCGTATAAGGTTCAGGATTGACGGGATACTCTATGACATCAGTGTGCCTGCCAGTATTCGAGTCTTTCATTCGGCAATCGTGTCCAGGATCAAGATCATGGCGAATCTGAATATTGCCGAGCGCCGGCTTCCCCAGGACGGCAGAGTCAAGATAAGGATTGGAGACAATGAACTCGATCTGAGAATATCGATTCTGCCCACTCAGTTTGGGGAGACTGTTGACATAAGGCTGCTCAATAGCGCCAGCATCCTCTTTGGGCTGGAGAATCTCGGGCTTTCGCCTGACAACCTCAGGATCCTTGAGAGGATGATTGAGAAACCCCACGGCATCATCCTGGTCACTGGCCCTACCGGCAGCGGCAAGACAACAACCCTTTACGCCAGTCTTAGCAAGATAAACAGTAGCGAGAAAAAGATAATAACTATAGAGGATCCCATCGAATATCAGCTCCATGGAATCAGCCAGATGCAGATTGCCCCGAAGATTGGCTTGGGCTTCTCGAACGGCTTGAGGTACATGCTCAGGCACGATCCGGACATAATGATGGTGGGGGAGATCCGGGACTCTGAGACAGCCGAGATAGCCATACAGGTGGCGCTCACTGGGCATCTGGTCTTCAGCACGGTTCACACCAACGATGCAGCCAGCACCGTCATCAGACTGGTCAACATGGGCATCGAGCCTTATCTCGCGGCTTCTTCGGTTGAGTGCATAATCGCGCAGAGACTCATAAGGCTGGTTTGCCCGTACTGCAAGACGGTGTCGGGCAAGATCGATGAAGAGGTATTGGGGGCCCTCTGTGAAGCCGGTGTCGGTGAGGTTGAGTTCTTTGAGGGGAGGGGGTGCGACAATTGCCGGCACACCGGGTACAAAGGGCGTACGGGCATTTACGAAGTACTTGAGGTGAACGAGCGGATGAGGGAGCTCATAATGGTCAATGCCCCATCGGCTACTATAAAGAACGAAGCGAGAACCCTTGGGATGAAGACGTTGCGCGAGGATGGTCTGGACAAAGCGCTCAGGGGGTTGACCACGATCAGCGAAGTCCTGAGAGTTACCCAGGAAGAAGAGGCGAGCACGTAGGAGCATGGCGGTCTTTTCCTATCAAGCAAAGAGAACTCCGAGCGAGACTACCGCGGGACAGATCGAAGCCGAGAACCAGGAAGCTGCCCTGTCGAAGCTGGCTCAAATGGGGTATTTCCCCATTTCGATTACTGAAAGGACCGCCCAAGGGCGCCCTATACGGATCGGGTTTCCGGGATTCAGACGGCGAGTGTCTTCCAGGGCTCTCGCTGCCTTCACACGGCAGCTTGCGGATCTCCTGGAGGGGGGTCTGCCGGTATTGGGAGCGCTGACTGTACTCAGAGGGCAGACGGATAGTCCCGAGCTCAAGGAGACAGTCGAGGGCTTGCGTCTCAAGCTTGAGCAGGGGGAGAGACTCTCTCAGGGACTGGCAAGCTATCCGCATGTCTTCTCGGACCTGTATGTCAACATGGTAAGGTCCGGCGAGGTAAGCGGTGCATTGGAGGAGATCCTCACGAGACTCGCAGATTTTATTGAGACCCAAGATGAGGTAAGGGCTAAGGTTCGCTCGGCGATGGCCTACCCTATCCTTGTGGTGTCGATGAGCATAGTGACAGTACTCGTGCTGATGATCGTTGTTATACCGAAGCTGACCAGCATGTTCCAAGAGCTCGGGCAAGAGCTGCCGCTGCCGACGCGGGTGCTTATGGGTGTGACACGAGTTGGATCTCATTACGGCATAATAATTCTGGTAGCGATAGTGGGCGCATATCTCCTGCTCAGGCACCAGAGCCGGAAAGGCAAGGGAAGGCTTATGCTTGATGGGATGAAGCTTGGGCTTCCCGCCCTGGGCAAACTCTACCAGAGGATAGAGATCGCAAGGTTTGCCCGAACGCTTGGCATTCTTCTTCGAAACGGTGTTCCCATGGTCGAGGCTCTGGACGTTGTGAACCGGACCATTCAGAACATGGTGATGCGGGCTGAGCTGGAAAGAACCAGGACGGAGGTAACCGAAGGCGAAAGACTGGGAAGGAGTCTGGCTAGGGTAAAGCATTTTCCGGCATTCGTCACCAGCGTCATAAGTGTTGGCGAGGAAAGCAATTTCCTGGAAAAATCCCTGGCCAGAATCGCTGATTCATACGACAGGGAAATCGATAGGTCAATCAAGGTGCTGATCTCGCTCCTTGAGCCGGGAATCACTGTGCTCATGGGCGGCATTGTGGGGCTTATTGTCATGTCGATACTGCTTGCCATCTTCAGAATCGACTTTCTTGCCAAGTAGGTCATTAGGAGGGCTTGAACGCACATGAGGAAACGCGGGGACGGATTCACCCTGGTGGAGCTGCTCTTGGTCATCATCATAATCGGGATACTGGCAGCCATGGTGCTGCCTCGCCTTTCCGGGAGATCCGAGCAGGCGCGAGTCGCTGCCGCAAGAGCTGATATCGAGGGCAACATTGCTCTGGCGCTTGACATATACGAATTGGATAACGGCAACTATCCGACGACGGAACAGGGCCTTGGAGCTCTTCTTAACGAACCCGAGACAGTTCCGCTTCCTATTAAGTGGAACGGTCCCTATCTGAAGAAGAAAGCGATTGATCCATGGGGCAGGCAATATCTGTATGAGTGCCCGGGTACCCACAACAAGACTTACTATGATCTTTCTTCCTACGGACCGGATGGGATCGAGGGCGATGATGACGTCAAGAACTGGGAAGATTGACGCTGGAAGGGACGTTGGCAGGAGCGGATTTACTCTCGTTGAGCTCATGCTCGTCATAACCATAATCGCTGTCATAGTCGCAATGGCTGTGCCGTTCCTTTCCCACACCTACCATGAAATGTGTCTCGAGGACGCCGCGATGAATATCCGCAAGCTCATGACCTACGGCAGAGAGCGAGCCCTGAGTGACGGCTTGCGATATCGGGTTGTCTTCGAAAGCAAGGGCACGCGATATGCGCTGGAAGTCGAGAACCATCCTTTGATCCGAAAAGGTGAGTTTGTGAGAATCGAGGGCATTATAGGCAAGTCCAATTTCGTACCTTCGGGAATTGTCATCAAACCTTCTCGAGACGAAGTTAATCTGTATCCGGATGGCACTATTGACGAGGCAGAGGTTTACTTGAAAGACCATTCTGGTATTAACTGTCTTCTGACCACCACGGGGGCCACAGGGCGTGTTGAAATCAGTAAGAATTTTGAGGAGTGAACAAGGGTATCTCATCATAGAGGTACTGCTGGCGAGCCTTATACTCTCGGTGGGTATCGTTGCACTCTTGAAGTCCTTCGGCAGCTCCGTCCAGGCAGCGAAAATCTCCAGCAGCTACGCCAAGGCCGTGGCAATAGCTGAGGAAACCCTCATGTCGTTGGAGAATGAGGTCCTCGTTGATCAATCGGGACAGCCCGATTCCACTCAGAATCAGGACGGATTCAATGTCAGCATCCGGTCTGTGGACAGGGGGGCGGGGCTTCGCGAAGTGCAGGTCTCAGTCGTCTGGCATGACGGCAGGCGCGAGTCGAAGATCAGCGTCAGCAGTCTCGTCATGGCACGTGAAAGCGAGGGCGGATCCGGTGAAATGCAGTAGGAGCACAGGCTTCACGCTCGTGGAGCTGCTCGTGGCGGTCTCCCTGTTCTCGCTGCTTGTGCTGTCGGTATACTCATCGTTCTCGACAGGGCTCGCGGCGAGAAAAAGAGCAGAGGCTGTTGTCGAGGTTGCCGAGCAAGGTCGGGAAGTACTGAGCCTGCTGTCCAGAGACCTCTCCGATCTCGTTATGTTCGCGGGTCGCGAGTTCTCGGGTGAGCCCGAGGCAATCTCCTTTGTCGCTTTGCAGCCATTCGCGGAAGGATCGATGCCGGTCCTCAGTCATGTCACGTATGATCTCTCGAAGACGGCGCAGGGTTCGCTTCGGGCATTGCGCAGAGGCTGTGAGATCATTGGCGGCAGACGCAGTGAGGGAGACTTGACTGCGCCGTGCGTTCGGAACCTCAGTTTCTCCTACGCACGTCTCGACGGAGAAAGCAATGTCATTGAGTGGGCGAGTCGCTGGTCGCCTACGGAGGAGTCTCCCATACCTTACGCTGTAAGGGTCGAGTTGGGGTTGGCAGGGCAAGACACCACCGTAATCAAGAAGATAATCCAGATCCCGATTTATGGCGCTCAGCGCAGGAATAACGGGAATCAACATGATCGGAAATGAGAAGGGTGCAATACTTATAACCTCCGTATGGGCACTGGCGATACTCTCGGTATTGGCCGGGGGCTTGGCGTACCGCATGTCTGTGGAACTGCAACTGACAGATCTACGGCTCGATCAGGCAAGGGCGCGCTTTCTTGCAAGGGCCGGTGTGTGGAAGAGCATACATGAACTGAGCACGGACGAAACGCGAGATTTCGACTCGCTTGCCGAAGCATGGGGCGCCAACGAGGAAGCCTTTCGGAATCAGACTCTTGAAGACGGCGCCTTCACAGTATCCTATGGAGATTCGACCGAGGATCAAGAACCATGTTACGGCATTGTTGATGAAGAACGCAGGGTAAACATAAACTGCGCCAGCGAGGAAGTGCTGTTAAGGGTGTTTCAAGACAATACCGAGGTGGTGCCTGCCATACTTGACTGGCGGGACAAGGACAACGTGTCGCGTCCGGGTGGTGCTGAGGATGGATACTATCAGAACCTGGGTAACCCTTACGACTGCAAGGACGGGGATTTCGATGTCATCGAGGAGGTGCAGATGGTGAAGGGTGTGTCTCCCGAGATGCTTGCCGGCGTCGCAGACCTCATAACCACGTATGGCGGTGGCGCAGTAAACATAAACACTGCCTGCGAGCGCGTGCTCGAGTGCTTGGGACTTAAGGAGAGCGTGATCTCAGCGATACTGTATTACAGGAGAGGGCCTGACGGGATTGAGGGAACCCAGGATGATGGCGCATTCAGGAGCACCGATGATGTCGGCGCTGATCTGGGAAGGTTTGCAAGTCTTCCCCAGGATGATATCAACCAAGTAGAGGATCTGATAGACGGTGGGCTGCTCTCAGTGAGTTCGCAGTATTTCAGGATACATTCGACGGGTGTGACTGCACACGCCGAAGCCAGGAAAGAGATCACGTCTGTAGTCAAACGGCAAGCGAAGGGATCGCCGCAGATAGTCTTCTGGTACGAAGGTTAGGCTCTGGCCGTCAGGCCGAGTGGTATGGGAAAAGAGGCAATGGAGCTAGAGGGCATGGGAAGCGACAGTGCGGGCGCCGGCAATGCGGCGACCGACTCCACCTTAGAGCCCGAGATGGGGGAGAGGGCAACAGGCGACGCCTCCCGCGGGTTCAGGCAGAACCGAGCTTCCTCCAGGGCACTTGCTCGCTGGGGTAGCGGCTTGGCTCGTGCGTCGAGTAGTGCTGCTCGCAGAGTCTCAAAGCTGTTCACCAAACGTCGGGCGATCTCGGTTGTTGAGATATCTAACGGTTTCCTGAAGCTCGCGGAAGTTGAGAAGACGGAAGGCAGGAATTGGGGTGCGAGAATAGCCATAAGGAAGATCCCTCCGGACAGGACCGAGCTCCCTGAGACAATTTCCCGCCTTTTCGCAGAGCTAGGCATGAACAGGGACAACGTGATTGCTGTCTTCCCGCGGAGCAAGGCGCTTATCAGGTATGTGTCCCTGCCTTCAAGCGATGAAAACGAGATCAGGCGGATGCTCGACTTCCAGCTGGGCAGACTCATCCCGTTCGACAAGGAAGACGCGGTCACCGACTTCAAGATCACGCGTGTGAGTGAGGACGGTTCTGCCGAGGTAATGCTTCTTGCGGTGAAGAAGCAGTTGATCGTTGATTACCTTGACTTGCTCAGCAAGGCTGGAGTTGAGCCCAATGCAATACGTCTGGATGCGGAATGCATGTCCGACTTCTATGAGATGTCGAGATCTGCAGGAAGTGTTATTGATGGGGAAACCGTGAGCATTGTTGACCTGGATGTGGACTCTACGATGATCGGAATCGTGAAGCACGGCAATCTGGTGTTTTCACGGAGTCTGCCCGTTGGCACTGCGACCCTTCTCAGGGAAGAGCAGGCAGACCCGGCAGAATTGCAGCGATTCCTTAGCGATCTCAGGGACAGTCTGGTGTCATATTCCAGAAAGGGGAATGGTGACGATGTATCCCGAATCGTCGTCATGGGGACGGGGGCTGACAGCGAGGGTTTGCTGAAGGAAATCGAGCGGCAGCTCGGAATTCCCGTGGAGTCATTGAGTCATTTCGTGAAGGGCCTGTTGGCGGTGGAGTCCGGTATTTACGAGGGTACGAGGCTGACTTCGGTATCGGCGGTGGTTGGTGCGGCGATTGAGAGACGAACGAGGAGGATAGATCTATCGCCGGATGCCCTGAAGATGGAAAGGGCCCGGGAGCTCGTCATGAATCAGCGGGTTGGTCTCGGCCTTCTCGCGGTGTGTGTCTTGTTGATGTTCTCGGCAGTTTTCTCTCAGAGAATCCATCTGAAACAGAGCTATCTTCGAGAGCTGGACAGTCAGGTTGATTCTCTGCGGCCTGTCGCAGAGGAAATTGAAGCGATTCAGGAGAAAGCTGTGATAATCCAGGATCACCTGGACGCTGCCGGGGTATATCTGGATGTCCTGGCTGAGCTTTACAGGGCATGCCCACCGGGGGTCAGGTTGAATCTGCTCAACAGTGATGAGAACAGGTCCGTCACGATAAAGGGCATGGCCGGCAGCATGTCCGAAGTGCTCGAGCTCGTGCCGAAGCTCGAAGCCGCTCCTCTGCTCAAGAATACGACTGTAAAGTATGTCAACCAGCGTAGCATCGGGGAAGGACGGCTTGTAGATTTCCAGCTATCATTTGAGGTTTCGAAGGATGAACGGAATCCTAAACAGACTGTCAAATAAAGAGAGACTGCTGCTCGGGCTCACGATGGCATTGGTTGGGCTTGCGCTCTGGTGTTCGTATCTTCTCGCACCCATGATTAAAGAGTGGAAGCGGGTAAGTAACGAGGTGAGCCTGAAGGAGCTGGCGTACCGAAAGTATGCTTTGGTTGCCAGCCGTCAGGCCGCTGTGCAACAGAGGTACAGACAGGCAGTTACCCAGCTCAAGGCCAGAGGTTCCGATCAGGAGCAGATGGCTCTATTCTTAAAGGAGATCGAAGCCCTGGCGAGGGATAAGGTCAACATAACGAATATCAGACCCCGATCCGTAACGGACCTCCGCACACACAAGCGCTTTAATGTCGAGATAGACTGCGAAAGCACGATGGAGCCGCTAGTCAGATTCATTTATGAAGCTGAGCGGTCAAGATCCATGCTCCGAATAGAGCGGCTTCGGATACAGACGAAGAGCGGGGAGACGGGTTTGCTCGAGGTGTCAATGCTGTTATCGAGGATCTCGGTGCTGTGACCGTAACTCAACGGTCGGAGCTACAGAGACTTGACAGGATGACTGTATGAAATTCTTCGGGAGGAATGGGAGACTCCTTGACGATCTGCGCAGGCAGGTTGTCAATCTCCGGGATCTGATGCATCATATTACAAAGGACAGACTGAGATTCGCCAGGGGTGCGCTGATTATCTCTCTGGTGCTGCTCTTCTGTGCTTTCTCCTGTGGTCTTCTGTTTGGAGGGCGCTCCGAGCTGCCCAAACTTCAGGAGGACGGCAGTCAAGTCCTGTCCGCTAAGCCCCTGGGCAAAGCTCCGAAGCAGCTTTCGTATTACTCTGGGATAATCGCGGGTAAGGAGCTTTTTGGCTCGGGTGTAATGGATACGACAAGCGCTGGTGTTCCTGTCTTCGGAGGTGCGGATTCCGGGCGACGGGTGGAACACCTGTCGGTTCTGGGGATCTTTATAGATAAGATGCCGGAGGCTGTCGTTGAGGATACGAGAGAGAACAAGACGTATTCACTATATGAGGGGGATACGTTCCGCGGGATGTTGGTAGAGAAGATACTCAAGGGTAAGATAATCTTCAGATATGAGAACCAGACAATCGAGCTGCTACTCTAAGGAGAATCAGATATGCTCACAAAACGCTTCAGAATCTTAGCCCTGTGCCTGGTCGGGATGCTTTGTCTGCTGCTCATGCTAGCTCAGGTACTCAGTGGCCAAGGGGAAGATAGCATAGGCACGCCGGTGCCGAAGTCGCTCCCGGCCCCCGAGGCGAGCATGAATAACAGATATACCGCGCCTGAAACCTCGGCGAATCCTCCTGCAGCCAATGCACCCACAACCAAGACTCCCCCCACAAAAGCTCCTGCTACCGGGCCGTCCCCTACCAAGGGGCCCAGCACTAAGGCCCCCGGTACCAGAACAGTGACCCCCGCGGGTCCCACAACCAGACCTCCGGCACTTACGGATACGGTTGCCGATACTACCATGGAGTCCACCGGGGTCGGCCAAACACTGCCACCGGGGGCTGATACGATTCCTGGACGGCCGGTAGTTCAGCCACGTCCTCATGCTCCCAGAGATACGATTCCTCGGGCACCCATAGGCGTACCCGAACCGCAGATCACTGTACGTAAGCATCCCGGGGGACGCGACACCATAACCCTTCAGATAAAGAACATGGACATCATGGACGTCTTGAGAACTCTGGCAGAGAAGGGAGATCTAAACATAGTTGCCGAGGAGGGAGTCAGGGGTCGGATCACACTCTTCCTGAATGATGTCGAAATAGCCGACGCGCTCGACATTATAGCCGAGATGAACGACATAGCTTACATCAAGGAGAAAAACTCCATCAAGATGATGACCAGCAAGAGATACGAGGAACTGTACGGCAGACCATTCGGCGAGAAAACGTCACTCAAGGTTTTCGACTTGGTCAATGCGGATGCTGCCGTGGTGGCCAATCAGCTCTCCCAGCTCAAGACAAAGTCAGGAAAGATTATGCCCGATCCGAGAACGAATGTGATAATGGTGATCGACACTCCTGTGGCGCTGGAAGAGATGGGATCTGTCGTTAGGACGATGGACCTGCCGGTTTCAACCCGTTCCTACAGCCTCAAGTACGTATCTGCTGACGCAGTGGTGCCTGCCGTGAAGTCAATCCTTACGCCGGCGGGTAAAGTAGAGGTGAGCAAGGAGAACAACACACTCGTCCTCACGGATATCGAAGAGAATCTGGATCAGGCTGCCATTCTACTCGGCGAGTTCGACTCTCATCAGGCGCTTGTGACCAAAGCCTTCAGTTTCAAGTACGCTTCGCAGAAGGCGGTGCTCCCGATCATCACGGCAGAGATTACCCAGGGTGTGGGCTCAGTCTATGCGGATGAGAAGAACAACCAGCTTGTAGTGACTGACATGCCCGAGCGTGTGGCGAGAATAGAGGAACTGGCGGAAATGTTCGACAAGAAGACTCCCCAGGTGCTGATAGAAGCCAAGATTCTTCAGATCAATCTGAACGACAACACCAAGCTCGGTGTGCAGTGGGAAGCTATACAGGACAGGATAAAGAAGTTTGAAGAGGTGGGTCCCGTTGACGTGAGGCTGGATTATAGGATACTGGCCGCTGGTGAACAGGGCACCAGAGTGTTCGCGGGGGGACTGGACGAGAGGGACTATGAAGCTGTGGTTGAGATGCTCGAGACAACGACAGAAGCCAACCTGCTTTCAAGTCCTAGGATCACCGCCCTAAACAACGAGACTGCTGAGATCCTGGTCGGCAGTACAGTGCCATACAAGACTATCGACACGAGAGAGGAAAACGGAACTATCAGAACTTTCGAGAAGGTAACCACGGTAGATGTTGGCGTGAAGCTGTCGGTCACCCCGACTATTAACGATGATGGCTTCATCGCGATGAAGATCAAGCCCGAGGTTAGCTCGATCGTAGCTTATTCTGAGGGTATACCTGTCGTTGAGAAAACGCAGACTGAAACAAGCGTCTTGGTGAAGGACGGGGTTACAATCATTATCGCGGGCCTGGTTCGGGAAGAACGTACGCAGACCGCAAAAGGGGTGCCCTTTCTGAAGGATATACCCATTCTTGGGATACTTTTCAGAAGCACCGACGATAAGAGGGTAAAGAGTGAGATAGCCATTTTCATTACGCCGCATATCATCACGGGAGATGTTTCCACGGAAGTGCCGAAGCCGTAACAGATGGAGGTCTGTTCTTCCTGCTGTGGGAATATGGCTGCTGACGGCAAACACCTCGGCGTCAAGTCACCAAGCGAGCTCCCCCGGCCATCTCGGGTTTCCTTAGAAGTACATGATCTTGCCGGCCGGAGGCTGTGCCGTCTGCGCTCGGCCTATATGGGCGAGGGCCGTCACACCGTCACGTGGGATGGCAACGGAGAGGCTGGTACCCCGCTCGCAGCCTGTGCCTACTTCGTTCGCATCGAGACTGACCAACAGGTTGATGTAAGTAAAATCGCCAGGCTTCCATAGTATCAAGTGAGCACGTGAGATTCTTGGGTCCCTAGGGGAGGCCGTGACCCTCTTGGCACGTCAGCTATCGAGAGGACTTCCCGCCAGGGTCCCACAGCGCCGCGCTCTGGGACACCCGCCCGAGAAGTCAGTTGTATGTCTGGAATCTCGTCGAACTTCTCCTTGAGTAGGACACTGCTGTCCGCAGTATGTACTGCCCCTGGAGCCATTGACACCTGCTGACGCATCGTCTATGGTCGTCAGGAGGACAAGGTCATGCGCGGTGGCAGCGACAGCTCTACTTCTCCCTGCAACGAGGTCGGCTCCATGAAGGCGGTCAGTCATATCTCCTCGAGACCCACGCTGCAAGTAGCTGTAGCATATATAATTGCACAGGCATTCTATCTTCTCACGCTTGCCCCCACCGTTCTCTGGGGCGATGATGCCAAGTTTCAACGTCAGGCCTATCTTATGGATCTGGCCTCCGACCATGCCTGCGAGCACCCTTTGTGGGTGCTCTTAGCTCATCCGTTTACCAATCTTCCGATAGGGGATGTTGCCTACCGCGTAAACTTTTTCTCTTCCCTGTGTGCAGCACTGGCTGTCGCGGTGATGTTTGCGACGTTGGCGAAGCTCACGAAATCGGGTTGGGCGGCTGCAATGGGTGCGGGTGGGCTGGCAGTCTCCCACACTTTCTGGACCCACGCGGTAAGGACAGAGGTCTATTCGCTGAATATGCTCCTGCTGGCTATAGCCTTTTACTCACTCCTACGTGCAAGGCTCGACCGGCGCTGGCTTCTCTTGTCTGCAATTGCAGTGGGGCTGGCTGTGGACAACCACGTCATGATGTGGCTCGCCATTCTGGGGCTCGGCTTGCTGGCCATATGGAGAGTTGTCAGAGAGAAGATCGCCGCTTCGGCCTGGCTGCCTGCTCTCATACTCTTTGCATTGGTGGTCGGAGCCTATGACATGATCCTAGGACGCGTGCATGGCGTCTCTCTCAACGTGGGTGACTACGTACCTACCGCAAAAGAGCTGGGCCTCGGGCTAGCGATGTTTGCGGTCTACATGGTTATGCAATTCCCGAGCCCTGCCTTGGTTGTGGCCGTGACGGGGGTCCGCCGGTCTTTCAGATTCCGACCTCTTGCCGTTTGCCTCCTGCTGATTCTTGTCGCCAATGTCGGCGCCGTCATGAGGTTCAGGACGCCGGATACGTACGTATTCTACATGCTTGCCTACTTTGTTTGTGCTTTCTGGATTGCGCTGGGCTCACAGAGCCTCCTGGAACGACTCGGGCCGAGGTCGCGTTTTTCAAGACGCACGCTAGATGTGGCTTTGCTCCTCGCGACAGTGGCCATGCCGGTGGTGGTCTACATCGCGGCGCCGCGGCTGCTGCCAAGGGTCGGAATTACGGGGGGACGGCTGGGAATCAGAGAGATACCGGGGCGACCTGCGCTTGAATACTTCCTGCTGCCCTCCAAGCGCGGCTATCTTGGGGCGCGCAATTTCGCCGAAGCCGCTCTCAATGAACTGCCCGGCAATGCTGCCATAATCGCGGACCATACACTTCTGCAGCCCATGCTCTACTTGCAGGCAATAGAGAAAGCTCGCCCCGATGTGCATGCGGTGGAGGTGTTCGTGCAGGACCAAGTCGCGTTCGCCCTTACCCAGTCGAGGGAAAGGCCGGTTTACCTGGCACGAACCGAACCTTACTATGATCTTGATGGCCTGAAGCAGCACTTCAAAGTTGTGCCCCAGGGAGTGGTATTCAGGCTTGTCCCAATAGCTGACTAAGACCTGCCGCATACGATGGGACGATCCCAACGTGGCAATGGGGAAGTGCAACTCCCATCAATGGGGACACACATCAGCGGCTTGCCTCTCTGGGAAGAACCTGTAGAATTCCTTGATCTTCTCGGGTACACTTGCGAATATAACTTGAGTGTTCATAGCGGCGCTCTGCTGCCGGACCGTGGTGGTAGCCCACTTCCGGCTTATACGAGCTGATATGAGAGGGATCGGGGATGAAGACCGTCAAGGTTCTCGTGTTCCACCCGGAGCTCTGCGAGGGTGACCGCGCCTGCGAGCGCGCCTGCTCGAAGGTGCAGTACTTCAGGTCCGATGAGGGTGGAGAGAAATCGGCATTGCGGATTACCAAGGGCAAGGGCGGCAAATTCGAGTGCACGGTCTGCAACCACTGCGGCCTTTGCGTAGATATGTGCCCTGTGCTGGCCTTGAGGAGGCTGTCATCCGGTGTGGTCACACTGAACAAGAAGGTGTGCGTCGGGTGCCAGGCCTGCGTGGCCTTCTGCCCGACGGGTGTGATGCGCCACGCGCCGGGCCACATCGTTCCCTTCAAGTGCATCTCCTGCGGTAAGTGCGTCGAGGCGTGCCCGAAGAAGGCGCTGGAGCTCGTGGAGATGCCAATTGAGGAACTGGAGCGCGAGGTCTATGCTAGGCACGGGAGGGTGTGCCCATGAAGGGTCCCGAGAACACCATCGAGTGCGATTACAAGCCTAAGACACTGAAGACTGCCGGCGGATTCGAAACCGGAAACACACGCCACGAGTGGGACTATGCCAAGCTCAGGGCCGCGCACAAGGTTCTCGCCGAGTTCAGGTACGAGAAACGCCCGGTGGTCCGCGGTTACGCCGGCCGCACACTCTACGTCAACCTCACCAGGAACGAGATAGCCGAGAGGCCCGTGACCGATGAGATGAAGAGGCAGTTCACCGGCGGCAAGGGCTTCGACCTCAAGCTGCTTTACGACGCTATCAAGCCTTCGACCAGGTGGGACAGCGAGGAGAACGATCTGGTGCTCGCTGCTGGACCGCTCTGCGGCACGACGCAGTATTCCGGCATGGGCAAGTGCCTTGCTGCCACCGTCTCGCCCCTGACTAACATAGTCTGCGACTCCAACGCCGGCGGGTACTTCGCCCCTTACCTCAAGTTCGCGGGCTTCGACGCCATCGAAATCCAGGGGAAAGCCAGGGAGGACGTGGCGGTTGTAGTCGATGGAAATGAGGGTGTGGTGAGGATCGAGACTGCGCCTCTGGAGGAGGTCAACTCCCATCTCCTGGCGGAGCAGCTCACGCACATGTACGCCGTTGCGGACACCGATGCCGCGAGGCAGAACGTTGCCGTCGTCTCCTCCGGGAAGGGTGCGGAGCACTCTTACTGGGGCTGCCTCAATATATCGTTCTACGATCCGAGGAGGAAGGTGGCAAGGCTCAAGCAGCACGGGCGCGGCGGACTGGGCACGGTATTTAGAGACAAGAAACTCAAAGCCCTGGTCGCGAGGATCGAGAAGATGGACGGCCTCTCGAACGATCCTGCCGACCCCGAACTGATTGTAGCTGCCGGGATAAGACACCACACCGAGATGCGGGACCTTGACTCCCACCAGTGCTGTATGCGCGAGGTTGGAACAGGGAACATCGTCGAGGTCATGGATGCCTATGACCTCTTGCCCGTCGAGAACTATAGATTCGGCTCATCGCCCAAGGCGTCGAACCTCCATTCCAAGCACTTCTACAAGCGATTCACTCAGGTCATACCCGACGGTTGCTGGTTCGGCTGCACGATGGCGTGCGCCAAGGTCGTGGACGGCTTCACCGTTATGACCGGCCCTTACAAGGGGATGAGATTCTCGGTCGATGGGCCCGAGTACGAGAACTCGGGCGGGTGCGCCAACATGGGTATCTTTGACCCCGACTGGGTCATAGAGTGGAACTTCTACTGCGACTCGTACGGCATCGACACCATATCCTTAGCTACCGGCATGGCGTTCTACATGGAGATGTACGAGTACGGGATCCTGAACAAGGAGCGGTGTGCGGGCCTCGAGCTGGTATGGGGGAACGGGGAGGCGGTCCTGGAGTTCCTGCACCGGGTCGCGCAGGGCGACAAGCACGAATTCATTCAATTCGCGGCAAAAGGCGTTCGCAGAACCAAGGATTGGCTCATTGCGAAGGGATGGGGCGATCCCGTCTTGATCGAGAACTGCGGCATGGAGAACAAGGGGCTCGAGTTCTCCGAGTATGTGTCCAAGGAGTCGCTGGCGCAGCAGGGCGGCTACGGCCTGACGAACAAGGGGCCGCAGCACGACGAGGCCTGGCTGATCTTTATGGACATGGTCAACAAGCAGATACCTACGTTCAAGGACAAGGCGGAGGCGCTCCACTACTTCCCGATGTGGCGGACGTGGTTTGGGCTGGTGGGGCTCTGCAAGCTGCCCTGGAACGACATAACTCCCGTGTCGAACGCGCAGACGAAGGAGCCGGCGAAGGTACCCGAACACCTGCAGAACTACGCGGACGTAATGAGCGGCACGCTGGGTGAGGACATCAAGCCGCAGGACCTGGTCGACATGAGCGAGCGAGTATATAACTTCCAGCGCTCGATGAACGTCTGGATGGGCCGCGGCATGCGCTGGGATGATCGGATACCGTTCCGAGCGAAGGGCCCGGTGACCGAGATGGAGTACCTGTCGAGGCAGGAGCGCTATGACAAGCAGCTCCTTGAGAAGGGGCTCACGACCAAGGAGGCGTTGGCTAAGATGAGCGTGTTCGAGAAGCGCAATCTGCTGGCCTCTTACCGTGACGACCAGTATGAGAAGCTCACCGACGCTGTTTACCACAGGCGCGGTTGGACGCCCAATGGGATCCCAACGCCGCAGAAGATGCGGGCGCTGGGCTTCGGCGGGTACAAGGACCTCCTCGAGATGCTCCAGAAGAAGATCGACGAGGATGAGAGGGCGGGGCTCAACAGGTGGGGCGGCAATTATGGCAAGGACGAGAGCCCGCCCATCAACGAACTCAGGTACTGGGAGAAATGGTGAGATGAAAGACGCGGAGAAAGCGAAGCTCGAAGCAAGGCTCCTCAGGGCCTCGGTCGGCATCGCAGGCGCGGGCGGGCTCGGCTCCAACGCGGCCGTGGCACTGGCGCGGGCGGGCGTCGGGCATCTCGTCATCGTGGACGACGACAAGGTGGAGAAGAAGAACCTCACTCGCCAGTACTACTTCCTTGACCAGGTCGGGACGCTCAAGGTTGAGGCTTTGAAGGCAAACATCGAGCGCGCGGTCGAGGGGGTTAAGGTTGATGCCGTCGCGAAGAGGCTCGTACCAGGACAAATGGCCGCGCCTTTTAAGGACGTAGATGTGGTTGTGGAGGCTCTCGACAACGCCGAAACCAAGACTCGGTTCGTCCAGGAAGTGCTTAGGGATCTCCCTGGAAAGCCGGTGGTCGCGGCCTCGGGGGTCGCGGGATGGGGTGGGTGCGAGAGGATCGAGCTCAAGAGATTTGCGCCGCTTCATCTGGTGAGGGACAAGCGCGCCAAGTCGAGCGACGAGGGCGTGCTCCTCGCGCCGAAGGTCTGCACGATGGCTAACATGCAGGCCAACGTGGTGCTGGAGATACTGCTGGGGGCCGAGCATGTCGATTGATGTGAACAGCGAGGCCATCCCCTACATCAAGGATGAGACAATCTCCGAGCTGCTTGCGCGCATGAACTACGTCTTCCCGATGCTGGTGGTGGTTGTGGACGGGAAGATAATACAGGAAACGGAGTTCAAATCCGCGAAGTTCGAAGACGGGGCGAAGATCGAGGTCATCCACCTCACGAGCGGGGGATGAGCACGGTCTCGGACGGCTGCTGCTTAGACTTGCCGCGAACTGCCTGACTATTCCGCTCGTCAATGCGTCAGCTCACATTATCATATCCGTATGCCCCTGCGGCAGAAGTCAATCTTGGCGATCCGGAAGCGGCCAGTGTACGTGGGCCCCGGTCTGTTGCGATAAGGAGCCCCCCGTGCTAACTTAATCCGGTCCGACCATCATATTGATCTGCGGCCTTGCCTTGGATTAGGCAGGGGACAAGAGACGGAAACGCCGGAAAGTAGGGAAGGAATGATGAAGATGATGAAGCCCAACGTCTTCACTGCATTCGTTATCGCTGCGGCGGTCGCCTTGGCGGCCGGATGTACAAAGAAGAGCCAACGCACCGGCCCACCGGCCGTCCCCGTGATCGCGGCGGATGCCGTATCGATGGATGTCCCGGTCGAGTTGACCTCGATCGGAACTGTCGAAGCTTTCAATAGTGTAGCTGTCACAGCTCGCGCGAGCGGCCAGCTCATGCGCGTGGGGCTGAACGAAGGCCAGGATGTTAAGAAAGGTGACTTCCTTTTCCAGATCGACCCTGCTCCCTATCAGGCTACTCTCGACGAGGCCCAGGCCAATCTCGAGCGGGACCGTGCGAGGCTCGTGAGCGCGGAGGCGGACGGGGCCCGCTACGCCGAACTCATCAAGAAGGGCTACGTCACCCAGGAGGAATATGACCGGGTCGCATCTACTGCGGCCGCAGCCAAGGCGACGGTCCAGGCCGACGACGCCGCCGCGAGGGGAGCGCGCCTTAATCTTGACTATTGCACGATCCTCGCGCCTATTGCGGGCCGCACGGGCAGCCTCCTTGTGAAATCGGGGAATATGGTCACCCCCAGCATCTCCAATCCGCTGGTCACGATCAATCAGATGGTTCCCATCTATGTGAGGTTCACGATTCCCGAGCAGCAACTGCCCCAGGTCCGCCGCTATGCCCAAGAGGGGACCCTCGCGGTCGAGGCCTCAATCCCATCGGATTCGACCAAGGTGGTTGGCGGCAAACTTACCTTCATCAATAATACCGTTGACCGCGAGACGGGTACGGTCTTGCTCAAGGCAACCTTCCCAAACGAGAATATGGCACTGTGGCCGGGCCAATTTGTTCAGGTGGTTCTCGTTCTCAAGACCCAGGCAAGTGCGACGGTGGTTCCCGCGGCGGCGGTGCAACCGTCGCAGCAGGGGGACTATATCTACGTGATCAAGCCCGATAGCACGGCCGAACTGCGCTCCGTGGTTCAGGGGGTCAAACTCGACGATAAAGTCGTCATCCTGAAAGGAGTCCAGCCTGGGGAGAGGGTGGTGACCGATGGGCAGCTTCGGCTTGTGCCCGGGGCGAAGGTTGCGGTCAAGACCGGGCTGGTTCCCGGCACGCCTGGCAGCGCACCCGCGGCGGGGCGTGGAGAAGCCTCTCCGGGCGGGGCCACAGCGCGATGAACCTCTCTGACATCTTCATCCGCCGCCCGGTGATGACTACCCTGGTGATGCTGGGGATTCTGCTGTTCGGCTTGATCGCCTATCGGCAGCTTCCAGTCAATGATCTGCCGAACGTCGATTTTCCGACCATTTCAGTAAGTGCGGGTCTTCCGGGCGCGACGCCGCAGACCATGGCATCGGCCGTTGCGACTCCGCTGGAGAAGCAGTTCTCGACAATCGCGGGAGTCGTATCGATGAGCTCGACCAACAGGGCGGGCTCGACCCAGATCACGTTGCAATTCGATCTCAGTCGCGACATCGATGGCGCCGCGCAGGACGTCCAATCGGCAATCGCGGTCGTTCAGCGCCAGCTGCCTCCGGGGATGCCCTCGGCCCCGTCCTATCGAAAGGTCAACCCGGCCGATCAGCCGATCCTCTTCATTGCGCTCACGTCGCCCACTCTGCCGCTCTATACCCTGGATGAATATGCCGAAGGGATGCTTGCGCAGCAGATCTCGATGGTCACCGGGGTCGCTCAGGTGCAGGTATTCGGTTCGCAGAAGTACGCGGTTCGGGTTCAGTTGGATCCCAATCGTCTCGCCAGCCGAGGGATCGGCATCGACGATGTTCAGACTGCGATCAGGAACGCGAACGTCAACCTGCCGACCGGCACGCTCGACGGGGCCACCAGGTCGTACACGATCCAGGCGAGCGGGCAGCTCCTTGCCGCCGCGGCATATAGGGGCATCATCGTAGCCTACCGGAACGGGTACCCCGTGCGCCTGGAAGACCTGGGCGATGTGCTCGATAGCGTCCAGAATGACAAGAATGCCGCCTGGTTCGTGGACAAGCGCGGCATGATTCTGGCGGTCCAACGCCAGCCTGGGACCAATACGGTGGAAGTCGCCAAGGCGGTGAAAGCGATCCTGCCGAGCTTCAGCGCGAAGTTGCCTGCCTCTGTCCGAATGCAGGTGCTTTTCGACCGCTCTGAGTCGATCCGGGCTTCGGTGGCCGACGTGAAGAATACGCTCCTGATCGCGCTGGTGCTGGTGATCCTGGTGATCTTCCTCTTCCTGCGAAACCTCTCGGCGACGGTGATTCCCTCGCTTGCTCTGCCGATGTCGCTGATAGGCACCTTCGCCTTGATGTGGCGTCTGGGCTATACCCTGGATAACCTCTCGCTGATGGCACTCACCCTGTCGATCGGTTTTGTGGTGGACGACGCGATCGTTATGCTCGAGAACATCGTGCGGCACCTGGAGATGGGGGAGAAGCCGCTTGAGGCCGCCTTTAACGGGTCCCGTGAGATTAGCTTCACGATTCTCTCGATGACGCTCGCTTTGGTCGCGGTATTTATCCCGATCATGTTCATGGGTGGGATCATTGGGCGTCTCTTCCGCGAGTTCGCGGTCACGATTGCAGTTGCGATCCTGATCTCCGGTCTGGTCTCTCTGAGCTTGACCCCGATGCTCTCGAGCCGCTTCCTGCGCGCGTCGCGCGAAGCTCACCACGGCAGGTTCTACGCGGTGACCGAACGCTGGTTTAAAAGGATGCTCGCGGGGTACGAACGCGGGCTCAGGTGGTCGATCGGTCATATGCGTTTCACTCTAGGTTACTCGATTGTGATCCTGGTGCTGACCGTCCTGCTCTTTGTGAAGATCCCCAAGGGTTTCTTCCCGAGCCAGGATACGGGGCGGATCACAGGTACGACACAGGCACAGGAAGGGATATCGTTCGATGCGATGGTGCAGCACCAGCAGGCGGCGGCGGCGGTAGTCGCGGCCGATCCTAACGTCGAGGCCTTCATGTCCAGCGTCGGGTCGTCAAATCAAGGCAACCTTATGATCCGTTTGACCTCGCGGTCCAAGCGGAAGCTCAATCCCGACCAGGTGATCCAGGAGCTGCGACGGAAGCTGGCGCAGATCCCCGGACTCAACGTGTTCCTGCAGAACCCTCCGCCGATATCGTTCGGGTCATTCCAGTCCCGGAGTCAATACCAATACGCGCTCCAGGGGACGGATACCGATCAGCTCTATCGCGTGGCGCAGCAGATGACTGAGCGGGTGCGAGGCCTCAAAGCGCTCCAGGACGTCACGAGCGACCTCTTGGTTCGAAACCCACAGGTCAACGTGGTCATCGACCGTGACAAGGCGGCAGCGCTCGGGGTCACGGTCAATCAGATCGAATCGGCGCTGGCGGGCGCGTACGCCTCAGGGCAGGTCTCAACCATCTACGCACCCAATGACGAGTACTGGGTGATCCTTGAGCTTCTGCCGCAGTACCAGATGGACCCGGCGAACCTGTCGTCCTTGTATATTCACTCCGCTAACGGCCAGATGGTGCCTTTGCGCGCTGTCGCCGATATCACCCAGAGCATCGGGCCGGCTTCGGTAAACCATCTGGGGCAATTTCCCGCAGTGACCATCTCGTTCAATCTTGCCCCAGGTGCGGCGCTGGGGACCGCACTCGCCGAGGTTACACAGATTGGGCGCGAGGTCCTGCCCGAGAACATCAGTGCCAGCTTCCAGGGGACGGCACAAGCCTTCCAGTCCTCGATGCACGGCCTCGGGATTCTGCTGGTGGTGGCGATTCTGGTGATCTACCTGGTACTGGGGATTCTCTACGAGAGTTTCATCCACCCGGTCACAATTCTTTCGGCGCTCCCATTTGCGGGCTTCGGCGCGCTGGTAACGCTTCTGATCTTCAATGTCCAACTGACCATCTATTCGTTCGTCGGCGTCATCATGCTGGTCGGCCTTGTAAAGAAGAACGGAATCATGATGATCGACTTTGCTCTTGATGCTCAGCGTAATGAGGGGAAGACCCCGCGCGACGCGATCTGCCAAGCCTGCCTGATCCGGTTCCGGCCGATCATGATGACCACGATGTCGGCGCTCGCGGGAACGTTGCCGATCGCAATCGGCTTTGGTGCGGGATCGGAAGCGAGGCGCCCGCTCGGGCTCGCGGTCCTGGGCGGACTGGTGTTCTCGCAATTTCTGACCTTGTTTGTAACCCCGGTCTTCTACCTATACCTGGATCGATTCCAGGGCAGTATCCGGCATCTTGTTGGGGGTAAGACAAGTGAATCTCATCGTGGTCTCTGAGATCCTATTCCTTCCAGGGATAATGATTTCTGGCGACACAATAGCTTCCTGATGGGGAGGCGACCAGATCGATCGTGAACTCCAGCGGCTGGTCACCCTCTTCCAGGTAGGCCTCGGTCACCACGACCCTGTACTGCCAGGCCTCCAGATGACGTATCTCGTAGTCGAGATCATAAAGACAAAGGCAATGGCAGTTTCCTTGGATCTCTCGCTCGTTGATGAAGATCGTGTCGCCCGCGACCAGCACCGTGGTCTGGATGTCGGGGCAGCAGTTGAATCCGGCGTTAACGTGCTTCAGCTCGAGCGTCCGGTGCTCGTACTGATATTCGATGCAGTCCTCGTCCCTGTCGCGACCTGTCAGGCCCGGTGAGGAATCCCATTTCTTGCAAGCGGTCATATGGGTCATCTCGCCGGTGGGGTCGCCTGCTTCGGGCTGGGTAGACTTGTCGTCGCCGCAGCCGGCAACAAAGAACGACAGTGCAAGCACAAGGGTCAACATCGACGCCGATCTGGCGATACCGTGCGCTGAAAACCTATACGGTAGGTTCATGGCCGCACCTCCGAGAACCTTGACCAACTCCCTGCGATTGTGGTGGAACGCGCCTCTCAAGCATATTATGCTTCGCGGGATCGGTTCTGTCAAGTGGTGGCCGGGGTGGCTCGTGTTGGGGTGGGGTCAATTCCTGCCCGGCTTCTGGGCAGCAAGGGCCCGCTCGAGTCTGTCGAGGTGACTCGCAGCATCCCTTGCCATCTGGCGGCGAGACGGGTCCTTCTCGGTGAGCGTAACTACTCGCCTCCAGGCTTCGGCCGCTTCCTTCTCGTTTCCGGGAACTGCCTCAAGCGTGGCTGCCAGATTGTA
This sequence comes from Candidatus Eiseniibacteriota bacterium, assembly GCA_043808325.1. Taxonomy (GTDB): domain Bacteria; phylum Arandabacterota; class Arandabacteria; order Arandabacterales; family Arandabacteraceae; genus JAZDEY01. The sequence continues at coordinate 28,732 of JAZDEY010000047.1, forward strand.
CCAGTAGGTGGGAGAGCGCGGCCAGGCCTGGGCGGCACGACGATAGGCCGCGGCGGCCCTCGCCGGCTCGCCCCGGGCGGCACATAACTGGCCGAGGTTGAAGTGAGCGGGGCCGTACTCCGGATCGACCCGCAGGGCCCGATTGAGGGTCGCCTCGGCTTCGGCAGCGCGGCCCGTGTCGAGATACAAGCGGCCCAGGCTGTTGAGCGAGGAGGCATCGTTGGGGTCCAGCTCGACTGCTCGCTGCATGCTTGACTCGGCTTCCTTGGCCTTGCCCAGCCCGACGTAGGCAACCCCGAGGGACTCCCAGTATCTGGCCCTCTCCGGATCTATGGCGACGGTGCGTTTGAGCTCGCGAGCGGCCTCCGTGAACTCGTATTTCTCAAGGTAGAAGTGGGCCAGCTCGTTGTGGGCTGCGGCGAGCCGCTTGCCGGTCCACAGCGGGTTACGATCGAGCATGCAAGTAAAGCGATCTAGACTCAACTGGGCGCTGTGATTTACGGCGAGCCAGGGCACGATGTGAACGGCCCCGACCACCAGCACTATGTAAGCAGCGCTCCTGAATAGAGCGGATCGGGCGCGATTGGTACCGGGAGCTACATCAACCCGACCTTGGAGGCCGGACGCGATCCAGCCGGCTGCCGCCACGGCGTAGGGCAACGAGCCCATCGACCAGAGATCCCAATCGCGACTCCCGCCAAGTCCGGGCCGGAGTGCCAGATTGGCCAAGAACGGAAAGGCAGCGGCAAGCATGAGAAACCGGAATCGAGCGGACTGCCGGAGCGACGGGCTCCTCCAGAAGGCTACAACGAACCAGCCGGCAGCGAGCAAGGCGAGCGGGGAGATCAGGACTTGCTCATTCAGGAAGTCCACCAGGTGCTGCCAGGAGAAAAGCGTGTACTGGGCAATGGGGTTCGGTGTCCAGGGTACCAACACTACTGCGGTCTCTCCGGCTCGCCCGTAGCGGAGCGCGACGGCGATCATAGCGGCAATCAATGCAAGGAAACCGACGCCTGAAAGGACTGTGCGGCGCCCCGGGACGGGCGGCCTATGGTCTCTGGCGATCAGCAGATACAGGAAAGACGGGATCAGGAAGGTCAGCGCAAAATGAAGCGCCACGCCGGTGAGAAGCGTAACTCCAACCCAGACAAAGCGCCGCTGTCCGGCGAGGTACTGTAGAGCAACATACATGTAAACGACTATCGCAGCACTGGCGAGAGAGTAACTCTCGGCGTAGCCCGCAAACAGTGCGACGGTTCCGAGGGTGAGCAAGAATGCGGTAACAAAGACTCTCTTTCCGAAGAGCGCCCCCAGCCGGAGAGCGGTAAGAGCATAGACGAAGCCTGCCGCGATACTCAGCACGGCGTAGACGGTCTCGGCATTCCAGCCCAGGAGACTGCGCGTAGCTCGCAAGAGGCCGTAGTGGGCGATCCGATCGAGAGGCTCGATCGGATGAAACCACTTGCCCTCATCGAGCAGGCGAATCACAAGCCGGCCGTCACCCAGGAAATGGTAATGGGCGCGAAGCAACCAGAAGAGAGTCGCGATCACTCCCGCGACAAGCAGGTCACAGAGAACGGGATTCAGATGACGCGCCCGGGCAGCCCGGCCCCATGATCTGCCGACACGTATGAGCCGGGACCATACGGGGGGCAGGCACAGCACGCAGCCGGCGGCGATGATGACCACGGACCAAATCCTGGGCAGGAAGAAATAGTGGTTGAAGCCCCAGAGCCAATTGGAATAGGCAGATGCCGCTGCAAGGTGTGCGAGCAGAAACGCGATGCCCACGAATGCGAAAAGCCAGGGAATAGACTTGCGCTTTTCCATCCTTCCTCTCTCTTTGGCTTGATGCCGCGATTCTACCACAACCACGCCCGGCGGGCGAGCACGTGCTCGAGCGTCTCTCGATGCTACGGGAGATCGGTCGCGCCGGGCCAAGAACCGCTTGACCGGGCTTCGCGGTAAGGATATGCTCAACCCAAATGGAAGGTCTAGGAGGCCCTTAAAGGAGAATCCCATGAACACCAAAGTCACGAGTTTGAGGATCGTGGCCTGTATCGCGGTAGCGCTGGCAGGGCTCTGCGCCGTGCCGCGGGAGGCCATGGCAGCGAAATACTACCGAGTTCCGCAAGTTGTGATAGATGCCCGGCTCGCGCCCGATGGCACAATGGACATCACCGAGCAGCGCACTTATGAGTTCAGGGGAGCGTTCAAGTTTGCCTACCGGGACTTGCCGGCCGCCGACCCGGTAGTCTTCGAGGACTTCAGGGTCTCCGAAGGCGGCCGCCCGTACGCGCTTTCAGACTCGGAGTCGCCGGGGACTTACAAGGTGTCGCAGGTCTCGGGGCGGACTCGAGTGACCTGGTTCTATGAGGCGCGGAACCAAACTCGGACGTTTACCTTCGCCTACCGGGTCCGGAACACGGTGGCCCGGTATGAGGACGCCGCCGTGCTCTATTTCAAGTTCATAGGTGAGGAATGGAGTATCCCCCAGGATGAAGTCACGGTGCGCCTCGATCCGCCGGCCGCTCTCGCACGCGACCAGGTCAAGGAATGGCTGCACGGACCGCTCTGGGCCGAATCGTCGATAGGCCCAGACGGCAGCATCGTGGCCCGCTGCCCGCATCTGCCGGCGCGCACCTATCTGGAAATGCGGGTTCTGTATCCGCCGGATGTCTTTGCCGATCTGGAGGCGGGCCCGAGCCGCGTGCGCGATGAAATCATGACGGAGGAAGCCCGCTGGGCCGATGAGGCTAACAGCGAGCGTGAAGCGGCCGCGAGAAAACTAGCTGCGCGTGAAGGACGGCGGGCAATCGCCAAGTGGGTGGTCATCCCGGTCGGCCTGGCGGGTCTGCTTGTGTCGTGGTGGATACTGAGGACCTATGGGCGGCGCCCCGAGGTTCCCTCCGTTCCCGACGTCAATTCCGAGATCCCGGAGCAGATCTCGCCGGCCCTGGTCGGCTACCTGCTCGGGAGCCGGCAGATCTCGGGTAGCGCTCTCGTGGGAACGATGCTAGATCTTGCGCGACGCGGATTCATCGGGCTCCGAGAGGAAAAGGAAGAAAAGCGAGGCCTCTGGGGCGGGACCAAACTCAAGCCGCAGTATTACTGGGACCTGAACCGGTCTCACTTCAACCGGCGCGCCTCGGAACTGGCCGAGCACGAGAGCTCGCTACTCGATTTCATCTTCAATGGCCTGGCGAAGGGCCAGGACTCAATCTCGATCGAGGCGATCGGGAAGAAGCGCCGCGAATTCACCAAGTTCTTCGGCAAGTGGAAGAAGCACCTGGCCGCACATGGCAAGCGGAGCAACTGGTTCGATGCGGACAGTGTGCGCGGCATGTACTACTCGCTTGCGGTAGCCGGGGTCATGGTCGCCTCAACGGTCATAGGCGCGCTCGTATTCGGACCCTGGGCGGTTGTTCTGGCCGGCGCCTCGGTTGCGGTGCTGATCCTGTCCCTTGCCGTTCCGCATCGCACCCCCGAGGGAGAAACCAAGGCCAGACAATGGAAGGCCGTTAAGAGGTATCTCAAGCGATATCAATTCCGCACGGCAGATCAGCAGGGCCTGCTCGCGCACATCCCTGACTATCTGGTCTATGGAGCTGTACTCGGCCTTGGCGGCAAGATCTATGAGGAACTCTCAGCCCTCATACCGGCAAATGCTCACGGTACCTACATTCCGTGGTACGTCTACCATGGCTCTACGACCGGCTCCTTCTCGCCGGCGGCGTTCGGTTCGGCCTTCTCCGCAATGGTTGCCACGGCCACTTCGACCATGAGTACGGCAGCCGGAGCGGGTGGGGGTGCATCAGGAGGAGGTGGTGGAGGGGCCGGGGGCGGTGGTGGCGGTGCGGGATAGGCGGCCGCCAAGAACGCTACGTCACTGCTGAAATAGCCCGGTCACGCGATTGGCCAGCCGAACCCTGATTTGCGTATGTGCTATCTCACGAGCGCCGTCTCGCTCTTGATCTCCTGGGTCATGGGAATCGTCATGGACTGCGCGCCGGCCAGAGTGACTGTGCCCTTGGTTATGAGGTCTGAAGAGGACTTGACGAAGAGCCCCTTCTCGGGAGCAAAGTACCAGGTATCCGTGCCCTCGATGTTGCCGTCCAGGGTTACAGCGGCGCCCATCTGCGATCCCTGACCCGTGAGAGTGCCGGTAACGGCAACGCTTATCTTGGCGCATTTGAGACCGTCCACACTCTCAAAGCCCGCGAGGGTGTTGACGCGCTGAGATTCGATGCGGACCTCCATGCCGCCGTTACTGACGGCAATGGTATCCTGGCTGGTCCAGGTTTCCCCCGGCTTAAGGGGTGTGCCCGGAAGGTCGGGGAACATGGTCTGGAAGTCCGACTTCAGGCTCTGGGTGCCCTGTGGGCCCACGCTGAACTGGAGAGAGTCGGCACCGGACAGATCCAGTTCCTTACCGAACTGGGACAGGGTCATATCGAAGCCCTTGCCGATCAAGGCGGAGACATCCGGGGAGAGGTCTCCCTGGGGCGTCGTAATCCCGGCTTCCATGGAATCAATGGTGATGCGGAGCGAGTGATCCTTCTCCTTGAGCCCTTTCGACTCGGCTGAGAATACGTAGGCCTTCTTCATATTGGCTTCCGTCTTCTGGCCCATGAATTCCATCGTCTGAGCCAGATCCTGCGATACCTGATACTTCAAGACTTGGCCTTTGGGCATTGTGTATTTCAAGATGCCCTTATCGCGCCCGCCACCGAGACCTTTCAGGGTTCCGCACCCGGCAACAAGACCGATTGCCGCCACGAGGACGACAGCAACTACGCGGGTTTGTAGAGTATGGTTCCGAATCACTTCTGCCTCCTTCTTACGAGTGCCCCACGCCATTGGTGCCCCAACCAGCGACCCAATATACCACATATATCACGCCGCGACCGGAATCACCAAGTAGTTCTTTACCAGTGCCGGGTTCTGTGCCAGAGTTGAAGACATACCTAACTATGAATGCTGAAAGACTCGATCTGCCGATCAGAATAACCCGCTACGCCTTGATCCTTGCGGCAGTAGCGTATCTGGTCCTGTATCTCATGATTGCGCTCCTCAGAATTCGCTATCCGTTTGAACTGGAATGGATGGAGGGTGGCTCGGTCGATCACGTAAGAAGGATTCTGGCCGGGCAGAAGCTGTATGTGAGGCCGACCCTCGAGTTTGTGCCCTACATCTACACGCCCCTGTATTTCTATGTCTCGGCGGCGGTTGCCGGCGCGATCGGTGTGGGGTTCACCGCCTTGAGGCTGGTCTCGCTGGTCGCCTCGCTCGGATGCTTCGCGACGATCTTCATCATGGTAAGGCGTGAGACCCGGGATACTCTTGCCGGCATAGTCGCTGCGGGCCTCTTCGCCGCGACTTTTCGCATAGGAGGAGCGTGGTTCGATCTCGCGCGGATCGATTCGCTTTTCCTCTTCCTGCTGCTCGTGGGTGTGTATGTCTTGAGGTTCGCGGGACCGCGGCGGTCCTACGTTTTGGCGGGTCTCCTGGTCTCGCTCGCCTTCCTCACCAAACAGATCGCCCTGATCATGCTCGTGCCCCTCGTCGCATGGAGCGCGGTCCGGGGGATCCGGCCCCGGGTCGGGCGTGACAGTGGATCGGAGGGCGATCACCGGGTCTTGAGGCGGTCGCTCTGGTTCACAGGAACGGTCGTGGGCGTGACCGGACTGACGACGGTGATTCTCAATTACCTACACGATGGATGGTACAACTACTACGTCTTTGAGTTGGCGAGTCACCATGAGATCGTAGGGAGCAAGTACATTGGCTTCTGGAAGGATGACCTGTTCCTGAAGCTTCCGGTTGCAGTGGCGATAGCGGTCTTCTATCTCCTGCCTGGGACCGGGGGCACCCGCAAGCCCAGGGACTTCTTCTATCCCGTACTGCTTGCGGGAATGGTCGGGGGCTCATGGATATCGAGACTGCATCTGGGTGGATATGAGAACGTCTTACTCCCGGCATACGCGGCCGGGGCAATAGGGTTCGGGCTGGGGATTCACAAAGCGTCCCGGTTGCTGCTTTCCAAGCCGGTGTATGCGACGAAGGTGCTCTGGATTGTAGTCTGCATTCTCTTTCTTTGGCAGTTTGCCTTGCTCAGATACGACCCTGCCCGGCAGCTTCCCACTGGCGCGGACCGCGAGGCTGGGAATCGACTGGTGGGCATGATATCCAAGGTCGAGGGACAGGTGCTGGTTCCCGATCATGGGTACCTGGCCCTTATGGCCGGCAAGCAAGATTGCGCTCACCGCATGGCGATGCACGACGTGATTCGGGGTGGGGTGGCAGGATCCAAGGCGGACCTTATCGGGGAAATCGGACGAGCCCTCAGTGAAAAGCGGTTCGGTGCAGTGATACTTGACTATGAGTGGCGGCCGAACGAGCTTGATCCATATTATGAGGTGCGCCAGATGGGCTACCCGAATGACGAGGTGTTTATGCCTGTCACGGGCAAACGCACGCGGCCCACGCTGATCTGCGTACCTAAACCATAGGGCGGTTGATCTTAGCGGGCCGATCGAGCAGGTGGTCCGGGCCCGGCCGGCGGTCGCGATGACCCTTACCCGACGCCAGGCTGATCTATCCAGAAGTTGATGTATGCGGGTGATTAAGCGCAAAATCGGTTGACAGATTCTTGATCCTGTGGTAGAATTCTAGCAGTTGCGGAAGTCCGCCATCGTCCTGCCTGTTTTTCTCGAGGGTAGGACGAGGTAGGGCTTTTACATCCCAAAAATCAACATGGCAAAATGCCAGGGGTTAGTATTACCTCTGGCGAACCGGGGAGCTCATCGATGAGCTCAGCGACCTGCAAAGAAATCATGGCAGGGAGAAACGCTCCGGGCCGGCCGGCGCGGCCCCGTACTTGCAGCATTCTCTTCCCCCGTTATCTGATCCTGGCGCTGGCTTTGGTCTTGTGCCTGATGCCGGCGAAATCCGACTCCTCGCCAGGGGATGTCAGGGCACTCTTGGTTGGCAGCCACGGACATGGTGCCGCAGACTGGATTACCAGAACCAGCCTGTTTCTGGAGAATCTGCTCCACTTTAACGGCATCCCCTACGACTTCTTCGATATCAGTACCGATAGTTTGTGCCAGGCCACACTCGATGATTATCAAGCGGTCGTCCTGGAGGGAAGGGCGGTGCGCTACGATGCCACCGAGGAGGAGCGCGTGCTGATAGCCCAGAATATGGAAGCCGGGAGCATAACGGCACTGGTGGTATCGATCGACGGGACGGCCACCTATCTGAATAGTACGATATACGGGGCACTGGACGTCAGCGTGGACGGCCAGGCCAACCTAGAGGGCAATATCCATCTCCTGCCCGGGGCCACCGAAATCTATGACTACTACGGCAATGACGGATTTGTCATGGCCGGAGGATATCTCGGCAAGCACGTGGGGCTTGCAGTTCTATCTGCGGAGCAGTGGATGCAAGTCAGTACCCCATCCAATGGCTGCCGCAACTATGCCATGGAATTTGCCCTGGACGCGTGGCTCACCGGCGCTTTCGAGGTAGATGCCCGGGTGACACTGCCGATCATCTCGCTGCGCCTCGACGATACTCAAACCACGATGACCCCGCGAAACCAGACCGTCATCGACTTCATAGATGCCAACAAGAATAGGATAAGGGCATCTGGGTATCTGGTGACGGACGCCAGCGCCTATCAGACCTCTAATAGTACGCTTCAGAATGACGAGCAGGTAATCAGCCGGTGGGGCAGCATGTCTTTGCACGGTAAGAACCATCACTCGGTGGGTGCCGACGGCGAGAATCAAGATTACCCTCAGCAGTACAATGAGACCAATGCCGCCTTGAACCTGCTTCAGGAGAGCTTCCCGAGATACAAAGCCGTCAAAGCCTCTCCGAACAACAGCTGGAACGAAGCCACCCTTCACGCGATGTGCGCCAACGGGATATTCTACCACACGGCAAGCTTGCACATGTCCCCGGCCTATACCGCACTCTATGAGAGTCTCTTCGATGTGAGCTCGGAGCTCGAACGGGCGAGAATGAGCACCAGATCTCCCGGCCAGCTGCCATACTATCCCCTGACTCACACCGATGAAACCGGGCAGGCTTCGGTCTACAGCGCGGATTGGGCGGTCTGTTTTGCCGCGGATGCATCGCCCACGACGGTAGTTCCACAGCTGAAGGGACACGCTATCGACTGGTGGACGCCGTTAATGGTGGGCGCGCATTTCTGCCTCCCGGGTTCGGGAGGGGCCAACGGCAATCCCGATGGTTGGATGTCCATCATGGATACGTTGATGGATACGATCAGCGACGACAGCTACCCATGGCGCAGGTGGGTGGATAACTACGATTTCGTTCGGAACACCGAGCGGTTCGACCGAGACCTCACGATCAATCAGATCTCGGTCGCCGGTAATGATGTCACCTATGATATCACGGCCGGCCAGCCGATCAGATTCCTGACGTTGCGCGCTGCCAAGCCCGGTTACAGAGTGGGCTCGGTCACCATAGATGGTGCGGATTATGCCTACTTCGGCGATGACTTCGTTCACTTGCCCGAGATCGGCGGCAACGCCGTGATCGTGGTCAACCTGATCCCTCAAGGTGATTATCTGCCGCACGTGACCTATATTGATCCCAGCGCGGTGATCGAAGATGCACGCTGTGTCGACGGTAAGCTCCAATTGGCGCTCAGCGGCGAGTTCGCCGTCACGGCCAATATCGTGGGATCGACGCAGGTTTTCGCGGACGGAACAACCCAGGTGTTCGATGACGACACCGAGCACCTCCATATAGGGGTCGCTGCCGATACGCATACTGAGCAAGTCGAACTCTCGCTGATTCCGGCATTTGGGATGGTCGAGGCTGCCATAACCATATGGGATCCCTTGAATCCTCACTACAGAAGATGGACCGAGACTGCCTGCCCTGAGCCTGACTCATTCGACCACCAGACTGAGCAGGGAGATCCGCCAGATCCCGATGATATGCAGGTCGAGCACATTGTCGGCGGTCTCATCCCCAACCAATGGTATCTCGTCAAGGTTGATAGCAATCCCGTTGATACCTGCTTTTCGAATGAATCCGGGAGGATTTACTTCCCTTACTGCGAGCCCTGGTCAGACAGGACTATTGAGGTCGGGGATTCCGTTGGCGCTATACCGCACCCGCCCGAAGCCGGTGTCACGGACGGCGAGCACCGGATGGCGCTCTCGGTAAGAGTTTATCCGAATCCCCCCGCCACCAACGCCTCAATCTCATACCAGCTGCCCGCGCGATCCCACGTCGATCTTGGCATCTACTCCGTCGGGGGTTTGCTGGTGCGGCCTCTCGTAGACGACAGCAAGCCGGCAGGCGGGTACATGCTTGAATGGGACAGCCGAGATACTTACGGCATCCCGGTTTCCCCCGGAGTCTACTTCTGTCGGCTTGAGACCTCGGCCGGTATCCGAACGTGCAAGATCGTGATGTCCAGGTGATCGGCTCGTCATGTCCCAGGACTAAGATGAGAAGACCCCCTGCCTGATGCAGGGGGCCTCTCGTCGCTGCCTAGCCTAGCCAGGCTCCGACCTCAGTCTTAGAGCCCAGTCCCGGCGTCATTTCACCAGCATCAGCTTCCGGATGACCACGTTATCGCCGGCGACCACTCGATAGAAGTAGATTCCGTCCGATACCGAGCTACCGTCCTCATCCTTGCCGTCCCAGGCGACAGTTCTTGCTCCAGCAGGCAAGGCCTCATCGACCAGCGTCTTGATCCTCTGCCCGGTGACGCTGTAGATCACAAAGTCCACGTGAGCATCCTTGGGCAAGCCAAAGGAAAACTCGGTCGCGACACCAGGCGTAACGCTCGCAGTGACCGAGAACTCGCTGGGTGTCGATGCCGCCAGCAGGCCGCCCGCATAGATCGAGCTCGAGGTCTGGCCGATGTCACTTCGGAAGGTGCAACCTGATGCTACGACGTTATCCACGTTGTAATACCACCATCCAACGGGGTTTCTAAGTCCGTCGGAGGCGCATGAACCCGTCCCATTCTTGGCTATGGTGAATACGTCGCTGTCCGTCGTGAGCCCACTCCAGTGGCTCGAGACCGTTGCGTTTCTGACCGGTTTATTGGTCCCGTCCCATATCGTAACGACGGCCTTGGCATTGGTTTGGCGACCCTTGGTCACGAGCGACAGGGCTATATTCTTAACCCACACGTAGGGACCGGTTGGGGTCTGAATGGTGAAGAAGTTGTTGGACACATCCCAGCCCTGATTGCTCGCGGCATCATAGGCATACACCTTGACCAGGCACTGAGTGGAAGGCGTATTGGGCACCATCCAGACGTACGAGCCGGGGTTGCCCGAAAGAGTGGTTATGAAGTTGTAGTTGGTTCCACCATCGGAGGAGTAATAGAGGCTCGTGGATGCTACTCCTCGGTTGTCTGCGGCCGTCCACGTGACCGTGTAGCTGCCGCCGACGCTCAGAATCTCTCCGCCGTCGGGAGCGGTCACTGTCACCGTCGGGGGCTCGGTGTCGGGTGTCACCAAGGCCTGGACGGCTGCGTAGGCATCTATTATTCCCCACCCATAGGAGTTGTCTTCGCCCGCGGCCCCAAGATCGCGAGCCGTATTCATCAGGATGGTCTTGATGGTTGCGACGTCGGCGTTGGGATTAGCCTGTCGCATAAGGGCCACCACACCCGCGACGTGGGGTCCGGCCATCGAGGTTCCACTCATGTAGGTATAGCCCCCCCCTGGATAGCAGGAATAGACGTTCACGCCGGGGCCACAGACTTCCGGTTTTATGGTGACGCCGTCGCAATCGGATGGGCCGCGGCTACTGAAGGAGGCTATCGGGTAGGGCCAGTTGTAGCCCTCGCAGTCCACTGCACCCACCGAGAAATTGACCGTGGGGCTCTTGCAGATGGTGCCCGGAGATCTGAGCGTCTGGGGACTGGGGCCCTCGTTGCCGGCGCTGAAGGTCACCACGATGCCCGCGGCCTCGCAGTTTTCGATCGCCATCTGCCAGCGGTAGTCGCAGTCGGTGTAATCGTAGCCGAAGCGGGCATCGATGCCCCACGAGTTCTGGACGACGTCGGGGACATCGTCAGTCGTCGCCGGATTGCCGTCAGGATCGGCAAACCACTGGAAGGCATCCAGCACGTCGTTGTCGAATTCGGGCCCGACACCCTGATCGATGGCATTGTCGGCTATCCACAGGGCGCCGAAGGCGACCCCCACGGTATCACCGGTGGCCGGATTGACACCGCACATGGTGCCCATGGTGTGAGTCCCGTGGCCGCCCCCATCGCTCGGGGAGTGCGTGCCGCCGCCCAGGACATCCCGCCAGCATTCCTGCCAGGGTTCGGTGTTGCCTCTCCACCTTGCACTGAGGGCCGGGTGAGTGCCATCCACACCGGTATCCAGGCCCCCGATAAGGGAACCGGCTCCGGTGATACCCATCTCTCGCCAGACTCGATCGGCGTTGATGGCCTTGAGGCTCTTGGTGACACCGACGCCAGCAGTGGGCGAGCCGAGATAGACTCCCGTCACATCTGTGATCGGGACGGCTTTGAAGTTGGCTTCGATCGCCTCGACGTCGCCGCGCTGAGCGATCTTCTCGATTTCAGCCTTGGTGGCAGACACCACCACGAGATTCAGAACCCAGTAAGGGGTATAGCCTCTGACCGAACCTGCGATCTGCTTGGTGCCGAGATAGTTGAGGAGGGCGGGCTGCGATCTCCCGGCAGCATCCTTCAAGGCAGTTACTACCTTTTCATGACGTACTCTGAGGGAGGCCTTCTCGGCTTTAAGGCCATCATCAAGAGCTTCTACGTTGGGATGATCCTTGAGATAGACAATCGCCGAAGCGAAATCATTCTCTCCCAAGGTCTGTAGATAGGTTGCGAAGTGAGGCTCAATCTCTCCGGCAAACGCTGTCGCGCCCAGCGCAACCGCCAGAGCAAATATTACAACCGAGGCCAAGACTATCCTTCCCATCTCAAGACCTCCTGGATACGACCCTTTGGACCAGACCTCCAATCCCCCCGCGAGACTACAGCTGGAACACTGCCCTTGTGGACGAGTTTCCCCCGGCGGCACCACCTCCTCGGGACCCTCTGGGAACATGGTCCCGTTCTCATTCTGCTACGGGATTATATCACAGGCATAAGGCTCGTTTCAAGGAAAGAGCGTAAGGGTTCCGGGGGGAATTTTGGGAGCCCCGCCTCTGCCGATAGAAGTCCAGATCGGCAAGCACCTCGCGCCGTGATCTGCCGAGTCGCTAGTCTCTTTGCTTGACACCCCGGCCGAGGGAACCTATTCTCGGGCGGGTCAATCACAGGAGGTGAGCCCATGGCTGGTGTTATGTCGACTTTGTTTCAGCGCACCTGGTGGTCGCTTCTCATCAAGGGACTGGCAGCGCTGGTGTTCGGTCTGCTTGCAATCGCTGCGCCCACGGCCCTACTCAAGGCGGTGATCACAATCTTCGGCATCTTTGTGCTGGTAGTCGGAATCGTGGCCACAGTCGGAGCCGCGATGCACCGCAAAGAATCCAAGATGTGGATGCTGGTATTCGTTCCGGGTCTGGTTGGAATCATAATCGGCATCATCAGTATCGTCGCGCCGAGCGCCATAGCCGTAATCTTTGTCTACTTGATCGCGATCTGGGCACTGGTGATCGGTATCGGAGAACTCTATGGTGCCTTCAAGCTCAGGAAAGATATCGCCGGCGAGTGGGTGCCAATCGTGACCGGCGCCCTTGCGGTCCTGCTCGGCCTGATCCTGCTTATCAAGCCGATGGCTGCTGGCAAGGCCTTCATGTTGCTAGTGGGCTTCTTCTTCCTGGTCATGGGATTGCTCTGGCTCTTACTTGCTTTCCGCGCCCGCAAGTGGCACAAGGTCGTTGAGAAGACCGAGGCGCCGCCGCAGACCTGAGTGGTGGGCGAGGATCGCCTCTAAGCTAGTTAGCGAAATCGGGCAACAGGTCTGGTGGTGGCTGTGTGTGCAGCGTCACCTGCCGGATCTTGCCCTGCCCGACGTGTAGACAGCCGAAATCAGACTCTTGCTCTCGGCGTATATCCTTGTTATGTGGAGCAAGGGGTGGTAATCCTCCTCGATGTAGATCTTCTTCAACACTAGGAGCACCGGGTAGACGAGCAGGGTCGACCCCGTGAAGAGGAACCACCATCTCATTGTTCCGGTGAGAGCCACGAGCGCAAGCATCACCAGGTAACCGACCACGCGGCCGGCGTTCAGCATGAACTCCCGCGCGATCATTCCAGCGGCACGGTCCTCGACCTTATCGAGCACAACCGCAAAGAGGAAGGGGTAGGTCATTGTGCTGGCGATGCCCACCAGGCCCGAGAGAACCGTCCATCGCCCGAGCGACTGAGCCCAGGAGAGGGATATCGTGAGCACGGCCAGGGCCGTTACGAATGGAAAGAAGTACTTGAGCCGACGGGCCTGACGGTCCGAGAAGCGCGAAATAATGAGAGCCCCCACCACTCCCACGAGCCCCAGATACGAGAGATATGTACCGAACGCGAGTTCCCCGTGCAGGAAGAGGAGTCCATAGATCGGCAACGCCATGTTGCCGGCCTCCCACACGCCCTGAATGAACTTGAGAAACCTCAGGCCTCGCGATTGCCTCAGGACCGCTCTGAAGTCATAGGTGATATCAAGCCCCGGAAGGCGTGAGGCCTGGTAGACAAGGATGGCCGCAAGAACCGCGCTTGCCCCGATCTGCCAAGGCGGGCCGAGCTTCGCGATCGCCAGGCCGCTTGCCAGGGGAACGAAGGTGTTCAAGATCGGGCCCACGACGATCAGGTGACCGGCCTGGGTGGCCCGGTTGGTGCGGTGTGACAGCAGAAAGTACCTGATGTTGTAGGGGACCCAGAAATAGAAAATCACAAGTCCGTTGACGAAGTAATAGGCGAGCATCACGGGGAGGGCCGGCCGGATGAGATAGATGACCAGGCACAACCCCCGCGTCACAAACGCCGTCACCAGGAAAGCGGTTGTCCTTATCTTGCGTATAAAGAATATGAAAGGAAGGGGTGCGAAGAAGAGCACGGCATAACCCGCGATTATCTCTTCAAAGGAGAAGTGCCGCTTGAAATGGACCAGTAGCATGGAAAAGGCAAACAGCTCGAAGGCGATATAGAGCTTCTGGATGTTGTAAATCTGTTTTAGCTCATTTGGTCTGGCGTCCATAGGATACCAAGATATTACTATGCTCCATTGGGGTCAAGCCGCCTGGGAGACAGAAAACCCGGAGTAGGGATTGCGAAAGAGCGGGAACGTCCGTCAGCCCCAGGCGCTCAAGCATGGCGAGCTTGACTCCTTCACGGCCTTTGAGTATACTGTGAATACATATTCACACCATGAATGATGGGTCGCGTCGTGAGGGAACATTCATCGATAGGGCAACCCGGGACGCGGCTCTTACGATTGGTAGGTGACAGGGGAGCGTGAGCATGAACGCAAACGAAGCGGAAGAAGCGTTGGGTGACGCCGGGGTGGGACGGTCGGGTTCCAACGGGCACTCCGATGGGGCCGCTCAGGTGCCGCGAAAAGAGCGCGAACGGGCCATGCATCGTGACGGGATACTTGATGCCGCCAGAAGGCTCCTGGAGCGCAAGTCATATGACGAGATCACGGTCCAGGAAATTGCAGCCGAGTCGGAATTCAGCGTGGGCTACATCTACAAGGTCTTTGAAAGCAAGGAAGATGTCTACGTGGCCTTGGTCCGTGCAACCGGTGATGACCTGATCCATCTAATGGAGAGTGAGCTCTCGGGTGGTGGGAAGTTCGAGGAGCGCTTCAGCGCCCTGGTCGGGCGCGTTCTCACATGGCTTGACGCCAATCCGGCCTTCACGGCCCATCACATCCACGAGATCCATACGCTGGTGCGCAGCCTGCCCCGGCTGGCGGAGGCCCACGCCGAACGCGAAGAAATCCTGCAGCAGAAGATCAGGCATTTCCTGGAAGGCGGGATCGAGGCGGGCGCGATCGAAGGTGATATCGAAGTAATGGCGGTTACGATCAGAGCGCTGGTGTGGGGTTTCATCGGGGAGGACCTTCTGCATGGAAACAAGAAAGGTAACTGGAGTCAATACGCCCCGGTTGTCGTGCGGGTGTTCATGCGTGCGTTCGCACCGGAAGGAGGCTCGATTTAGAATGAAAGCAATCTCGACTACCATATCGGCGTACGGCCTCCTCTTGAAGAGAACGGCATCAATCGCTCTGCTCGGGGCCCTGATAGCGCTAGCTCTTGTGGCCCTGCCGATTGCTCGGGTCTTTGCCGAAGATCAAGCCGGCCTAAAGCTCTCGCTTCGGGATGCGGTCTCGATGGCGGAGCGCAACAACGAGACGCTTCTCATGGCAATCGAGGATGAGAAGATGGCGCGGGGAGCTGTCAGGGAAGCTTGGGCGGGAGCCCTGCCCAACATTACCCTCCAGGGGACCTACCAGAGCAATTTCAAGAAGCCCGTATTCTTCCTGGGGCCGGGTGACAGCGGGAGGATCGAGATCGGCGGAGACCTCGAGACCCAGGGTGCTCTGCGACTCGACCAAGTGCTCTACGCCTTCGGCAGGCTCGGAAGTGCCATCAAGTTTGCCGGGATCTACAAGAGCATCGCCTCGCTGGGAGTCGAGAATGCCCGGAGCGAAGTCATCTTCGCCGCCCAGGAAGCGTACTACCGCGTGCTGCTTGTGCAGAAGGTGGCGGGTATCCAGCGCGAGTCGCTCAGACTGACGCGATCGCATCTTGATCAGGTGGACCAGAAGTACAAGCAAGGAACGGCCTCGCGCTTCGAACGTCTGAGAGCCGAGGTCGAAGTCAAGAATCGCGAACCCGCGGTGATCCAGGCTGAAAACAATCTGGCCCTTTCGATCCAGGACCTTAAGCGGGTGCTCGGCATCGATGACGGACAGGCCCCGGTTCTGACGGATTCCTTAACCTATTCCCCGACTGAAATCGCGGAGGACGATGCGGTTGCCGAAGCCTTGGCGCGCCGTCCCGCGATGCTTTCACTCAGACTCAATGTCGAGGGGAAGCGAAAGCTTCTCAAGATCGAGAAGGCAGGAATGTTCCCGATCATAAGTCTCTACGGGCAAGTCCAGCTGCAGGGCCAGTCGGAAAGAAATAGGCCCCTGGGGTCATTTGAGGAGAGAAACCGCGTGATCTCAAGCTCGGCGGGCCTCGCCCTGAGTATGCCGATATTCGACGGCCTGCGCACCCTGGGCAGAGTAAGGCAGGCAAGAGCGGGCCTCCGACGTTCCGAATACGAGATGGAGCAAGCACGCAAGGGAATCCGGCTTGAGGTGATCAAGGCCGTCCAGGACCTGGAGAGCCTCAAACGCGAATATGAATCGCAGGCAGCGACGGTGGGCCTTGCAGAAGAAACCTATAAGATTGCTGAGACGCGGTTCCGAAGCGGCATCTCCACGCAGCTGGAGCTGAGTGATGCCGGAACGGCCCTCGACTATGCGAGGACCATGTTTGCAGAAACCCTTTACAGGCACAACGTGGCGGCTGCCCATCTGGACCGGGCGCTTGGACGCACCATCCAAAGGGTCACCGACGGAGAACAGGAGCGATAATTCATGAGACCAAGAACGAAGATCAGCATATGGGTAGTCATTCTCGCTGCCGTCGCGGTGCTCTTTGTGGTTACCGGGGCCCGCAGGCTTCAGAAGGAAGACGTTAAGAGCATTGAATCGATGCAGAAGACCGAAGGCATTCCGGTGGACGTGGTCCGGGCGGAGGTCCAGCCGCTTGAGGACTGGCGGCAGTTCGTGGGCGTGGCGGAAGGCCAGGAACAGGTGAGCCTTGTGGCCCCATTCCGGACGCGGGTGACCAAAGTGCACGTGGCTTCGGGCCAGGAGATTCGCGCGGGGAAGGTCCTTATCTCACTTGACCCGTATGATCCCGCGTGGATTGCGATGAACCTCGGTACGGCTGAAACGCAGTATGGGACGGCACGCCAGGACAGCATGCGAACCGAGGAGCTATTCAAGACCGGAGCGGTATCCCAGCAGGATCTGGATCACGTTCGGGCTGCCACGGATGCTGCACGTGCCCATTATCTCACGGCGCGTCGAGCGGTGGAACTGGACACACCCATCTCAGGTGTCGTTACCGCGCTCAACGTCAAGGCCGGGGACTATGCGGCCAGCGAACAGACGCTTGCCACGGTCGCCTCCTATGACCGCGTCCGGATCCCGCTCGAGTTGAGCGAAACCGAGAGGCGCAGCATCGAGGTGGGTCAGCCCGTGCGCTTGAGAGTGAGCGCTGCCGGAGCCGCAGCGGCCTCAGGTGGTCCCGGGCAGTCTGCGGCGGTCCTTGAGGGGGAGGTTGTCAAGGCAGCCGTGAGCACCGATCCCTCGACCGGGCTTTTTGCCGTGGAAGTCATCATAGACAATCCCGATCACGCCGTGAAGCCCGGGACTCTGGTCACACCCGAGATCCTGGTTGCGCGTAGCGATGACAAGCCGGTTATCCCGCCGGCTGCGCTGGCAAAAGCTGATGGCGCGGAGCACGTGTTTGTCGTGGATGAGTCGGATGGGGTCGCGCGCCGGAGAGATGTTGTACGTGGGACCCAGAACAGTCGTATGAGTGCAGTCACCGAGGGGATCAAAGCCGGCGACCTTGTTGTCGTCTGGGGACAGAGCAATCTCAGTGACGGTGTTAAGGTCAAGATACATGCCGATCTCACCGCTGATACCTACAGACCAGATCTCAGAGAAGATCGTTAGGAGGCCGGGTAACCATGTTTCTATCTGATATCTCCGTACGTCGCCCGGTCTTCACGACCATGCTGGTTCTGGCGTTCGTGGTGCTAGGTATCTTCGGATACTACCGGCTCGCGGTCGATTTGATGCCGGATGTGGACTTCCCATTCGTCACGATTACAACCATATATCCGGGCGCGGGCCCCAAAGAGACCGAGAGCCAGATCACCAAGCCTATCGAGGACGCCGTGAGCACCATCGCCAACATCGATCTCATGGAATCGGTGTCGCGCGAGGGTGTCTCATTCGTGATGATGCGTTTCAAGCTTGAAGCCGACCCTGACGTTGCGGCCAACGATGTCCGCGCAAAGGTGGACGGTATACTCCAGCAACTGCCGGCCGGAATCCAGAAGCCGCAAGTGCAGAAGTTCGAATTCGGGGCCATGCCGATCATCTCGCTGTCGGTTTCAAGCGGCCAGGGGGTGAACCAGACCTACGCCTTCGCCGACCGGGCAATGCGTGACCGGCTCTCACAGGTTTCCGGGGTCGCCACGGTCGATATCATCGGCGGGCAGAGGCGCGAGATCCAGGTTGCGGTGGATCGCAAGAGACTGGAGTACTATGGTCTGCCGATCACCATGGTAACGGCCGCCATAGCGAGTGAGAACTTGAATATCCCTGAGGGCCGGATAGTCCAGGGCGAGAAAGAATACATTCTGCGGACGGTTGGGGAATTCCCGAACATCGAAGAGATCGGAAATGTTCAGATTCCGCTTCCCACAGGCAGCTTCGTGTCTCTCCGGGATGTTGCCGAAATCCGCGACAGCTTTGCCGAGCGGCGCTCGGTGGCACGCTTTAACGGGCAGCTGGCGGTCCAGCTGGATATTGTAAAGCGGGCCAGAGCGAACACCATATCGACCGCAGACGGCATCTACAAGGCCGTTGAGCAGCTCAGGCGCGAGCTGCCGCCGGGTTTCGTGATCGAATACGCGCAGGACTCTTCGATCTTCATCCGTGATTCAGTCAAGGACGTCCAGTCGAGCATTTTGATCGGGATCGTGCTCACGTCGATACTCCTCTTTGCTTTTCTGAAGAGTCTGCGGGGAACCGTGATCGTCGCCGTGGTGATGCCCGCATCGATTGTGTCGACCTTCCTCCTGATGCAGGCATCGAATTTCACTCTCAATATCCTCACCCTGATGGCGCTTGGCGTATCGGTGGGTGTCCTGGTGACCAACGCCATTGTGGTCTTGGAGAACATCCTCCGCCATCTCGCCATGGGAAAGAGCCCGAAGGATGCATCGATCGAAGGGACCAACGAGGTTGCGATCGCCGTTCTTGCCTCAGTGTTGACCAACCTTGTGGTCTTCGTGCCCGTCGCCTTCATGAAGGGCATCATCGGCCGCTTCTTCCTCCAGTTTGGATTGACCGTGGTGTACGCGACGATCTTTTCACTCTTCATCTCGTTCACGCTTACCCCGATGCTGGCGGCGGCGGTTCTTAAGCGCCTTGGAAAGGGCAAGCCTGATGTGGGTGTGGAACCGTCGGCCGGCTCCACTCCCGGCAATACCGCACCATACGAGAGCAAGTGGTGGATGGACCGTGTGATGCAGAGGTTGAGCATCTCCTACAGGGACCTGCTGGGCTGGACTACGGCGCGCGGGAGGAATTTCGTGATCCTGATCGTTGCGACCTTTGCGTGCCTCGTGGGGGGCGTCGCACTGGTGGCCATCTCCGGTGGGGAGTTCATGCCGAGGATGGATGAGAGCTTCGTATCGGTCTCGCTCGCGCTTCCTGCGGGCTCGTCTCTGGCGATGACTGAGAAGGCGGTAGGTGAGATCGAGACCATTCTGCGGGCCGAGCCCGATGTGATCTCGGCCCTGAGTACAATCGGTGGGTCGGATCGGGGTGTCAATGAAGCCGCGATAATGGCTAAGCTGGTGCCCATAACCAAACGCAGCCGATCGGCCTACCAGATTTCCAACGACCTGCGGCCCAAGCTATCGGGCATTCCCGGAGCGGATATCGCCGTGACCTCGGAGGCGCAGGACGGCGGGAGTAGTGCGGATCTCGAGATCGAAGTGATGGGGGATGATCTCGACCAGCTGAAGAAGGTGTCGGCAGAGGTGCTGGGCATCGTGGGCGCGACCCCCGGACTGGTCGATGTCGAGACTAGCTGGAAGGAGGGTGGGGAGGAGCTGGTTTTCCGGCCGGACCGCGACGAGTTATCCCGCCGGGGGCTCTCCACTGGGGCAGTTGCGGCTCTCCTACGGAACTCCTTTGAGGGAGACGACAATTCGGTCTTCCGCGAGGCCGGCGAGGAATACCGTATCCGGGTGCAATTCACAGACGCCGACCGTCAGGACGTGCGAACCTTCGAGGGAATTCGCGTGCAGGGATCCTCGGCAATCCCCCTGACCCAGATCGGCAGCATAGAGAAGCAAAGGGGCGAGGCCGAGATTCTTCGCAGAGAACGCCAGCGGCGGATAACGGTCCGGGCCAATATCGCGCGGGGAACTATCTCCGAGGCGGTCAGACAAATCAAGCAGAAGACCGACGTCCTCCAGCTGCCGTCGGGTTACAAAGTCAAGTTTGCCGGAATGTACGAGTTTCAACAGGAGTCGTTTGCCTCGCTCTATCAGGCTCTGCTGCTTGCCATCATTCTGACCTATGTGGTCCTGGCGATGACGATCGAGTCGTTCTTCCATCCGATAATGATCATGATTACTTTGCCCCTGGGGCTTATCGGCTCGGCTATCGGCCTTTTCTTCGGCGGGCAGACCATCAACATCGTAAGCTTGATGGCGATCATCATGCTCGTGGGGATCGTGGTCAACAATGCGATTCTGCTGCTCGATTACGTTGGGCAGATGAGGAAGCGGGGGCTCAAGCTTAAGGACGCGGTTCTGGAGGGCTGCCCCACGCGGCTAAGGGCAATCATAATGACCAACCTCGCGATCGCCGTGGGTATGATCCCGCAGGTCATGTCGAGAGCCTCGGGTTTTGAAATGCGCACGGCCATGGGTTTCGTGACCATGGGGGGCGTGCTGGTCAGTGCCTTCTTCACCTTGGTGCTGATACCCTCGATGTACTACTTCTTTGAACGCGCCTGGGCGAGGTTCCGCGGGCGGGAGGCATAAATAGGGCATAAATAGGGACACACCCCATTTCGCCTTTCGGTCGCCTTTCGGTTGCAATCTTGAGATGGCAGCTCTACTGTATTGCTGCTACGGCGAGAGATGAGTCCGGGCACGGGGCTGTGAGCCGTGTGGCCGGAAGGGGGTCCGGGACGATGGGAGGCCGAGGCGAGTTTTAATCGCAAGGCGAGGTGGAGCCATGAGATTTCTTGTAGGTCTTATCTGTGTCTGCGCCTTATGTGCGTCGGTATCGTGCAATCGGAGTACGGGCCCTCGCAGTGGGACCAAGCCGGAGGCGGCTGCCTACGTCGTACTGGCCTGGAATGATCTTGGGATGCACTGCATCAATCCAACCTACAACGAGGCTGTTGTGCTTCCGCCGTACAACAACCTGTGGGCGCAGGTGGTGAAGAGGGGGAACCCGCCGCAGGTTGTGACCGCCGGCCTCACGGTCGAGTACGCCATCGAAAACAACACTTACTCCTACGGCAAGAGGGACTACGGGCAGTTCTGGGACAATGCCGGGGTCTTGTTCGGCGCGGCGAACCTGCCGCACAACATTGGCCTCAAGGGTAAGGGACTCTCGGGGGAGATGACCCCGGCAGGCGATCACTTCGTGGCCGAGGGGATACCCCTGACGCCGGTCGATGACACCGGCCGGTGGAATCCTTACCAGGTGGCCAGGATCGTCGTGAAGGATGCCCGGGGCGCTACGCTTGCGGAAACCAAGGCGACGGTGCCGGTCTCTGATGAGATCGATTGCGGCAAGTGTCACGGCGCCCAGGCGTTTGAGAATATCCTGACGGTGCACGACAGAAACGAACACACAGACCTGGTCAGCTCCAAGCCCGTGCTCTGCGCACGCTGTCATGCAAGCCCCGCGCTCGGCACCACCGGCTCCGTGTATCTGTCCGCCGCGATTCACGAGTGGCACGTCGATAAGGGATCTGCCTGCTATGACTGCCATCCCGGCCAGGTGACCAGGTGTACGCGCAGTTTGCGGCACATGGCTCCCGATGGCCATTGCATCACGTGCCATGGGGACCTGGCTACGGTCGCGAGCTCCATACGGGCCCAGCGGATACCCTGGGCCAACGAGCCCGCCTGTGCAACCTGTCATATCAACGTTGCCGAAGTGGCGACGGGGAGTGCCCTGTATCGGAACGCGCAGGGACACGGAAGTCTGTACTGTGCGGCTTGTCACGGGAGCCCGCATGCCATGATCCCGTCGCGGGAGGCCTCGGACAACTACCAAGCGCTCCAGTATCAGGGCTCCACAGGTGTTGTGAAATCAATCGGAAGCTGCGGGGTCTGTCACAAGAGCTCGCGGGGGCAGGAAGCCCAAATCGCGGAATTCGCCAAGACACACGGAGGCACAAGACCGAAGCGTACCAATGCGTGTCAGGTGTGCCACACGGTTGTGCCCACGGACCGCACCAAGTGGCCGCACTCCTACCAGTGGAAGAACAGTAACTAAAAGAGGGACACACCCCATTTTCTTAGGGGACCGGAGCCATAAATGGGGTGTGTCCCTATTTTAATGGATTCGGGCGATCTTGGCGGTTCCTACCACCTCGCCATCGACAGTGATACGCATGAGATAGATGCCCGCCGGGGCTGATCCCCGCGAAGCGGTGCGGCCATCCCAATCGAAGGTTTGCCGGCCGGCTGCGAGCCGACCATCGAACACGGTCCTGACCAGGCGCCCCGTGATATCGAATACATCGGCCCTCACGGCATATGATTCTCTCCCGGCGGAAGCAGCAAGCATCACAGGTACTTGTGCGCTTGCTGCAGTCGGCGTGGGATAAGCACTGAGAACGCGGCTCGCGGCCGGCGCGGGAATCCCCGGCACTGAGGCCCTCAAGCCCGGATCGGGCAGGCCGTTGTTATCGGCATCGACCACGATTCTGAGGAAATTGTCGACCACGGGCAGGGCCGCCGACAGGTTGCTGGGCGCTACATCGCCCCCTAAGGCTCCATCGGGCTCGGGATCCCAGCACAGAGAGGCCACCACGCCAAGATTGCAGCCGATCGGCACATGCCCGCTGCCCAACCCATAGAGCACGTCCCAGGGGATCGCAAGTTCAGTCCCGCCGTTATAGCCATACACGTGCTGGGGATCGAAGGCCATGTAGATCTGCGAGCTGATGTCTTCACTGGTAGTGTCACTCAAAAGCTGCCACATGGACTCGCCGTCATATGGGCCCTGGTGCTGGTAGGCGCCGTACTCATAGTCGGGTCTATAGCCGGCCCCCGTGAAAGTGGCGCCGCGCTCCCAGTGATCGATCCTGGTGAGATCGGTGAAGCCCGCGGGCCCGTCGACATCGGTATCGAGATAGAGGAGCCAGGAGTTGCCATGAACATAACCGCGAATTCCGAGATAGAGGTAGGTCGAGTCCCAGTCTGCGAAGACCACCAGGATCTCATTGGTGTCCCCGGGGGACGAACCGTTCCATTGAGAGTCCCACAGATCGTTGAGCCTCGACTCGGCACAAGCCCAATCGGCATCCGAGACCAGACCGTCAATCTGAATCGTGGTGACGGGCGCGAAGCTCATAGGGATGTTGTCGAGATTGGTGACGGCGGTATTCCCGTTGCCCACTGCGTCCCTCACGCTGTTGGCAGCAAGCGCAAGCTCAACGGGTCGCGCCAGCGCCTCGAGGGCCGCCGCCGTGGCCGAGCTCAGATTGAAGCTCAGTTTCTTGTTGGTCCCGGTGGTGGTAAGGACGTCCGATGAGGTCAGCGAGACCTCCGCCACACCATCTTCGTCATTGTCGAAACCGATTCCGGTCTTGACTACAGTCGCGGTGTTGACGGCCTCGTCGAAACTTAAGATCAGAACATTGGTTGCAGGATACTCGATGCCACTCAAGGGCATCGGCGCCATGCGGTCGACGAGCGCGTCACGCAGGGCCTTGAGCTCCGGGACATGGCCGCTTCCATCGAGGGCGCTCGTGTACCCTCCGTAGATGTACACCTCGAAGGGAGCATCGCCGTAGAATTCGTCACCCTCGAGGAGGGTGAGTGAGAACGCGAGATTGTGGTGGGCGCCGGCTGAGCCCGCCACGATTGCGGCGGTCGCGTTGGTGTTGGTGTTCTTCTGGCCGAAGTAGCCGCCGCCGTCGGGGTCCCACACGCGGTAGAGTGCCTTGCCGGACCAGGTGAGATTGAGATTATCGGGCGTGGAGCCGTTCTTCACGTAAGCGCGCTGGCCGTAGGTGCGGTACTGGACCTTGAGGTAAGGATCGCCGAGCGTAAGCGACACGGTTCTCACGACATTCGGATTGATGACCTTGGCCTGGACGGTCGCGCCCGATCCAGCGACCACCTGGAAGCTATAGAGGTCGCTTTCCCGGTCGATTCCTCCAACGCTCACATCGGAAAGCGCGGCGACATGGTTGGTCTCGTTGTAGTCGCCGTTGGTATCTACCCAGTAGACGTTATCATTGGAGACCACGCTGTATCTGTAGTCCGATCCCTTGCAGAAGAGCCACTGGATCTTGCCCCCGATCCCGTCAAAGACCGCCAGAATGCGATCATTGTACATCACCAGCTCGTCTGAGCCGTCGTCTTCAAAATCGGAGGTGTAGGCGCCGGTCGGATTGGCATACAGCCCCGCAGCCCAGCGAGCGGCCTCGGCGTGAGCATTGGCCATACGGATATGGTTGCTGTAATGATGCTCCCATCCCGAGATCTCGCCGCTGTCGTGCCAGCCGGTCTCGTGAAGATTGGTGAGCAAGATGTACCAGGCCATCTCATTCAGGTTGTTGGCCGGCCCGGCCAAAATCTTGTTCAAGGTGAAACTCCACTGGGCGCCGTAATTCCACTTGGGAGTGTGGCCGTCAAGATTCGAATCCCCCGTGTAGCCGGCCCAGTCGCCGTACCAGGAGTTGTTGCCGCCGCCGTAGCCGTCGAAACCTCCGAGCATCCCGTAAGTCCCGTTCTGAAGCGTCAGGGACTGGGTGGTGAAGCCCGGGTCCTGAAGCACCGATGTGAGTTTCCAGATGCCCACGGTAGCACTGTTGGCCGAGCACTGCTGGAGGATCCAGATGTAATTGTTAAGACCGTTGGCGTTGCCGGCACCCTGCATCACTTCGGCCGCGATCTCCGCGTCATTGCCGTAAATGATGATCTCATCGGACGTCCCCGCGAGGATGGTGTTCCAGGCATCGCCGGCATTCCAGTTGACCTGCCCCACGAAGTCATTGTCGATCGGCAGCACCTTAAGGCTGTTGTAGGTATAGACATGATGGTCGTTGAGGGCGTTATTGCGATAACCGCAGTGGATGTAGTCATCGAGGACGACGGCCCAGACACCGTTATCGGTGAAATCGTCACCGATGTAGTCAATGACGTTGCCGGAGGCTGTGGCGCCATTGCCGTCGAGATCGGGGTTCTCGCACCACACGCGCTCGGGCACCCAGGCCACGCGCGGCGTGGAACCGTATAGGGTCTGGATCATGCTGTTCTCGACACTGACCGACTTGCCGTTTATCTCGTCGCGGAGGAAGGGCATCATGTGCTGGCCGAGGGCCGAGGTGATCATCTCGTACCTTCCGGCGGAGACCCCGGCTGCGAGCCAATCATTGAAAATCGGGTCGTGCCACTCGGCCGCCGATATCAGGAGTCCCCCCTGGTGCCAGTTAAGCGGGAGGTTGTAGTAATCGTGCGCGGCCAGCAGCTCGTCGGCGCCGTCGTCGGGGTTCGCGGGATCGCCGTCATAGGCGGCGTTCTCTCCGCGGTCCCCACGGAAAACATTGGTGTAAGAGAGGCCCTGGTTGAGGTGCTGAACGAACGCCACGTTATGCGTGCTGCTCATCGGTGCATTGGTGGCCGTGATGTCATCGAGCAAGCGACCGTCGACTGCGGTGAAAACATAGAAACTGATCGGCGTTGATTCGGTTGCGGCTGCCGCGCGTGCGACTGCATCGTACTGGGTCTCATCTTCCCCTGCGGCACGAGCCACTGCAGCCTTGAAGCCTTCGGGTAGCCACATGCTTGCCTCAAGGCTCGACCACTTGTGGGAGGCGATGGCTCGTCTCAACCTTGAAGTCTCGGAGTCGCCCATCTGGGAGTCCATAATCCGGGCCTCAAGCCGGCCGTTCGCCTCCAGCAATTCCACGGCGCGGTCCCACTTAAAGGGGGCTCGGCCGGTGAGGCCGGCGGGCAGTGTGGCTGTGCCGCCGGGGGCATAATCCATGAGCACAAATGCGCGGACCCCATCCGAGAGAATCGCCGAGTGGGCCGGTGTCATCGGTGCCCGATAGATATTGATCCGGAAAGAAAGCCGGTCGACCTCTTGATCGAAATAGAAGCCCATGAGATCGCCCCTCGCCTCTCGGCCCGTCGTCCCATCGTACACGGGGTCAAGCGCCTTGGCATTGGCCCGTGTCCAGAGCGCCGGTTCTCCGGAGATTTCCAACCCCGGAGCAGCAATCGCAGGCGGGGTCCAGCCGGGAGCCTCACTATGGAGCGAACCGGGAAGGACCACCCCGGCGGCAAGGACGTAACTAGTGACGAGAATGGATAGTCTCGATTTCACGCACGCACTCTCCTTTTTGATATACCTAACCAACCCAAGTTTAGCACAATTAGGGCATTTCATAAAGCTGGTTCTGGGTCTGCGGGACACGTTTGTCAAGTGAAGCCTTCGGTGCTACTATCGTGCTATCGTCCTGTTGGTGGGATTTCGAGGAGGCGAACCAATGACAAGTCAAGAAGGCTTCTATAAGCAGGCCGAGGCATTGCTATACCGGATACTCGAGCTTAATCCTGGGTTGGCGACCCAGTGAAGGACTATCGACGAGCTAATCCAAAGGTTTCGCTGAAGCAGATGCACGATGCGATCCTGGGTTGCGGGTCGCTGCCGCCTCGGCTGATGCGCCAGCGGCTCTTGGGAGAATAACGGATCTCCTCAGGGACCTGCTCGTAGCTATAAAACCGGGGACACAACACCGAATTGTAAGCCATGATCGCCGGCAACCCGTCAATCCCATCCAGGTCACCGATAATTCAGTACTGTGTCCCCGAAATCCTCAAAATCTCTATCTATCCTAATCTATCCTACCAGGAAGGGCGTCTGCCGCCTCTGCCGCCACCCCCGCCTCCACCGCGACCGCCACCGCCCCCACCACGGCCGCCACCGCCACCAACCCGACCGCCGCCGCCGCCGAAGCCCCCACCGCCGCCGCCGCCCCGCCGGTCGTCGTCGCGCGGACGCGCTTCGTTGACATTGAGCTGCCGCCCTTTGAGGTCCTTGCCGCTCATGCCTGCGATCGCCGCCTGGGCCTCGGTCTTGTTGGGCATCTCAACGAACCCAAAGCCGCGAGATTCACCGCTGAATCTATCGGCAATGATACTGGCGGTTGCTACCTGCCCGAAGGCGCCAAATGCCTGCTTCAAATCTTCCTCAGTCACGTCGCGCGACAGATTCCCTACATAGATGTTCATTCCAATCTCCTCTTTACCCCTAGCAGACACCCCGGACTGCTACCATCCCCGTTTGTATCGAACTTCCGGCCGCATTACAATTGGGTTCGACGGATTCGGATCAGTCCCAAGTGAAGAATCTGCTCATCTAACTGCCATCCCCTGCGTTCATTCTGCTGTGAGCACGCCTGCATCTCAGCAGCCGGCAGCACCTACAGGTCTGGGCTCAGATCACCTCCGTAGGTTAGTACCTGTTAGGTATGCCTCCATGCGGCCTTTCTTTGATAATCTCAACTCGCTCCTGCTTCGAGGCTCGTGGGGACTATCATAATGACAGCTTAGCGTAACAAGAGTGCCCGGTTATGTCAAGTCGATAACTGCAACGGCTGCGAGTGCGCGACGCGCCACGGACAAATGGCTTGACATCGCCCGCCCGCGTTGCCAGCATATGAGTCAAAGTGGGGGTGTTTCAATGAATACCAAACACGCTGTGATGCTCGGGGCAAGCCTCGTTGTCGCCGCCCTTGTCTTCGGCATTTTCTTCTACACCGCGAGAATATCGGATGACACGATCGCCGTGGTGGGATCGGCCACCAAGCGGTTCACGTCGGACATCGTCAAGTGGAGAATCACGCTCAGCCGGGATACCGGGATGACCGACGTCAGCAGTGGCTACGGCCGGATTCAAGAAGATCTGAACTTCCTCAAAGCCTTGCTCACGGAGAAGGGCATCGCCGAGAGCGACATCACGGTTCAGCCCATCAACATGATGTCGAGATATGGCCGCGAGGGCGGTGTAGTGGGATACCAGCTGATGCAGAGTGTGTTCGTGATCACCTCGAAGATGGAAGTGATCGAGGATCTGGCACTGAATCCTTCGGTGCTCACCGAGAAGGGCGCCGTGCTGCAGAACTCGAATCTCGAATACTTCTACTCCAAGCTCGCCGACATCAAGACCGAGCTTCTGGCTGAAGCTGCAAAGGATGCCCGTCGCAGGGCCGATGAGATTGCCAAGAACTCCAATGTGTCATTGGGCAATGTCGTCAGCCTGCGGTCGGGAGTCTTCCAGATAACCGAGCCCTTCTCGACCGAAGTCAGCGATTACGGCATGTACAATACCCAGACCAAGCAGAAAGACATCACGGTCACGGTCAGGGCCACCTTCAGAGTAAGATCGTAGATTGCGTTAATGAGCCCAATCGCTACAAATGGGCATAAAAAGAGGGGTTCCCCGCCTGGAGCGTGCCCGATCACTTTTGAACCCAGGGGCGCCGTTACGCTTGTAATGGGTTGGTCCAAAACGGGTGCCGGGTCACGTCTCTCGCAGGGCCCCGCATCTTGAGATTCAGAAAGATGCTGGAAGATTCGCGGAATCTGGCACTTCTTGTTGAGGCCTCCCAGTGCGGGGCCGAGATTCACATTCCTAAGAGATCTGCCCCCAGTTATATTGAGGAAGCGTCGGCCTTGAGGTGACCTGTGAAGAAAACCTGTCTGAGCTCGGTGGTGGCAGCGAAACAGGCTGTCATCTTTGATCTTTTCCATACGCTCACATCCCTTGAGTCGACAGGACCAGGGAGACCACAGACCAGCGAAATTCTGGGCGTTCCCCACGATTCCTGGATCGAGCAGTTGACCGCTACGGCAAACGACCGCTACGCCGGCAAAGAGAAGGATCCGCTTGAAATCACGCGGAGGCTTGCCCATGCGATTGATCCTGCGATCCCGGAGGAGACAATCCAAAGAGCGACCGAGTACCGCCTGGATAGGTTCCGAGGTGCTCTGGTCAATGCTCCTACCGTTACCGTGAGCACGCTCAAGGCCCTACGGCAGCTCGGAAAGAAGTTGGGCCTGGTTAGCAACGCCGATGTAGCCGAGATGGCAGGATGGGGCGAGTCGCCGCTGGCACCCCTGTTCGATAGCGTGATCTTTTCCTGCCGGGTAGGCTACGTGAAACCCCAGAAGGAGATCTATCAGCTCTCAATGCGGGAACTCCGCGTGGGGTCCTCGGACTGTCTCTTTGTTGGCGATGGGGGCTCGGATGAACTTCGGGGTGCCCGGGACATCGGTATTACTGCGGTGATGATCACCGGTCATATCGCGAGGGCGTTTCCCGAGAGAATCGCTGAGCGCCGCGAGAATGCCGATTTCGTGATCGAGAGTCTCGATGAGTTGATCCCAGGATGCTAGGGGCGCCGCTCGGGCACGTACGGGTGTGGGATCTTGCCCGCGTTCCATTCCCTTGAAACGTAGAGGTTGCAGTAACAGCTTCCGTATTCCTTGACGTCCGGCTCGCGGTAGACGCAGGGACAGCTTATGTCCTTGTCCCGATCGCGATCGCCCGAGGCCAGCCGGCAGGGGCAGCACATGTAGCCGTAGCGCTCCTTGTTGGTGAGAAGCGCCTGGAGGAGATCGAAAACCCGCTCCTTGTCGTTGCTGAAGTAGTAACCTTTGGGTTCTTGGGCCTTCTTCAAGATCTCGTAGAGCTCGCTCGCCGTCATTGGCGCACCTCTCAATCGGATGGATCAGGCTTTGTCACTGTCTCTCGGGGTCTGTCCCCATTTCTCGCTGATTTCTCATGGAAAATGGGGTGTGTCCCCAATTAAATGCCGAGAGCCTTGCGGATCTCAGCCTCCTGGAAGCCGATGATCACGTCCTTGTTATCGATGATGATCGTTGGAAACGAGAACCGCGGGTTGTACTTCTTCATTTCCTCGAGTACGGCCGCCTGCTCGGCGCCCGAGCACAAGTCGACGTCGGTGAAATCGAAATCAATGCCGCTGTCCTTCATGAACTTCTTGGCGGCCTTGCAGTGGCTGCAGGTGCTCAGCGTGAACACCCTGACCGGCTTCTGGCCTGTCATGTCAAGTGCTCCTCCCGATCTAAACGATCTAGACGATTGGCTGATTGCCTCTAGTACTTGCCATCCATATAGAATTCCTGGACGTCGAACCAGTAACCGGAGCCGTTGATGCTGTCGATCTCCGCCTGGATCAGATCATAATGACCCTGCTCCTGATCCAGGATCTGCGTGAACACCTCTCTGGCCCCGGCGGTTCCGGCTTCCCTGGCAGCCCTCTCAAAGAACCCGATCGCCTTGCGTTCGAGATCGAGTGCCTTCCTGAGGAAATCGAGCTCGACCGAGAGGTCGACGGCCTCAAACTCCTTCCTGGCGTCATCGAAAGAGGTCATACGCCTTGCCGGCTCGACCCCGGCCACCGCCTTCTTCCAGTCGGTCCCGGAAGCAAGAGCGCTGAAGATCTTCTCGAAGACCTGGAGATGGATCAGCTCCTCCGATGCCAGCCGCGAGAACAGCTTGCGGCCAACTTCGTGCTTGACCTGCCGGGCCGCATCCGTGAAGAACCGGTGGCCCGATTTCTCCATCTCGATTGCGGTCTTCATAGCCTGTGCGGTTCTCTCGTCTGTCATGGTTCTCGGCCCCTCCTGATGATTATGTTGTGTCCTCTATCAAATTGCCGCCGCCGTGCCTGCGCCCGGAAGTGACCGAGCCGGTCACCGGCCGCCTCAGCGGCAATATAGACCAAGAACGAGATGCAATCCACTCAATATTGGATGCAATCTCGGGCGCTTGGATGTGGCTTTCTCCGACGGAGTGGCCGGACAAATTGGCTTGAGCCCGCGGCGAGCCGGTGCTACAATCCGGATCTTAATGGCTGTAGTTCTCATGACTGCTCCATCTGACCAAGGCCGACGGGTGCGAATGGATTGGCAAACCGAAAGGAGAACATGAAATGTCCGAGCAGAAGTGGTTTAGGAGTGTCGGTATCTCGATTGCCGTGGTATTGGTCCTGGTTGTGGTCGGTGTGGTTTATGCCGAGATTCCCAAGAGTATCAACTACCAGGGCAAGCTCACGGGCAGCGCGGGCGAGCCGCTTGCGGGCTCGCACGATATGACATTTGGCATTTACGCTGCGCCCTCGGGCGGGAGCGAGCTGTGGTCTGAGACCAAGTCCGAGGTGTCAGACTCGGCGGGTGTCTTTGCCACTGTCCTTGGGAGCGACCGCCCGATAGATATTCCCTTCAGTGACCCCTGCTGGCTCGAGATCGCGGTTGACGGGGAGATCCTCAGCCCCCGCAGGGAAATCACCAGTGTGGCTTTTGCCTTTCGATCACTCCGCGCCGACAGCCTCGGCGGCTTCGGCCCCGATAGATTCGTTCAGCAGGGCCAGATCAACTCCGTCACCACTTTGATGATCGTCGACGGCACGCTGACCGATGCAGATATCTCCGGCAGCGCAGCGATTGATCCCACAAAGATAGCCGGTGGCGCTTGGACCCAGGGCAACGACGGCGCAGGCAGCGGCCTTGATGCCGATATGGTCGATGGTCTGCATGAAGCCGCCTTTGCGGATTCCAATCACAACCATGACTTGCGGTACTACACTGAGACGGAGCTCAACACCACCGGGTCGCTCAACAATGCCTCAAACCCCGTTGACTGGACCAGGCTCAAGAGTGTCCCTGCGGGTTTTGCTGACGGAACCGACGATGTTGGCGGCACGGGCGACGGCTACTCGCTCGATGCTGCGGACGGCAGCCCCACGGATGTAGTCTACGTGGACAACTCGGGCAATGTCGGCGTGGGAACCACGGCACCCAAGTGCCTGCTGGATGTCCACAAGGGCTCGTCAGGCTATGCCGCAAGCCTGGCCGGCACCAGCCTCCTGGTCGAGAGCAATTCGCAGGCAAACATAAAGCTCCTCTCTCCGAACGGCTCCTTTCAATCAATCACCTTCGGCGCTCCCACTAATCCCGCGGCTGGCTGGATAGCTTATGACCATGACGAGCAGCGGCTCAGGCTCGGTGCCGATGATGGGGACAGACTGACGATTGCGAAGGGTGGCTACGTGGGTATCGGGACCAGTGAGCCGGCCAGCGAGCTCCATCTCGCCAAGAACGTGAATGCCCCAGTTGAGATAACCCTCACCAACGAGAGTACGGGGCCACTGTCCTCGATGGGGCTGCTCTTCTCTGATGAGGAGACCGATGCGGGGCTGCGGGTCTATGATGACGAAGCGGCGAGCTATCCAGAAGATCTACTGATATTCAACGGCCACGACCGTGGCCACATAGTATTCGAGACGATGACCCAGGAAGCAGTGACCATTGACAGTGCGGGCCGGGTCGGCATCGGGACCTACCTTCCCGAACAGCAGCTGCACGTTCAGTCGTACGGTGACACCTATGCCAGGATCGAGACACGCCGGACGAGTGGTACTGCGGGGCTGGTGCTTGCCAATGACGGGCCGGGCTGGGAGATCGATCTCAGAGGAGATATGTCAGATGCCTTTCTGATTTATGGTGGTACCGGAGGTTGGCCTCGCTTCCTCATTGACACCAACGGCAAGGTCGGCATAGGCACGACCAGCCCGGGTAACTTGCTTCATGTCTATGACAACTCATCGGGCGGTCTTTCGTTCCCTCTCAAGCTGGATAATCCGGGGATAGCGGCGGGCACGGCAGCGGGGATACTCTTCAAAGTCGATGGCGGCGAGAGCGGGCGGGGCAAGGGTGCCATCGTCTACGAGCGCACCGACACCTGGAACCGTGGCGACTTCCACATCCTCCAGGGCACAGGCACGGGAACTTCGGCGCCGGTCACTCTGGCTGAAGCTGTTATGACTATCAAGAACAACGGCCGGGTCGGCATTGGCACAAAGACGCCGGCCAACCAGCTCCACGTGAAATCGGCCAACACATCATGCGGGATCGAGGTCGAATCCAATCTAACAGATGGTATCGCGGCATTGGTTCTCGCGAATGACGCGCGGGCATGGACTCTTACGACGGAAGGGACCTTTGGGGATGGTTTCATGATTACCGATCCCGGCGTCGGTTATCGTGCTCTCTTCATTGACACGAATCATAACATGGGCATCAGCACGACGGCCCCTACGGCAAGGCTGGATGTTAACGGCGCCACAGGCTATGACCAGTTCAGGATGCGGACTTCGTTTACGCCATCTACCTCGGCCGATGTTCACGGCAACGTGGGCGACATGGCCTGGGACGCCAACTTTGTATATGTGAAGACCGCCGCGGGCTGGAAGCGCGCGGCCTTGAGCACGTTCTAAATGGACTCGGCGGCACGAGCCCAGGTTTCCAATGATGACATTGTGAAGGAATGGTGATAGGATGGAGACAGCATTCAAGAGATAGGGGGCTGAAGATGTTCGACCCGGTACGAGCAGTAAGGCGTCTACCTCTTACTATCTTGGTTATTGCCCTGGCAGTATATCTTGCGGGGCCCGCCCCCGGGCTTGCTGCAACGGCTGTCAAGAAGGCGGCCGGCAGCCCGGTTTCAAGTGGGACCAGCGTGACTGCTGGTGCCCTCATCGCCGCTGATGTCTTCAGCAGCGGCGGCCAGGAGGGCACATCGGCATCCTTCAGGTTGCACGATACTTTCGGGCAGGGCCCGATCGGGCCTCTGGCGACCGGGGCAACCATGTCGCTACAGGATGGTTTCTGGGCAACCCTGGGCGCCAAGACCGCCCCCGGTGATACCACTCATCCGGGGCCCGTCGTGAGTTTCGAGGCGTTCCCCCAGGACACGTCCGTTGGTCTGGGTTGGACCACACCCTCGGACGCTGATTTTGCCGGGATACTCATCCGATTTTCGACCACCGCAGATCCTGCGACGCCGACGGAAGGGGCCCCCGTTCCAAATGGACATTCTGGGGAGTTCTGGAACCCGCCGAGGGTGGGAAATGATTGGGTGCACGAAGGTTTGACCAACGGAACAACCTATCACTATACAGCCTTCGCATTCGACAGCTCTTATAATTACTCATCCGGGGTGAGCATCAGCGCCGTGCCGTACGACGACAGACCGCCGGGTCTTGTGACGTCATTCACTGCGACTGCGGGAGACACCACCGTGACCCTGCAGTGGACCAACCCGCCGGACGACGACTTCGCTCACACCTTGATAACATACTCGACTGTGACTTGGCCGGATTCCCCGGAGGATGGAACACCGGTCGAAAACGGCAACGCCGGGAGATTTTTCAACTCGCCTGCCAGCGTGGACAGCTTCATCCATACTCACCTTACGAACGGCACCACATACTACTATGCGGCGTTTGCTGCAGACACTGCGGACAACTATCAGGCCGGTGCGCTCAGGTCGGCAACTCCTGTGGACACGACGCCCCCGGGGTATGTGCAGTGGTTCAGCGTGACTGCCGGTGAGCGCGCCGATACGTTGAGATGGCAGAACCCATCTGACAGCGACCTCGAGGAGGTCTGGATCAGGTATTCGACGACCGGATGGGCCTATTCACCGACTGAAGGCAGTCCTGTGGAAAACGGCAATGACGGCAAGTTCATAAACATGGTGCCGTCGGGCACAAACGCATTCGTCCATGAGGGGCTTATCCCCAATGTGACCTATAACTATTCCCTCTTCACGTTTGACTCGTCCGGCAACTATCGCGGCTACACGAGTGCCTCAGGGACCCCTTACGACCATACGCCGCCTGAACTCACGGTCTCGGTCTTCCAGAACCCTTATGTCACCAACCACCTGGACGTCTACGTGGTCGCGTCGGAGGCGCTGGTGGACACCAGTGTTCACGTTTCGGTGGGCGCGACCGAGCTCGCGATGGCACAGAACGATCCCGACAAGCACGTTTGGAGAGGCGACTATGACCTATGCTGTACGGGTGATCTCACCATCCAGGCATGTGCCAGAGATGGCGCCTTGAATGACACCTGTGTCACGCGCAGCTTCTCCTCGGCGCTCATGCTGGCCGCTTCGGGAGGCACGGCGCGAAGCACCGACGGTCAGTTTGAGGTGCGCGTGCCCGGAGGTGCGCTCGCTCGGGACGCGTATGTCTTGATCTTCGAGTCCCAGAGTGGGGAGGGCGAGAGCGTAGTCTACGATGTTTCCCCTTCGGGCCTCGAGATCGGCGATTTTGCCGAGATCTCAATAGCATATGGGGATGACGCCAGCGAGCCGGAACACCTTTGCATAGCGCGATTGGATGCGAGCGGCCCGGTGCCGATTGACTCTTATCTCGACAAGCAGAGGCAGCGGGTTGTTGCCTACGGCAAAGGCCTCGGATCATACACGCTGATCTCAAGACCTGATGTCACGACGCCTGATTACGGCAATGGCAACTTCAGGGTGCTCGCTAATGTTCCCAATCCGTTCGTGGGCTCGACCAGCATAATCTTCGAAGTCGCGCGGGCGGGACGGGCGCACGCCGAGATCGTCTCGGTCGAGGGCAGATCGGTAAGGACACTGGCCGATCAGGTTGTAGCACCGGGCAGGAACGCCCTTGACTGGGACGGCTGCGATGATAGCGGCAGGCGAGTGGCCGGCGGAGTCTATGTGTGCAGGATCGGATTCGGCTCAGAAACCGTAACTCACAAAATGGTTCATTTGCACTAGGGGGTAGCAGCATGCGAACTACAGTAATGCGCACGAGCGTTCTAGTAGGTTGGCTTTGCTGCATGAGCATACTTGTGGGGTGTGGAGGCGGCGGTGGCGGCGGCCCGAGCGACACTGCTGAGTCCCTCACGGCAGACGGGTGGGAGCTCTATGAGGCGGGAAACTACACAGGTGCGATCGCCAAGTTTACGCAGGCAACCGAGCTGGATGCCGACTACGCCGATGCCTATAATGGGCTTGGTTGGACCTACGGCAAGCTGGATTCATTGGCCAAGGCCATCAGCAATTTCGACCTTTGCATCTCCAAGGGCATGACTACAGCGGATCCGTACGCGGGACGGGCCCCGGCATATCGCGATCTCGACCCTCCCCAATTTTCAAGTGCGATAACCAGCGCTACAACTGCCCTTACGAAGGATTCCGACTACGAGTTCGAGCACAATGAGGACTTCGACTGGCATGACCTGTGCCTTATCAAGGCCCAGTGCCACTTCGCCCTAAAGGAGTACTCTCAGGCCAAGGTACAGGTCGATGCGCTTGAAGGACACAGCCTCGAGCCCGGCTCTCCGACGTTTGTCGAAGAACTGGCCGAAGAGATTGAGCGCCTGGGGGACTTCTACGGCGGGTAGTTGGCCCGTCCGGGTAAGCGCCTACTGACAGGTGGGCTCACCCGTCTGACACATCTGTCTTCCGGAGAAGTAGTAGCAGCCCCGCTCGTCACCTGGCTGGTACTGCACCGTCTGTCGGTTTCCGCCGGAGTAGTAGAGAGTTATCGTCCCCCTCTGGGCGTCTCCCTCAATGGTCCAAGTCCCCTTGCCGGATGCCTGGCTTGCGCTGCCCCAGGACATTGTCTGGTTGCCGCCGCTATCGTAGGATCCGCCTGAATAGCCTGACTCCGAGAAGTCATAGAAGGTACCATCGGGGCAAAGGGCGAGGCGCGTCTCGGTACTGCCCGAATATCCCCAGTAGTTGGCCGCCATGGCCTGCATGAGTGAAGCATCCCCGCCCTTGGGTCCACCGGGGGCACCGGGTTTGCCTGGCTTGCCTGGCATTGCACCGGCGCTCTTCGCATAGTCCATGACGCCATCCTTGGCACTCAGATCGAGGTCGATGCGCTGGCTCTCGGCCTTGACGAGCACTTTCCGCTGCACGCTCCCCACTTCGATGGCATAGAAACCGGGCTTGACGCCCGAGAAGCTATACTTGCCCATCCAATTTGTCTGAGCACTGTCAACGGGCTTGCCGGTCTCTCCGTCGAGCAAGAGCACGTTTTCGTTAATCGCAGGCAGGGTGCTGGACCGGCCGACGTATCCGGTGATGGTATACCCGGTCTCAGGACTGCCAGGCGGCGGTGCCACCGAGCATGATAGGATCAAGCATGCAAGGACTGATGTCACAAGGGCCCCGATCGTAAGGCATCTCATGTTGGTCGACCTCCTCAAAGAGACTTTGTCAGATCACGCCCACCGCAATCTCGCAGAAGATACTTGACTCGTCAATCTCCAAAATTGTGGCGTCGACACCCAAGTCGGCCGCCAGGGCGAAGAATCGCTCGGGTTTGACAGCTCTTCCCGTGAAGCCGTCCTTGCACGCAATGACGCCGTCCCCGGTCCTGGCATTGTCGATCTCGCCAAGAAGACCTGCCTCGGATTGGAGCGCGAACCACTTCAGGCGATCGTCCCAGAACTTGGGGGAGTAAGTCGAGAAGAGCACCGCGCCGCCGGGCCTTGTGACCCGGACGGCTTCGCCCACCAATTGGCGCTCGTCACAATGGAAAGCCGAGATGCCGTTCTGAACGCAGGCAACCAGATCGAAGGCATGATTGCGAAACCCCAGCCGGGCTGCGTCCATGCAAATCAGCCGGCAATTGCCGCACCGGCCCAGCAAGCCTTGCCCCATCTGCAGACTTGCCAGAGATGTGTCGATGCCAACGACCCGGCCCGCCTTTGCGGCGAGACGCGCGAGCACTCTTCCGTATCCGCAGCCGAGATCCAGGACCGTGTCTCCAGGACGAATCCTCCCAACAACGTGCGCAACCTCAGCATCCAGATACTGCCGGATGCGTGGGGGCGCGATCTCATAAACTCGCCGGAGACGCTCCGCGGCAAGATTCTCGGTGTAATAACCGCTCATGCACCTATTCTGGCCTCCGCCAGGCGGCCAGTCAATACCGAGATCGTCCCATGTTTGCGCTGCATCCGCCCTTGTGATATTCTCTAAGGGTTATGAAATCATCTCGCCGTACGATCCTCTATGCGATATTCGTGCTCTCAGGTGCAACCTCGCTCGCCTACGAGGTGGTGTGGACGCGCCTTCTTGTAAGGGTCTTCGGCGCGACGTCGTTCGCCGTGGCCACGGTCTTGGCCTCCTACATGGCAGGGCTTGCTCTGGGAAGCTACCTCTTCGGCAGAAGGATAGACCGCGGCGGCTGGCCTATCCGCATCTATGGTCTCTTGGAGCTTGGCATAGGCGTCTTCGCGCTGGTCTTCCCACTTGTGATTCTGGGACTCAATCACTTTTATGGAGCCATCTATTCAGGATTTCAGGGCAGGTTCTACCTGCTCACAGTTGTGAGATTCGCTCTGAGTTTTCTGGTGCTCCTGGTCCCAACGACTCTTATGGGAGGGACCTTGCCTGTCCTCGGTAAGTACGTCGCGGGCGATCTTTCGCATCTCACCCGGCGGATTGGGGCGCTCTACGCGGTCAACACCTTCGGTGCCGTGGCCGGCGCCTTCGGCACAGGCTATCTCCTGTTGCCGCGGCTCGGCATCAATC
The DNA here is from genome assembly GCA_043808325.1 of Candidatus Eiseniibacteriota bacterium. Lineage (GTDB taxonomy): Bacteria > Arandabacterota > Arandabacteria > Arandabacterales > Arandabacteraceae > JAZDEY01. The sequence continues at coordinate 67,206 of JAZDEY010000047.1, forward strand.
ACACCACCTGGTTGTGTGTGGGCCTGAATGTCGCGATCTTCGGGGCGTCGCTGGCATTGAGCCCGAAGCCCAGAGGTGCCCAGCCCGTCTCGAAAGGGAGTGCCCGGGGCAGTGTGGTCCAAGATCACCCGTCTAATGCCGCCGGCACGATGGAATGCGCTACCAAACCCGACTGGCGGGCACGGCTGGTGCTTGTTGCTTTCATGCTCACGGGGTTTGCGGCCCTCACCGTAGAGGTCCTTTGGACACGCGTACTCTCGCTGGTGATCGGCACCACCGTCTATGCCTTCAGTGCCATGCTCGGCACTTTTCTCCTGGGACTCGCGCTGGGTAGCGCCGTATTCTCCTGGATTGCCCAACGGACCCGCAGGCCGGGCCTGGTCTTCGGCTTGGTGGTGGTCGGAATCGGGGTCACGATTTTCCTGACCTCGGTCGCCTTCGGCAGACTCCCACTCATCTACCTGGAAATAGGCCAACATCTGGGTTGGAGCTGGAGCAAGATGATGTGGGTCCAGTTCCTGTTCTGCCTCATGATAATGCTTGTACCGACTTTTCTGATGGGCGGGACCTTTCCGCTCGTGACAAGGATATATGTGCGAGACGTGGCAAGGATTGGCAGCGCAGTAGGAACCGCTTACGCCTTCAACACCGTCGGTTCGATCTTCGGTTCGTTCGCCGGCAGTTTCATCCTGCTCCAATTCCTGGGAATCGAAAGGGGCCTCGCGGTGTCCTCGGCGGTCTACCTGGCGGTGGGTGTGGCCTTGCTCGTCGGAGTTGCAGAATTCCGCGGTCTCAAACGGGTCGCTGGCGCGGCCGCCGTCGTCGCTCTTGCCGTCATGGTGTTCGTTTTCTCGCCGCGTTGGGATGCCAGGCTCATGACCAGCGCGGTATATCGCTACGCCCAAGTCTACAAGACCGCCGAGCGGCTCAAGGATAACCTCAAGGACAAGCGTCTCCTGTTCTATGACGATGGACCCGGGGCCACCGTCACGGTCGAGAGATTTCAGGATGAGCTCTCGCTTGGTATCGACGGCAAGGCCGACGCTTCAACCGGTGTCGGCGACATGACAACCCAGACCATGCTTGCCCATTTGCCGCTGCTCTTTCATCCTGAGCCCGATACGGTACTCGTGATCGGGCTTGGTTGCGGGGTGAGCCTGGGGGCTGCCGAGCAGTATCCCGTCAAATCAATCGACTGCGTGGAACTCCTGGGCAACGTCGTGAGGGCATCGAAGTACTTCGGTGAGTACAATCATGATTGTCTGGCCGATCCGCGGGTCAATCTGATCCTCGCTGATGCCCGGAATCATATTATGCTCGCCGACACGAAGTACGACGTGATCATAAGCGAGCCGACCAATCCCTGGATTCAGGGAGTAGGGGATCTTTTCACTGAGGAATTCTTTAAGATGGCTGCACGCAGGCTCAAGCCCGGTGGCATCATCTGCGCGTGGTTCCACACCTACCACATGGGTGACAGTGACCTTCGGTCAATGGCCAAGACTTTTCTTGGGGTCTTCCCCCACTCGAGCATGTGGATGGTCAACGAATCCGATGTGATCTTCCTGGGTTCTGCATCCCCATTGAAGTTCGACCGCGGCCTCGTGACCAGGATGGAGAGTCCACAGGTGCGAGCCGACCTCAAACGGATCTTCGTCGACGACGTCGCCGACATCCTCAGCGCCCACCTGTGGGGAGAGGGCGGACTGGCGCGCTACGCTCGGACCGCGCGGGAGCTTCATACCGATGACAACATGATGCTTGAGTTCTCGGCGGCCCGGAAGGTCTTCCAGAGCTCCAATATCAGCCATCTCTCAAACTTCCTCGCTTCGATGGAGCCGCCACCCCTTGGGGATATGGGCGGCGATGTGGCCGAGCAGGTCCGAGTGCAGATGGACGCCCGAAAGAAGGCGATCAAAGGAACCATCGAGTTTCTGACAGGAAAAGTGGCAAACGGGATCGCGCTCTACGATGCGGCATTTGCGCAGGCCCCGTCCGATCCTTATGTACTTTGGGCCTATACCGAGGGACACCTGACGCTCGGTTATTCCCTGATCACCAGAGGGGATTACAAGGGAGCGGCCGAGGCCTATGCCAAGGTGACCGTCGAGCCCGAGTATCCCCGCGCGTGGATGGGTTACGACGGCCTGGCATTCTGTGCCGCTCGAACGGGCGACCCGGTCAAGGCCCAGCAATTTTACGAGACCTCGCTTGCCAAGAACCCTTACAACCGATCCAGCTCGTACAATCTTGCGAGGCTGCTTCGCAACGGCGGCCATGTGGAGGCGGCGATCTCGATCTACCGGAGATTGCTTGATCTGGTTCCCGGCGATCCGGAAGCCGCCAACAGCCTGGCGAGAATCTATGCGACCAAGAACGAGAACCTTGACGAGGCCCTTGCGTTGGCAAGGACTGCCGTAGGAGGAGATGAGAAGGCCGCCTATCTCACGACCCTCGGCCGCGTCTACTTCAGTTTGAACAAGCTCGGCGATGCTCGCAGGGTGCTCGACAGGGCGCTCAAGCTCGAACCCAATAATACCGAAGCCCTGCTGCGCCTCGGTCTTGTGGAGCTCACGGCGGGAAGCCCCGAGAAAGCGCGCCGGATTCTTGAACGCCTGGTCGGCCTTGGGGCGCGGGACGAGTACACCGAGAATGCCAGAGGTCTTCTCCGGGAAATGCAGGCCAAGTAGCTACGGCAGGTACTTGACCTCGAGGTAAGGAATGTAGTTGCCTTCCTCGATGGTCTTCCGGTTTTCCTGCTTTCCCACCTCGACCGCGGCAGAGGCTACCTGGTATTTCATGCTCGGCCAGTAGCTGGCTTCGACTTTGATCACATAGTTGCCGGGCCTGACATCCTTGCCCGCGGTGTCTTTGAGGTCCCACACGTGAATATGGTGCCCGAAATCTATGCTCGCACCCGTTACAGCATCGGCATCGGCGAAGCGGGACCGCTCCGCCCATTCGGGAAGCACGATCTGTACGCCCTTGGCGTGGCCGCTAAAGCCCGAAACGTAAATGGTTCGGACGAAATCGCCCTTATCGGTCTCGACCCAGACGGCCGTCTGAGGAGCGAGCTCGTCGCGGAATCCCAGGACAAAGTCCGCGACCACCACGGGGCCGGGATACTTGGCACGGTCAAAATGCTCGATGTGAGGCCTCATCCCGTCCAAGGCCATTCTGACCACGGCCTCGTCGGGATTATCGTTGACGATCTTGGTCCAGTAGGTCATGCCTTTCTTCTGGTAGCCGAAACCGAGCCAATAGTCTGCCTGCGCCTTCACTGAAGCCGGCGCGCTGCTCTCGGCGACGATCCTCAAGTCTTCGATCCCTTGGTCGAGCTTGCCGACGAAGAAGGGGAAACTGACACCCATTATGCCGCGCATCAGCCGGGCTTCGGTATCGTTCGGGGCGAGACTCACCGCCTTGTCGAGGTACTTCATAGCTTCAAAGACGAGATTGGTTCTCAGGGTCGTGTCCTCGGCGATTCGCTTATCATAGCCGCGGTCGGCGAAGGCAAGTGCCGATCCGAGCATCGTGTAAGCCCGGGTGTTGGTAGAGTCCGTGCTGATCACCTGCCGCAAGATCTTCTCGGCGGCCTGATAGTCGCCCTTATCCATGGCAGCCTGTGCCTGGCCGAGGAGGTCTGCCGTATCGCCGGCCGGCAGCGGACTGGATTGCCCGGGGCTTGATTGCGGGAGGGCCGGCATGGTCACCGGCGTCTCCGTCGCCTTCGCAAGATTGGCCTCCGCGGCCTTCGCAGTCTGGGTGCCGGGGGCAAGTCTCATCACTTCCTGCCAGGCCTCGGTCGCCTTGGCTATGTTACCCTTCTTCTGGTAGCCTTCGCCAAGAAAGCTATAAGTGCTGACTACAATTCCGTCGGGCACACTCTCGGGCGACTTGTCGCGGATCTTAAGCACCAATTCGAGGTCCGCAAGCGCGCCGTCCAGCTTTCCCAGGAACTCAGGAACCTTGACTCCCATAAGGCCCCGATAGTAGCGCGCGTCAACATTGAGCGAATCAAGGGCGACCGCCTTGTCGAGCATCTGAAACGATTCGCTGCTAAGCGTTGCGGCTTCCATGAAGTTCTGGGTCGCCCCCGCCTGCATGCCCTTGTAGAACCCGAGATGAGCATAGCCTGCGGCATTATCCGGATGCTCCTTAAGCGCGGTCTCGATAACCTCTACGGCGCGGGCAAGGTCGCCGGCACGCTGGTAGCCCGTGGCTTCCGTGACGTAATCATCCATGGTCTTGGCGAGCACGCCAGGCGCAAGGGCGAGAACAACCACCAGCGCCGCACAGATCGATCCTCTTGCCATGAATCTCTCGGACATTTGCTCCTCCTTAGTTTGCCTCAAGGTCCACCGATTGGTTTTGGACGTTTATACCCCAAACGGGCGATGCTTTCAAGAGGTTTCGTCCTTCAAGGGTTCTTCCAGAGTTCTGCTCGACGGGCCTCCAGTAGAGTGTTCGGCAGGCCCATGAATTCGGCTGCGGTGAGGACCCGATGACCCCTTGTTTGCGCGCAGGCCAGGGAGTCCGCAAGGAAATCCCGATAGGCTGCTGTCCTCAGCAGATGATGGTCCACTATCGTGGTCGGAACGGCCTCGGCGAGGCGCATCAGATTGGCGGCGGCTTTGGCCATTGATTGCTCGGATAGCACTCCAAGATAGATCGGGGGACCCGATGCGATCACTACCTGCGGCTGCCGCGCGATGATCCAATCGACCGATTCCTCTTCGATCAGCTGGATGTCGGACGCAAAGACCGCGCGATCGCCGGCATCGTCTATGCTGACCATGGTCACCCAGCCTTGCTGCGAGCCTTGCTCTCCGTGCTTGAAGGGAGGCGAGAAGGTGAGGTCGCCCGCGGACACCCCGTCGGCTGGAGTCACGCGACGCCCCAGGTCTCTCACGAACGCGATGGCCCGCATCTTCTGGGCCTGGTTCAAGTGACGTTGCCAGGCCTTGACATAGACCGGGGTGTCACCGTAGATCTCGCGGGCCACCTCCGGATTCGTCATGTCGAGCTCGCGATGCTCGAAGGAGGAATAGTGATCATGGTGAAAGTGGGTGATGACGATCGCCTGGGCCTCACGGGCCCTTGCCTGGATTCGGGCACGGACCTCCACCAGAGCCTCTAATTCGAGCCGGTGCGGGGGGAGGCCGTCGCGTTTGGGACAGACCGATACGCCGGGATCGATCAGAATCCTGGTCTTCGACGTCGTGACCAGGGTGGCGAGCGACCGGCATCCAAGCGAGTCCGCGCCAAGAATCTCGATTTGCATCCCGTCCGATTATCTCCTGTCCTGTCTCAGGTTTCGCGCCGGCCTCACCGGTCGGAGGCGGCAGACCCCAGCGTCAGGAGTGCGAATCCGTCGAACTCATCTCGCGCTACGACGTATCGTGAGAGCTCTGCTTCAAGATATTCCGCGATGCTGGTATTCCGGTACTCGGGATAGATTAGAACATACCGGATGCCGAAGGTCTCTAGGAACTTGGCAACCTCCACCGGGCCGTACCGTGCAGGTCGCCACGATGGGTCCTCCTCCATCTTAAGGAGGTCGGAGACCACGGGCTCCTTCTGGAAATACGTGAACAGATGCTTGCTCGGGCGCGATACCAGGCCGCTCAGGATCCGCTTATGATGAATGGTCTGGTAATACATCTGGGTGGTTCGTTCATCCCCGATCGTCCTGAAGCCGTCTCTCAGGCCGAAGGGTATCTCGAGGAGGACGCCGTCCGGAGCCGCAGCGAGGTAATCATATGCCTTGGGGACGTCGCGACGGCAGACCATCGGGTATGGCATCTGCATGTATTCGATTGTGAGAAGCGCGACCAGCGCGGCGCCGAACGCCAAGTGGAGTCTCGCCGGGACCCTGGGAAGAACCTGTCTCTTGATGAAAAGACAGCCCAGTATGGGTGCGAAAAGCATGATCATTATGTCGAACCTGTAAGGTACGCGAAAATTGTTGATGAAGGGCAAGTAGTGGATGAGCGCCGTAGGCAAGGCGCAGACAATGCGATCGGCAATGAGAACAATTGGCATAGCGAAAACCAGGTAGGCCCCCATCATAAAGGATAGAAGCTTGGTCTCGCGTTCCTCCCTGCGCACCCCGCCGAACACAAGGTAAGCGATCACGAAGACCAGAATCGCGTGCCCCACATAGACCGTGCTCTCAACCTCGTTGGCGCGGATCACGTTAAGCCGGAGGTGCTCAACGAGGTCGGAAGCCAGAAAACGGCTATAGGCCGAGGGCACTACAAAGGCCAGGACATCGGCGCTGCTCCCCAGGCCTCTTCGCGTTGGGCCTTCTTTGTCATACCCCTTGAGGTGTAGGAAGCCCACGGCGAGCGTCGAGAGAATCACCGCCAGGCCAATATAGACCAGGACTTTCTTGGTGAACAGTCGCACCTGATAGAGCCGCAGGCCGTAGTACGAGAGATAAAAGATTACGAAGATCATAAGGAAGTAGGCGTAGTAATAGCAGGAGAAAAAGGTGATGACGTAGAAGACGAGGGCCAGGGCGAGATTCCTTCGGCTCTCGATTCGCGGTCTCGCGAATCGGCGCGCCCGGAGAGGCTCCTCCCACGCAAAGGCCTTGATCCAGTAGAGGACGAAGAAGGGGATCGCTGCGGTCAAGAGGAGATCATAGTGTCCGTAGAGGTGGAGGAGTTTGTACGGGCAGTAAGCGAAGATGAAGCCGGCGACGGCTGAGAGGAGGCGGCTCCGGACAAAGTGGTTGCAGAGAAGGTAGCCGCCGAGACCCGAGAAAACAAAGCTCAAGAGCACCGTTAGGTTGAGCGCAAGCACGTAGTTGGTGGTAAAGAGTCCGGCGATACCCGAGACCGGCGCATAGACATGCAATACCAGCGAGCTTCCCACCGGATAGAAGATCTTGTCGGTCGTGAAGGGGTTCCTAAAGTGCAGAACACTGTCCCGGAAGTTGTAGATGTTCCAGACGAAGACACAGCCGTCCTTGCCGTCGGATATGAAACACGATCCGAAATCGAGGATGAGCGGATAGGTAAAAATGATGAAGGCAATCGTGTAGAAGACAAGTAGTCCGGCTGGGAGACCGATCTTTCTCGAGTTCACGGCCCCACTCTATACGTTCCAGTTCGGGATTTCAAGGCCCCGGTGGGTTCCCGCGTGCGTCAGGGTTTCTGCGCACGATGGGCCGATCTTCCTAGCCCTGTTGCCTCAAGTAAAAAAGTATCTGAACGGGTATTCGTTGCCTCACAAATAAATGTATCTGAGATGATTCCGATCGGGGCGGGTTAGGAGACAGCCGCATAAGCCACATCCTCCAGGGTTTCTTGGGTCGTCAGGG
>JAZDEY010000048.1:0-82938 GCA_043808325.1 Candidatus Eiseniibacteriota bacterium
CCCTGACGACCCAAGAAACCCTGGAGGATGTGGCTTATGCGGCTGTCTCCTAACCCGCCCCGATCGGAATCATCTCAGATACATTTATTTGTGAGGCAACGAATACCCGTTCAGATACTTTTTTACTTGAGGCAACAGGGCCCCACCTCACCTTGTCTTGGGGTGCGGACTGGATTAGATTAAGCTCATCCATGAAGATCGGCGAAATCACCGCAAGATCGATTCTCACGAAGACCGGAATACCCGGCGTCGATTACTGCCTGAACCCCTATGTCGGCTGCCATCACGGCTGCGTCTATTGCTATGCAACCTTTATGAAGAAGTACTCGGGGCATACCGAGCCATGGGGTGAGTTCGTGGATGCCAAGGTCAATGCGCCCGAGCTTCTCAAGCGGGAATTGCGAAGGCCGCGCGAGGGCGAGGTGATCGTGAGCTCCGTGACCGATTGCTATCAACCCGTGGAGGCGCGCTTCAAACTCACGCGGGCGTGCCTGGAGATCCTGGCCATGACCGACTTGAGCGTGAGCATCCTCACGAAGTCTAACCTGGTCACACGGGATATCGATATCTTCAAGAAGATGCGGGCCGTCGACGTGGGCCTCACGATCACCACCGACCGCGAGGACATCCGGCGGATCTTCGAACCTCACTCCTCAACCATCGAGTCGAGGATCGAGGCGCTCAAGACCCTCAAGGAACAAGGCATTTCCACTCACGTCTTCGTTGGACCGATCCTCCCTATGGATGCCGAGAAACTTGCCCGGGCGGTCGCCCCCTACGCCGACCGGGTCCTGATCGATCGGATGAACTACCCCTGGAAAGCCCGTGAGGTCTATAGCCGGCACAATCTCGCGTGGGCGCTTGAGCCGGCCTACTTCAAGGAGGTTGAGGAGACTTTGCGCAGGCTCTTCTCAGCCAGCGGCATTGAAGCCCTGACTGTGTAGCGGACTGCCTCTTACTTCACGACCACCATCTTGATGAGGACACTGGCACCGCCCGCCGAGAGTTTGCAGAAATAGACGCCGGGAGCGACTGCAGTCTGATGATCTGACCGGCCGTCCCAATGGAAGCTGCCGCGTCACATTGGAGCCTGGTCAGGGAACCGGACCAAACTTCTGGACTCGGTAGTTGTAGGATTCGACGACGTAGACGTTTGCGGCAGCGTCAACAGCCACACCGTAGGGCGTGTCAAGCTCGCCGGCCCCACTGCCGTAGGTGCCCCAAGAGGTGAGAAACTCGCCCGCGGACGTGAATTTCTCGATGCGTTCATTGTAGGTGTCGGCAACGTAGACGCTGCCCGCAGCATCTACCGCAACCCACCCCGGACCATCGAACTCGCCATCGCCGACGCCGTAGCCCCCCCACTTCGTGATGAAAGCGCCCGTGGATGTGAATTTCTCGATGCGGTAGTTATCGGAATCGGCGACATAGACATTGCCTGATCGGTCCGCGGCGACCGACCATGGATAAAGGAACTGACCGTCGCCCACGCCGTAGCTTCCCCATTTGGTGATGAACTCACCGGAAGACGTGAACTTCTGGATGCGGTAGTTGCCGCCATCCGCGACATAGACGCTGCCGGAAGCATCCGTGGCAACCGACACAGGGTAGTCAAATTGGCCATTTCCAGTACCGAGGCTGCCCCACTTGGCAATGAAGCTACCCGAGGATGTGAACTTCTGAATGCGGTTATTTCTGGCATCGGCCACGTAGACATTCCCTAAGGCATCGACCGCAATACCTATGGGCCGGTCGAACTGGCCGTTGCCCCGGCCGTAACTCCCCCATTTGGTGATGAAGGTTCCGGAGGAGGTGAATTTCTGAATGCGGTTATTCCCGTAATCGCTGACGTACACATTCCCGCAGGCATCCACGCAGACCCCGAGTGGCCACTTGAACTCGCCCGGGCCGGTTCCCGAGGCTCCCCAGGTGATCAGGGATGCATAGTTGCGGGCCTCCCAGTAATCCCAAATTGATCTCTCGCGAGGCGCCGAAAGAGAGATGTTGTCGCCCGGGTCCAGGTCCGCACCGCTCATGAGAGCATCGCCCGGAGCCAAAGGTGGCTCTTTCGCACAGGCGAGTACAAGGCATAGGAGGATCAACGCCAAGCCAGGTAGGGTTTCCACCACAGATCGCATCTTCGCAGCCCTTCGTGCCCCAAGCCAGCTATCGATAGCAGCGTGGCCTTACTTCACGACCACCATCTTGGTGAGGACGCTGGCGCCGCCGACCGAGAGTTTGCAGAAATAGACGCCCGGAGCCACAGCGGCTCCATGCGCGTCCCTGCCATCCCACATAACCGAAGTTTCGCCGGAGCCCACGCCCACGGGGCCCGCAGCCAAGGTGCGTACCACCTGGCCGCTCGTGTTGTAAACAGCAACATCAGCGCTACTCGCGCCGCCGGGCACGCGGAACGATATCGTGGTGGCCGTGCTAAAGGGGTTCGGGAAGTTCGGGGTCAAAGCAAGCCGGCCCTCCGGCAAGGTCGGCGTCGGGACGCCGGCCACGGGCGGGTCGAACCAATCCAGCACCCGCGCGACGAGCTGGTTCTGATTGTTAGGATTAGGATCGCCGGTGCTCACGCCTTCAAACGGGAACGCGAGGAACACCACCTTGTGGCCGCCCTCGTCACTCTTAAGACCCTTGGTCCCCGTGCCGCAGAAGAACATCTCGTCGGACTCGCCCGTGAGCACCATGCTATCGCTGCTATCCGCGGGGAAAGGCGTGCTCCCGAGCGGGAGTGACATACCATCGGAGACTTCGTCTCCGGTGACTCCCACCATTGGGGTGCCGCCGGTATTGCCGGTCCAGGATGCGATGTTAAGATAGTCGGTGGTGAAGGCCGAGGGACCCATCCGGCTTGAGAGAAATCCCATGCTCGCCAGGAAGAGATTGCCCCCGTAGTCTAGGTAGCCGGCCATATCGGTCTCATCGGCGCTCGTAAGATAGGTGGCGTTGCCGGCAGCTGTGGTCCAGAAAACACCCCAGTAGGAATCAAGCTGCAAGATTCCGGGCCTCCCCAAGGTCGTGGTATTCCAGACCCGTGCCTTGTAGCCCGCATTCTGAATGGCGTTCAAGAGATAAGTCTGGTAGGCCTGGCCGGCATCGTCGTCCACCAGCATGATCGATGGGATATTGGCGAAGCCCGCAAAGGTCTCGCTGTGGGTCACCGAGGTCTGGCTCTGCATCGTGCCCTTGAGGGCGACGAGCCCCATATCATTGGTCGCACCCGTGAAGATGTCCACGAGGATTGTGTCGATCTGGCCGGGAGCAAAATAGAAGTACTTAAGCTTCGTTCCCAAATAACAGCCACCCCGCAGGCAGTAGTCGGCCGTCCAACCCGCCGGCAGGGTTTTCACCAGCTCAAGTCCTATGCTGTCGCCCTGGGTCCCAGTGTTCTCGAGCACGGTGTAGAAAGCCGCCGTGGAGAAGACGGCGGTCTGAGCTGCATAGACCTGGGTTCTAAACGTGAAGTCATAACTCGCCAGGGATTCACCCACCAGGAAAGCCACTAAAATTGCCGGGCCGATAAGCACGAAAACAAACCTTGCTCGACTCAAACGCTCCATGAAGTCACCCCTATTGCGGTATAGTTGTCCGACCTGTATTATACCATTCTTGGTCAGGATTTTCAAGTGCAGTTTGGGCGCCTGCGCGGCCGCCGAACTCTCAGTGGCGCCTGAGGCGCGCCGACTGGATCACTTCCCGCGTCACCGTATCCTGGACGAACGCAACCACGTCCATGTTGGCCGCGTTCCAGGTCTCGTCAACCGCGAATGCCCGCTCGACTCCTACCGAATCGCCAATCGCCGCAACTGTCAGGGAATCGTCCGCAAGCAGATCCCGCGTGACGAAATCGAAAATGTCGGCATACCAACCGTTGTAGCGGACATCATCCTCGATCACAGCGAACCGCAGCACCAGTGGGTCCGATGTGAGCCGGCCCGTGACCTTGACGCCAACCGCCACATTCCCGCCACTCGTTTCGAGCTCGCCCTCAGTCGTGAGTCTTATGGGAGAGCCGGCCTCGATCCGCCGCGTGATCTCGACTCGGTAGTCGGCCCGCGCCTGGGCGACCGTCGGAGCGCGCTCCACGGTTCTCAGGCCGTCGAAAATCGCAATCGGCCACTCGTCCCCGGGGATGCCGGGATTCTTGGTGTACCAGTCGATCCGGGCAACGGTCTCATCGCTGGCAAGTCCGTCCGACTCGGTCATATCGTGATAAGCGACAACCGCAAGCCTGCCGGCCCCAATCTCGGCAAGCATGCTGTCCAGGGCCGCTTCAGCCTTGTCGCAGTTCTGGCAGATGTTGGTGGTGAAGAGTTCGACCAGCACCATCCTCTCGACTAGAACACCCTTGGCGAGCGCCGTGAAATTGCACTCGGCCGGGGTGGGATCGGCCTCACCTTCATCGTCACGGGCACGGACCTGGAACCGATGCTCGCCGGGGGTCACCGCCTCGACAACCGTGAAATCGTCTGTGGTGCTGACCCATGCAGTGTCGTCATAGCTCCACTCGAAGCCCGCCACGACGCCATCGACATCGCTCGCCGACCAAGTGAACCTGACGTCGGCGCCTTCGTCGATCTCCCCCAGTTGTCCGCACTCGGTAATAAGCACGGTCTCGGGGGGAAGATTAGCCTCGGGCTGAGGCTCAAACCAGTCGCAGCCACCGAAAGCCATGATCGCTATGAATGCGACCGCGGCGGCCACGGCGACCCAGGTCCCGATCGCACCGTCAGCAATATGATGATTCGTTTGCTTCATTTGCTTCATTGAGCAAGTCTCTCCACACGTCCTCAAAGCAGTCTCAAAGCAATCTCAGAACGATTTGGTCAATCTCAATCTCAGGCCCGCGAACTCGGGCTCGGTGTAGCAGACCCCGCCGCTGCATTTCTTGCCGCCGCGCTCGGTCCCAAAACCCAGGGCCACATCGAATCCCTCACCCAGGGCTGCCCCCACTTCTCCATAGAGCCAGCGATCGCGTTTCAAGTTCTTCTGGGTGCTGGTCTCCGCCACACCGGAGAGTGTGACGACTGAGGTCGGGTACCACGTCGCAGTCCCGAGGAAGTTGGCAAAAGCATCACCCGTAGGCTCTTCGATCCGCTGGCCTCCAAGGCTAAACTCCAACCCCACTCCGGTCTCGCCGGTAAGATCGGCCTCGCCCATCACCGTCATATACTCCGTGAATTTGCCTGAGACATATTCGCGCGACCAGGAAGCTCCAAGAGATCCCGTACCCATACTTCCGAGCGGGCGCTCCACGGAGCCGAACATCTCCCAGTGAGCGAGATCGCCGTTAGCTGTGCGCGCCTCGGAGGCGCTACCCGTGATCGGCATGTCTTCGAATACCGTGAGCGTCCCTTCGACCAAGTACCCGCGCTCATCATCCAGATTGACCTGGTGAGTCGTGCGATTCATCAAAGTCCAGATATGCTCCCGCACACAGGTCGGAGGGTTCACCAGCGCATTCTCGAAGCGCCTGTATTCCTTGTATTCCCCGAGGAGTGTGAGCCACGCGGTGCTCAAGTTCCCGGAGACATAGCCGCCATGCCCAGGGATTTCCCCGCGGGCCAGCGTGGGATAATAATCGCCTTCCCGGTAAGCATAGTCCGCCGCAAGATGCACCGACTTGATCCACAGTTCGGCTTCGCCGCCGATAATCGTATCGTCGAATTTCCTGAGACTCTCAGGCAGCGCGACCGTTCGGTCCAGCCGCTCAGTTGCCCGCTTGAGCCCGCTTGCCGCCAGGGAGAAGAGCCCTTCCCGGGCCATGACCACCCGTGCGCCACCAGCCCCGTGCTCGTCTTGGCGGGTGTCCGATATGCGCTCGGTCGTCTTGCCGGAGAGCGCGCTCACCTTGAGAGGTCCCACCTGGTATTCTCCGAGGATGCCGTCGAGGGCGGTATCGCGCTCGAGGTCGATATCTTCGAAGCTCCTTAGGGTGAGACCGCGGTCGAACGTGGCGAAGAAGTGTCCCGCTCGCAAGGCGAGACTCCCCAGCGCAAGATTCCCAATCCTGGGGAGGCTATCGAGTGCAAGCTCGGCGTAGCGATGCTTGATCTTGGGCTGCGGGACTTCGATCCTGCGCGGATTGTAGGTCTTGTCACTCAGGTGATAGGCGCGGTAGGCTCCGCCCAGCGTGAAAGCGCCGAACTGGGCCTCCGCATCAAGCCTGGCGTCAAGCACCGTGGCCCAGAGATCGGTATTGAGAAGATCGGTGGTCCTCAAGGCCCCTCGGACTTCACCCTCGCGGGCAAGCCCGGGCGCAACACCAGCCAGGCAACTGCACCAAGCGATCGCTGCGGTGAGAACTAATCGGAGACCAATTCGGGAGGACGTGCCGGTCGGGGCATCACTGAACAACCGGGCCCTCCCCGGCAGCCTTCTTGGGCAGGACCGACTGCACGGCTTCGTCGAGCTGCTCTTCGTTGGTCGGGCGGTAGCCTACGGCGGTGTAGATGATCTCTCCCTTGGGGCTGATCAGCACCGTCCGCGGGATCGCGACGGCGTTATACTTCTGCGCTACCTTTCCCTCAATATCGAGCAGCACCTCGAAGGTGTATTTCTGAGACTTGATGAAGGGGCTGACGCGAGACCGCGACTTGGGACTGTCGACCGAGACCGCAATCACGGTCAAGCCCTGCGCTTTGTACTTTTCGTGGATCTGCTGGAGAGCCGGGAAACCTTTGATGCAGGGCTTGCACCAGGTCGCCCAGAAGTCAAGCACCACCGGGCCCCGGCTCAGGAGTTCTGAGAGCTTGATATCTTTGCCGTCAAGATTGGGGAGCGCAAAGTCCGGCGCCTTGCTTTCTGCGGCAATCGCCGCGCCTGCGGCCAGAACGCCCGCGAGCGCGATCAAGACCAGGGTGATTCCCGCAAAGCCCTTGAAGCCGATTCTGCGTCCTACCACCATTGTGATAACGCTCCTCAACATAGAAGGTAAGCTACACCCGCCTGCTCTGATAGTCAAGCCACAGGCCGCATCACGTACGCTCACCACGAACAAGAGCCGGGAGCACGAGCCCCCGGCTCATATCAGCCGCTTATTTCAGCAAGACCATACGCCCGTTGCGCGAGCCATTCGGTGTCTGGAGCCGGTAGTAATAGATTCCGCTCCCGACCTGGTTGCCGGCGCGGTCACGCCCGTTCCAGGCGACCGCATGCGAGCCCGGCTCGACATAGCCATCCACGAGATGAGTCACTAGCCTCCCCGTCGGCGTATAGACCGAGAGGCGCACATCGCCTGCCGCACTGAGCTGGTAGGCAATCTGCGTCTCGGCGGCAAACGGGTTCGGCCTATTCTGACCGAGCCACAGGTGGGCCGGTGTGTCGCCGGTCGTGACCGACGCCACATTGACCACTTTCTTGCTGTTGGTCTGAAGAACCCTGGGGTCATTCACTGCGACCACGGTGGTCTCCGGCGGGTCGCCATGCACCCACTCGACCATCAAGGTGTCGGTCACCTCGACGTAGACCGTGGTGAACAGCGGGTTGACCCATACGGGATCCACGGGATAGGCCGAATCGAAATGGAGCGAATCCCCCTGCTGGAGACTGATCGGGTAGCCGCTCACGTCCGGCACAAAATCCCTGAAGGCATACCACCACTTGGCGACCGGGTAGGGATATCGGTGATATTCCTCGGTCACCGCGACAAAGGCGGCCACGCCGATGGTGCGCGGCGTGTAGGCTATGGAATCCACGGCAACCACGTCAAAACTCACATAGACTGAATCCCCATCCTGGCTGAGCATCTGATCCAGGTTGATTCGGACGGGGCTCGGAACGGCATACAGACTCTCCACGGTGGCGCTGAAGAAACCGTACCAATCGTCCACGGTCGATGGGTCCTCGATATAGTGACCGTCAAACCGGAAACTCGGCACATACCCTACATCGTAGTAGGCAACGCGGTTCTGGACATCCAGGGGATTGAACTGATAGAAGTTGTCCGGACCATAGGGCCACCAGGTGTGATAAGCAATCGGAGCAACCTGCCCCGCATAGACCACAAAGAGCGAATCCATCGCATCTTTGATCTGTTTGCAGCCGCTTCAACCAGAGTTGGTAAAGTCCTCAACGAGCACCATGCGCTGAACCGCAAGCGCCGGGAGCGCGCTGAGGAGGACGAGCGCTAGAGCCACTATAGCCTTCCGCCGCATCGACTGCCTCCTTAGGCCTCAAGCCCCTTCGCTTATGCCACCAATGTACTTATGGCTATCAGAACACTGCTTATGATATCACGTTTCGACTGCGAATTCAACGCCAAACCGACCGCTGCCCCCTGTCCGAGCCACGCCCCAAGATCCCTATCCCCTTGCCAAAACGTAGGTTATGGCCGTACGCTATCTCAGAAGCACCATCCGGCCGGTGCGCGTCGCCCCCTCGGTCTCGAGCCGGTAGTAGTAAATGCCGCTTCCGGCCAGCCGGCCTGAGCGGTCACGGCCGTCCCAGGTCGCCGAGTGCGAGCCCGGCTCCACATAGGTATCCACAAGATGGGTCACGAGCCTCCCGGTCGGCGTATAGACCGACAGGCGCACGTTGCCTCCACGGCTAACCTGGTAGGCAATCCGCGTCTCGCCTCCGAAAGGGTTGGGAGCATTGCGGCCGAGCCACACCAGGCTCGAACCACCACTGCCGAACACCGACGACTGATCCACGATCTTGGCGCTGGCCGCCTGGAGTACCACGTGGGTGCTGTCCATCGGGCCTTGGCCGCCCGCCGTGCCCGCGGTCTCCACAAAGATGGTGGTGATGATCTGGTCCTGGTTATAGATGGGATCGACCGGGTAGCTCCAATCGAAGTGGAGCGAATCCCCCTGCTCGAGCGCAAGCGGGTAGCCGTCGCCGTCCGGCACCATGTCCCTGAAGGCATAGTACCACTTGCCGACGGGAACCGCGTAGCGATGGAACTCTTCAGAGACCGCGAGATAAAGCACGGGTGGCCCATAGACTGATTCCTGCGGCAGCGGATCGACCGCAACCACATCGAAGCTCACGTAGACCGAGTCCCAATCTGCACTGGGGGCTTGATCCATGTTGATTCTGATCGGACTTGGGATAAGGAGCAGGCTGTCTACGATCTGCCGGAAGAACATCATAAACTCCGGATAGGCCTTTGGGGTGCCGAAGAGATCCTCGATATAGACCCCATCGTAGCGGAACGTGGGCACGACCACTACCTGGTAGAAATCTGCCCGGGCAGCGATCTCGGTTTGATTGAACAAGAAGAACGGATCGTTGGGCCAGTAGTGATATTCGATCGGAGCGACCTGCCCCGCGTAGCTACCAAAGATCGCATCCAGCGAATCTTTGATATCCTTGCAGTAAAGTCAGCCGCTGCCGACGAATTCCTCAATGAGCACCGTGCGCTGAACGGCCAGCGCGGGCGCCACGGTAAGGAAAATAAGCACCAGCGACGCAAGAGCTTTCAAGCGCATACGCTCCCCTTTGCGCTTCCAGCCTCAGTTGTAGTCGAGCCGGCCCTGTATCAGCCGGCTCGAATCTATCCAAGCTCTATCTAAGCTCTTCCTTGCCCTATTTCAGGACAACCATTCTGCCTGAGCGCGATCCCTGCTCGGTATCGAGCCGGTAGTAATAGATACCGCTGCCCACGCTCTTGCCGAAGCGGTCCTGCCCGTTCCAGTTGGCCGAATAAGCACCCGGCTCACGATAGGTATCCACGAGCTGGCTCACCAGCCGACCTGTCGGCGTGTAGACTGCCAGGCGCACCGTCCCCGCGCGGTTGAGTTCATAGGCAATGGTCGTCGTGCCGCTGAACGGATTGGGAGTATTCTGCCCGAGCCGCATCAAGGCCGGAAGGCGGCCGTCGCTAACTGACGCCACGCTGACTACCTTGGCGGTCACGGTCTGGAGCACCTTGTTGCGCTGCTTGCCCACGTGGACGCTGGTATCCGGATCGTTCTGGACCCAGAGGGTGGTGATTATGTCGTCCAGGTTGTAGATCGCATTGATGGGATACACCCAGTCAAAGTGGAGCGAATCCCCCTTCTGAATCGTGATCACCTGGCCGTCTATGCTGGGGATCATATCCCGGAAGGCGTACTTGCCGTCTATGTTGGCGACATGACCATGGCTTGGCGGATATACGTGATACTCTTCCGTCACCGCCAGGTAGACATCGGGCGTGGTATCGTAGATGATCGTATCCACGGCCACGATATCGAAACTCACATAGACCGAATCCCAGTCCTCGCTCGGGTACTGACTCATATTGATCCTGATGGGACTCGCAATCGCCTCAAGGCTATCCACGGCCGCGGCGAGCCACGCGAAGAACTCGGGGTAATTCGGACCTGTGCCGAAGAGATCGTTGATCTTCTTGCCGTCATAGCGGAAAGCCGGCGTGTAGTCCACGCCGTAGTAGTCGCTTACCCGCGTCTGGACGTCAAGAGTATTGAACAGATAGAAAGGATCTTGATTGTGAGGCCACCACGTATGCACCTCAACCGGAGCAACCTGCCCCGGGCGCGCATCAAAGAACGCATCAAGCGTTCCTTTGATTTGCTCGCAGTAGCCTCAACCACAGTTGGTGAAATACTCAATCAGCACGTTGCTACGCTGGACAGCAAGCACCGGTAGCGCGCTAATTAAGATAAGACCCAGAGCCAAAGCCACCATGGCGCATCTGCGCATCGGTCCCTCCTTCTGGCCTCTCGGCCGCTATTCTTACACAGTTCGATTTTGCGCTGGTCGTATGCGCCTAACCTGTACTGAATCCTACACTTCGCCCTATGTTTGATTATGATATCACGTTTGCCTTTGGAATTCAACGTAAAACAGGGACACACCCCATTTTCCACCCGGATCTCGGGAGACATGGGGACACATCCCCAATATGAGCGCGGATGGTAGAGATCTGACCTACCACTCGGCGGGCTTGTGAATCCTCGTCCCATCGGGAAGGATGAAGGGATTAGGGAATTGGTGCTTGATGTATTGCACCCGCCCAATAGAGAAGGACATAGGTGCTATCTGTACAAGCTCCTTGTTCTTCCGGGCGTAAGGGAATGCGAAGAGGATATCATTCTGAGGAAACAATCGAGAACACACACGAACCAAGGGGCTGAAGTCCGTATCGCCTGATACGATCACTAGTGCGTCGGCACGATCGTCAATGAACAATTCCATGGCACGCACCGCAATCGCCACATCCGTTTCCTTCTCCTCATGCTTGATGATCCAGCTTTGGCAGCTGTCGCAGAACACCTCTTTCACCTTGAACCGGGCGAGCTCTACCTCGATCCCGGTAGTCCTGAGACAGCGCATGTATGTCTCGTGGCGTAAGACCTTGCCGGGATCTCTCGGACTAAGATAATGCGGGGGTGCTGAGAAGTAACGAACCCCAGCAAGGCATGCATCTTTGCCAAACATATACAAATAGGATGTGCACAGAGATCCGACATTGAGCCACTTAGCACGCTGGCCGGTGTTGCGCTTGAGTTCTAGGGTCGAGTGGTAGAGATTGAATCCATCAATTAGGAAGGCAACACGTCTCATAAAAAAACCCCCGGATCGTAACCCAGGGGGGGCCGGCGAGCCGTAGCTCGCTGGGGATGATTTCTGCATATATTATCGACCCATCGCGCACCTCTGTCAAGCGTTTTCTTGCGATCCCCTGGGATTAGGAAGGGACATCATGACCCGGGGGATGGGGGAAAGGGAGACCGAGTCTCAGCAGCAGGGCACCTTGGGCGAGTCCGGCCCACCGCCGCAGTCGCAGGTGGGTTCGGTGCCTCTAAGGGCACCCGTGATCACAGCGGCAGCGCATCCAACGCCTGCTGTGACTTCGATCGCGCCGGTGGCACAATTGCGTGCGCAGGCCCCGCACTCCATACACAGGTCCCTGTCGGTGACAACTGCCTTGCCGTCCCTCACCTCGAAGACCCCGTGAGGGCAGACCATCTCGCAGAGGCCGCACCCGATGCACCTGGCGGGATCGAATCTCAACGAGGCAACATCCTTTAGATACTTCAGGCGTTCCATCTGGATACCCCCTACATCCCTCTGAATGAAACTGTTTGAACGAATCTAGACGCGAGCCAGATGCCCACCCCCACAAGACCTCCCGCGATCTGCAACGGGACTGCGATTCGCATCTCCCGCTTCACACCCGACAACGACGTGTAGGTCGAGGCACCTGTGAAGTTCATGGTCAAGAACGAGGCTATGGTCGGTATAAGCGCGGCCCATGCGACGACCTCAAGAAGATTGTGCCCCGCAAGGCCGGTCAGCAAGGAAACGACGAATATACCGAGGCCCGCCGCCAAACCCTTCAGCGAGAAGGCCCGCCCCGGCAGCCAGGGAAGGAGCACGGGGCCCACAAAGACACCGCCCAAATAGGCAAGCAGCAAGTTCCCCGCTGACCGAAAGCCGACATCCAGAACCCGACTGCTTGCATATCCCCCCCTGCCAATGCCGGCCAACAAGAGGAATACGGCAGCAGCGATGACCAAGTACTTCAAGCTTACGACAAATTCGACGCGGGTTTGCCGAAGCCGATCAATCGTGGCAAACCTTACGCGCCGCATATCGAGGGTCGCCACCATACCTGCATCGAGGAAAGGCCGCACGTCACGGGCGCGCACGGGGCCGTAGGTCACTGAGAAGCCGGAGCCCTTCCTGACTTCGTGCGCCGCCACTCCGGGGGCTCCGAGCTGCGGAAGAATAAGCCTACGATGGGTGATGACCTCGCCGAGGCGTGTGCGCTCGATGCGATCCAGTATTTCCTGAGTTCCAAAAGTGCCTTTTCCGGCAGCGCACCATACATTGATGCCCTTGGTATCGAGAACCATGATCCACGCGTCGAGCCCGGCGAGCTCACGCCTGAGACTATCGAAGCTCAACTTGTAGTTAGCCGTGACAAGTACGGGCGAGGTCCGGTCGGGATTGCCGACCGCGTATAGGCCAGGGGCAACCGTGTACTTCATGCGGCCGATGGACCAGTTTGCCTTGAGGCTTCCCCTTCTGTCGGCCCGGGTGAGGTCGGTCGCGACCTTTGGCACTCTCCCGACTGCGGTGTCTGTCCAACCTATGATGTATGCTGTGTCCAATGCTGATTCCCTCTGAGTCTATGCACGCACCAGGAAATAGAAGCCCACTCCCAGCATCAGCACGCCTGAAATGATCTTTAGGGCGGGCATTACCTTGGTCGCCCGCAGCGCCCACTTTCCAAGACCGACGCCCAAGAGCACTCCTACCAGGGGAAGGCTGAAGCCCACACCGAACGCTGCCATCAGCAGCGCCCCCTTGATCGCCTGCCCCTGGAGGGCCACTACCCCCAATATGCCAAGGAGGGCGGGGCTGCAACAGGATACGGCACAGGTGGCCGATGAGCCGCCCAGCGCGGAGCCCAAGACCAAAGCTCCCAGCACTCCTCTGGCACCCGTTGTTCCGGCCTTGCCTAGAGGACGGAAAGCCGGCAGCCTAAAGGGAGACAGCCCCAGGCTCATCAAGCCAAAGAGGATCAGCACGAAGCCGAGCACCAGCCTGCTATAACGGTTGAAGGTCTCACCGACAAGTTGGCCCGCGTATCCCATGGCGGCGCCGATCGCGGCCAACGCAAGAATAGAGCCCGCCGCGTGGTCTCGCCGGTCCCGACATACCCGGTGATCGCTCCGACCACAGGCAGGCTGCAGCAGGTCGAGGCAACTGCACTGAGCATCCCCAGGAGCACCAGGGCAGCCACCACTGTGATGCCTATTCCGGGGGCCTCAAGCGCTCGGTTTATCCATTCCTGCATAAGGCTGTCGCCTCCATCAATCGGATGGCACTGTGGTGCTACTTCCCGGGGCAGCACCCTGACGCGCCGGCAGTGGTACCGCACGCGCCCGGCGCACATCCCACCGCACACGTCACGCGCACATAGTCTCTCAAGAGCGCGTCCTCGGTGATCTCTCCCTTGACCACGCTCGGGGCGCAGGTCTTCCCAAGCAGGACAACTGCGGGAAATCCATCGACGGCGAGAGCGCTCACAAGTTTCTTAAACCGAGGGTCATTCGGCTTCAGGATCAGCGCACCGGCCTGAACTCCCTTCCCACTCAGGGTCCCCGAGACCTGCTGGATCACCCGTGTGGCGGCCCCGGTTTCCTGGGCATCCGCTCCCGCCAGGAGCACGAAAGCGAAATCCTTCTCCGGCGCGAGGTCGGCAAGGCCGGGTGAAGTCGCGACGGCCACCGCGCGATCGGTCTCGATCGGCACCTCTGCAGCCTTCCGGTTCGCCCTAATCAGCGACCAAGCCGCAACCGCGATTGCTGCCGCTATGACCACGATAAAGATGATTGACCTGAACCTGAATACTCCGCGCCACCCACACGGACTGCCCCCCGAGTCTGCCTGAGGTCCACAGCAGTCCGGACCGCACGAGCTGGGGCCGCTCGAGCTAGGTCCGCACGAGCAGGCCCCCTCAGGGCCGGTGCGAGGGGCCGGCCGACCACTTGATGCATCTGAGGAGCGATTTCCCTCATCACGATCTTGCTTATCTCTGGAACTCATCTCTTCGCCTCCTGGTGTCTGAAGTAGTCTAAGGAGCACACTTGCACTTGTCGTCCCGTACCGTCTCAGTCGCATCGGCAAGCAGCCCGAGCGACGTCAGGACATCCTTCCTGCGTGCTGACGGTATCCGGCTGAGGATCTGTTTCGAGTAATCATCCGAGCAGCGCCCAAGCCGCCTGGCAAGATCGAGGCCCTTGTCGGTGAGCCCCACACAGACCCGCCTTCTATCCTCCGGGCTCGCCTCGCGCGCGACAACTCCGTCACGGACCAGGACGTCGATCACGCGGGTCATCGTGCTTATGGTGACCCCCATCTCGTGACTCAGCGCCTTCATCGACAGCGTCCCTCTGCGCGCCAGAGTCTCGATCGTGTAGCATTGGGACAGGGTGATCCCGCGGCAGACCTTCTGGTCGCGATCCAGCAGACTAAGGTTCCGGACCAGCCGTCCGATCAACCGTGAGAACTCTTTGCGGGCTCCACTCTCAGTCTTCATAGCACCGCCATCCGATCTGCATTGCCATCGATCAGTACTTGTATCATGCAGTCATTGTAATATACAAGTAATGTTGTGTCAAGAGGATTTGCTGTCCATTGATAGGGTCGGGAACAGACATCGTGACCCCGGTCAGGGAGCTCGTCCCCATCTGACGCGGCCCGAAGAGGAAGTATGACTTCCGGTGCACCATGGAGGAAAGATCCAGAGTGCGAGGGATGAATTCGGACGTGTCGGTATGTTGTCCTGTCGGAGCCATCGTCACTTATCATGATATATGACGAAACTGCTGTCAGGACGAATTGTGCCGCAGCATCCTGCCGACACACGCAGCCAGAGTTTAGCCACAACGATCAGGTGGACAGGAAATGCTTGACGGGTGGCAGGATGTGGATTAGAATAGCTATGGTAATCCACATCGTGGATGGAGGCGCACATGAAGACGGTTCAAATGACTCTGGACGAGGACTTGGTCAAAGCGGTGGATGAGGCCGCGAGACGATTGCGCACCACACGGTCGGCATTTACCCGGAGGGCCTTGCGCGAGGCGCTGAGCGCCTTGTCTGCTCGGGAGCTTGAACGTCAGCACCGGCGAGGATATGGCGCGCGCCCGGTGAAGCGCGGCGAATTCAGTGTCTGGGAGAAGGAACAAGAGTGGGGTGATGAATGAGGCGGGGGGAGATTCGGTGGTACGCGTTCAAGCGTCCGGACAAACCGCGTCCTGTGCTGATTCTCACGCGTGACTCGATACTGGAGTATCTGGGCGAGGTCACCGTGGCTCCCGTGACCTCAGCCGTTAGAGACATCCCTAGCGAGGTATTGCTTTCCAAAGTTGACGGGATGTCCGGGGACTGCGCAATCAACTGCGATCACATTCAGACGGTTTCCAAGGGGAAGATCGGGTCGGTCATCACGGTTGTCTCACCTTCGAAGATGGCGCAAGTGGCGAGAGCAATTCGGTTCGCCCTGGATCTCTGAGCCTGGCACAGGATCTGGCCACGGTCCACCCTCCTGCTGTAATTATGCACTTGAAATGCACAATTGCAGGCGGACAATCACCTTCAAACTCTCCGGGCGACCAGGAGCCCACTGCCGATGGGTACGACCTGGGCATCCACCCGCTTGTCCCGCAGAGCACGCTTGAGGAAGGGCGCCACATCGTCGCGGTGGCTTATGACGTTATCCGCAACAAGCAGTCCCCCGGCCACCATCTTGGGGACCACGGCTTCGTAGCACTTGGTATAGAGCGGCTTCTCGAGATCAAGAAAACAGAAGGCGACCTTCTTGTAGCGCGGCAGGTGCTTGAGGGCATCGCCCACGACGAGACAGACCACGTCCTCGATGCCCGCCGCGGCAAGCGTTGCGCGGGCGAGCGTGGCCTTGGCCTCCGAGATCTCGAAGGTCATAATCTTCCGTCCCGCAGCCCGCGCTGCGAGCGAAAGCCAGAGGCTCGAGTAGCCGCCGCTCGTTCCAAGCTCGAGATAGGTTCCTTCGGGAGCGCTTGCCGCCAGGAGCGCCAGGAACTTCCCCGTGGCGGGAGGCACCTGGCGGAGCCGATCAAAATGAAACTTGGCCCCCTGCTTCCGGTGCTCGGCATCGAGGCGCTCGAGGTAGCGCATACGCTTCAAGACCCGGTCAGGTATGTTATGAAACACTGCGCCTACTCAACCTTCTTAAACATACTGCCCTTGGCGCCGCACACCGGGCAGGTATCCGGAGCGTGCTTCTCGGCGGTATAGCCGCATACCGGGCACACGTAGTAGGGATACTCTTCCTGGCAGCTGCCGAGATTGGAAAGCATATCGGTGTAAAGTTTGCCGTGAACTTTCTCCACTTCGAGCGCAAACCGGAATGACCGCTCGGCATCCTTGTGGCCTTCGGCCTTCGCGGCCTCGAGCATCTCGGGGTACATACTCTTGAACTCGTGGGTCTCCCCCGCGATCGCTTCCTTGAGGTTCTCGGGCGTGGCGTTTATGCCCTTCAGGGCCCGCAGGTGATTGTGGGCGTGGACCGTCTCGGCCTCGGCAGCCGCCATAAAGAGCCGGGCGACCTGAGGCTGGCCGTCGCGCTTGGCCTTGTCGGCGAACGCCAAGTACTTCCTGTTGGCCTGGGATTCACCTGCGAAAGCTTCCTTCAAATACTCTTCTGACTTTGCCATCTCGAACCAGCCTCCTCTTCTGCACTCAGTCTCAATTCCAGCGTGACTTTTCACATTAAGACGCCGCTTGCCCCAAGAAGGTATCGGGAAACTTCCAGGTGCTGCCAGATTCTGCCGTCAAGTGCCGCTAGATGCCGCTAAAATGGATGCCCTCGAACAGCATACTCGGCGTTCTCACACTCGAATACAGGAAGGGATCGTTCCCAGCCGCAGCCAGGCGGTCCAGCAGATCCCGAATATTGCCCGAGATATTCATCTCGTGGACCGGCGTCGTTCTCTCGCCGTTCTCTATGAGGACGCCGATCACGCCGACCGAGAAGTCGCCGGTTGTCGAATTGGAGTTGCCCCCGATGAAACCCTGAACCAGGATACCC
The DNA here is from genome assembly GCA_043808325.1 of Candidatus Eiseniibacteriota bacterium. Taxonomy (GTDB): domain Bacteria; phylum Arandabacterota; class Arandabacteria; order Arandabacterales; family Arandabacteraceae; genus JAZDEY01. The sequence goes on from JAZDEY010000048.1 coordinate 17,543, forward strand.
TTCTCGACATCCTTGATGATCTCTTCGAGTGACTTGGAACCGCAATCAAATACGATGTTTGAAGGCCCGCCGGTGGTGGGTTCCACCCCGAGCTTCCTGCCATAATAGGTATCGATATAGTAGTTTCTGAGGAAGCCCTTCTCGATCAAGGGCCGCTTGCGGGCGGCAAGGCCCTCATCGTCGAAGAACCGCGAACCCAGCCCCTTCTCGAGCGTAGGATCGTCGATCGCCGTGAACACGGGTGAAGCGACCTGCTTGCCGATCATCCCGTCGAGGAAGGAGTTCTTCTGCTGAAGAGCCCGTCCGCTCAAGGGTTCCCTGAGCAGGAAGAAGAGCCTCCTGCCGGAACGATTCTCAACGATGCAGTCATACTGGCCCGAGGCGATCTTCTTCTGGCCGATCCGGGCAACCGCCCGCGTTGCCGCGGTCTTGCCCAACTCGCTCGGCGGGGGAAGATCCCTGCGGAAGCGCGTATCCGCCCCTGCCCAGTCATCGGGGCGGCCCCCATCAGGATCGCCGACCGTCACATCGGCCTCAGCGCTAAAGGCGGTGCCGCGCGAGCCACCCACAAATCCATTGCTGTGGACCTGGATCGATTCAGATGATGTGTCCGAGTAGCTTGCGGTCGTCGAGATGATCTTATCGCTCTCGGCCATTGCCGCCGCCTCGATCTCCTCGGCGATTCTCACGCGGTCGCGCGCTTCGATCTTGTCGTAACCGGGATCGTAGATCTTGAGATCCCCTTCGGTCTTCTCGGGATAGTACTTGGGATCGGGCAGTGACCGGTACTCGTCTCGAGTCAGGTACTTGGTCGCCGCAACCGCATCCTCTATGAACCTGGCAAGCGACTCCTTCCTCAAGTCATTGGTTGAATTGGCGGAGAACCGCCCGTCGACATAGACATCCAGGTTGAGCCGGCTCTGCTGGTATTCGCGGAGCTTATCGATCTTGCGGTCGCGGAACTCGACCTCGACATTGCGCTCGGAGCCGAGATGGACGGCCGCTTCGGTCGCGCCGCTCTTAAGAGCATGCTTCATCGCCCACTCGGCAAGATCCAGTCTGTCTTTCTCGTTCATCATCTCGTCCTCATTTCATCATTCGGTCACGACGCGAGGTCACGAATTCATTCCGCCGACTGTTATCTTGGAAACCTTGACCGTAGGGAGCCCCTGAGAGACCGGCACTCCCTGACCGCCCTTGCCGCAGGTCCAACCGCCCTCGGCCATCTTGGGGTCGTTGCCCACCATCACGATGTCTCGAAGCACCTGCGGGCCATTGCCTATGATGTTGACGTCCTTGACGGGCCGGGTGAGTTCGCCGCCCTCGATAAGCCTGCCGGACTTGACATAGAAGGAGAAATCGCCCGCCCCTATCATAACCTGGCCGTTGGTGAACTCCTCGGCATAGAGCCCGTGGTTGACGCTCCGTATGATCTCCTTCGGGTCGTGAGGCCCCGCTAGCATATAGGTGTTTCGCATCCGCGGCTGCGGCGGGAAGCGGAAAGATTGCCGCCGGCCGCTGCCCGTGGGCCGCACGCCGTAGTATTGAGCGCTTATCCTGTCGTGGAGATAGCTTGTCATGATGCCGTCGGTGACGAGATAGGTCCGTTCGGTGTCGTTGGCTTCATCGTCGATGTTGAGGGTTCCTCGGATATTGGGATTGGTCCCATCATCAACGATGGTTACGAAGGTCTCGGCCACAGGCTTGCCGATCTTGTCCGAGAAGATCGAGATCTGCTTGCGGTTGAAGTCGGCCTCCATGCCGTGCCCGATGGCTTCGTGGAGGAGAATGCCTGAGCCACCGGGCCCGAGCACCACTTCCATCTCGCCGGCTTCGGGCTTCACCGCATCAAAGAGAGCGACGGTGCGGCGCACGGCTTCCTTGGCCAGCAGATCGACATTCTCCTGAGTCAGGAACTCAAGACCCTGTCGGCCGGTCAGGTCAAAACCGTTCTGCTCGCGACGGCCGTTCTGCTCGGCCGTGGCACTCACGGATACGCGAACCATCGGGCGATAATCGTGAACTGCCCGGCCCTCTGATGTCGCTATCAGGATGTACGAGGTGGTGTTGGAAAAGCGCACCCGCGATTTGATGATGCGCGGATCGAGCGCACCCACCTGATCGTTTATGCTCAAGAGATAGGGAATCTTCTCGTCGATCGAGACCTCTTCCCAGGGCATGGCGATGGGATAATAGTCGGGCGTCTTATGCAGACTGAGAGCCACGGGAGCCACGGTCTGGCCGGAGGACGCGATGTTGGCGGCCGTCCGCGCTGCGAGTTTCATCCCCTCGGGAGTAATGGCCTCGGTGAAGGAATAGCCAGTTTGATCGCCTTTCAAGACCCGGATGCCGACCCCGAAGTCAACATCGGTGACTGCCCGATTGACGTTCTTGTCCTCGAGCGCGACCTCGTTCGCAATCGTGTGCTCGAAGAAGAGATCGCAGTAGTCGCCGCCTTGGGACAAGGCCTCGGCCATAACCTGCTGAATCGTTTTCTCGTCGACCCCGAAGTGAATGTAGAAGTCCCACAGGGTCAGGTCTGTCGGCGCAACAACTGCGAAGGCCCGGTCCGCGGCCGGCCCGAGAAAAGCGGGCAGCACAGCCGCAGCCACTATGCCTTTGGAGGACTGCTTGAGGAACGTGCGTCGTGAGATTCCGGATTTCACGGGAGCTCCTTTTGGTGCGTGACCTATTCGTTTCCGTCAGGGGTGAGCGTCCTGTGCACTATAGTCCTGCCAATTAAGGTACCCCAATCCGTGACTTTCGTCAATGCGCTACCGGGTCTGCGAACCCGAGCGAGCTTGTGGCGCCTCGGGGCGGAAGCCCTTCGCTCAGCAACTGATATTCGCTCCGGGCAATCCGCCCCATCGGCAGGCCAGATAATTGGGCGCGGGAGGAGGGTTGATGCGGAGGCGAATGGGGTTCTGAGCCGGAGCACAACCCCCGACCGAGCGCAACCATAGTGGCGCCCTTGACGAGGGCGGGGCACACGCGTATCGTCTAGTCAAGCGTGATCCGGGCCAAAGGATCGAAGATCAAGTCGAGGATCAAGAGAGTCAACAGGAGGAGAGTGATGACCGGAAGATTGCTTCGAATTCTGAGTGTGAGTTTGGCAGTGCTGTTCCTTGCATCGGTGGCGGGTTCCGCGAAGGACCTTGCGGTGATAAAGCTGCCCAAACCACAGATGGAAGGCGGCAAGCCCTTGATGCAGGCGTTGAAGGAGCGGCAGACCGGCCGCGACTTCAGCCCTGAGAAGCTGCCCCTGCAGGTGATCTCGAATCTCCTGTGGGCTGCCGATGGGATAAACCGTCCCGAGGCCGGCAAGCGCACGGCACCATCAGCGGTCAACTGGCAGGAGATCGATATCTATGTAACGCTCGCCGAAGGAGCCTATCTTTACGATGCCAAGACCAACGAGCTCAAGCCGGTGCTGGCCGAAGACATCCGCGCCAAGACCGGCGGCCAGCCGTTCGTCGGGACGGCGCCCATGAATCTGGTCTACGTGGCGGATTACGCCAGGATGGGCGAGAAGTCGTCGCTCGAGGATAAGACCTTCTATTCGGCATGCGACACCGGCTTCATCAGCCAGAATGTTTATCTCTACTGTGCCTCTGAGGGCCTGGCGACCGTAGTGCGCGGGTATGTGGACAAGGAAGCCCTTGCCAAGACCTTGAACCTCAGGCCGGATCAGAAGGTGACGCTCGCTCAGACGGTCGGATATCCTATAAAGAAGTAGCGTAGACTCGGTAAGCCCAAGGCTTGAGCGTGAGCCAGGTGTCTTTGGCAAGCGTGCTTGGCTTGCCGGTCAGAGCATCGGTATAGGTGCCGGCAAACTTGCGGCCTCGGAGCTCGACCTTCTGAGTGCGTAGCGATAGATTCGCGATCACGAAGACCTTGGCCTCGCCCTCTTCGCGAACGAAGGCAAATACGGCGCCATCGTTGGAGGTGGGCACGCGCTCCATCCGGCCTCCCGCGCTTCCGTTCCATAGCGCGGGATTCTCCTGCTTGAGGTTAAGGATCGCCGCATAGAGCCTCGCAGCCTCGTGTTCTTTCCAGGCGATTGAGTCCTTGTCGAAGAAGGCCAGCCGTTTCGATAAGCCCGCTTCCTGGCCGCCATAGACCAGGGGGATGCCATCCACGGTCGCGGCAAGCGCGGCAAGGGCAGCAGCACCCTCGCCGAACATCTGCTGGGTGGTGCCGTTCCACGAGTTCTCATCGTGGTTCGAGGTGAAATACATGCGGTAGGCATCTTCGGGGTACTCGGCTGCATCACGCTCGAAATAGGTCCACAGGTCGGCGGGGCCGCTCGCACCTTCGGCAACACGCCGCATAAGCTTGAAGAGCCCCCACCCGTAGGTGGCATCGAAGGCCCGCGCGTGGAGCGCCGGGGATTCGCCCTCGGCCAGCATGAAAACGGGCTTGATTCTATCCAGTTCGGTGCGCGCGGCTTCCCAGAAATCGAGCGGCACCATCTCGGCCACGTCACACCTGAAGCCGTCGATATCGGTCTCACGGACCCAGAACTTCATCGCATCGATCATATAGGCGCGCAGCCCGGGATCGTCATAATTGAGGTCGATGACATCGGCCCAGTCGGGAACCGGCGGCGCGAAGTTGCCGGACGCGTCCCTGGTGTACCATTCGGGATGGTCGACCATGAGAGGATTGTCCCAGGCGGTGTGGTTGGCAACCCAATCTATGATGACGTACATCCCCAGGTCGTGGACGTGCTTGACCAGAGCCTTGAAGTCCTCGAGCGTCCCGTATTCGGGATTGACCGCGAGATAGTCCCGGACCGAGTAATAGCTCCCGAGCGTACCCTTGCGATTCTTCTCCCCTATCGGGTGGATGGGCATCAGCCAAAGAAGCTTGACACCCATTGCCTTGAGCCGAGGCAGGTGCTGCTCGAACTCCTTGAAGCTGCCGCCGGACGAATACTGGCGAAGGTTGACCTCATAGATGGCGGCGTCGCGGCTCCACGCGGGGTGAACCACTTGACTCGCGGGGCGCTCGGCGAGCGCAAGCGAGGCCGCAAGTGCAACAAAGAGGATGCTGCCGACAAGTGGTGATGCGCGCCCTCGACTCACTCTATCCAACGTGCCCCCTTCGGCCAACCCCTAAGACCGCGAAGCCTTGATCCTGGCCCTCACCTTTCCCCAAGATGGCAACGCGAGGAAACTCCCGTCCATGTTTTCAACCATGTCGATGAACCTGGCCATCGGCACCGAGAATGCCAGATGATCGGGAGCAACGCAAGGCCGCGCCGACACGTCGAACATGCCGAGCACCGCCCGCGGGTGATCGGACTTGGACTCAAGATAGGAATAGTAGACCATCGAGGCGCAGCCCGAGGCCGAAGGGACGATGACCGCATTGACATCGGGCTGGTCGTAGTTGGCGAGTGAAAAGAGCCCCGAGAGCACGTCAGGCGGGGCGAAGAAGATCACGGCCAGTGGCTCCTCGTCGAGGTCAAGCATGTCCCATCTCTTAAAGACGATGAACCTGCCCGGCACCTCAAAGGTCGGCAGGCGCCGCAGCTGCTCCATCACCAGCTGCGGAGATTTCTTGTATCGCTCACCCTCCATCTTGCCGGGTATTCCTGTGGAAAGAAAGTACTCAAAGTCCGGCCGAAGCTTCTGGGCAAAACCCAGATAGCGTTTCCCTCCCCCACACTGGGTAGTCTCGACGTCCAGGGCAAGCGTCCCTCCCGCGCGCACCGCATCCAGGGCATCGACGACGCACTGGGTTACGGCGGCCGACTTGGCGCGCTCTTCCCAACCCCGGTCATTGGTGTAGTAATAAGCGATCGGAAGCTCCGCTCCGGGAAAGTACTTCTCCCAGAGTTCCAGAAACTGCTGCTTGAATCTCACATCCATGTCGAATCTCCTCCGCTCGAGCCAGCCTGCCTCATCAATCGATCTGGTCCTTGAAGTCCGGCTCGGGAATCACGGGCAGCAAAACATGCGACGGATGGTCCTTGTCGTGATAGATCCGCTGAACCGCGCTCATATACTTGGTCTCGGTCTCGTTGTGGCCCCCGGTATTGAGATTGCGCGAGAAGATCGGGAAGGAGGCCGAGCAGACCTCGACCCGGAGCCTGGCCCCCACGGGGACCGTGATCCCCGTTTGCCACATGTCGAGATGGTATTCATAGATTTCCCCGGGTGTGAGCATCTCGGGCTTGGAGAAGGAATTCCGGTACCTCGCGCGTATGACACCGTGGACCAGCGGGAAGACCCCGCCATCGGCATCCACTTGGGAGAGCCTCATAAACCAGTCGGTATCCTTGGCTGAGGAACCGGCATATAGCACTGCTGAGACCGGCCCGACAAGCGTCACGGGCTCCTCCCAGGGGCGGGTATCGTAGACAAGGATGTCGCTCCGATCGGAGTCCACTTTGGCGTAGTAGCCCATCATCCGCGCCCGCTCTTCCTCGACCGAGATCTCTTCCCCGGGTGCCCCTGGCTGGCCGCTGCCTTCACCCCCTTCAGCGCCCTCGCCGCCTTCGGCGCCCTTCACGGCGTTATCGGCCTGCTTCCCTGCGTCCTCAACGAGGTCCTTCGGATCGAAGTAAAAGCCCGGATCGGGTGTGGGATCGCCCGGATCATAGGTAAAGGTGTCGAACGCCATGCCGTCGGCAGGCGGAGAAGTATCCAGCCACCCATCGCCCGAAGAGGTATTGGCCTTCCCCTGGCTTGCCAGATAGAACTTGGTGAACTTGGTCTCGGGCAGCGGGTAGGTGTTGCCGGTCAACCACTTGTTGCTGCCCATGGCGAAGAGAGCAACCAAGGGCTCGCGATCGATCCCATTATCAATGCCCTTGAGCCACCGGTCGAGCCAGCGCACGTAACTGCGTTCAAGATCGACGATCGCCGAGGGGCCAAAATCGGTGACGCGCGGCCCCATGCGCGTAGCGCTCGCCGTGTGCCCCCACGGTCCCAGGACCAATTTCTGGTTGGCGTGTCCGTACTTGGTCATAGTGAGATAGTTTAGCTTCGAACCGATCCCATCGCCGTCGTACCAGCCCGATTGATGATAGACCGGGATATCGACCTTCGCCAGGCGCTCCAGGAAACTCGCGCGATCCCAGTAGGCGTCGTTATCCGGATGCTTGATCCAGTCGCGCCAGTAAGGGTTCGGCTTCCCCAGGACGATCTCATCGAGATCGATAACGGGTAGATGCCGTAGCAGCCTGGCATACTTCTTATCCATTATGTCCTGGAGGGATTTGCCCGAGAGATCGGCGGTCGCTTCCTGCTCAAGCACGTCCGCCCACCAGATTGCACCGAACAGGAAAAAAGCCCCATATTCGTACGGGATGTTGTAGTAGGGATCGGGGGGAGACACGTTGGGAATGATAGTCACGAGGTGCGGGGGCGCCTCGCGCGCGGCCCACCACTGGACCCAGCCGACATAAGAAGCTCCGATCATCCCCACCTTGCCGTTGGACCATGGCTGCGCTGCCAGCCACTCGATCGTGTCGTATCCGTCGGCGGGCTCGTTGAAGAAAGGCTCCCACTTGCCACCCGACGCGAAGCGCCCGCGACAGTCTTGGGCCGCATAAACGTAGCCGCGCCGGGCGAAGTACTTGGCCTGGAGCTCGTTCATCTCCTTCTTATAGGGCGTCCTCACGAGAATCACGGGAAACTTGCCGGCCGCAGTGGGCCGGTAGATATCGACCGAGAGATTGACGCCGTCCCTCATCGAAACTGCAACATCGTCATCCAAAGTCACCTCGTAGGTCGGCTGCGAGAGCGTCGAATCTGCAGTCTCGGCAAGCCTGAGCGTCTCATAGCCGTCACGCACGTAGGCCGCATGCTGGGCCGGGACATCGCCGAAACAGATCCGGTTCTGGTCGTCAACCCAGATGGTTACATCGACACCCGGCAGGCTGTAGCGGTAGAGCGTGAAGTTCTGGGTGCGGCCCGCGACCGTCCGCTCCAAGGTCTCAAGCCGCTCGAGCGAGGCATCCATCACGACTGCCGGAATGATGAAGAGCGGGAAGATCTGCTTGCCGCCTGCGACCTGGTCGTAGGCCACCACGGCCTGACTCATCAGGGATGGACTGAAGTTCTCAAAGATGCGCGTGCCGGGCCGAAGTTCGACCGTCGAGGTCTCGGTCCCATGGGTTATCTTGGCCTTACCACCCTCACGCACCACCGCGGCGGGGCCCTGCGGAGTCTCGATCGACATCGCCGTCCAGTAACCTCTCTCGTCGACTGTGATGGCGAGCGAGGAGGAGATGGTCTGCCCTGCCATTGATATGCTGTAATCACCCGAGAAACTGCCGTCCGGCATCCACTTCGACTGCGATCTCACGACCGGGTCTTCGTTGACGTAAAGCGTGAAGTGAGCATCATCCTGAAGCACGTTCAGGGGATAGGTGAGTTCCTCCGAGGTGACCGGTTCCGCCGCACGGCATGAGACCGCGAGAAATACCGCCATGATTGCGGCAGCGGCGAATGCGACAGCCGTAGATGCAATCGGAGCAAACCAAGACGAGACCGTGTGCCCGTGGGAGCGATTCACGCTTATCCTCCTTGATCTGGAGCCCGGCCGGCCGGTGTTGCCGGCACCTCTTACCCTGCTTACGCGAGGACCTTCGCGATCCTCTCTACTGCCCAGTCGATCTCCTCGTGCGAGATCACAAGCGGCGGAGCAAACCTTATCACCTGGTGATGGGTCTCCTTGGCAAGAACACCCAGCGACATCAACCGCTCGCAGAAGGGCCGCGCGGTACCGGAGCTCTCCTTCACTTCGACTCCGATCAAGAGCCCTTTGCCTCGGATCTCTTTCACGTGTGGGGACCTGATTGCGGCAAGTTTATCCATGAAGTAGCAGCCGGCTTCGAGAGCGCGCTCCGGCAGGGCCTCATCCAGGATCACCCGGAGGGCCGCCGAGCCGATCGCACAGGCCAACGGGTTCCCTCCAAAGGTGCTGCCGTGATCTCCGGGCTTAAAGACGCCCATCACTTCCTTCGACGCGAGCATCCCTGAGACTGGATAGACTCCGCCGCCAAGCGCCTTGCCCACGATCAGGACGTCCGGCTTGATGCCGTCATATTCATAACAGAACATCTTGCCCGTCCTGCCGAGCCCGGTCTGAATCTCATCGAGCATGAGGAGGATATTGTTGGCCCAAACCAGTTTCGCCGCTTCCTTGAGGTAGCCTTCGCTCGGTACTAGTATGCCGGCCTCGCCCTGGATGGGCTCCACCAGGAAGCCGACGGTGTTGGGGGTTATGGCCTTTCGCAGGGCATCGAGATTGTTGTAGGGAATCATCTTGAATCCCGGCCCGAAGGGACCGAAGCCTTCGCGGTACTGCGCCTCGGATGAGAAGCCCACAACCGTGGTGGTCCTGCCGTGGAAGTTGTTCTCGCAGACGATTATCTCGGCCTGGTCCCTGGGCACACCCTTCACGAGGTAGCCCCACTTGCGAGCTGCCTTGATCGCGGTCTCGACAGCCTCAGCGCCGGTATTCATAAGGAGGATGCTCTCCTGGTCGGCTATCGTACACGCCAACTCGCAGAAAGGTCCGAACTGATCGTTATGGAAGGCCCTCGAGGTGAGCGTGAGACTGTCCATCTGGCGCCGCGCAGCCTCGAGAATCCTCGGGTGGCGGTGGCCCTGGTTCAAGGCCGAATAGGAACTGAGCATGTCCATGTATTTGCGGCCTTCGACGTCCCATACCCAGACACCTTCACCGCGAGACAGCACCACCGGCAAAGGGTGATAGTTGTGAGCGGCATAATTGTCGGCGAGCTTTATAAGATCAGCCGATGATAGCTGGTTGGTTTTCACGGTTGTCCTCCCTCCAAGCAAGGCCCTTCCCCGGAACGGTGAAATTCCAGAGCGGTCGTCACGCTGTCTCGATAGCTTAAGCGGTTACAGGATACTACTATTGAGGATAGCAAAAACGAGACTCGAAGGCAACGCTTTCGGCGGCGGTCTCACGCCGGCGGGCGCGGCTACGGCCGCTTCTCGACCTGCTTTAAGGTATCCTTGTACTGCTTGATGCCCGGAGCCAACTCCACCGCCCGGCGCAGCTCCACCACGGCCGAGTCCGGCTTACCCTCGCGATCATAGACCATGCCCAGCTGCCAGCGCGCCGCCGCCTCGTCGGGACCATCGGCGGCACCCCCCGCATCCAGGTATCGTTTGAAAGCCGATTCCGCCTCGTCAAGATTGGTATCAGCCGCGGCGTAAACCCGGCCCAGATGGAAGAGCGCGACGAGGTCATCGGGCCGATTGGTGAGAATCTGCTTGAAGACCGTGCCCGCCTGGTCCGGTTTCTTGTTCCGGTCGTAGAAGTAGGCAAGCCCATAAAGCGCCGTGGAGGTCGATGAAGTATCCAGGCCGACCGCACGGTTATACAGGGATTCCGCCCTGGCGATCTGCTGGTCCCGTTCCCAGTAGCTCGCCCAGGCGTAGGATCCGTAAAGGGGGTCCAGCGACTCCAGTACGGCTGCCTGCTCCTTGGCCTTCTCTTTGCTCCCGCCGAGCATGCCGGGAGCTATCAGATAGTACATGCACAGTTCGAACCGGGCCTCCTTGTTCGCGGAGTCAAGGGCGATCGCCTTCTCGTATTCCTGTCTGCCCTTGCGTGCCGCAAGCAAGGCCCCCACCATACCCGACTTCATGGTCTTGGCGACCGATGTCCGGGCAAGCCATAGGTGGTAATCCGAGACCGAATCGGCGAGTTTGACGGCGCGCTCGGCATGTTCGGCAGCCGTATTGTAGTCCTGCTCCCGCATGTAAATTCTGGCAAGCATGATTTCGGCTTCGTCGTCGCGGGGATTCTGCTTCACCGCATCCAACAGGAGCGTCTTGGCTTCATCCCGCTTGCCCTCGGCCACAAGCTGTTTGGCTTGCAGGGCTGCGTCGCTGCCATAGAGGGCGCGGGGCAAAGCGAAAAGCGAGGTGCAGATAATCACCGAGACCAGGAGTGCCGCGACAACGGCCGGGGAAGGTCGGAAGGCGGACGCTCTCGACATCTTTGGGATCGGCTTGGAATGTGACACTCGCGGACCTCCGTGTAGGCTCTCGCTCCCTGCTTCGGCTTACTGCGCGCCGCCCACGTGAGCCAGAGCGGGCACGTTATTTTTCAGTAGAAACTCCCTTACCAGGTTCAGGAAAAACCCGCGCTCTTCGAGAAAAGGGAAATGCCCGCTCTCGTTGAAGACCACGGCGCTCGCGTTCGTGATCCCATCGGTATAGGCCATCTGATCGCGCACTGGAACCGATAAATCATGTCTGCCGACGATCACCAGGGTCGGCTGCGCGATCTCAGGAAGCACGGCGAAGAGATCGAGCGACTGCAGTTCCTCCCCCAGGCGCAAGCTGACCTCGGGTGCGTACTTGAGGCTCTCCAGTCGAATACCCTCCATCGCCTCCGGCCGGAAGAAGAGCGACGGCAGGATCGTTCGCATGATCGCGGCCTGCCTTTCAAACACCGACAGGCCCACGTTGTTGAGAATAGAAGTGATGTGATCTCGGGCATCGTCGGGAAGCCTATCCACGATGCTCTCGACCTTGGGCCCCGGCTGGAACGGGGAGATCGGGGTGATCAAGATCAGGGACTCAACGCGTGTCGGATGGGCGCGCGTGTACTCAAGCGCGATCACTGCGCCCCAACCGTGGGCTGCCAGCGACATCTTCTCCAGGCGGAGATAGCGCCTGAGGCTTTCCAGATCGCGCACGTTATCCTCGATCCCTGAGGGCGTTGTCGCCGCCAGAGGCTCGGACTTACCGCAGCCCCGCTGATCGTAATAGACCAGCCTGATGTCCGAGTGCAGGCCGTCAAAGCCTTTGTACATTATGGATTTCTCGTAGCCGGGACCGTCGTGAATCACGACCAGAGGTTTGCCCGTGCCGAGCGCCCGGTATGCGAGCCTTACGCCGTCGCCGTCGCCCATTCCGATGCGGACGTCAGGCGGAGAGCAGGATAGATAGCCCGCGGCTACCACCAGCAGAAGAAGCCACACCCATCTTTCTATCTTCATAGGGATCTCTGCGCTACCAGAACGTGTCTAGTTTCCCACGTACCGGCGAGAATGTCAATTATCCCTGTCGGAGCGCAGGCTGGAGAGCTTGACCCACGGCCGCTCTTCCTCTCGGCCGAGGGCACTTAGCCTGGCGGCGGTCTCGGGATCGAGCTTGCCGCTTTCCACCAACTTCGCGAGATTCACGGGATTCAACACCGCAACCCGATCCCAAAGTCCCAATTCCCTGACCACGGTCTCAAGCTCCGCCCTGCCGGGTTCATCCTTGCTGGGGAAACCCAGACCCTTATAGAACCTCACCAAGACCTTGTGATCGCTTCCCCGCAGTTTCTCGACGCCGTGCTCGCGAGCATAGTGAATCAGGGCTTGTTTGAGCTGCTCGAGATCCGCCTCGACCTCAAGTTTCCGTCGATGCAGTTCCACATAGGTATTGACCAACTTCACTCCCGGCTCGGCAAGAAACTTGTTGGGCGGAAGGCTGGCCATCAGCGTTGCATGCTTCTTTGCCGGGCAGTGCTCAGGGTATGCGCACCAGTCACACAGCGCGCTCTCCTTCGGCCGGAACTCCCGGTCCTTCTCGATGGTATCGATCACCGCCATCACTTCCTGCTTCAAGGTCTTGAGCTCCTCCGGGGTTCGTCGGGATTTGAGCTCCTTGCCGAAAGCGAGATAATGCCAGACCAGATCGACGTCCTTGACATCGGGCCACATCCGCTCGAGGGCAAGATGATAAAGGGCGAGCTGCCGGTCCTTGTTCACCTCTTCCTGGGTCTTAAGCCGGCTTGAGGTCTTGTAATCATGAATCTCATAGGTACCGTCTGCGGCAACCGCGAGCCTGTCGATCACGCCCCTTATCCAGTACTGCTCCGCCTGGTCCAGCGGGAAGGACACCAGGTACTCGAGAGCGAGCACGCGGGACGAGTCGAAGGGATAATGCTGGCTGTAGTAATCGGTGATGCATCTGCGGCCCACTTCCCGGTAATTCTCAGCGGCGTAATCGGTTCGCACGATCGTGACGCCCGAGTGCCAGTTCTCTTCCCAGACCTTCTCGTAGTAAGCAAGCACGTCTTCCAGCGTGGGCAGCTGCGTCATCCGGACATCCCGGTAGAGCTTCTCGAGGGCCTCGTGGACGCGGCCGCCGAGGAAGGCCTCAACTGACTCGGTCTCTTCAATCTCGACCTTGTCGATATACTGGAGCTTATACTGCCGAGGGCAGTTCCCGTAGGTCTCTAGTCGCGAATGTGAATAATTAGGCATGCTTACCTCCTGCCCAAGATGATACACCAAAAAGTGTCTATAGGGTATCCCAAAGGAGGCGGGTTCTACTTCCTCACAAGCTTCTGCGACATGCTGCCCGAGGGCCCCGATATTCGTATGAAGTAGACGCCCGCAGGCGCCCGGTGACGATCAAGCGATTGTCCGTCCCAGGTCAGGGTCGTCACGCTGCCGCCCGTTAGCGCCGGAAAGACGGTCACAAGCCGGCCCCGGACATCGAATATCTTGATTGCTACAGGACCCGTCTGGGCGATCCGGAATTTAAGCGTGGCTTCGTTGGAGAAGGGGTTGGGATAGATGCTCACGAAGCCGGGCTCATACACCGGCTCCACCCCGGAAGACCCCAGGCTGTAGATATCGCCGTTTATGGTGTATTGGCCGGGGGTAACGTCTATGGTGATATGCCCGTTGGCTACCTCACCTTCGCCCGAAGGGATCGTTCCCCCGGTGCCGAGCTCGGTCTGATAGATGTAGCTATCGACCGCGACCAGCCGGTCGATTACGGCCTGGGTCGGGTGGCCGTAGGAGTTGCCGTTGCCCACATAGATCAGCGAGGCCTCAGGCAGGATGGCGTTCAGCAGAGTCGTGTTGGAGGCGCTGGCGCTGCCGTGATGATCGACCTTGTAAACATCGACATCGCCGACTTCGGCGGCGACCAGGGATTCGATATCGTGGTAGCTGCCCGTGTTGCTGCCCGGGAGGTCGCCCGCGAGCATCATTTCGAATTCACCGTAGTCCAGCAGCAGTACGACCGAGAGGTTGTTCTCATCGTACCTGTCGGCGTCATACGGCGCGGCGAGATGACCATGGCTGTTCAAGGCGACGCACTTCAAGGTCGCGCCGCCACCAAGGTCTATAACCTGGCCTTCGGTCAAGGTCTGGCGCTTACTCCCGGTGGCAGTGGCATACTGAGTGTAAGCCTGCGTGGTGTAAGACCAACCACGGTCGAAGCACGCCACCCTTATCGAGTCACGCGTGAGGGTGTTAATTACCTCATCCATGCCGCCGATGTGATCGACATGGTAGTGCGACGCAACGGTGTAGTCCAGCGCGTGAATGCCCTGGGACTGAAGATAAGGAATCACGGTTCCGGTGCCCTTGCCGGTGTAGCCCGCATCGATGAGGACGGTCTTGCCCGTGGGCGAGATTATGAGCGTGCAGTCACCCTGGCCGACATCGAGCCCGACAATTCGGAGCCCGGCGTCCGATGTACCGGCAAGGCCCGCCAGCAAAACACAGCACAGAGAGAGAAAGACGAGATTCCTAAGGCCGAGGTGTCCAGTCTTCATGATGTCTGCAATCACCCTTCGCTGTCTGATGCTCAATCTCCGGCGTGCCGATACGCGTCCAATCCGCTGGAATACTACTAGTCTACCACGTTTGAAGGCCGAAATCAAGCAGTTGCTGGCCGCTACCCGAGAACGGAGAAGGCGCGAAAGAAAGGGGAGTCTTCGAAAAGACTCCCCACGCAGTGCCCCTTAGGTGGACCTACTCAATCGGCTCGATTACATCTACCGTAAGCGGCATTGTCTCGAGCAACTCGTATTCGATGCCCTCGAAGAAGTAGGCGGCAGAAGCTCCACCGTCAAGCTCGTGCATAAGCTCGGCTTCGGTGAATTGATGCTTCCCCTTGGGATTGAATCCCGTGGTGACGGTCACCGTCAGCGTCGCGGTGCCTCCAGCCGGAATGTCGCCCACCTCCCACTTCACCATGGTGGCCCCCATCTTGCCCTTGCCCATCTTCGCGGCAGCGGCCATGCCCTGGCTGGGTGCGCCGACAACTATCTCGTCAAGGTCAGCCCCCATACCGTCTTTGATCACGACACCGGTGACGTCCTGATCCGAGGTTGCCGTTATCGTAATGTCCCAGGCTGCCTCTTCTCCTACCATCACCGTTGCCGGCCCCGACAGACTTGTCGTAAGTGTCACGCCGCCAAGGACCGGGTTGGCTATCCCCAGCCCAATTACAAGTGCCCCACAGATTGCCAATCTCTTCATCTCGCTATCACCTCCTTCCCATCTTGGATTTCAAGAAAGCCGGGTTCTGAAGCCGACTTCCACTTGCTCTGTCGACTGCCGATCTGCCCGGATGACCGAGTTCAATCAGATCTGCCTTCGAGCAGCCGGAGAGACTTCTATGTGCAAGTCGTGTGCCTCGACAGGGGAGCAAGATGCGGGCAGGCATTTCCATTGGAGAGGCACAAGATAACTCGAAGGCCGGGTGTTGGATGCAGGATGCGACATACTTGGGGCAAGGCGCTGTGCATCGACAAGGTGGAATCAGTCAGGCACAATGCGTGGCGCGCACCGGTGACCACCCGGATCAGGGCCGCTGACTCGCAGGCTTCTGCACCTGGCCCCAGAGCTCGGTGCTCAGGTAGCGCTCACCGGTGTCGGGCAGCACGACCAGGATAAGTTTGTCCTTGCTGTCAGGCCTCCCGGCGATCTCGAGCGCGGCCCACATTGCCGCGCCGCAGGATATGCCGCAGAAGATGCCTTCCTCGCGCGCGAGCCGCCGGGCCGTCTGGACGGCATCATCAAAGGTCACCTGGATTATCTCATCGATCACCTGCCGGTCCAGAACCTCGGGCACAAAGCCGGCGCCGATACCCTGAATCTTGTGCTTCCCCGCTCGACCAGAAGAGAGCACCGGGGAATCGGATGGCTCGACCGCGACCATCCTGAGCGAGGGCTTCCTCGGCTTCAGGGCCCGGCCGACTCCGGTGATGGTGCCGCCGGTGCCGACTCCGCAGACCACGATGTCGACGCTGCCGTCGGTGTCGGCCCAGATCTCTTCGGCGGTGGTCCGCTGGTGAACCTCGGGATTCGCGGGGTTGTTGAATTGCATCGGGGCGAAGGAGTTGGGGGTCTTGCGGGCGATTTCCTCCGCAGCCTCGATCGCACCTTTCATGCCTTTGTCGCCCGGGGTCAAGACCAGTTCCGCGCCGAGAGCGACAAGCAGCGCTCTCCGTTCCATGCTCATGGTCTCCGGCATCGTGAGCAGCAGCTTATAGCCCCGAGCCGCGCATACAAAGGCGAGGCCGATACCGGTATTCCCGCTTGTGGGCTCGACCACAAGGGTATCGGCGTTGATCTTGCCGGCCTTCTCGCCGGTCTCGATCATGGCAAGCGCGATTCTGTCCTTGACGCTGGACATGGGGTTAAAGAACTCCAGCTTGGCCGCAACCTTCGCGGGAAGCCCGCGCGCCAGCTTCTTGATCCAGACCAGCGGTGTCCGTCCAATAAGTTGAGTTACGTCATCGGCGATTCTCATGGTTGGCCTCCCCTCCGGCAGAGGGCCCTCCGACGGATGGCCCGACGGCGAGCCCTGCTCGTCAGCCGCGCTTCCTGGCTTTGGAAGGTCCGGCTGACCTACCCGGTCGCGCGGCCTTCTTGGATGCCCCACCGGCCGGCGTGCAGGTCCACTTGGGACGCATCTTGGAGCGCGTAGAGCTTGCGCCCTTACCAGCCGCCGGCGCCCAGCGACAGACCTCAACCGCTCTGCCCTGGGCCCGCTGGGCCGTCCTGGATACACCCGTGCCTTCCATAACGTGGCCCACCAGATCGGCCTTGAGGCTGAGCTCCGGGGGCTCAATCACAACCTTGGTTCGAGGAGCAACGCTGCGCGTTATCCAGACATTGCCGCCTACGGTCGAGCCTTCGCCGATCACGGTATCGCCCCCCAGCACAGTCGCTCCGGCATAGATTGTCACTCTGCTCTCGATTGTGGGGTGGCGTCTTACGCCGCGCAGCAGGTTGCCTTTCTCGTCCTTGGGGAAGCTCAGGGCGCCGAGTGTTACACCCTGGTAGATCTTAACATTGTCCCCGATCACCGTGGTCTCACCGATCACAACCCCCGTACCATGGTCGATGAAGAAATGCCGGCCGATCCTGGCCCCCGGATGGATGTCGATGCCGGTCAGGGCGTGCGCGTATTCGGACATTATCCGGGGCAGGAGCGGCACCCCCTGAAGGTAAAGCTCGTGGGCGATCCGGTGAACCATTATGGCTTTGATGCAGGGGTAACTGAAGATCACTTCGTCGAAGTTCTTGGCCGCGGGATCGCCGTCGAATGCGGCCTGTACGTCTCCCTCGAGCATCTTTCTCAGGGCGGGAATCTTCTCCATAAGCCTCAGGGCCTGATCCTCGCCGCGGCTCTGGCAGTTATCGCACACCCGATGTTCGCCTTCACATTCGTGCCGCAGGCTCTTGGCGACCTGACCCGAGAGCTGATCATAGAGCCGCGACATCAGGACGCTGAGATGCGACTCCAGCTCCCAGGCTGGAATGTTCTGCTTGCCGAAATAGCCTATGAAGAGAATCTCCTGGAAGAGCAAGAGTATCTCCTTCACCGACTCATCGGAAGGAACCGCGTACTTGCCCGCGCACCTGAAGAATTCGCTCTTTCGGCAAAGCCCCGCCAGTTGCTTTGATATCGCGCCTATTCGTTGCTTCCGTTCCAAGTGGAGCACCTCCTAAGGCCTGCCTATGTTCCCTGCCGGCATCATTGCTTACGGCGCTTGGCCGGTCCGGTCGGCTCCTGCGGCTGGACTCCCAAATCCTCAGCAACGTAGCCGACGATCTCTTCCATCATATTAAGTGAAGCCTTCTCGCGCGACTGAAGACTCTTGACGATGATCTTGGCGCGTATCCGCTTCGCGGGTGAGTCGGCGACGATAACGGGACCCCAGGCGGTCTTGAAAGCCTGAAGCCCCAGGTCGCGAAGGGCCTCAAAGAACCTGTCACGCCCGGCAAAGGAGAAAACCATCGACTCACTCCCCTTGACATACGCCGCAACTCCCTCGGCCGTCCTTGCAGTGTCGGGAATCTGGTCCCAGAAGATCTTTCGTAAGGCCTTGGCGTCGGCGACCGTCCTGTCGATATTGCTCACCAGTTCCTCAACCTCGATCGACTTGCCGTCCGAAACCCTGGGAATAAGGTAGGTAACCGCAGATGCTGCATATCCCCGGTCGTGGACCAGCTGCCCCAACTGAGAATCAAGCCGCCAGACGAAACCGAAGTTAAAGGCATCCTCTCCATTGCGACTGACAGTCAAGCCCACGGTCTCGATGTCCCGCGAGACCAGGCGGTATGCGGGTAGCCCGTATATGGCTTGATGTGGGCCCGGCGAGCGCACATACTGCATTTCGCCCTCGGTGAGCCCATAGGTCAGCATCCCACCCTTGAGCATATCGATCCCTGTGGCAATTATTGATTTGTCCAAGCCCGTGTTTGCCTGCGGGCCTTCTCCGGTACCCCCAAGTATGAAGATGGGATTGATGGCCCAGCCCATCGGACTGGCCGTGGAGCCGCTCCATGCCGGAGGGATCGGGACCCGCGCATAGACGCTGTCCCGCAGGGCGCCTTGAAGATAGAAAACCCCGTCGCCAAAATCATAGCCCGTTATGAGGAAGAAACCGTGATAAGCGTCATTCTTAAGGAACGGGGCGATCATCGGACGGCCCCGGTCGATCTCGCGTTTGACTAGCTCTTTGACCTCCTCGATCGGCTTATCCAGCTCCCAATGGGCATCGGCGAAACCTGAGGCATTTGCGGCCATCTTGAGGACATCAAGGGGATAGAGGTCACGAAGAGGCTCGTAAGCCTCTGTGGTATCATAGACAAACTTGAAACCTGCGCCCGAGACCGCCACGAGCCGATCGTAGGTCGACCGCCGTCCACTAAACTCGAGACACGTAGCCAGGGCATGCAGGGCCATCGAACCCGAGTCCAGATCAAGCGGAAAGGGTTTGACCCCGATTATTTGATTGGATCCGGTCGCCGGGCCGGCATCGGATCCGGACCCCGCAAGGACGCATGGCGCAAGAACCAGCAGCAGTATCGATATTCCCATGGGCCGAGACAATCCCATTGGTCCCTCCTTTCAGTTCAGGTCAAGACGCGCCTGAGGGCGCACCCACATTCTAAAGAAAACCTTGACACCAATTCCACTACTAATATACTCACGGCTTAAGCACAGCAAAACCCTGCGAGAGGAGGTGAGATCATGCCCGCGAAGAAGGCCAAGAAGAAAGCGAACCCTAAGAAGAAAGCCGAGAAGGTCGCGAAGAAGACCACCACGAAGAAGAAGGTCGTGAAGAAGGCCGCCGTTGTGAGGCCCTTGAAGCCGTCCGGGTCCCAGTATTCATGCGTACTCTGCGGAGTCGAAGTTGCAATGACCAGATCAGGACTCGGAATCAGCAGGCTTATGTGCTGCGGCCAGCCGATGACGCGCACGTAAACGGCGCCCCAAGACCCAATTGATGCTTGCCTGACCAAGATGGGGGTTGTTTTTGCCTAAACTGAGGTGGTGTGAGAATACCGAGCGGTGGATGAAGGAGATTGCCCGCTACAATACCCATTCGATGAACCTCACGAAGGGCGCGGCCTGCCTTATGGTCGTAGATATGCAGAACGAATTTCTCGACAAGGGTGGCGCCGTCTTCTTTCATTATGCCACCGAGATCGTTCCCAACATCAAGCGCATACTCCTGGCATCAAGGAAAGCCTCAATCCCGGCAGTGTTCACGGGGCACGTGCATGAAGACCCAAGCCGCGACGGAGGGCTTACAGCCCAATGGTGGCCGGAGATCAAGAGGGGAGAGTCCTTGATCAAGGGCACCAGAGGTGTTGAGGTATTCGACAAGGTCAGACCGCGCAAGGACGAGAAGATTGTCTGGAAACACCGTTACAGCGCCTTCTACAATACGGATCTGGAGATCATCCTCAGAGGAATGCAGGTCAAGGACCTGATAATAACAGGCGTTCTCACCAACGTATGCTGCGAATCGACGGCACGCGACGCTTTCTTCCGGGACTTCCGGGTCTTCTTCGTCGCCGACGCTACGGCCACGACCGAGCCGGAGTTCCACATCGCCAGCCTGAAGAACCTTGCCTACGGGTTCGCCATGATACTTACCACCGAGGAGATGCTCAGACAAATCGGCAGGTAAGCGCCGCTCTACCCTCGTGATCGCATCAGGATGGGGTCGATCTTACCGCTTCGTCCCGCGTTTGGTCTGCTTCGATGCTTTCTTCTTGAGCCGCGTGACCCCGCTGGTGCCTCTCCAGATCTTGCCTCTTTTCGAGCGTCTGTCACCTTTTCCCATTACTTATACCTCCGATCCAAATGCAGTCCTCAATCGTCGCCAGCCCGCGGACGATGTCGTCGGCCAGGGCCTCACATGTCGGCGCGCCACAGCAGCCGCAGTCGATTTTTGGAAGGGCGCCGGTGATCGCTTCCTTCTTCTTTTTCTTATCGATCGCCACCGCGCGATCCGGATCAAGCGGCCTCAGGGGCCGCGGCGCCAGATGTTGCTCAAGATCATAGTACCCGCTTCGGTATTTTGCAACAACTTCGTCCCGGCGTACGGAGGATCGTGATGCGTACTTCGCCAGATGGTTCATGATGTTGCTCCGCCCGACGTACATGTTCTCCACTACCAGCGGGCCGCCGATACAGCCTCCCATGCAGGCCGACACTTCGACATGATCGACGTCCCGCAGCTTCGAGTTCTCGATGTCGTCGAGGACCTTGACCACGTCGGTCAGGCCCGACACCGCTATCGATCGCTGTTCCCCGAGCAGGCGCGTCATCTCGCCGAGCATTTCCCAGCCCGCCGAGAAGGTGAAACGCCGCAAGATATCCGCATCCATTTCCTGATCCTTGACGTCCTTTAGCGCCGCGAGCAGCGGACCGTAAACGTCCCTCATCGATACGGCGCCATCCAGACACGATCTTGATTTCTCGGCCGGCTGCTTGATCGAAACCATCTTGGCCGGACACGGAGTGATGTAGATCACGCCAATATCCTTGGGATCGACCCCGGTCTCCCGGGAGAGATCTTCCTTGAATTCCTTCGCTGCTATCTCCCGTGGTATGTCGATCGGCAGGACCAGCTCGGTGAGGTCGGGATACTTCACCTGGATCAGCCTCACCACGGTGGGGCAGAACGACGAGATAAGCGGCAATCTTCCCTTATATGAAGACATGAACTCGTCCGTCACGATTGCCACTTCTTCGCACGCCCTGGAGACGTCGCACACGTAATCGAAACCGATCCGCTTGATCGCCTGGACAACGCGGCGGGGGTCCACGTCTGGCCGGAACTGGGAATAGAGCACCGGCGATGGGAGCGCCACCTTGTACCTGAAATCCAGGGATAGCGTGAAGGGATCGGTGACCGGCTCGATCGCGCCCCGGGGACACGCCTGGATGCACTCGCCGCAATCGACGCACAGCTCCTCGTTGATCACTGCCTTTCCGGCGCGAACCCGGATTGCCTGAGTGGGGCAGACCCGCATGCACTTTCTTCTGCCGTCGCATTTCTCGCTCACGACTCTTATGGGGTGGTAGTACTTTGCCATGGCCGCCTATTCCGGGAATATGGTTATGTCGAGCTTGGTGCCCTTGCCCAATTCCGACGTTATCTCGAATACGTCCGAGTTCTTCTTTATGTTGGGCAGGCCCATCCCGGCGCCAAAACCCATCTCTCTCATCTGGTGAGTCGCAGTCGAGTAGCCCTCCTGCATCGCGAGCTCGATGTCCGGTATGCCACGTCCCTCATCCTCGAAGCTTATGTGGATCTTGTTAGGCGTGGCCGAAAGGCGCACCACCGCCCTGTCCGCATACATCACCACGTTCATCTCCGCCTCGTACGAGGCTATCGCCGCTCGCCGAATTATGGGCGGTTCGAATCCGATCTCCTTGAGAATCGATTTTATCTGCGTGGATACCGTTCCGGCGTTGGAGAAATCCCTGCCAGAGATCGCGAATTCCTGATGGAAGAGAATATCTTCGTTCATGGTTGGACCAGATCGTTCTCCGACCTCAAGCCCTTTTCGAAAAGGCGCCCGCACGCCGTGAACATGGAGAGCGGGCTCGTCAGTAGCGGTATGCCCTTCTGCTCTGCAAGCTTTATGGCATCCCGGCCGGGTTTCTTACCCCGAACGTATATTATGGCCTTCACTTCGGCCACGTGCGCCGTTACGACCGACTGAACGTTGGTGAGCCCCGTCAGGAGCACCGAACCGGGAGTCGTGAACGCCAGAACGTCGCTCATCAGGTCGGCCGCAAAGATCTCGTCAATGTCGTGATCCAGATGTTCCTTGCCCGCAACCACCTTGCCGTCGACGATCTTCATTATCTCCTGAAGCTGCAATTCTGCCCCCCCTTACCTTCCGACCGTCTATCCGCGGCCCAGAGCGCGGGCCGCCCATTCATCAATCATCTATCGTTCAAGATACCGGCATGCGGACCCGGCCGCGGCGATGCCGTCAAGGAAGGCTTCCTCGGCCGTGACCGGCGTTCGCGCGAATCCGCAAGCAAAGACCCCGTCAAGCGGAGTCGCAAAAGGATCGGTGTGAGGCTTGCGCATCTCAAAGAATCCGAGCCGGTCAAGCGGCACTCCGATCTTGCCGGCCAGGTCGCTCGCGGCCGCGCTTCGACCGTGCGCCAGCGAAAGCACCAGCAGGTCGCCTTCGAGATCGAGGCTCGTGCCGCTCACGAGATCCAAAGCAACTCGGACCGGGCCGCCGGTCCCCGCTATGCTCCCAGGGCCCCGGGGTCCTATCGTGGGCGGCCCGGCAATCTCAAGGAAACGCACACCCCGCTCAATCGCCTCAGTATAGAGCTCTTCGTCGGCGCCATACACCCTTATCCCTCTGTGCAAGATCGTGACCTCCGCCTCGGGGCGCACCTGCTTTACAGCCAGCGCATTCGTAAGAGCCTGCCTGCAACAGAACCGGCTGCAATAGGGATGTTCGGCATCCCGGGCACCCACGCACTGGAGCATCACAACCTTGCCCCAGGGCGCCTCGCCTCGGGCCAGTCTAGCCCTTAAGGCATCCTGCGATATGATCGATTTGGCCTCGCTGGGCTCAAGATCGGCCGATTGGTACGCCTCCGAACCGGTCGCAACTATCAGGGCTCCCGCTTCGATCGCCTCATCACCCGCCGGAGTCGATACCCGCAGCCGGATCGCACCCGATAGCCTCTCGACGGAGGCAAGCTCGGCCGACTTCAGTATCCTCGCATCAGGACTTGCCTCGACCGCCTTCACAAAGTCCTCGATTACCTTAAGCTCAGCAGGCTCGGCGCCAGCCGGCGCTCGGACGAAGTTCGCACCTACAGTGTCGGACTTCTCAATTACCACGACCTTGACCCCTCGCCGCCCAAGCTCGCCGGCCGCGGCAAGCCCGGAAACCCCACCACCAAGAATGGCAACCACGCGCGGAGTGGCGGCATCCCCCGCCGATTCCAACGGTGCCGTCGATCCCGCAACCGGCCTCGATTCGCTCAACCCATCGATGGCTGACCTCAACCTGGTCTTTATGTCCTCTATGTCGTCGGCAAGATCGCGCTGCCCGAGAATCACCACTCGGCCGGGGGGCAGACCGAGGATGCTTGCAAAAAGCCCTTCATGACTGCCGCTGTGGCAACCAAGCACGACCAGCCCTGCGGTCCCATTGAGTCTGCGCGCGAGCTCGTCCCGTCCACCCTTGTAACACAGGAAGGGATAAACGCCACCGATGTCGAAACCCTTGGCCTTGAGCTTGGCCACAAGCGATCCATCGCTGCCGGCCAGTTGGAGTCCATATTCGCAAGCGTATATAAGAGGATTGGCTCCGACGGCCCTCGTGCCGGATCTTGCGATCCCGCCCGCAGCGGAGAGTGCCTTTGATGCTCCGGCAATTGCCTCGATTATGCTCTGGGCGCCCGTTTCGGGCCCGTGAATCGGGCCTGCGAAGGTGACACCCTCTTTACCGGCGATAAGGTTGGCCATGGAGGGATCGACGAACCCGAACTTGTTGACCGCGACCCCACCCACCCGTGCGAACCGCCTGAAGTCCCGTGTGGCCTGCAGGCCCACCGCCAGCACCACCAGGTCAAACGTATCCTCGGCTTCCTGCCCGTCCTTAAGATATCGGACCGCAACGGCCCCCGTCTTGGGATCCTCTTTGACCTCGGAGACGGCTACCTCGATGAAATCAATCCAGGCCTGGCCAAGGAGCCTTCGGAGCCCCAATTCGCCGGTCTTGCCGACAGGTCTCAAGCCCCTGTGAAAGACGCGGACCTCAACGTCCCCAATGGTTTCCTTCGCGCGCTCCGCCTGCAAGAGAGTTCTCGAACAGCACTCAGTCGAGCAGTAGTTGGCGCCTATCGCCTCCTCCCTCGATCCCACGCACTGAATGAACGCGATCTTCCTCGGGATCTCCCCGTCAAACGGGCGCACGATCAGGCCGCCAAAAGGACCGGTGGGGCTGGTCAGGCGTTCAAGCTCGAGACTGGTGATTACATTGGCGGCCTCGCCGTAACTGAGCTCTCGCTTGCGGCCCGCGCTGAAGATCTCGCCATCTGAAGTGAAGATGACGGCATCGGCTTCGATTGTGACACTGCTTTCCTGCTCATCGTAGACGATTGCGCAGGCGTCGCACTCGGCAAGACACAGGCCGCAGCCGATGCAGCGCCGGCAGCTC
This sequence comes from Candidatus Eiseniibacteriota bacterium, assembly GCA_043808325.1. GTDB lineage: Bacteria > Arandabacterota > Arandabacteria > Arandabacterales > Arandabacteraceae > JAZDEY01. The sequence continues at coordinate 42,297 of JAZDEY010000048.1, forward strand.
AGGCACCGCGCGGCCTCAGCCCTCGCCAGTTCCTCCGTGTACCCAAGTTCCACCTCGGCGAAATTGAGCTTGCGCTCCTCAAGCGGCAGCTCCGGCATTTTAGCCCGCTTGGCCGGTATGTCCGAGAACTCGGTGATGAATTTGGGCTTTTTCATACCCTGCTCAGGTGTTCCTTGTCGGATACACTATCTTGAGAAGTCTCTGTCAGATACTTCCTGATCGAATCCGCCGCGATATGACCTGCCCTTATGGCCTCGATCACCGTGCCAGGCCCGGTAACGTCGTCGCCGCCCGCGAAAATACCGGGCCGATTCGTGGCCATCGTCCTCTCATCGACGACAAAGGAATTCCATCTGGATATTTCAAACCCATGGCCCTGGTTGAGGAAGGAAAGATCGGGTTCCTGACTTATGGCCGGGATCACCAGATCGGCCTCGACCTCGAACTCCGATCCCTCGACCGGCACGGGGCTTCGCCTCCCGCTGGCATCCAGCTTGCCGAGCTTCATCCTGGTGCAAACCATGCCCTCGACCTTGCCGTTCTTGCCCGTGATCCTCACCGGGGCGGCCAGGTAGTCGATCTTCACGCCTTCCCGCTCGGCCTCATCGACTTCCCAGGGATTGGCAGGCATCTCGCGCCTCGAACGCCGGTAAAGGATAGTCACTTCTTCACAGCCCACCCTCAGGGCGGTGCGCGCCGAGTCGATGGCCGAGTTGCCGCCACCAATCACCACCACCTTGTTGCCGGGCTTGGTCTTATCCCCAAGGTTGACCCTTCTGAGGAACTCGATGCAATCGACGAAACCTGCGTAGTCGTCCTCGCCGGGGATCTTGAGTTTGAGCCCCTTGTGGGCGCCGACCCCGATGAACACCGCCTTGAAGCCCTGCTTGATAAGATCGTCTACCGTAAGATCCTTTGAGATCGGCGTGTTGTACCTTATCTCGACACCCAGTTCTTCGATGAAGGCAACATCGTTGCGCAGCACGTCGCGCGGCAACCTGTATTCGGGGATGCAGAGATAGAGCATGCCACCGGGCACCGGTGAGGCCTCAAAGATGGTCGGCCTGTAACCCTCGAGGGCAAGATCGTGGGCGACCGTGAGCCCGGCGGGGCCCGCGCCCACAACGGCAACTCTTATCTTCTTGTCCTTCTCTCGCGGCTTGGGCGGCGGGAGTTTGCCCTCTTTGCGCAGCGCGGTCTCGAAGGTCGCCGCAAACCGCTTCAAGGCGTCGATCGCGATCGGTTCATCCTGACGCCCACGGTTGCAGGCGGTCTCACAAGGATGATTGCACACCCTGCCGCACACCGCCGGCAAGGGGTTGTCTTCCCTGATGACCTTTATGGCTTCCTCGTACTCGCCGCCGGCAAGGAGCGCAACGTACCGACGGATGTCTATGTGGACCGGGCATCGCTCCTGGCATGCGGGTGTTTCCTTCTCGATGTTGTAGCGCCCGCCGAAGGCGCGCGGCCCCTCAAAGTCTATCGCGGTCCGGAGCATCAAGCCCTCGTTGTAGGCGTCGTAGGGTTTTATGGGGCAAACCAGCAGGCACGCTCCGCAGGCGTTGCACTTCTCGCTGACCCGCGCCGGAGCGCACTTGAGCCTGACCTTGACCCTGGCTTCTTTCTTGGAGACGCTCTCGACGCTTGAATTGGTAAGGACTCTGATGTTGGGATGGCGGAGCACGCCGCCCACGAGCATCGATGAAAGGCAGATCGCAGGAAAGCCCTCGGGCGTAACCCTGTCCTGCTTGAGGAGGAGCCCTCCCAGGAAGGGGGATTCCTCAACCAGATAGACCTGGGCGCCCGCATCGGCGGCCTCGAGCGCAGCCTTGAGGCCCGCGATCCCACCACCCACGACCACTACGTCTCGTGTGCCGCGCTTCCCGCGCACTGCAGTCTGGTCACTCATTTCCGGTCCATTCCGGTCGACCCATCACTCATACTTGGCACCAACTACAGCTCCCCACATCGGACTGTTACCTTCGACCTTCGCGACCTCGGCGAGGCCCATACGCTTGAGATCGGCCATCTGCCGCACGAGAATCCTCGGCGCCACACCCATAGCAGCGGCGAGCTCTCGGACCGAATGCGGCATCGTCCCAAGTCTTGTGAGAATCTCCCGCAACCTGTATTCATCCATGGCTACCTCGTCATAGAGCCTTCCGACCTCGTGGGCCGTGAAGCGCTCACCGTAGAGATTCCCCTTCTCTTTGAATTCGACGATCTTGCCCAACACCCATCTCAGTTTTCTTCCGCCAAGCGCCTGCTTCGCCGATTCGAGCTTGATCGCCAGGTCCGCAGGACCGATGCCCTCGGCCTTGCCCAGAGCGCCTATCCGCGAGATATCGGCCTGAAATGCCGTCACGTGTTCCGCAAACTTGTTGCCCTCGGCGCTTGACATCCAGCGCAACACAAGCCGCTCCGGACTTATTCCCGCGAGCGCGAGAATCTTCCTGGTGAGGTCGATCTTGGCTTCGGCGTGAAGATTGCCGGTCGAGTAATGGCATTCGCCTCGTTTGCAGGCCCCCACAAATACGCCGTCCGCACCCGCGACGAACGCTTCCACGATCATCACGAGATCGACTCTGCCCGAGCACATCACCCGTATCACACGCACGTCGGGCGGATATTGAAGCCTCGCTACCCCGGCGAGGTCAGCTGCGCTGTATGCTCACCAGTTACAGCAGAAGGCTATTATGTTGGGTCGGTGGTCCATGGTGCTCCTTCGAAGGCCGCTCGAATCTGGGCGGCCAGCTGCTCATCGGTATAGTGCTTCATCCTGATCGCTCGTCGGTAACAGGTTGAGCCGCAGGTCCCGCAACCCTTGCAGGCAACCTCGATGGTGTGGGCCCGTTTGCCACGCTCGGTGTCGACCAGTTCAATCGCGCCATAGGGACACAGTGCAACGCACAGGCCGCATCCCCTGCAGTCTTCAACCGATACAAATGAGACCGCGGGCTCGACCCTGACCCGACCCGCCGCAAGAAACGTCGATGCCCTGGCCGCGGCTCCGAGCGCTTGTTCCAGGCACTCCTCAACCGAGGCCGGCCAGCGCGCCGTGCCACAGAGGAAAATGCCGTCGGTCGCAAAATCCAAGGGTCTCAGTTTGATATGGGCCTCCAGGAAGAAACCATCCTCATCAACCGGGACTTTAAGAATGCGCGAGAGCTCGCCGTTGGTGTCCCGAGGAACAAGTGGTGTCGAAAGCACCACGAGATCCGACTTGATCGTAAAGTCCTCGCCCAGGATGTCGCTCGCGACCTTGACCGCGCCGCGCCCGACCTCGGGCGGCTTCTCGGCGGAATACTTGATGAACCTCACCCCCGCGTCTTTGGCTTCCCGCAGGAGATTCTCGTTGGCGATTCCGTAACACATAAGGTCCCGATAAAGAACCGTCACCTCACCCACGCGCTTCTTGCGGAGCAGGATCGCGTTCTTGAGCGAAGTCATGCAGCAAATCCGCGAGCAGTAGATGCGTTCGTGGGTCCTCGCCCCGGCGCATTCGACCATTACCACGTTCTTGGCGGCCACTCGCGGCCTCTTGAGGAGGCGCTCCAACTCGAACTGGGTTATCACCCGCTTGCCGTCATAGCTATACAGGCCTTCGCCGGAAAGCGGCACGGCACCCGTCGCCAGGATGATCACCCCGGCAACAATGGGCTCCACCTGCGAAGACACCGAGATCTGATAATTTCCGATGAAGCCCTTCACCTCGGTGACTTCGCTGGAGGTGAGCACTTTGATGCGCCGGCTCTTCGCCACCCGCGCGACCATCTCGGCGATATATTCGCCTGCCTTCTTCTTCCAGGGATAAACCGAATTAAGCTCACGCACCAGCCCGCCGAGCCGGGCCTCCTTCTCAACAAGCACCACCTCAAAACCCCGCGCCGCGAGCTCGAGCGCCGCGGTCATGCCTGAGATTCCGCCGCCTATCACCAGCGCAAGCCGCTTGACGTCGCCCTCAATAGGCTCCATCGGCTCGAGATAGGCCGACCGCGCCACTCCCATCCGGATCAGGTCCTTGGCCTTGGCGGTCGCGACCTCCCGCTCCTGCTTGTGCACCCACGAGCAATGCTCCCGGATGTTGACGAATTCGAAATAGTAGGGATTCAGCCCCGCCTCAGCGCACGCCGCGCGGAATGTGGGCTCGTGGGTTCTCGGCGTACAAGCGGCGACCACCACTCGCGTGAGGGCGTTCTCGCCGATCGCTCGCCTTAGGTCATTGATGCCTGCCTCGGAACAGGAAAAGAGATTCTCTCGTACGAAGACCACGTTGGGGAGGCTCCGGGCATATTCAGCGATGCTCTTGGTATCGAGGAAACCCGCGATGTTGGAGCCGCAGTTGCAGACGAAGACTCCGACCCGGAGGTCGCCCATTACGCCCTCATGCATGCACAACCTCGCTCACATAGGCCGCGGCCCTCTCGGCAGCGCCACTGGCACGGCTTACCGCTTCAGGAATGTCACACGGTCCTTTGCAGAAGCCGCACGCAAAGATACCCGGCACGTTGGTATCTGCCGGCTTACCCTCACGTGTCAGGACGAAACCGTAATCGTCGGTCGCAACTCCAAGAATCTTGGCGAGGCCCTTGGCGCCGGCGGCCGGCATCGCTGCCGTCGCGAGCACCGCCATTTCCACCTTGAGCGATTCGACCCTTCGTGTCGTAGTGTCCTCGTACCACAAGACGGGATTGGCCCCCTCATCCTCGGCGATCTCGGCGACTCTTCCTCTCACGAAATTGACGTCGTACTCTTCACGCGCCCGCTTCTCATAGTTCTGGAACCACTTGCCGAAATTCCGGAGATCGGTGTGGAACACGTAAGAGACCGCCTCCGGGTCGTGCTCCCGCGCGAGCATCGCGTCCTTGATGGAATACATGCAGCACACGCTCGAGCAGTAGCTACAGTTGTTGAGGTCCCGCGAACCCACACACTGAACATAAGCGACCTTCTTGGCGAGCTTACCATCCGAAGGCCTCAGGAGATGGCCTCCTGTGGGCCCGGTGGCATTAATCAGTCGCTCGTACTGAAGCCCGGTGATCACGTTCTTGAACCTCCCGTAGCCATACTGGGTGAGCGCGGTGGGCTCCAGGATGTCGAGCCCCGTCGCCAGCACGATCGAGCCGACGTCGAGATCGAGCACGGTGTCCTGCATTTCAAAATCGATCGCGCCCTTCTCGCAGAATTTCTCGCAAGTGCGGCACCGGCCCTTGGTGAAATAGATGCAGTGCTCCCGGTCAATGGTCATGACGGCCGGGATCCCCTGCGAGAAGTAAAGATAGATCGCTTTGCGTTTCCTGAGCCGCATGTCGAATTCATCCAGAGCGCTCCCCGGGCACTTAGCGACGCACGCGCCACAGGCATTGCACACGTCCTCTTTGACGTAGCGTGCCTTCCGTCTCACCTTGAGCGAGAAGCCGCTCGCCGTCCGCTTCATGTCCTCGACGTCGCTATAGGCGAGAATCTTGATCTTGGGATGCCGACCGGCATCCAGCATCTTGGGCGCCAGAATTCATATCGAGCAATCATTGGTGGGGAAGGTCTTGTCGAGCCGCGCCATCACGCCCCCGATCGAAGGCTTCCTTTCAATGAGATAAACCTGAATCCCCATCTCCGCCAGATCGAGTGCGGCCTGAATGCCGGCAATTCCCCCGCCAACCACTGCAACCTTAGCCTCCACGCTTTCCACCTCCCAGAGACTCGGCCAGAAGCGTGACCACATCGGTGAGTTCGACTTGACCCAGCCCGTCCTGGTCACGCAATGCACACCGTAGATGGATGTTGCACTTGGGGCAAGCCGTTACAAGGGCCTCGGCCCCCGTTGCTATGGCCTCCCCAAGGCGTTCTATTTGGATCTTCTTGTTGACCCGCGAGCAGCTGACCCAACTGGATGAGCCGCAGCACAGAGCCTCTTTGCCTGATCGTGTCATCTCGACCAACTCAAGCTCGGGTATCGCCCGCAGAACCTCGCGGGGTTCGTTGACGATGTTATCATATCGTACCAGCCGGCAAGGGTCCTGGTAGGTTACCTTGATCTTGAGGGGTGCAAGACCCGCGGCTCCAGGCCCCACCTTGGCCAACCTCTCCGCCACCAGATTCAAGATATAGACCGGCTCGATTGCCATATCTCCTACAAGCGTGGGGTAGACCCGCTTGAACATGTAGTAGCACTCGGGGCAGGAGAAAACCACGCGTTTGGCTCCGGTTCGCTTGATCGCCCTGAGGTTCCGCTCGGCGAAATCGCGGACGGAATCGGTCTCCCCGGTCCAGTAAGCATCGTGGCCGCAGCAGACTTCTCCCTCGCTTACCGCCGGGACGATTCCAAGGTGATTCAAGACGCTCACGCTTGCCCGCCCGATCCCGTTCCCCTTGAAGCCGATTTCGCGGAAGACGACCTCCAGGAACGGCAGGCAGCCCCCGAAGTAGTAGGTATCGCTCTGCTTGCGGGTTCTTACGCCTCGGCCAAACCAGGATGTGGACTTGCGGTGCGTGGCAAGCGTCTGAAGCTCGAGGATCGCCGCGATCTTCTCGGTATGCGTGCACACACCCGTCTCACCCATCTCGCGCGCCTGCGCCCTTGCCGCCCGCACGAACGCCGTGTAGTCGACTTTCGAGGGACATCTCTGGTTGCACGTCCCACAGGTGAGACAGCTCCAGAGCTCCTTGTCGCAGAGCACGCTCGACTCTTTCATCAAGAGCGCCCTCTCGACCGTCAGGCGCGGCGAGTACTCGGGATCATACCGCGATACCGGGCAGCTTCCCGTACAGATCCCGCATTCAAGGCAATAGTGCGCTTTGGTCTTAACGGCGGCTTCCCGAAGCAACCCGCTTCCCTCCCATCTCGGTCGCTTTGAACCGCTTGAGATAATCCTTCAAAGCCTTCTCAAATTCCTGAGAAGTGCTGTCGGACACCTGATAGAACCCCAGCCTGTCCCTGGGGATACCCGAGAGCTCAAGAATCTCGCGGGTCTCCTCGACGATGTCCTTGCAGCGCTCCCCACCATTGTAGTAGTGACAATCGCCTTCGGCGCAGCCCAGGACCAGCACGCCCTCCAGGCCCTTGGCAAAGAGCTTCAAGAGGAAGGCTGTGGTCACCACACCCGTGCACTTGACCGGCACCGGCACAATATCGGGATCATAGGAGAAGCCGTCCTTTGCGGCATTCTCCATTGCCGTCAGCGGATGCCACTTGCAGGCGACTATGGCTATGCGCGTCTTGATCTCAAGCCCCCCTTATCGCAGCTATCACCCGATCTGTGTCAGATGATGTATAGGCAAGTGACGCCGCGCCCGACGGACATACCGAAACGCATACCCCGCAACCTGTGCACTGGATCGGGACGAGCTCGGCGCGCTTGAGACCGTCCTCCGCCGCCACGAGATCTATCGCCCCGTGCTGGCAAGCCTCGCTGCATCTTCCACACCCACGGCAGAGGTCCTTCTCCAGATTGGCGACCAAGGCCTCCCGCACAACGCGGCCGGCATGGATAAGATCGAAGGCTCTCGACGCCGCGCTATAGGCCTGAACGATGGACTCGTTGATGGTCGCGGGCCAGTGAGCGCAACCGGCAACGAAGATGCCCCGTGGTGCAAACTCTTCGGGTCTCACCTTGAGGTGCGGCTCGATCATGAAGCCGAACTTGTCGGTCGGCATCTTTAGCATTTGGGCGAGATTGGTCGTGGACTCCGATGGCACCATGGGCACCGCAAGCACCACGAGATCATACGGGATGCGAGCTTCCATCTCGGAGATCTCATCATAGACCTCAACTGTCTTCTCACCCACCACGGGCGGGCGCTCGGGCTTGTACCTTATGATTTCCACTCCCATCTGGCGTGCCCGATCAAGATCGCCCGCGTACTCTGCAAAACCCCGCGAGAGCACCGTTATCTTGGCATTCGGGAACTTCTGTTTGATCACGATGGTATTGACGACCGAGGCCGTACAGCACACCCGCGAGCAATAGGGGTGCGCTTCGTTCCTCGAGCCCGCGCACTGGATCATCACAATGTTCCGGCCAGGATCCTCACCGCGCCTCAAGACCCCCTCGAGATCCATCTGGGTGACGACGCGTTTGTTCACTTCGAAACCGAAAAGACCCTCGGGAATGAGGAGACTTGCGCCGGTGGCAACGACGATCGCCCCCGCCTTGACCTTGGCGCCACCCGCGAGCTCTATCTCAAAATCCCCAACGTGACCCCTTACCGCGACGGGCTCGCTTCCGGTAAGGACGTCGACCCCGGCTGCCGCCAGGTCCCTGCGTTTGGCCTCGACGAATTCGGGCGAAGGCAGATACGCGGGATAGACCACGTTGAGATCACCCACGAGCCCGCCCAGGCCTTCCCGCTTTTCAATCAGCACCACCTTCACCCCTCGCACCGCAAGCGCTATGGCCGCTGATATTCCCGCCACTCCTCCGCCTATCACGGCGCACACCGGCAGGACTGCGGTCTCGATCCTGTCCACCATCGCGGCGCCGGCGAGGCGCGCCACCGCGGTAGCGACAATTCGAGCCGCATTCTGGATTGCCGCGGCCCTGGATTTCTGACGGGCAACTCCACTCAAGTCCCTCATATCTGCAAAGTCCACGAGCGATGGGTGAATACCGAAACGCGCGAGCTCGGCTCTATAGAATCTCCCGAACAGCCGTTCACTGCAGCCGGCGACCACCACGCGATCAATTTTGCGCCTGGCGAACGCAGCGCCGATCTTCTCGATGTCGGCCTTAGAGCCGGGATATGCCACCGTCGTGACCGGCCCGACATCCGGATTCGCTTTGACGCTCTCGACAAGGAGGTCCCCGCCACAACCACAAACGATCACCGCCACCTTGGAGGTCGCGTCCGGCTTACTGCATGCCTTCCTTTTTCCACGCACCATTACATCTACATCCTGTTGCTTTCTGTCTCTCCCGGTCGCTAGGTCCCGGTGTAGTGATCCTCACAGATGGTGCACCGCAGGGTCTCACGAGCACCGCCGATCCTGTGCATGCTCCGCCGCGCAAAGACCTTGGTAAGATCGAAAGTCCGCGCCGGACAAATGGTGGTGCACGTCCCGCACCCTATGCATACATTGGATTCTTGGCCGAAGGGCGGCTGTACCTCGCTCTTAGGACCACGATAGGCGACCCCGATCGCGCCCACACCGACGATCTCCACGCAGGCCCTGACGCACATGCCGCAGAGGAAGCAGTCTTCATCACCCTTGGGAAAAGGATTCGACTTCACGCCAAGATCCTTAGCCGTCCGCTTGATGATCTCAATATCGGGGCAGCGCGCCAACAGGAGACTCACGATCATCTTGCGGATTCCGGCGATCCTTGGGGTCTCGGTCTTGACCACCATTCCCTCTTCCGCAGGGGTGACGCACGATGCCATGGTTCGCGTTCTCCCACCGGCCGCAACCTCAACTACACAAAGCCTGCAGGAGCCGACCGGCTCAAGGGCTTCGTGGTAGCACAGGGTTGGGATCTTGATTCCGCTTGCCCGCGCCGCCTCGAGCACGCTTTCGCCCTTCTTGACCTTCCGCTTCCTGCCGTTAAGCACGAGCGTTAAGATGTCATCCGCCATAAGACTCACTCCACGTAGATCGCGTCTCCCGCGATCGCATCGAACTTGCAGACCTCGTAGCACGCGCCGCACTTGATGCACTTTGTCGGATCAAGATTGTGCGGCTGCGACCGCGGCCCCGCTATCGCCTGGACGGGACAGGCCCGCACGCACCTCTGGCAGCCGGTGCATTTCTCGGCCACGACGCGATAGACTATCAGCGCTTTACAGACCTTGGCCGGACAGCGCTTCTTATAGATATGGGCTTCATATTCGTCCCTGAAGTACTGGAGGGTCGTAAGCACGGGATTGGGTGAGGTTGCTCCGAGCCCGCAGAGCGAGGATTCCTTTATCACGCTTCCGAGATTCTCTAAGAGTTCGATGTCACCGCGCCGGCCCTCGCCCTTGACGATCCTCCCCAGGATTTCCCGCATCCGGCGTATGCCCTCGCGACAAGGCGTGCACTTGCCGCAGGATTCCTCCTCCAGGAAACTCACAAAGTAGTGAGCTACGTCGACCATGCAGGTCTCGTCATCCATTACGATGAGCCCCCCGGAACCCATGATGGAACCTGCCTTCGAGAGTTCCTCATAATCAACCGGGAGATCCACGAGCGAAGCCGGGATGCAACCCCCCGACGGCCCACCGGTCTGCACGGCTTTGAGCTGTCGGTCCTTAAAGACACCGCCGCCTATGTCGTAGACTATCTGTCGGAGCGTGGTCCCCATCTCCACCTCAATCAGGCCCGTATTCTTGACCTTGCCCACCAGCGAGAAGACCTTGGTGCCCTTGCTCTTCTCGGTACCCAACGACGCATACCAGTCGCCGCCATGAAGCACGATCGGCGACACGTTGGCCCAGGTCTCGACGTTATTGATGTTGGTGGGCTTGCCCCAGAGTCCCTTCTGGGCGGGGAAGGGCGGGCGCGGGCGCGGCCTCCCGTCCTTGCCTTCGATCGAGGCCATAAGAGCCGTCTCCTCACCGCAGACGAACGCTCCGGCACCACGCACCACGTTTATGTCAAAGGAAAACTCCGTCCCCAGGATGCTCTCGCCCAGGAGGCCGCGCCCGCGCGCCGCCTCGATCGCCTTGGTCACCCTCTCAAGAGCGAGCGGGTACTCTTCGCGCACGTACACGTAGCCGCAGTCCGCGCCGATCGCCCGCGCCCCGAGCGCCATACCTTCAACGACCGCATGAGGATCGGACTCAAGGAGACTCCGATCCATAAACGCACCAGGGTCGCCCTCGTCGGCGTTACAGATCACGTACTTGCCGCTCGGTCCCAGCGAGTTGCGGCAGATTTCCCACTTGACCCCTGTGGGGAAGCCCGCACCACCACGGCCCCGCAGGCCCGAGCGCTTGACCTCGCCAAGGATCTCCTCGGGCTTCATCTCGGTGAGCCCCTTGGCCAGGGCAAGATACCCATCGTTGGCTATGTAGTCGTCGATACTCTCGGCATCGATCCGCCCGCGGTTACGCATCGCAATCAGCACCTGGTTCTTGAAGAAGCCGCTCGCCGTGAGCGCGGGCAGGGAATCTACTCCGGGCATGTCCCGGACAACCAGCCGCTCGACGACCTGTCCCCCTACCACGTGCCTCTTCCAGATCTCCGCCGCGTCTTTGGCCGTGACCTTCCCATAGACCGTGCCCTCGGGCTCCACGATGACAATCGGGCCCAGATGGCACAAGGTGTTGCAGTCGCCCTTCGCGAGTGCGACCTTGGCCGGAACCCCAGTCCCACCCGAAGTCCCACTCCGCCCGCGGAGCGCCGCAAATGCCTCGAAGACTTCGCGCGCGCCACCCGAGACACACGCCGTCCCGTAGCACACGCGCACCTTGCGGTTCATCAATCCTGGCTCATTCATAACGGCTAACGACCTGCGGGATCTTCTCCTGGGTCATCTTCCCATAGAAGTGCCCATCGACGGTGAATACCGGGGCAAGCCCACAACACCCGACGCACCTTACGGATTCAAGCGAGAAACGATCGTCATAGGTGGTCTCGCCGGCGGGGATGCCGAGCAAGCGTTCGAAGCTCTCCAGGAGCTTCCCTCCGCCTCTCACGTGGCAGGCGGTCCCCAAGCACACGTGGACCATGTGCCGGCCCCTCGGGCGAAGGCTGAAGGCCTTGTAGAAAGTCGCGATCCCGTAGACCCGGGGCAGCGACACGTTGACCCGGCGTGCTACAAATCTCAAAGCATCCTGCGGCAGGTAGCGAAGGTCCTTCTGGATATCCTGGAGATAAGAGATAAGCATCGAATCCGAATAGTGACCGCGTGAGAGAATCTCGTCGATCGCTGCAAGGCTTGACGCGTCGTCGAAGGTTCTGATCTTGCGCTCGCGGGCCTTCTGCCGGGTCTCGGCCTCCATGCGCTCCTTCTCGAGGGCGTGAGCGACCACATCCAGCAGGTGCGCGATCGGGCCATGCTTGGCGATGTAGTTATAGGCTCCGCGGCGCATCGCTTCAACTGCCCCTTCCACCGTAGGACTCATGGTTTCACCCACGATCGGAAGCCCCGGCGCGACGTCGTGCAAAGCCTTAAGCAGCGCCAGGCCCTCATTGTAGGGAAGATCGAGATCCAGGATCACCAGGTGAGGAGGCCGCGTGCTGACCTCATTGAGGAGGACGGTCCCTTCAGGCACGGCTCTTACGGCATATCCCGCGCCGCGAAGCGCTGCTTCAAGCTCGGCGCCTCTCGCGATGCTCTTTTCGAACACTGAAATCGCAAGTTCGTTCAAGGGGCAACCTTTCTAAGCTTGTAAGACCTCAATAGGTGCTCTCGCAACCGGCGCCAAGCGCGAATTCGCCGACGGGCTTGCCGCCAAGTACGTGCTCCGAATAGATCCGCCTCGCCTTGGCGGCATTAAGATCGGCGTACTTGACAGGCGGTGCGCCCGCCATCTCAACTGTCATCATAGGTTCGCGGGAACAGAAACCGGCACAGCCCGTGGTCTTTATCCTTACTCCGGATGAGCCTAACTCATTCGCAGCACTCACCACTGCATCAAGGACTTCCTGGGCGCCCGAGGCAATACCGCAGGTTCCCATGTGGACAACGACGAGTGCCTTCTCGTGGGGGGCGTGCTTGAGGCTCGTGTGGAGAACCTTGAGGCTCTGGGCGTTCAGTTTGCTCATGGCGCTCACCCGCCCGGCTTGTGAGGGCAAGCCCGCTGCCCTCGGGATGTGAGCCTTCGGTCAAACGGGAGTTCCCTCTCGGCAACCCTATATAGTGGGCCGGACTCCGGCCTCGTAAAGCTTCACGGCGACCTGGAAAGTATCAAGGTCGGTTGTGAACAGGGTCAACTTGGCCCTGTCTGCCATGAGTATGGTGTCCTCGGGTACCTTCTTGCCTCTCACTATTATGACTGCGGAAACGTCCACCAGGTTCGCGGCCGCAGCAATGTTCTTGTGGGTCTGCACAGTGACCCAGACGTTGCCGGCCTTGGCGCCTGCCATCACGTCGCTTACCATGTCCGATATGAAGGCACCGCTGATCTCCTTGTCATGCACCTCATTGAGAGGCTTAAGTTTTAGCTTGGTCTCCAGGTCCTTAACAGTCACCTTCGAGCCTCCTTGGATTGCGTTCTAGGTCTCCGGTGTAAGACTCAACATACCGACGTCTCTTAGGATCTCCCCCCGACAGGTCTCGGGGTTCTTCCTGAGCGAGCCGGGCAGCACCAGAATCTTCTTACCCGGCGTGCGCAGCCGCGACGTGAAGTACGACGTGAGCACATCCAGTTTCTCTGCCGGCAGATCGATTTCGTTTCCGGACTTATAGGACAGCCCCGCATAGACCCAGATGTTCTGGCCTTCGCATATCTGGGATATGATGTTGATGTAGCAGTTGCCATCGCAGGCCATGCATTGCATCAGGCCCATCAGGTCTTCGAAGGACACAACCCTGCCGCACTTGCCGCACTTCATGTTGAACTTGATCGATTGGGCGCTCCCCGCATAGTCCCAGTAGTGGTCCCCTTCCTTGTATTCTTCCTTGGGTGCGGTCTCTTCGTAAGAGAAGTAGATCCGCGAAAGATTGCAGTGGTAACACTTCTCGGTGACGATGAAGCCGTCCTTCACATCCGTCATCTTCCAGGTGTGCGGGCACTTGTCCTGAATCATGCTGATACCTCTGCTCGTCCCTGTATTCGATTGCCTTGACTTACTTAATTCACTCGGTCTGTCCAATCCGTTCGAGTCACTAAACTTGCCCGATTTAGGTAATTCAATTCCCTATCGGATGTACTCGATCTGGATGTGTCCAGCCCCTCGCCTGACAGATTCAGTAAGAGATACAAGTCAAGCGTATCATAGTGAGAATAGTCGAGCTCGCGGGCAGTGTCAAGCTTCAAGCCGCGAAGGTGGGCCTGTGCCGAAACTCTGCGGAGCGATTGGCCATTCGACTCGGGCAGTATGGCTTCCCTGGCGGAACACCACTTGCAGGACAGGTGAGTATGCGATAGCATCCTGTTCGTGTGGATCGGCACAGTCCAAGGCGGTCGGTTGGAAATGGAAAACCCCATCAAAGAACTCTGCTCACAGTCGGAAAAGCGCGGCCTGAAGGGCCGGGTGGTCTCCATCCGGCGTCTCGCTGACCTAAGGGATGAGATCGAAGGCCGTCACGCCCAGGGCCTCTTCGACGAGGGCTTTCCCCGGAAAGACAGGATAGGCTGCTACGCCACCGCTTTCCGGCAAGGCCGGATACGGACTGAGAGAGGAGATGAACTATGAACAGACGCGCACTGGGGCTTCTGGGACTGTTTGGCATATTCGGAATGCTGGGAATGCTCGAAGGCCGCGAGGCCCTCTACGGTCTCTATGGGCTTTTCGGGCTCTTCGCCCTTTTTGGACTGCCGAGCCGCCCGGAGAAATAGGGAAGATGAGCCAGACATTCGAGATAGGCATTGTCTAGCCCGATGTCAAGAAGGAAGCATGATTGAGAAAACTCCGATTCTGTTCCTTGTGCGGCCAAGTCCCTTCGGGGCCTTCGCCGTGCTTTGGGAGCGCGAGCGAGGCCGGCCAAGAATCAGCCGCGTAGTGCTATCGAAGCCCAAGCGCCCCGCTCCCCAGGCAGTCAAACAGGCCTTCCCTGGAGCGCAGTCATCCTCCTGCCCCGAGATCGACGACGTCGCCCGCCAGATCGAGGCTTTTCTCGAAGGAGACAGTATCCGTTTCTCTCTCACGCTCGCCCGGCTTGATCTGTGCTCGCCGTTCCAGCAGGCGGTCCTGCGCGCCGAACACGGAATCCCGCGGGGCTGCGTGAGCACCTACTTACGGATTGCCCGCCATTTGAGGAGGCCTTCGGGGGCACGCGCCGTGGGGATGGCTCTGGCGCGGAATCCCTTCCCCATCATAATCCCGTGTCATCGGGCGATACGCACCGACGGAACCCTCGGCGGCTACCAGGGCGGGCTCGCTATGAAGCGCACGCTCCTGGAGATGGAACGCATCCAGTTCGACAGCGCCGGCCGCCTCACCACAGGCAAGTACTACTACTGACTTAAGAACATCTCCTCACAAATGGATTTCGAAGTTCGACGCCGTCCACTTTTTCACTGGAAAATCGGAGCGCGGGGCTGCAATATAAATAGAATATGCAAGATTCGCAAGCGATGCGCTCAGCACAGTCAATAAGCCTCGTTTCGTCTACGATACCCTAGACGTATGCACGCGGCTTGCCAGGCACATCCTACAGGAGCTGGCGGGATCGCGCTCGAGGGCAAGCGGCCTCCTCGCTGCCCTGATCAGTCTCATAATTCCCTTCCTCTTCCTGATGTTCACCAAGGATAAGGGCTATCTGGTGGCCTGGCCGATCTTCGGTACCAGTAACCAGCTACTTGCCAGTCTGATCCTGCTGGCACTCTCGGTATGGCTTATCAAATCCGGAAGGAATCCGATCTATACGCTCGTCCCGATGGTCTTCATGATGGTGATGACGGTGTGGTCTCTTGTGACCCTGACCACGCCCTTCTACAAGGCGCTTCCGAGCATCGCCGGCGGCGGGATCAGCTCCGACATAGTGATTTCGGGCATTTGCGGCAGTATCCTGCTCGGCCTGAGCCTTGCTCTGGTTTGGGAAGCGGCCAAGACACTGGTGCGCAGGCGCACCGCTTGATCGTCCAACTACCTGTATGCCTTGACGTACTGGCGGTAGCTGGTATTGAGGATCAGGAAGGGAAGCAGATAGCGGACCCTCGCCCCCAGGCCTAACAACCGCATCGCGCAACTCCCGACGGAGTAGAACTGGTCCTCAATCCACCTGCGGCCTTCCTCCAACTCCTCAGGTGTCATCTTGGCAGGCTTGAAGACCGTGTGGGCGATGTCGTATTTCTCCCAATCGTGGTTTAGGATTCGGTTCTCTTGATTCAGCTTCTGGTAGAGCTTGGTGCCCGGAAACGGCGTCAAGATGCCGAACTGGGCGAAGTCGATCTTGGACTTGACGATGAAATCCAGCGTGCGCTTGAAGCAGTCCTTGTCGTCGTGGTCGAATCCGAATATGAAGGCTCCCTCGACCGAGATCCCGTGATCGTGGATCCTCTTGATGTGTTCCTTGAATTTGTCGACCACGTTGAAACCTTTGCCGACCTCCTTGAGGCAGTCGGGAACGATCGACTCAAAGCCTACGAAAACGCCTCGGCAGCCGGCCTTCCGCATCAGTCTCAAGAGCTCGAAATCCTTGCCTATGCTTATGGGAGCCTGGCATATCCATCTGATGTTCAAGGGCGCAAGCGCGGTGAAGAGCTGCTTGGCATGCGGGTGACTTCCCGCGATGTTGTCATCGACGAAGGCCACGAATTTCGAGGCCAGGGAGCGCACCTCTTCGACCACCGACTGGACCGACCGAAACCGGAACTTGGTACCGAAGAAACGCTGGACGCTACAGAAGTCGCATCCGAAGGGACATCCGCGTGACGTCTGGACCACCGCCTTCACAAAATACCCTTTGTGCTCGAAGATGTCCCGCCTGGGCGCGAATATCTGGGAAGGATCGGGCTTAGCCCCCTTGTAGAATCGCTTCATCTTGCCGGCCTTGAAGTCCTCAAGCACCTGTCCCCACGCGCCCTCGGCTTCACCCAGGACAACCGAGTCGGCATGTTGGATGGCCTCCAGGGGCAGAGCCGATGGGTGCATTCCACCAAGGACAACCCTCGCTCCTCGAGTCCGATAGTGCTGTGCTATCTCGTAGGCTCGCGGAGCGGAGGCGGTAAGACAAGTTATCCCGACAAGATCGGGCGCATCCGAAAAGTCGAGGTCATGCATGTTCTCATCCAAGAGATTGATGTCAATGTCGGGCGGCGTGAGCGATGCAAGCACCCCGAGCGAAAGCGGTGGGATCTGGAAAGCTCTTCCGGTGAGACCCTGCTTCCCGCTCTTGCGCCTCGCGGGAGCAATAAGGGAAATCTCCAAGCAGCCTCCTGCAGCCTCCTATCGATTCTCCGTTGCAGCCTAACAGGTCAAGTATGGGCAATCTGTGGGCGCGAGTCAAGGCCTTCGCGGTCGGGGACCGATTTCAGACGCTTGTCTCTTCGAGTGGTTTGTGGCGTCTGAAGCTCCAGTACAGTAGCAAGTCATAAACGATCTTCAACCCACCTGAGAAAACGAAGGGCATACCCATCAACATCGGATTCGAAAGCAGGAGCCCGGTCAAGGCGGGCGATATGGAGGCGCCCACCGAGCGCGCGATGGTCGTCACACCGGAGGCGGCCGAACGTTCGTCGGGAGCGACCACCGCCATGGTGTAAGATTGCCGAGTGGGCACGTCCATTTGCGAGATGCTGAAACGAACCAGCAAAACGCCGATCGCAAGATGAAGGGTCGGCATAAAGGGAACCAGGCACAGCAGCACGTTGGATGGGAGATGCGTGAAAACCATGGTGTTGATCAAGCCTATCCGGGCTGCGATGCGCGCAGCGAGGAGGCCTGAGACTCCCGCAAGAACATTCGCACCGAAGAAGATGCGGCCGAGTGTTCCAACGTCTACCCCGAATTTGATATGGAACCAATAGGCCATGATACTCTGCACCACGAATCCGCCGCCAAAGGCGTCCAGGGCAAAGAGGCCGCTGAGTCTCATCACTATGCCCCTCGAGCGGTGGAGGCCGAAGAGATGCCGGGTTGCCCTGCCGTCCCCCGGAGCACCCGGGGCCACGGGCTGGGTGCACCCTGCTTCGACCGATTGCGACAGGAACGTGAACATCAGTGCAAGAGCCACGCCACCGAGGGCGTAGCCGACCAGCAGAACCCGATATGAATCGAGAGCCGAGTACCCGGACTTCTGAAGAGCGTGAGCCAGCGCCCCACCGCTCAACGATCCAAGCGCCGTGGCAAAGGCGCCCACGAGGTTATACCACGCAAATACATGGGTGCGCCGCGTGCCGGGTAGGAGCTGCGACAGCGAGGCCTGCTCGATTGAAAGAAACGGTCCGATCTCATAGCCGCTTGGGCTTATGACGCCGATGATCGCAGCGGCCATCAGTAGCACGGGATTGCGTGTCAGGACGAAAACCACGCCTCCCAGGACCATCAGGGCCGCGCCAAGAATCAGCATCCGCCGTCTGCCGATTCTGTCGGCGGAAGTGGTGATCGCAAGCGTGACCACCGCGTCGCCAAGCAGTGTAAGCGTAAAGAGCAGCCCGATCTGGGCGCCAGTCAGACCGACTTCGGCGAGATACAGGGCCAGAGCTACTGCCAGAAAACCGTAGACAAACATGCGCGTGATGCGGGTGGCAAAGAGAAGGGATATATCAGGTCTTGAATGCGCCATCGGGCCCGCCTCGTCCTATCTCAGGCGACCTGCCGGGCAATCCTTCGAATGATGCCGCTGCCCGCGAGGGGCGGCGAAGACCCGTCAGGCGTCGACTTTGCAGTTCTTCTTAAGGGCGGCGATATCTCTGACCGCTCCAAGCGCGGTGTCGATATGGTCTTGGGTGTTGAAGGGGCCGATACTGAGCCGAACGGTACCGTGGATCTTGTCGGTCCCATATTGCACATGCACCAGCGGGGCGCACTGGAGCCCGGTGCGACAGGCGATGTTGTAATCGACGTCCAGCATCGTCCCCACGTCCCCTGCCTCCCAACCTTTGATATTGAAGCTCAAGACCGCGATGTGATTCTCGACGGTGTCGGCACCATAGAGAGTCACTTTGTCGATCCGGCCGAGGCCCTCGCGCAGCCTCTTGAAGAGATCCATTTCCTGCCTGCGGATAGCGCCGATCCCGCGCTCAAGAATCCACTCAAGCCCGGCGCGCAGGCCGGCTACGCCGACTATATTGAGCGTGCCGCATTCCATTCGGTAGGGGAACTCCTCCAGATGAAACGGATAGGCCGAACGCACGCCGGTACCGCCGAATCGCGTGCCGCGAATCGACACGCTCGGGTTTATGTACGAGCCTCCGATGCCGGTTGGGCCCATCAGGCACTTGTGCCCCGTGAAGGCCAAGAGGTCTATGTTCATTTCCTGAACATCGATTCTCTCAACGCCGGCGGTCTGGCTGGCATCGACAGCGAAATGGACCCCTGCCTCGCGGCAGATCCCTCCAATTGCTCCGATCGGCTGCACCGTACCGATCACATTGGAGCCATGATTCACAATCACCATCTTGGTATTCTTCTCGATCGCCTTTCTGATATCGTCGGGATCGACGTAGCCCTTTTGGTTGAACGGCACGTAGGTCACCTCAATCACCCCGTCGTGTTTCAGATGATGGAGCGGTCTCAGGACCGAATTGTGCTCGAGGTTGGTGGTGATCACGTGATCACCCTTTTCCAGCATGCCCTGAATGATCATATTGAGCGAGTCGCTGGCGTTGTAGCTGAAGGTCAGGTAGTTGGGATCGGTTCCGTTGAAGAACTCGGTCAGCATCTTCCGGGTACCGAGGACTATTCCCTCGGTCTCGAGGGCGGCATCGTATCCGGAGCGGCCGGGATTGACCCCATTTCTTTGATAGAACTCGTACATGTAGTCGTAGACACTCTGAGGTTTCGGAAACGTGGTAGCCGCATTATCGAGATAGATCATCTCTCCTATTGTATCTCCTCGTGGCACTTCATGGTAGTGAATTATCGCTCGGAACTCTCGTGATCGCCAATCTTCCTGTCCTCCAGTACGAGGGCATCGGCTACGACCTCAGCGACTGTCTTGATCTCGACATTGAGTTTGTAAACTTGATTGAGTTCCATAAGCTGATCTACGCAATTGTGACAGGGGGTGACCACAACCCCGGCGCCGGTTCGGCGGATCTGCTCGGCCTTGATTTCACCCACTCCGATGCGGCGGTCGCGGTATTCACTCATAGCGAGCTGTCCGCCTCCACCGCCACAACAGAAGTTGTCCGCGCGATTGGGCGTCATCTCAACGAAGTCGGTCACCGCCCTCTTGAGCACGAAGCGCTGCTCTTCGATCACCCCTCCGGCTCTGACCAGGTTGCAGGGATCGTGCAGGGTCACGCGCTTCTGGTTCCTCGAGGGGTCAAGGCGGATGCGACCGGTCCGGATGTACTCCGCTATCAACTCGACGACGGAGACCACCGGCTGAGGCGAGGCCTTCCCGATCCAGTTGGGCGCCTCCCACCTGGTCGCGCGATACCCATGGCCGCATTCAGCCAGAACCAGCGTCTCGGCCCGTAGCTTCGCCACCTCGGCATAAAGTCTCTGGGCCAGCTCCCGGGCCTCGTCGTCACTGCCGGAGAAATATGCATAATTGGTCACGTCGTAGCAGTCGGTAGAGATAGTCCAGGACTCTTGCGCCGCGTAGAAGATCTTGGCCTGGGCGCTGATCGAAAGAGGAAAGAACTTCGGCTCTCGCGGATTGAGAGTATATAGAACGTGTCTCCCCGGTACATCAAGCGGGATCGCGGCCCTGTCGTCTCCCACCTCCAACCGCAGGTCCTCTTCCAGCCAGCGCAGCGTATCGATCAGCTCCTCACGGGGAATAGCCATGTTGTTGCCGGAGCTGATCGCGGCATCCACGGTCGACTGGAGGCCCTTGGGCACCAGGCCCAGCTCCAGGAGCATAGCCCGGGCCGTGCGCACCAGCAGGGGGATGTCCACGCCGATCGAACAGTGAAGCGAACAGCGGCCGCACATGCTGCAGCCGCCGAAAATGACATCCACCATCTCTTCGATCGCTTTGGCATCCAAGTCCCGGGCGCCGATCCACCGAGGGGCGAGCCTGCCCAGGACCGTGTAATACCGGCGGTAGAGGCGCGCTACCTGGTCGGCTTTGTTGCCAGGAATGAACTTGGCCTCACGGTAGTGCAGGTAGTAAGTACAGGATTCGCCGCACAGCCCGCAGTGAACGCAGCTGCTGAGATGGGTACGGAGTCTGCCATTGAGCCTCTTCTCCAGCGCCTTCAGCGATTTCCTCTGCCCGGCGGTTAGGTCCCTCATTGTCGCCACGATCTATCCCCTTTGACGGACCAGACTCCCCGCCGACCATAGAAAAGACCAAGATGAAAACGGGCTGACGCGAAGTACAACGCATGCCGCAATTTTCCGACCGGAATGTAGAGTAGCAGAATGCCTCCGTACACGAACAATGCGGATGCCAGGCTCCGATCGAGGAGCGCCGCCAGCGTGAGGGCCTGGAAGCCAGTGACCACGAGATTGCTGAAGTAGTCATCCGGGCTCGAGAAGTAACGCAATTTCGAATTGGTGATGCGCCTGAGGAGGAGAACAACCCCGAACACACTGGTTAACCCCAAAAGACCCGCCGACGCCGAGGCTGCGATCGCCGGCAGATTCGCGGCAAAGAAGAGGGCGACCATCCAGAAGAAGCTCAGGAAGGTTCCGATGTGATACCCGACCCCAAGCAGGTATACGGCGGCGTGAAGGCGCGCGGATTCCTTTTTCCAGGGTAGCATCGCGCAGGTCAGCGAATAGAGGACAGCCGGCCGGCCCTTTGGGACCGCCAGGTCACCGACCCCACCGCCAAGAAGAGATCGGGCGATCATATACGCCGAAACCACTATGAAGACGGCGAAGCCGGCCAGGAGAAACCATTGAGCCGCAGACACGTGTCCTTTCCGCTCAGACGCAGCCGTCAGGCTTAGGAAGCCCCGCGATCTTGCATGCTCCTTTGGCCGGACCCAAGGGAAACATCTGATAGATCTCCGCCAGGCGAAGGCCGGTATGCTGGCAGATCTTGCGCACCATGGGAGCCATGTCATTCTCCTGCCAGTATTGACGGATGAACCGGATGACCATCCAATGCTTATCGGTCAGTTCACCGGTGCCGTCGGCGGCAGCGAAAATCCGCGCCACCGTCTCGTTCCAGATCTCGGGCTGCTCGAGGAAACCGTCGCCGTCAACCTCGAATTGCCGTCCATCGATCTCGATCTTAGGCACCAGCCACTTTCCCTATCTGAAGGAACCGTCCGAATTGACCTCATAGAAAATATACATTACGGGACATGGGGTCAAGCCAGCTTGCTCCACGTCGCCCGCCGATCAACGCCCGACGGATTGATACCTCATGCCGAGCTGGTCGAAGATAAACCCCAGGACATCGGCCTCTTCTTCGATCTGATCATCCAGGGCCGTTCCGATACCGTGCCCGGCATTGGGATTGGTCCTCAGGAGCACCGGCAGTCCCGATGAGGTCGCTGCCTGAAGCCGGGCCGTCATCTTGCGGGATTGCATCGGCTCGACGCGGATGTCATTATCGCCGGTCATCATCAGGACCGCCGGATAGGCCGTACCATCCTTCACGTGATGATAAGGCGAGTAGGCATAGAGCGCCCCGAATTGCTCGCGATCCGTTACCGTCCCAAACTCGGTGACATTGAAGACGCCATTGTCGAAGAGTTCGGTCCGCAGAGCATCGTAGATGCCCACGTGGCTTACGACCGCACGGAACAACGCCGGCCGCTGGGTGAGCACCGCTCCCATCAGGAGCCCGCCATTGCTGCCGCCTTCGATCGCAAGCTTCGCAGGATCGGTGTAGCCCTGGTCGACGAGGTGCTCGACACATGCGATGAAGTCGTCAAAGACGTTCTGCTTGTGGGTGAGATTGCCGGCCTGGTGCCAGTCCTCACCGAATTCGCCGCCGCCGCGCAAGTTGGTGTCGACATAGACGCCGCCCTGCTCGATCCACAGCCGCAGCCAGTCCTGAAACCCGGGTGCCTGGTTGACACCGTAGCCACCATAGCCGGTGAGCAGCACGGGATTTCGGCCATCAAGGATGAGCCCTTTCCTGCGAAGGATGCTCATGGGAATCGAGGTCCCGTCTTTGGATATCGCGGCATCCCGTATGATTTCGGTGTCGCTGAAATCCGCCGGCGTGGTGACGGCCAATGCGGTCTTCCTTGATGTGCCCTTGGCCGGATCGTAAGCGTAGTACGCCATAGGCTCAAGATAGGTCTCATTGCTGTACAGGATCGCGTCGCCGTCGAGTGGTTCAATTTGCCACACCGCCGAAACCGGCTTGATCGGGATCTGGCCAAGACTCTTGCCGGCGAGATCGAAAACGCGCATCCGGTGTGGGCCGCCCTCCACATCAACCGAGTACAGCCGACTCGGGGTCACCTCGAAGTAATCTATCACCGCGGAGCCTTGTGGAATTAGGGTTCTGGCCGCGGCGAGCGCGGGGCCGGCAAGCGGTACGAACAGGATCGCTCCCCGCGGCATACCCTTCCGCGAAAGCATATAGAGCTTGCCGTCCTTGCCGAGCACCGCCGAGACGACTTTATCCTGGAACTCCGCAACCTGGCTCCAGTTACCTTCGGGGTTCATCAGATAGTAGGCGAATTCGCCGCCGTCCCCATTGGCCACAGAAGCCAGGAGATAGGCGCCATCGTCGGTGGTCTCGAGCTCTATTTCGGCTATCTTCGGAAATTCCTTCCCGATTACGTAGGTGTCCTGAACGGGAGGCGTACCGAGCCGGTGAAAGTAAACCTGCTGGTAGAAGCTCATGTCCTCCTCGGGACGCTCGTTGCCCTGCGGATAGCGCGTGTAGTAGAAGCCCGTGGCGTCTCTCTTCCAGGCAACGTCGCCGCCGGCAGTCGCATACTGAGCACGTGGGACGACGTCCTTGAGTTGGCTCCCGGTCGCCACGTCAAAAACATGGACCGAGCCGTCTTCACTCCCGCGCTCGGAGAGCGAGACCGCAACCAGCCTTCCATCAAGCGATGGAACGTACCAGTCTATGGCGGTCGGTACCTGTGGACTCAGGAGATCGGTATCGACCAGCACTCGTTCAGACCCGGGATCGTCGGCGGATCTCATCGCCACCAGCATTGGGTGATTCTTGGGCGGCTGATCCTTCATTGCAAAGAGCACCCCAGGACGCGCCGTCACCCAAAAATACCTGGGGCCCCGGGTGTAGAGTTCCTTGAGGCGGTTGAGGATGGGCCCCCGAGACCGGATCTCATCGAGATACCCGCGGCTGAGCGCATTCTCTTCCCGAAGCCACTGCTTGACCGCGGGGTCGTTCAAGTCTTCAAGCCAACGGTAGTCTTCGGTCACCGTGATTCCATGGTACACGTCCGTAGCGGGCTGCCTGAGCGCTTGGGGATAATCCCAAGCCAGGGCTGCGGCGTCACCCCAGAGCCCGAATGCCACTGTAACCACAGATACCGCGACGGTTGCCGCGAGGATTCTCTTCATGCTTGCTTCTCTCCTCCTCTCGTCGGTCATTTTCCTCATAAGCGCTCGATCAGCGCTTCACTGGCGCTTCTCCGCCAGTAGCGCCTGCTGTCTGGGCTGTACTATCGATCATTGGCTCCCCCTCGTTCGGTCCTCTGAACAAACCGTGCGCCACATGACAAAATGCGGCCCCGTGGTTGGGACCTCGAACTCTTTACCCTCGACAGCGAATCCGAGAGACTCATAGAAGGGAACGGCCGGCTTGCGGGCATTGCACCACAGGATCGTGCCGCCCTCGCGGGCAACATGGGCAATGCATGCGCGAACCATCGCTTCCCCGTAGCCTTTGCGACGGAATTCCGGCAGCACCGCCATCCCGCGGAGCTGCCAGCCGGCTTCGTCGGTCCCCCCGGGCATCGGTCTATGGACTACCGATGCGATCCCCGCGAGTCTACCGTCCACAAACGCTCCTGTGTGTAGACTCTCAGGCTCGAGGTCGCCTGGGTAGACCAGTGTCTCGGGTGCTTGGTGAGGTCGGAGGATCAAGTGTCGCAGCAGTCGCGTCTCTTCCGCAGCGATCGGACGGATCTCACACTCGCTCATTCGACGATGCCCTCACACGAACCTGGCTATTTGCACAGCCAGGAACTGAGCAGTCCTAGCCGGCACCGGCCCAAGTATACTCCGACTGCGAGGCTTTTGAAACCTAAACAAGAAACGGACGGGATTGCTCCCGCCCGTCTAACCCAAGAAATCCTTTTCTCGGATTTTGCTGCGCGTCGGGGACCCCTTGCAAGGATCCCGGGTCTATATTTCCTCGAGAAGGCTTATGAAGGTGTCGTGATGGCCTTCTTCGTCACTCAGGATGTTCTCAAACATCAACCTGGTGACCTCATCGCCATCTTTTCTGGCCACTTCGATGATCTGCTTGTAAAGTTTGATTGCGCTCTCTTCGTCTTTCTTGTCGCGAGCGATCATCTCCTTAAGAGTCTTGCCGACGAAGATAGGGTCCGGCTTTGTGGTCGGGATGCCCCCGAAGTAATAGAGCCGCTCGGCTATTGTCTCGGCGTGCTTCATTTCCTGGACCGCTACACTCTTGAGCTCGTCCTTCACGGCGAAATGCTTCACGCCGCTCCACTGAACGTGCTGCCACATATACTGGACCGCGACCTGGATTTCCCTTGCGATCGCCATGTTCAGCATACCCATCAACTTCTTGGATGCCATATACTCCACCTCCGGTTCCTTTGTCAACCCTTGGTTTGGTGCTCTCCTTGTAACACGTCCCGAACGTTTGTGTCAAGCGATTAGTGCGTCAAACCCTCACTATCGGTGATGCCTCCTGATCGAACGGATTGGTCCGCATCGCCAGAGAGAACAGGTATGGATAATTCAACTTGAGATACCTCATGTAATCCAGCCACTCGCTCACCAGCCGTCCGTAGGCACGCTTGATATCGGCGGCGAGGTGCGCAAAGTCGGTACCCGGAAGCGTGCGGAACTCCGGCCTGCTCTCCAGTTCCTCGGTCACGTGGAACACCGCTCTCAGGAGCTCTGTGAAGGTTTCGTGCTCTAGCAGGGTCGGATTCTCCAGAAGCCGGACCATGAAATCCCGGTTGGCCGTTAGCAGATCCCGCAGGTGCTCGAGGTCGATCCTTCGGATGTCGACCCCATAGTCATACTTCCTTAGACCCGCCGCCACGGTCTCGAACTCCCTGTCAGTCCAGTTCTGTCGGACAATCAGATCCTTTCGAACGGTTTGAAGCTCGGGATCGAAGTCGGAGAGATAGACCAGCAGCCTCGTTCCGACCACACTGAAGAACGCACCGATCACCATGTTGAGCTTCTCAAGCCGCGAGCGCTTCTCCCGCTCGCTCAGCAGTTGTTGGATAATCAAGGTGACCAGCAGGACCTCGATGGGAACGAAGGCAATGTCATGCAGCAAGTAGAAGAAGAGGTAGTGGACGTCCCTGAACACGGCATAGTGAACTATGTAGAGAATCGCCGACGCAAGGACCAGTATAACCCCCAGTCGGACCTGCCAATTCAGCCGCTTCATCCGCCATCGCCCCCGGTTGAGGAACCCGATTCATTGCCGGTCGAGTATTTTCTGCGCTTAAGGCTACTCATCTTCGCCGACCATCGCGAGAACCCTGTCCACCCGCGGTGATTGTCTTGATGTCTAAAGATCCCTGCCCTTTCCCGAGTCGGTGATCTTTACCAAATCCTGGGGGTAAGGCTCGAAGAAACGTTGTTGCGCCAGGTAGGCTTGGCCGAACCGCACGATATAGGACTTGACTATGCCGACCGGAACGCTCAGCGGCGTCCTCTCCTGGCGGTAATCCTCCAGCGCGGTTAGGAAGTAGGCCTTCTCCTCCTTCGAGAGCCCGTCTGAAAAGTAGCCGAGAGCGTGCATCAGGACGTTGACGCATGAAGTGTATCTGGGCGCCGTAGCGAGTGCCTTGCGAAGATGAAGGGCATAGTCATCCAGGACCGCAGCGATTCCCTTCTTGTCCGGATTCGCGACAATCCGACCGAGCGCCCTCATCTCTTTCTGGTTGTATGCCATAAGCAGAAGCTTGTTCTCAGCCTGAAACCGAACCAGCTCGCGCATCGACGTGGCGGCCGCCACCTGACGGAAAGCTGCGAGAGTGAAGGTGCACGTAAGAAAGTGCTCGCGAATCCGAAAGTTGAGGAGACGTCCCTCATCCTCCACTGGAAGACCACCGAATGAGGCAAGCACGGCCCCACCAAAGAAACCAGCCCCCTTGCCCGCCGGCGTTTTGCTCTCGGCGGATTGAAAGACCTTCACTTCCTTGATCCCGCAGGAAGGCGATCTGTACTTGAGGATGAAGCCACCCACATCACCGACCGAACTCAGATACGATGATGCGAAGCCCTCCATCTTGACCGTCAGATCCTTCCCGGTTGACGGCTGAACAAGCCTTCGCTCGCGACCGGCCGCAACGATGCGTATGGGAGCGCGGGGAACTCCCAGTCCGATCTCGACCTCGGGACAGACTGGAGTGAAGTCCACGTGGGGTTTGAGGGCGCTGACTACAGGACTCGAGATCATAGCCCCGTCGTACCTGCAACGATCGAACTCGAGACATCGGCTGACGACCACTCCCGGTCTTGCGAACTGAGTCATCGGCACATTACCTGTTGATGAGGCTGCTGCCCGGCGGGCACAACCCAAGGACCCCGCGGCGCCTGAGGCTTCATTGCCTTCTTCCCCAGAAGAAGATGAGCATGTTGTCGATGTGAGCTCGCCAGTTGCCCCAGCTATGACCCTCATTGAACTCTTTGTACTCTAGCGTATAGCCCTTCTCAACGAGTGTATCCCTCAAGGTTCGGTTCTCATCGACAAGATCGCCGAATGTGCCGCAGTCCAAATAGAAGTCGAGGGGTCGCTTTGCCGCGCCCTTGACGGCTTCAATCAGTCGTCCCTCTTCTATGGCGAAGGCCCCGGATTGCGAGCCGCACTTGCCGAAGACCTGCGGATGGTCGAAGGCGATCATTACCGATATCTCGCCACCCAGGGAGGCTCCCACGATTGCCGTCTTCGCGGGATCGCGCGCGACATCATATTTGGCTCGGACGAAGGGCAGAATCTCGTCGACCACCATCTGTTCGTAGGCTTTGTTGAGCCAGTATTCGGAGTTTCGGTCGACCGGATCGATGAAGACGGCAACCACCGGCGGAATGAAGCCCGCCGCGATAAGATTGTCAAGCACGTTGACCATGGAGCCCAGGGTGATGTACTCACCGCCATCCTGGACGAAAATGCTGTGGGTCGGCTTGGGCCCTGCCGGCAGGTACACCTGGATCTTCCTGGTGTTCGAAATGATCTTGCTCCGGAACTCGTGAGTCTCGATTGTGCCGTGCCTGATCGAATCAACATAGGCAATCTCCCACGGCTCCCTATAATCCGGCATGCTGAAAGCCGAGTTATCTCCGAACCCGCCTCTCACGGTCTTCGGATTTAAAGGATCGAGCATCCAGGCATTATCCACATAGAACTTGTAGTCGATGCGGGCATCCAGGGGGAGCGCCAGCGTGCGATAGTAGAGATCGGTCTCATCAAGCCGCTGCATCTGGTCCGCGCCGGTGTCCCAGCGGTTGAGGTCCGAGGGCACGCAGACCCGCGAGCCCACCCGACCACGATAAACAAAGGTGATCAGACTGTCTTCGACCAAAGGGAAGCGGTCGCGATGCTTGGTGATGAAGTCCGATACGATTTTATCCCGATCTTTGGGGCTCGCCTCAGCTACAGCCTTGGCGAGAGCGTCGATCTTGGGACTCGCGCCATACGTGGCCGTTGGCACGAGGAACACCGGATTGCTGAAGACCAGGGGCGTGCCGCCCCGGCCATAGATCTCGGCGCGGATGAAACAAGGCCGGTCAACTTGAATCGGTATGGCGCCGCCCCGGTATTGGATCGGCCCGGACCGGGTCTTCTCAATCTCCCTGCCCGGCTTCAGGCTCACTTGAACCAGCCTGACGTCCACGCTATCGGGCATCGGTTCCATGAAGATCCAACCCCTAACCTCGCGCGGAGCATCGACTACGAGCGTATCCCCCATCATCACACTCTCAACCCCGAAGGCGAACTTACCCTTCCACAGGAACGGGTCGCCAAAAGCCATGTGCCCCGCCCTGATCGCTGCGAGCAGATCGTCCGCTCCCCTGCTCTCGGCCCAGATCCAGGATGCGAACGGATTGGGCAGCATGTCCGGCCCCCAGACACCACCGTGGCTGTCGCTCGTGCCTGTTCCCACCAGCCGAATGCCATTCGCGAGGGCAAGATCCCACAATCTCAGGTGATCGTCAAGCGAACCTATGCCTCGAAAGAGGTAGCCGACTTCCAGCATATCGGCGCCGAGTCCCTTGTATTCGAGGAGCGGCGTTGCGACTTCCCAGAATTGGTCTTCGGTCACGGCGGAACCACCCATCGCCCGCACCCGCGGCGAACGCCCTGTCGTTTCACCCTCGTATTCTTCTGCACTGCCGGCCGGCTGCTCATTCCGGCTTTCAGCCGTCTCTCCCGCACCCGCCGGTTCGCCGAACCCCTGACGGCCTGCCGGGGTCCGCTTCATGGGGTTGCGATGCGCGCCAAAGGGGTGGTTGAAGGAGACCAGCCCGCCCCTCTTATGAACCTCGTTGACCCAGAGGTCACGTCTCATGTTCCTGTCAAGACCGATGCCGCCAAAGTTCCTGGTGCTGTCCGGGTAGTACGCATTCATATGCGGCAGCACGGGAAGATGGAACAGACCTATCTCGACTCCCACGTACTCCGTGATCCCCAGGTCGCCGGAGTAGCGGCGGGCGAGGTGATCGATAACCCGATACTGGTTTTCGCCCATAGGTTGGTCGCTTCGGAGCACAAGGCTGTCCAGTCTAACCGATATCGACTTCCCATTACGGGCGCCCATTTGGATACTGAAGGAACTGAGCGTATTGTCGTTACCCGCTCGAAGGGGCGCCAGGGCCTCGGCCAGATCGAAGACGATCGGCGTGGAGCGGCCGGTCACCCTCAGTTGCCGGACGACCGTTGTGTCACCGGCTTCCGGCTCGCCGGGCGTCTCTCCCGGCGCGATCAGGTCGAACCTCACGTGATGCTGACCCATAGGGTGCCAGGAGAAATCGAAGCAGAACCTGATGTAGGCATCGGGGCCCGGTTGATCGGCATCCAGCCAGGCAAGCAGCTTGAGGCCGCTCGTGACGGGACGGCAGAAACTGTTGGTGCGGACCTTGCCCACCCTCGAGACGGGCGTGAGGGTTATCGCCTCGAAATCCCGGGTTCCCGGTTCGGTCTGGAGCTTGATGGACAAGCCTCCATCTTCCAGGTTGGCGTACCAGCCGCTATCGGGTCTATCGACCGCAAGAGCCGCGAGATCCCGTCCCAGGCGGCCCCCAAGGAATACGGAATTGAAACCGATCGCAATCTGCGCCGAGCCAAAGTCAATCTTGAGATCCTCGAAAGTCTCATAGATCTGGGCATGATCGGTCCACCAGATCACGTCGAAGCCGTTCTTGGCGGCCTCCGAAGACTGCGATTCCATCGACGCCGGCAGCGTGTTCCCGTTGTGGTTGGAGTGCCCGTGGAGATGAAGCTGGGTAAGATAGCACTTAGATTCGCCTAGCACTTGCCCCGCGAGGCCCGGCACCGAGGGGCTGTGTGTGTGAGTATGAGGCAGAGGCGAGCACACTCCGCCCGCGAGGATAAGAAGACACCAGGCTAGCTTACGGGCTCTCACCACCCCTCCCAGAGGCCTCGTTGCCATTTAGATATCTCTTGGCAGGCTCTTGTGCGTCAGTGAAGCGTCCGCGGCTAGTCAGCTGCTCGTCAGCGGCGGGCTGTTCTCCCCGTTGCCAGAGTGACGGGAACGAAGCGCACCCTATCCATTCTTGCCTCGGGACCGGCGACAAGGATCAGCTTGAGCACGCAGTCGCCGGCTGTAAGGTCGATCGGGCTGCGCCCGGCAGCCTCAATATATGGAGTCTGTCAACCAATCTCTGCGCCGTGGTCAACGTCAAACACGGCGCTTGGATCCGGGGACCCACAACCAACTATCTCGATCGAGACTTCCATGGTATCGCCGACTCCGGCCTGGTATTGCAGAAAGGCCTGATAGGCACCCGACACGGGGATGCGCACCGGCACTTTGATCCACTCACCCTCACGATCCATTCCATCGACGGCCTTGCCGCCGCTTGCGCCATTGCACTCCCCACCAATGATCGAAAAGCCGCCAATATTATGGCTCTCAGTGAAATCCTCCATTTCGATGCTGAACTCTCTCGCCGGTGCATAGACCGTAACCCGAGCGATACCTGCCTTCTCCGGGCAGGTGAGGCTGGTCGCCTTTACGAGAACGGCAAAGTCCATGTCGGTCGTGGCGGGCGCGACATACTTGCCGCGGGGTGAGATGCCCCCGACCGATACCGGATCGCCCCACACGGGTATGACCGACCAGATCACGCTATCGGGGTCACAGTAGGAGACGATAGCCGAGAAGTCCACCGTATCCCCGGGTGATGCCGGAGCTGTCTCAGGAGATACGACCACATATGGCTCGTCCTGGGGCAACACTATCGTTATCCAGGCAGAACCCTCAAGCGTGGTGTCCGCAACCGCCCTGGCGCGAAGCGTGACGTAGCCACCCGGTGGAACCGCGTGCGGGCCGGTATAGAGCCCCTCCGGCGTTATCATCCCCTTGCCGGGAGTTCCACCCTGGATTCCCTCGACGTACCAGTCGACCAGCGGGGTCTCGCTGCCATAAGTCGCGACGAACTCCTGTGAGGAGCTGGCAGCGAGAGTGACGGAATCCGGAGTAACGACAAGCTGCTCGGGCGATGGACCCGGGCCCTTGTCCTCCCCGCACTGAAGCGTGACCAAAAGGCTTGCTGCAAACAAGGCCGCCCAGAGCGTTCTCATTGTTCGCATGGCTTCATGCCTCCACTTGCTGACGGCTTGAGCACCAATGCGTGCCACAGTCTAGCGCTTTCGCCAGAAGAGATCCAACGCCCCTACTTTCGCCTCGACGGCATCAAGGATTTCCCAGCTCGATATCTTCTTGGCTATCGCCTGAATATCGTAATACATTACCCGGTCCTTCTTGAGCGGCTTGACAACTTTGCGGATTTCCTGGTGTGCAGCGAAAGGTCCCACACCAGGCACCTCTTCCCTGAAGTCCAGAGCCTGGGCCGCGCTCATCATTTCGATAGCGAGCACATGGACGACGTTCCAGATGATCTCCTTTGCCTTGCGCGCGGCGATCGGGCCCATGCACACGTGGTCTTCCTGGTCGGCAGCCATGCTGAAGTTATCTACGATCGCCGGATGCGAGAGCAGCTTGTTCTCGGAGCACAGCGAAGCCGCGGTGTACTGTGCAACCATAAGCCCCGAGTTAAGACCTTCGCCCTTTACCAGGAAGCCCGGTAGCCCAACATTGAGATTGGGATTCAGCAGCCGGTTGATGTGGCGTTCACTCAAGCCCCCGACTTCGCTCATCGCTATCGCAAGGAGATCTAGCACCAGGGCAACAGGCTGGCCGTGGAAATTGCCGCACGCCACCTGCTCGCGGTCGGCAGCGAAAAAGAGCGGATTGTCGGCCGCCGAATTCATCTCGATCTCGATCTGCTGCCTGATGTAATGCAGGGCGTCAAGCGAAGGCCCGTAGATCTGGGGAATGCAGCGCAGACTGTAGGCGTCCTGGACCTTGCCGCCAGCGCTTGCAAGTTTCGAACCCTTGAGGAGCCGCCTCATATTTCCGGCCACGGTATTCTGGCCATTGTATGCCCTCACCATGTGCGCTCGCGGGTCGAATGCTCTCGGAGGAGTCCTCAGAGCGTCCGCACTCATCGCGCTTGCGATCATCGCAGTCTTGAAAACCCGGTAGGAATCATAGAGCCGCAAGGCTCCGCAGCCGGTGAACATCTGCGATCCGTTAATCAGCCCCAGGCCTTCTTTGAAACTTAAGGTGACCGGCTTGAGCCCGGCCTTCTTGAGGGCTTCCTTGCCGCTCACCATCTTTCCCTTGTAGAAGGCCCTCCCCTCGCCCATCACCACCTCCGCCATCTGGGAAAGCGGGGATAGATCCCCACTGGTGCCGACCGAGCCCTTCTCATTGATTGCCGGTATCACATTGCGGTTGAGCATACCGATCAAGGTCTGGACAGTGCTGAGCCGGACGGCCGAATAGCCCTTGGCGATCACGTTCGCCCTGAGGAGCATCGCCGCCCTGACCTCATCTTCCTCGAAGAACTTGCCGACGCCGGCTGAGTGGCTGTAGACGATCCGGCGCTGAAGTTCCTTACCCATCTCGGGGGACACCCTGACCCGCGCCAGCTCCCCGATGCCGGTCGTGACGCCATAGATCATCTGGCCTTCACGCACCAGGTCCTCGACCGTATGTCTGCACTTCACAACCGCGCGCCTGGCCTTATCGGTAAGCGCCACTCTCGCATGGTTACGCGCGACCTCATGCACCTGTTCGATGGTCAGGCTATTTCCGTCGATCTTTACCAACATTTCTCTCCTCCCTCATCACGCATCTGCTAAGTGTTCACAAAAGCACACTGATGTATCAATCTACCAAACGAGATCGGCACGGTCAATTGACAAAGCGCGCTACGTGACCGAAATTAGGGGCAAGACCGCTTGCGGGGGATTCCCCGGGAAGCGTGGGAAATGGAATGGGACGTATCCCCGGTCTTGACACGGCGCGGAGGCAGAAAATGGGGTGTGTCCCTGTTTTTGGGGGGCAGTAGTTGTCTGAGTTGATCGATAGCCAGATAACCGAATCGTATTCCGTGCGGCGCGTCTTTCCCGACCACAAAAAGGGCGGCTACGCTGAGGTATGGTACCTGGCTTATCCCGCAGTACTCACCATGGTCGGCCAGACCATGCTGACCTTCGTCGACGCCGTGATGGTGGGCAGGCTGGGACCGGTCCAGCTGGCAGGCGTCGGCATCGCCGGCACTCTCGTGTGGGGCCTTTTCACGTTCTTCATTGGCCTCGTAAACGGGGTCAACACCTTTGTGGCGCAGGACTTCGGCGCCGGGCGTTACCGGAACGTGGGCAAGATGACCTGGCAGGGCATACACCTGGCGATCGCATCGGGCATCTTCCTCGCCGTAATGAGCATCTTTAGCCCCCACTTCGTCAGGCTGATGGGCGCCAGTGCGGAGGTCCAGGAGATTGCCTCGTCATTCTTGAGGATCAGGCTGCTGGGAGGCATCTTCATGGTCTCCTGGATGTGCTTTTCCGCGTTTCTCCGGGGCATGGGTGATACCATGACGCCGCTTAAGGTCACGCTGGTGGCCAATGGCATCAACATCCTCGCCAATTACTGTCTCATATTCGGCAAGCTGGGATTCCCGCGCCTCGGCACCAACGGTTCGGCGATCGGCACGGTCTTCGCGACCGGCGTGGGCACAGCAATGTTTCTGTCGATCTTCCTGTCGAAGAAAAACTCTACGCGATATGCGACTCGGGCCCACTGGCGGCCCGATCTCGGTGCCCTGAGAAGACTGGTCCGCATCAGCGTCCCCATAGGCGTCCAGTGGTTTCTCGACCAGGGGGGCTTCATCGTTTTCTACGCCGTAATCGCCAGGATCAGCACCATGGGAGTGGCGGCAAGTGAGGTGGCCATACGATTCATGTCACTCTCCTTCATGCCGATCGTCGGCATGTCAATCGCCGCAACGACTCTTGTGGGTCAGTATATCGGTTCGAAGGATACTCACTTTGCGATCCGCAGCGCTCGATCGGCGACCCGGCTTGGCCTGCTTTATACGGCGGGTATGGCCCTGGCTTTCGCGGCAATCCCGGACAAGCTCATTTCACTGATCAACTCTGATCCCGAGGTCATTCGAATCGGGACTCCGATCCTGAGGATGGCCGCCCTGTTCCAGATATTCGATGGAATCGGTATCATAAGTAACGGCTGTTTGCGAGGGGCGGGCGATACCTTGTGGACAATGATCGTCGGGATTGGCTATGTCTGGGGGATGTTCGTACCCTTGGCCTATCTCAGCGCCGTCGTCCTCAAGTTTGGCGTTGTGGGAGCCTGGGCGGGTGCGACGCTCTACATAATAGCACTCGGCATCACCTTCTTCCTGAGGTTCCGCGGCGGCAAGTGGCAGAAGATGAAAATCTGACGGCCCGGCGACGCCGTAACTGGCGCCTTATGGTCCCGACCCGGGTACCCATTAAGCTCTGGCAACCCCGCGCCCGATGGTATAAGATGTGACACGTTTGGCCAGGCACAATTAAGATAGGACGGCTTGATGGCAGAAGGCCCAGCAGGAAATCGACCCGCGAACGTACTCTATGTCGCCCACGACATAGGCTTCATCGGGGGCGCCGAGCGGCAGCTCCTGGAGCTCTTCCGGGGCCTCGATCGGCAGAGATTCACGCCTGTTCTGGTCTGTCTCGAGTCGGGCGGACCGGTGGCTGAACGGGCGGCCGAGATGGGCGTCCGGGTCGACCACGTCGGGAGAAGCTGGCGATGGGACCTTGCCGTCGCATGGAAGCTGCGGAACCTCATAGCGCGCGAGCACATTTCCATCGTTCACGGGTATCTTGGCCTTCCGGGATTCTACGGTGCGGTCGGCGGGAAACTTGCCGGCGCCCGTGTTATAGCCACGATAAGGATAGCCGGCCCCCGGAGACGCCTGAGCGACATCAGCGAGAGATTCGCTTTCTTGATTGCGGATTGCATAATCTCCAATTCCAAGGCCGGTGCGGATTACTATTTCAGCCACTACCCCGGCAGGAGCAAGACCAGGATCATCTATAACGGCTATGAGCCCGCCGACTTCGATCTCGCCCAGCGGAAATCAAGGACCGATCTCGGGCTTCCCGAGCAGGTCCCGCTGATCGGCCACGTCGCTAATCTGAGCTATCTCAAGGACTACCCCACTCTTCTGCGGGCCCTCGCAATCGTCTTTCGCGAGGAGGCGGAGGCCATAGCCGTGATCGTGGGGGAAGGGAACAAGCGACCGGAATATGAATCTCTCGCAAGGGAACTCAGCATACATCCGAGAACGCTCTTCCTGGGTCACCGGCGCGACGTTCTCGATCTTGTAAGGCAGTTCGACGTCTGCGCGCTGGCCTCCCACGCCGAGTACAGCGAGGGGCTCTCAAACAGCATCGCCGAGTACATGGGTATGGCCAAACCTGTTGTGGCCACGGCGATAGGCGGGAACGTCGAACTCGTGGATGACGGCGTGACCGGTTTCCTGACGCCGCCGGGCAAACCCGAGCCCCTGGCAGAGAAGATGCTCACCCTGCTGCGCCGGCCCGATCTCAGGCAGGCAATGGGAGCCAAGGGCAGGAGATTTTTCGAGGCTAATCTCACTCTGGAGAAAATGGTGACCGAGACCCAGAGGGCATATGACGATCTCCTTGCCGGAACGCCGCGACCGACCCTTGAGGCCCGCCGCTAGAACTTCACCTCGGGAACCTTCTCCGCACCCGGAGCAGATTCAAAGTAAGGCATGGGCTGGGTTAAGCCTCGCCGCTTTGCGAAGAACTTGCCGAAGACCTCGCGGATATAGGTATTGAAGGCGCGCACGGCATCATTGTATCGGACGCGCTCGGTCGAGATCCGATTCTCGGCGCCCTCAAGCTGGGCCATCAGCGTCTGGAAATTCTCGACAGCTTTAAGCTCGGGGTAGTTTTCCACGACAACCATCAGCCGCCCCAGTGCCTGATCCATCGCACGGGCATTGTCTATCTTCTGCTGGACGGTCGTTGCCTGGCCCCACTGACTCCTAAGCCTCGTGATCTCCTCGAAGAGGCCCTTTTCATGGGCGGCATAGCCCTGCACGGTGTTAACGAGGTTCGGAATCAGATCGTTCCGCCGCTGGAGCATCGTCTCGACCTGCGCCCACTTCTCGCTCACGGTTTCGTGAAGCCTGACCACCCGGTTGAGCCCACTGACGTACCATCCCACAAACCCCAGTACTATGGCCGCCAGGATTGCTATGCTTATCCAGGCACCCGCTGCTCTCATCCGGTCACCTCCATTTGCTGATCACACTCCACAATTGAGTACACGTGCTCACGCATGCGCCCGTCCGTCTTCGCTTGCCGGCCTTTACCACCCGCCGCCGGCGCCACCTCCCCCACAGGACCCACCGCCAAATCCACCGAATCCGCCACCGAACCCTCCCCCTGACGAACCGCCAAGGCCTCCGATCCAGAAGCCGCCACCCCGCCCACTTCGATATCCAAACCGCGAAGCAAACGATACAATGACGACAACCAGGGTCAACAGGAAAACAAGCATGCCGAATACGAGGCGCACCGGCGACCCCACACCGCCACTTCGATCACGTTCCCCGCCACCACCTCCAAGCACAAGGTTCTCGGGCACCGAATCGCCGTAGGCGTACGCCTGACCGCTCTCCCTCAGGACCCGATCCGCAATCATGTTAACTGCCGTGACAAGCGCCTGGTCGTATTGCCCTCGTCTGAAGCCCGGTAGAAGGACCTCGCGATAGATCAGGTGGGCGTCCGCATCGGGGATCGCGCCCTCAAGGCCGTAGCCGGTCTTGATCCACATCTGGTGATCCTCGACAGCCACCAGTATCAGGATGCCGTTGTCCTTGCCCCTCTCCCCGATCCCCCAGTCCATGAAGAGCCTGACCGAATAGGGTTCTATGGCCTCGCCGCCCGTGGTCTTAGTCGTGGCTACCACGATCTCGGCTCCGGTCTTGGCCTTGACCTCTTCGGCAATCCTGGTGATCGTTGCCTCGGCGCGTGGGGATAAAATGTCGGCAAAGTCATTGACCATCCCAACCGGGCTTGGGAGGCTGGGCTTCTGGCCGCGCGCTTCAAGGAGTGCGGGGGTGTAGATGATCCCGAGCGAAAGGATAGTCGCCAGCAGCAGGACTGAAACAAGCCTTGTTCGATTCATGTTCGGGTGCCATCCATCCTAAAGCTGATCCAGCAGGCCGGTGAGGTTCTCCACGTCGTCAATATATGTGGCAAGCACGCGATGTGCGTTCTTGCCGTCGATTCTTTCATCTCCCGATCTGTCACGAAGCACAGCACTAAAGGTCTTGGTATCGGCACCAAAGACTTTACCCACCGTCTCTACCACCTCGGTTTTTCTCAGGGGGATCTCCCCACCCTTGAGCCGGAGCATCGCCTTAAGAACCGGAATCAGCGAGGTCACCGAAGTATGCAGAACCTGCTCGGCGCCCTTCCGCTTGGCACCGAGCTCCAGATAGCCTTGCCGCGTTCTAAGGGCCGCCGCACGCAGCTGGGATTCGCATTCCAGCCTGAGGTAATCCCGTCCGACTTCGATCGTTGAGAAGAAATCATCGCCGTACAGCAGGACCTGGCTGTCCTTGATCTCAAGGTACTCTATGGGGAAAACATCCAGCGACGACTTGATATAGTCCGGAGTAACCAGCAGCGGGGGAACGATCCGCCGCCTCCTGCCCATCGCGACTACATCCAGGATGCAGGCAAGAGATCCGGTCGCAAGATTTCCTACAACTACGACCAGATTGATGTTGGACTTCTTGGGAATGAAATCGGGACCCGTGGCGCTGCCATATACCGAAATCGCTTTAACGCTCGCGCCGAGTGCTCCCAGCAGCCTCGCACAATAGGCTTCGACATCCACCCGTACCGAAGCATGAAGCCGTTCCAGATTTCTCATAGCCATCGCTCGATACCTCCGATGCCTCACAGGCCCGCGAACTGCCGCAAGCCGCCTCACGCGCGATGCTCGGTCCACAGGTTCGGCCGGCAAGCATCGTACCGGGTACGCTAAGCTACGAGGGCCAGCACACCGACGGACTATCGAGTTGCAACGGCCGCGAGTTCCCGGTAGCTCAGCGCGCCAAGCAGGGTATCCCTCACCCCATAGAAGTCCTGCCTGTGTTCGGCGCTCACCGGCTCGGCGCGTGGGCAGTCTATGTTAAGGGGATTTACATAGGAGCCGAATTTCTTGATCCGGAAATCGAGATGGGGTCCGGTTGAAAGACCGGTCGATCCGACATAGCCGATCACGTCCCCCTGGTTCACTCGTGCCCCGCTTCGTATGCCGCGGGCATAACCCGAAAGATGACCGTAACAGGAGGTGTAGGTACCGTTGTGCCGTACCTCGACATAATTGCCGAAGCCGCCGTTCCAGCCGGCCTCGACCACGCGGCCATCACCTATCGACACGATCGGCGTGCCGCGGGGCGCCGAGTAATCCACGCCAAGATGCGGCCTATACGTCTTCAGGATCGGGTGGAATCTGCTGTTGGAGAAGAAGCTCGAAATGCGCCGGTAGCTGAGCGGCGACTTGAGGAAGACCCGTCTGGCGGAGTTGCCGTCGTAGTCGTAGTAGCTGGGATCTCCCGCTTCGTCTTCGAACCTGAAGATCAAGTGCTCATCGCCGGCATTGACATACTTGGCGCAGAGAATGTCGCTTATCTCCACCTCGCCGCTCGGGTATTGCAGCTCGTCGAAGACTATGGTGAAGGTGTCGCCGACCCTGGGATCGGTCACAAAGTCGATCTCCCATGCGAAGACATCAGCTAGCTTGAGCGCGATGCGAGGATCCTCACCCACGTCGGCAAAAGCGTCCCACAGCGAGGACTTGAGCACTCCCTCCACTCGCCTGGTAACTCCCACGGGTTCCACCTGGCCTTGGCTAACCACATATCCCAGGGAATCGCTGTGTACCTTGAAGAGCTGCTTGAATCCTTTTCTGTAGAGGAGCGAGACTATCGTTCCCGTCTCGTCAATCGAAGCGGTATAAGAGTCCCCGGTGCCGCAGGACCTCAGATTGAGCCTCTTGCCCAAAGCCGCAATCACATTGAGGGCCTTGGAGGCCGCTATCCCCTTGGAGAGGAGCGAGGCATAGAGCGACTCCCCGCGCGAGAGGGTGTCCTCTACGCTTTTCTGGGTAATCTCGGTCTTGGCAGGTGGAACAGGCTCACGCTCGATCACAGGCTGGTGGGGTCTGAAGATCAAGAGAATTGACAGGCCCACGCAGGCTATCACAAAGAATTTGACAATGTAGTACGCTATTCGTGCTCTCATGCTTCCAAGCTTGGCTGAGATTACGATTGAACTGCGAATTCACACGTCGAGCAATTTAAGCCGGAGCCTTCCGGAATTGCAAGCTTTAATTTACGATTATCAGTTTTTGGGTGGCGCCGCCGACGCCGGTCTCAATCCTGAGATAATAGACGCCGCTCGCAACCTTTTTCCCTCGGGAGTCGGTCCCATCCCAATCTAGGCGATGCATGCCGCGGACCACATCGCCCTCCCACAACTGCCTCACCAGTCTTCCCTCGGCTGTGACAAGGTTCAGCCTGACGCGGATAAGGTTCTGCATGGCATCTCCCGCCTGCATCACGTCATATACAATGGTCGTATTCTCACTGAAGGGATTTGGATAATTCCGGAAGAGCCCGAGGCTCGGGGTGCCAAGCGGCGTGCTTGCGATTTCATCTCCCCTGAACAGGGCGAACTCACCGAAGCTGTCCACGTAGGAAATGACTCGCTGCCTGCTGGTATCCAGGAAGGAGCCGAGAGGATGTGGCTCTCCCTCAACCACTCGCGCTATTGCGAGATTCTCGGGCAGGCCACCACCGTTGTGGCGGATGGACACTTCGACGAAATCGCCGAGCGCTAACTGACGAGGGGATATGCTGAACATCTTCTCCCCCTCACCCACAGTTGCGCGCACGGGGCCCGCTAAATCGAACACAAGCAGGTAGGCATCGTTCTTGATCACGCCCTTGCCTATGACGACCTCGAGATCCCCATCGGCGCTCGTGGCGATGCCGCCGGCGCCGGCGGAAACCAGGGACGAGGCAAACCGCAGCGAGGAAAGCCCGAGGTTGGAGGGTGTGCCAAAGTTAGTTGAGATTTAAGACGGCTCCAGTACCTGGTATTGTGGAGTTGGCAAACGGCCACAAGGGCCAGGGAAAGGAGCCTAAGATGAGTATGGGAGTGGTAGGACGTAGAATCAAGGGAAAGGTGAA
>JAZDEY010000049.1:0-6597 GCA_043808325.1 Candidatus Eiseniibacteriota bacterium
CCCTGACGACCCAAGAAACCCTGGAGGATGTGGCTCATGCGGCTGTCTCCTAACCCGCCCCGATCGGAATCATTTCAAATACATTTATTTGTGAGGCAACGAATACCCGTTCAGATACTTTTTTACTTGAGGCAACAGGGATTCAGGGACCGACGTGTCCCTCCTTACCTGGCCGTTCCCTATCGGCAGGCTGGTTGTACTCAGGAAGAATTTCAGGAGAATGGCTCGGATGATCGTGGTCTTCGGAGCCCTATACCATGTCCTGATTGCAGTCGGGCAGTATTTCGAGCGGTGACCTTGAACGTCGGCGCTCGCTATGGTATGATGGGTCTGTGAGTTCAGGCGCGACGGGACTCGCTTGCTGTAGAACAGGCGCGACACAAGGAGGGTATTCGATGAGACAAAGCTACTCTTGTTGGCGAGTGTTCGGCTCAGTGACACTGTGTCTATCGCTCATAACCGCAGTGGCAGTTGCGGCTCTCGCGGCGCCCAGCAGCTGTCCCGAGGAGGCTCCCCTCAAGAACTACACGGGCGGCGGGTCCGTCATATGCCCCTGCTTTGCACAGGGAGAGGAAGCCGGTGCTGTCCTCCAGGCGCCCGCTGGGCATTATCCCATCGAGATCCTGCGTGTCGGCATAGGCTGGGCATCGCAGTATGGCGGAGCACCGCAGTCCTTGGAGGAAGCCATCCACATTTATGCTGCAGGGCTTCCCAATCTCGGCACGCCCATTTTCTCTTTGCCCGGCCCGGTCCTCAATGATGGGTACATCAATGAATTCAACTTGGAGCCACTTTCCGGGGAAATCACGATCAGTTCGGGACCGTTCACGGTTACTCTTGAGTTCCTGAACGCCAATGCCGGAGATCCGTTCGCCCCCAGCATGATTCACGACGGCAACGGCTGCCAGCCCGGTAAGAACGTGGTATATGCCGTCCCTGGAGGCTGGTACGATGCCCGCACGCTCGGCGTTACCGGTGACTGGATCGTCTATGCTATCTATCGGCAAGTCAACTGCGGCGCAGGGGTTGGCGAAGACTTGGTCGTCTCCAGCCAGCCGGCCGCTCTCTTCAATCCGCAGCCCAATCCGTTCTGCAGCGAGACGCAGATTCAATTCCTCGTGGCAAGCCAGAGGGAAGTTGCTCTTTCCGTGTTGGACGTGCGGGGCCGTCTGGTCGCGACGCTGGCAAGCGGCACGTTTGCTCCCGGCGTCCATACTGCGGTTTGGTCCGGCATGGCAGCTGACGGGAGACCTGCCGCGGCGGGAGTCTATTTCGTGACGATGCAGGCGGGATCGGTTCGCCGGACCCAGCGGGTGGTTCTCACGAGGTAGAGCAGGCTGCTTCCTGACGGCCGCCGGGCTACTCGCGTGTAAGCGCCGCGATGAGATCTCGGGCTCCGGGGCAGAATCTCGTCAGATCTTCTCTATGGCCGTGTTCATAGTCAGCAGGATCAAAGCCAGGTGCCATGGTCGCACCTAAGAGGGCAAACTCACCGCCAGGTAGTAATCTCGATCCCTGCCACACTCCCCCGGGGATAACGATCTGCGGTTCCATGCCGTTTGGAATATCGAGCCCCAATCTGAGCATCTT
The DNA here is from genome assembly GCA_043808325.1 of Candidatus Eiseniibacteriota bacterium. Taxonomy (GTDB): domain Bacteria; phylum Arandabacterota; class Arandabacteria; order Arandabacterales; family Arandabacteraceae; genus JAZDEY01. The sequence goes on from JAZDEY010000049.1 coordinate 1,591, forward strand.
GAAGGATCCGTCAGGTCGAATCTGAAGCATTTCCACCGGGTCACCCAGGTAGAAATGATAGATTTCATCGCTGCGCAGCCGATGCATTGCCGAGAATGTATCCGGCGTAAGGAGATAGTATATGGCTGTGCACAATGGACGTGTACCTCCATAGCCCTCCGGCAGGGCTTCCCCTGGAATGCGCGTCGTGGATCTGTAAGTTTCTGCAAAATACCCGCCCTCCACCGGCAGAGGCTTCAGCTTAAGCATAGCTGCGATCTGCGTTACTGACGTCATACGGCCTTCCCATCTAACTGCGGGGGCGTGCACCTCATCCGCACGCGGACGAGATCGCCAACACCCCCGTTTATACCGTGAGGCTTGATTCCGATCGGTTTAGCCCTGGGTCTTTTCCTTGGCGACTTCCTTTAGCTTAGCATTTGCATAGATGCCGACTTCGACCCGGCGATTGAGCTGCTGGCCTTCAGCGGCATCGTTGCTGGCAATGGGCTGGGTCTCCCCGAATCCCGTTATCGTGAACCGCGTCCGGCTCACGCCCAGGTTTTCCAGGTAGTTCGCAACCGACTCCGCTCGCCGGCGCGACAACGTCATGTTGTAATCCTCCGAGCCGGTGGCATCGGTATGCCCCGCGATGAGAATATCCGTGTCTTCGTACTTCGTGAGAGCCTCAGCAAACTTCCTGATCTGTTCCTGGCTTGCAGACCTCAAAGTGGATTTGTCAAAGTCAAAGAGAATCCCTGAATCGAAGGTGACCTTGATGCCTTCGCCGATGCGCTCGACCTTCGCGTTCTCGAGATCCCGTTCCAGTTCAGCTGCCTGCTTGTCCATGTAGTCGCCGATGAATGCTCCCGCGGTCCCACCGACACCGGCCCCCAGGATCGCACCGACTGCAGTGTTCCCGGCCTTATCTCCGATAACACCGCCGATTACGGCCCCGGCGCCGGCGCCTATGGCCGCTCCCTTCTGTGCTCGAGTCCAGCCGCAGCTCAAGCTCCCAAGCATCAATAGACCTACCAAACTCAATACGATGAACGTCTTCACATTGACCTCCTTGCGTTTGTTGGGACCTCACCCAGTACAAGAGCGACAAGACCTAGGAACATGCCGGATGCTTTCTCTCCTACTTCGCACGCCTGCCACGCGGCTTTCCCTTCACGGGTCTTACACGGAACTTCTTGTCGAGATCAGCCATCTTCTCGACTATACCCCCGTACTCGAGCTCGTCGTAGCCCAGCATCGCGCAGCCCGAGAAACCCTGCTCCCTAATGTCGATGGCCTTCCTGCTCACCTTGTCTCTCACGTAGTCCCAGAAGGGATGATCGAAGACATCGGCGGGCTCGCTTAGTTTCCCATCATGCACGCAAAAGGCCGTGCAGCTCACAATCGGGGGCCCGTCAAACCAGGATATTGTGGAGTTTGACTTGACCGGCATCAGAGGCCCCACATGACTCCCGCGCATGAAACCCGCCACAAAGTGCCCGATCTTGAAAGGCTGCAGGACCTCGCCGGTGGCAGGAAATGGACCCTGTACTCTCACCATCATCACCGGATCGTCCTTGCCGGTGTACTTTCCGGCGATATTGTGGAGCCTTGTTGTACTCACTGCTACGCACGGCTCACCGGTAGTACGCGAGTGGACGCTCTCGACCACAAAGCGCTGATTGTCGCGGAGCAGCGCGGCGATGTCATAGATCTGCTCGGGTGAATCAAGCTCAATGACGCGGTCTCCGTCAGTGTGAGAAACATCCATTATGGTGAATCTGAAGCCTTTGAACATGATCGGGCTCAGAATGAGCCCCGAATTGTACATCGGGTCAACCAACGCAAGATAGACCGGGAGATTGTAGGCCCCGGGGTCTGTCTTGTCCGCAGCGAACATTAGGAAAGATTCATTGGGTCTCTCCTCAAACTGCATCTCACAGATGCCCGGTCCGAGCCCCCGTATGTTGCCCGAAAAGGCGCTCTTGAGGAGATCCTGGCCTGCACCATACAGGCCCTGCTTGCGAGCGTCCTCGGCAGCAGACCAGAACGCATCCCAGACCAGTTTGTGTATTTCGGGGGCGCTGACACCTCTCACATGCGAGAGAAGCACGGCAATGTCATCTCCAGTGTGAGAGATGTAGGAGTCCTTGATCAAGTGCTTCCCCTCACGTGCAATGAAGTCGCTGACAGCGCCCATGAGGCGCGAGCCCGGCTTTATGTGACCGCCGATACTACCAACGTCTGCCTTGGCGAGAGTGAGAGTTATCTTCATCGCGCTGACCTCCGCTTTCACCCGCTTGCACGTTATTCGATTTGGAGATGTCACGCACCTTGCGCTCATAGCGCACACTAAAAGCTAATTGTCTGCCTAACTACGACCACTTGCAAGCTCGAAATCCGGAGGTAATCCGCCATACAGGACAGTTTTCGCAACTCTCTGAGGAGTGTCCTCACTATAGCAGTCGTGTCCGGACTCCAGACCCTGAGGCGAATCTCAGCCTGCTGCGGAAGCGCAAAGTCAATCTCGGTGGCACTGCTCCCGGAGACGTCCAGATTAGCACAAAACGGATTCGGGATGTTCTGCCTGAGCTCGAATCTGTCGGGTGGCGGACCAGGAGGCCCTCCCGATGCTAGTAGGGTAGGCACCACAAGCAATGCGAACGCGCATATGAACAAAGGCTTCGTCGGAGTATCCCCTCCCTTCTGTCCCACTATGTCATGCCCCTGAAGCTCCATTATGACATATTGAGTAGCATTAGAATAGGCGGACACCTCCTCATCTTCGCAGTGTGGTAAACGCTGGCTGGGCATAGAAGACGGTTCTTGCAACTTCCTGAGGTCGGAGGAGTGCCTTGAGGTAAGCAGTTTAGTGGTCTCCCTCCCCTGATACCCATCTACCCCACCATCGATTTGGCATTAATTTCGGAAAAACCCCAAGGGCACAAGTTGGGGGGTCCCTTTAGCTGCGCGTGTATCTACCTATCCGGCCGCGCGATCACCAGGGGAGATACTTGACCCCACAGAAAGGCTCAGGGTGTCAGTTTCTGGACACCTACTTGAACTGCGCCTTGATCTGACCCGGGTGGTGGGTCGTGCCCACCTCGGAGTATGCCCTCGTTCCAAGAAACCCCTCCGCAAACGGGGAGGCTTTGAAGGGAAATCACCAACAGCTATCAGAGGGCGGGTCGAGAGTGCTCATCCATCAAGTGTCAGTTTTTTGACAACGCCTTCACTCTTTGAATTATGCTTTGATCTTGCCCCAGGTCCGGGACACTATCAAGGCACCCGTTGTATCCTAATTCGTGGAAGTTGTGAGAAGAGAACCAAAGATGATGCCTCAGCTCTCACAATCGTACCCGTTCACTGCCGCCTTAGCGCACCAGCACAACCTTCCCCGCCACTACCTTTCCACCAGCCTCCAACCGCACGAAATAGATTCCGCCTGATACCGCAATACCACGTTCATCCTTGCCGTCCCAAGCAACTGAGTAGGAGCCTATCTCCTTTGTGTCGTCAACCAGATCTCTTACTTGATGCCCCGCTACATCGTAAATGGTCATGCTAACATGTCCGCGCTCAGGAAGCTCGAACTTGATCAGTGCACCTTCGCCAACAGATCTGGGATTCGCTGATTGTAGTACAGACGCTGCAACAGTGGTTCTATCCTCGATCTGCTTTGTTGTCTTCGGGTGTCTGCACAGGACTCTAATCGTATCGGCACCAATGAAGCACCCACTGCCCACCTTTCCCGTGAGCCTGACCTCTACTTCGCCCCCACAAGGCAGAGCTTCAAGAATGGCTGATCGAGAAAACTTAAGCATGAGGTCTTGAATACCATCTCGATCGTGGTCACCAACCTCGGCAGGGCGCATCTCCGCAGCCACGGTCTCGTTCAAGATTACCGTAGATACGTCTACCTGGCTGGGATCATACCCCTCGGGCAGCTCGATGTAGCAGGTTACCCAACGACCAGCGCTCTCATGATTAAGAACAGCCGGATCAAATTCAACAACAGCGGGATTACAGATATCGACATCCAGAACAAGCACTGCTTCTTCAAGCACTGCCACCGGGGGTATCACCATGTCTCCCCCTATAATGATGGCAGGATCAAGATTGACCCTCACCTCGCCCGCACCATCCAGCAAGAAATCCCAACCCGGATTTGGGAATGCTATGAATTGGCTGGTTTCTTCAAAGTGACCATCGGTTGGCATGGCGTATGCGTACCTAAACCCAGGCCCTCCGGGGTCCATAATCGCAATCATCTCGGCAGGCCAAGGGAACCAGTCGCCGGCGGGGCGCTCGATCCCATCGCCATGTCCCAAGCCAGGTGTGATGGTCCCTGACCAGCGAATCCAGACATTAGTGACGGCACTGATCGGGCTGCCGATGTCAAACGCGGCGGTCCGGCTATCGCTGATAGTATAGTAACAAAGAAGACTGGAAAGCGGGATCTCTATGATCTCGGCAAACGCGGCACATATAAGCGACGCGCTCAGCAATATGAAAAGCATAGCCACTCGTGCAATGTTGGCACATCTCTGTTCCCATTTGCGTGGCAGGCGCACGGGTGGGCGAAGCGCGGCCTTCATGAGCACGAACGCACTGAAGCAGTACCTGCCTATTCTGGTTGTCTCGAAAGCCTGAGAGAGCTTAACAGCCATAACTCGCACCTCCTTTGTGGCACGCCGAGATTATACCACAGGTGCCAAAGAAATTACAAGCGATTGAGTTGACTCATAATAAATGTATTCGAAAGGGGTTCGTTGCGAGTCAATGCCATTCTTAGTTGAGCTTCTCGACGGCTCCGCTGCGATGGTCACGCTACTGCGACCCCGACCGTTTGCTCCTCGAGTTTCAACTCTCTCCTCAAGGCTTCTTTAAGCCTGGGCAGGTACCGATATCCCATGACAAGCCGCAGCCTGGGCTCGATATCCAGGAGAGACGTCGCAAGCCAGCGGTGTTTCTGCCTCGAGTTCTTCCAGCAATCTACCTTGGCGCACCGCTCCTCTATCGCCGCCA
>JAZDEY010000050.1:0-20621 GCA_043808325.1 Candidatus Eiseniibacteriota bacterium
GGGCCTGGTCTCCGGCTCAGTAAAGGATATTCGCCGTCGATCCAGGCCCCGCCGCGGCCAGCTTCCGGCTCGCGCACACCGTCTGGGCGAGGGAGAGGGGTTGATGCGGAGGCGAATGGGGTTACTGAGCCGAAGCACAACCCCCGACCGAGCACGCCTCCAGTTGGTGGCGCGGGGTTTAGATGGCGGGCAGGGCGCTCGAGTTGAGAGTGATGTGTTTTTCGGAGTATCTGTTGCCGATGATCCTGAAGCATGCAAGGTAGAAATGGTGCTTGCCGACGGAGAAGCGGATGGTGTTGGGCTTGACGCGAGTCGGGCGAGCCGCGCGCTTGCCGCCCTTGGCGATCGCCACCACCAGCGAGGTCCTGGGCTGGTATCCCATCTCGCGGAGCGGGCAGACCCACTCGGGAATATTGGCCTCATCAGCGCGGCTATAGTGCCAGCCCTTGAGACCCCTGAGCTCCTTCACATCGTGGTAAGGGTGGGTGTGGAAGTCTCCCACGATGTCGAGCTGTGGGAAGAGATGTTTCACCGCTTCCATCTGGGTGTCCAGACTTCGCAGGTCATAGGTGACCTTGTTGGAATAACCCTCTGCCCTGAGCTGGATGTGGACGCTATCGATGTGGATATGTCTGATGGTATGCTTGCCATGGGCCTGGCGCCTCTCCTCGGTGGACTTGGTGGATCCAAAACAGATGCCGTAGGTTTCGGTGGACTTGAGACCCCGCCCCTTTGGAACTGCATAAGATTCGAGCCCGACCAGCACTATATCCCCTATCGCGCGGTCATCGAGCCATATAACGACTTCCTCATGTCTCTCGTCCACCTCAAACTGCCAGGTGGCCTCGGTATCGGTGAGAAGTTTCCGGTACTCGTCCCGGGTGTAGCGTAGATCCGACCAGAGTTGCTCGAGATACTTGATCTCGAGGGGGTGCAACTGCCAGCTCGCGAGGAGCGTGCGCTTGCTGGTGCCATAGATGCGGTTCTCGTACCAAGCCTTGCAGAGCCTGTACTCATCGTGGCGAAGACGCTGCCTGAGCTTCTTAAGTGTCGAGATCAGCTTCCTGTCGGGAAGATTATCGTGCGGAGTCTTGCCGGTCATCAAAGTCGCCAGCAGCTGCCGGAGCAGATTTGCCCGCAGGCGCCACGATGGACGATTACCATGGGCCTCGGTCTGGTGGGCGTCCACCAGGTCCTTGTATCGGTCGATGATCCGGCAGTAAAGCGGAAGTCTCGGCACGCTGGTAGCCCCCGCGTCTCGTCTGTGACTGAGTTCTGTTCCGTCTTCTTGTACTAACCTATTAATCGGCAGAGCCCGCGTCAATATCCAGCTTGAAGGAGCATCCAGAAGCCTTGCTACTACAAACCACACTATAAACGCGGTTATCAGAACCCATGCCCGTGCTATACGATCGTAGATTGCTCGCTCGGGCAACCTCGCGAAGGAGTGAATTCGGCGCGACGCCAAGGAGTGACGCATAGTCCTTGACATGCCAAAATTGATGTGGTATACTTCAATTAGAAATGAAAGAGAGGTGATGTCGGCGGCAGCTTGCTAGAGGTTGGGCTCTTTTGAGCCCGAATGCGTCCGAAACAGCAAAGGTGATGCGATGGACCTCTGGCGGGTCGTTACAGCCGACTTCTTGTTCCACCCCTGGCGGGTGGAATTTGTTTTTCTCCCTGCCCTTGGTCTGGCAACCGCGGTTTCCCAGATTGCCCTCTTGAAGAAGTATGGTCTGAGACTCCGGAAGAGCCTCGGGCAGCACATCCTCACCGATGACAATGTGGCCGGAAAGATCACCGATGCGCTCGAGCTCCAGGGGAATGAAGGGGTCATCGAAATCGGCCCGGGCCTGGGGGCACTTACGCTCCGGCTCGCCCCGCGGGCCAAGCGCGTGGTCGCGATTGAGATCGATCGGCGATTCGCATCTACCCTCCGGGGGGAGCTCGAGGCGGCCGATCGGGCCGACAACGTCGAGATCGTTGAGGACAATATCCTCAAGGTGGATCTTGCCGGCATCACCCGGACTCACCGGGACGTCGCAACCTGGAAGTTGGTGGGGAACCTTCCCTATTACATCACAACCGCCATCCTGATAATGCTTGTTGAGGCGAGAGACCAGTTCTCGTCGGTGATAGTTACGGTTCAGGAGGAATTTGCCAAGCGGCTGGTGGCCGCCCCCGGCTCAAAGGACTACTCCTCGCTTTCCATATATGTTCAGTACCGGTTCAAGCCGGAGATTCTCTTCACCGTTAAGCCTACAAGCTTTTTCCCACGCCCCGATGTGCGGTCAGCCGTCGTACGTTTGAAAGTGCTCGATCGATCGGACCTGCGGATCGAAGACGAGGGGCTTTTCTTTCAGACTATTAGGGCCGCGTTCGGGCAGAGGCGCAAGACCCTGAGAAGGAGCCTCAGGCAGATACCAGGGCTGACGCCAGACATTATTGGCGAGCTCGACCGCACGTCGGGCGTGGGACTTGATAACAGACCCGAAGACCTCTCGATCGGAGACTTCGCCAAGCTTTCCAACGCCATAAAGGAAATTGTTGGGTGAGGCGGGGGCACATGGCGGCACCACACGTATTGAGCACATTTGGCATCATTGTTTTCCGGGCCTTGGCGTTTGCCGGGTTGGCGGTGGTATGGGCTTCGGTGGCGTTGCTCTGGGGCCTTGGGGTGATGACGGCGCCGGTACTTGCCCAGGGCGAAGCCGACAGCCTCGGAACCCGGCCCGATTCGACCCTGGGGGCGCGCCCCAAAGAGGACCTCTGGGAGGCGCATCCCGACTACACGCTCAAGATCAACAAGCGGAAGGATGTCACCAACTGGGAGAGCCGGATAGGCTTAAACAAGGCCCTATCGGACAAGATCAGCCTCAACCTGAGCGGGTCGGTCACAACGCGCGAAAACAGCACTCTCAACAGGTCGGACTCCAACAATGGCACCAACGCGGCCTTGAGATATAAACTCAACAACAACATCAGCTTCAGCATGAACTATAACTCCAGCCTCAGCGCCTACCGATATGACTTGAGCCGCGGTGCTTCAGCCGATCGCAGGAGAAACGATGATGTAACAATCTCCTCTGAGTTAACCAGGAAGCTCTTCCAGTCCGTAGATCTGAACCTGAAGGCCGTTGCGGGATCGACCTCCAACTCCTTCGCAGGTGTGAGCAATACGGGGCGCAGGCAGGATCTGTCGGCATCGGTGTCATATGCCCCCACCAGCACTCTGAAGATGTCTGCGGCCTATGGTGGCAATCGGCTTTTCCTCAATTCAAGAGTGGATTCCGGAGGATCGTCGGTTTTTAACACCCAGGACAGAACCTTCTCCGAGGATCTCTCGGCGTCGCTGACCTATGAGATGTTGCCGGGTATCAAGCTTGGGGCAGATGTCTCAGAGGGAAGGGACCAGAGGCAGCATCCCGACCCGGTGGAGAAGAAGCAGGAGACTGAGCTAAGAGATTCAAAGAGCGCCTCGGTCACCTCCTCATTCAACATACTCACGAGACTGACCTGGGATCTGTCGGTCAGATTCAACAGCACCGACAACAAGTACGTCATACGCAATACAAGCAACCATAAGACAAACATGGCGGAGCTGGATGGAAGCGCGAAGATCAAGGCCTGGCGTGGGGCGGACATCAATCTGGGGGGCACGCGAGAGGTCGAGCGCGACGAGTATGAGCTCACAGCGGAAACGGGAGACAATATCCGCAAGTCCCTGAGCCTCAGACTTGCTCAGGACCTCGGACCCAGGGCCGACCTCGGCTTCACGGCCCTTTCGGATTTCACCTCGACACTCTACGATGACAAGAAGAAGAATCCTAAGGACAGGGACCGCCTGAATAACAGGCTTGCTGTGGATCTCACCCTCTTGCCCTTCGCCAACGTCACCACGAGGCTCGGGGGTGAGTTCTCTGAGGAAGAACAGGCATATGTCAAATCGGAGGCCTCGGCCAACAACCGCACGTCCAGACGATATCGGGTATCGGGAAGCTATGATGTGAAGACCGCCTACGCCATCGGTATCAATCAGTCGTACGATATCGGGGCCGTGTACAGCCTTTACCAGTATGACGAAGCCAACAATTCACTTGTCCGGAATTCTAGTATATTGACACGTTTCACAGTGCCCGTCACGCCGGATTTCGGCCTTAATCTCAACCACGATTACAGGTACCAGGATCAGGGAAGCTACCAGGAGGTCGGAGGCAGCGGGCAATACGGCCGATCGGCCGGGAACGCGTCCAACACCTTCGCCGTCGGGGTCAGCTATAGCCTGTGGAAGCTTAGGTTCAACGTGAGACAGGCCTACCTCCTCCAAACTAACTGGAAATTCCAGGGCGGTAAGAAACTGCTCGACTACCAGACGGCATCTACCGAAATAAGTGGGAGAGCAGGTTTCAAGTACAGCTTCAAGGATCGGACCCACGTCTCCCTGTCGCTCGAGCACAATCGGAAGGAAGGCTCAAGGGTCAGTGAGGCGTTCCGACGGTATTGGAACATCGAGCTAGAGGCGTCCCATGTTTTCTAGACCTAGGAGAGTGCTCGCTTCCGGTGGGAGAGTGAGGATGCTATCGATGCGGTTGGCTGTGGCGCCGGTGTTGCTCGCGCTGCTTCTGCTCGCCGCGTCCTGTGAGTTCCCCTTCTCATTGCGTGACAGCGAACTGCCTACGGGCAGCTCCACCCAGATCATGCCCACGACCGAGCCGGGGGCGGTGCTCTCTAACGTGGTCAATTCCATCAAGAACTGCGATGCCTCCCCGTACGGTGCTCAGCTGGCCCCGGACTTCGTCTTTGTGGCCGACCAGATCGATGTCGCAGCGCTTGAGCAAAACTACCCCGGGGTCTTCTCCAATTGGGACGTGACGGTCGAGCGGGATGTAACGAATTACATGCTTGACAACGCTCGGTGCACCCTGGGGATCTTGAGTTTCGCCGACCAGACCGAAATCGAAAACACGGCAACCACCTATATGGTTCAGGTTAGCTATTATCTGACGCTGAAGCTGGTCGGGGTCCTGCAGGGTTATTCCGGGCAGGCCAGGATCTTCATGAGAAAAGCGGTCGACGACAATCTCTGGTACATCTATAGATGGGAAGACATCAGACCTCAGAATGCTCAACGAGACACATGGGGGATGATCAGGGGGCGGATTCGTGCAACGAAGTAAGGGGGTCGGTCAGATGACACTGCGCGGTTTGCTCAAATACGCAATCTATTCGAGTTTTCTTGTATTGACGCTCGCCTCTGCTGGATGCTGGAACCCCTTTGACCCGGGTCCGGGCCCGCCCCCCAACCGCGGGGTCGGCGACCGGAGGAGTCCGGACCATCTCTTGGAGTTCTTCGCGACGGCCTATGAGGACAAGAGCATAGAAAGGTACGAGGAAAGCCTGGACTTAAACTACACCTTCACCTTCATGGAGGCAGACTGGGGGAAGGCGGAAGTCCCCCCCGACCGCCCTTACTGGGGCCTAACTGAGGACCTCCCCCGGACGACTGCGATGTTCATTGATGAGAAGACCGGAGCTATTTCTTTCGACTTCAGGCCTGCGGTGGCCGATTGGTTTGCTTGCACCGAGATCGTATGGACGGGCAGCGAGTGGGACACGTTGGACGCGGTTTGTTGTTCACACGACCCCATGATTGATGTTACCGTCAACTACTCAGGAGAGGAGCCCACGACCTATCAAGTGCGCTCCAGCCGGGTCGAGATCACCGCGATAGAGGACAGGTTCAACCCGGAGCTCTGGACTATCTTGAAAATCAAGGAATTCCCGAAGGAGTAAGACTCGGCCACAAGGAGGATTGATGCCTCTGCGGAGGCGATCGGATGGAGGGGGCGGAAGGAGAAGCTGGGGTGCGGGAGCCATAGCGAAGCTTGTGGCGGCAATGTTCGGTATCGGCTGCCTCGGGCTCGCGGCCTACTTCGTCTACTATAATCAGGCCGATCTCAAGAGGTTCTTTTCTACACCCACCCCCCCCGACGCCGCGACCCTCGGCAAAGCGATCGAAGATGCCTACTCGGCACTTAAGCCCACCAAAATCACCACAACCGATATTGCGGTCGGCACCCGAGCTGTAAGACACGACCTGGTGGTTCTGCCAAAGAAAACATCGCTCCTGCGGGCTAACGCTGAGATCACCCGTTTGGTCGAAAAAGCTGGTGGGCAGGTGGTCTATGGCGTAGAATCGAACGATGAGAAAGGGCGTAAGCCGGCCGTCACGCTTGGAATCTCGGACGGCCAGGGCCTGGTCCGCGAGATCAGGCTGGAGCTCGGCAAGAAATAACGAGATGGGGCGCGGCGCCTCGCCGGAACTGACCTTGGCGCCTCGGGGCGGAAGCCCTTCGCTCAGGGGCTCGGTGCCGATGGCCCTTGCTGCGATACTACACTTGCTTCGGGCCATTCGTCACCTCGCTGGCGAATTGAATTGGGCGAGGGAGAGGGGTTGATGCGGAGGCGAATGGGGTTATTGAGCCGGAGCACAACCCCCGACCGAGGGCTCGCCGTCGGTGGCCCTTGCGGCGGAACCCCACTTGCTGAGGGCCAGCCGCCGGCTCGCTGACAATGAGGAGGTAGCTTCAGATGGCACGTCTTGCAGTTAATGTCGATCACGTGGCCACGGTGAGACAGGCGCGGGGCATTGCCATCCCCGACCCAGTGGAGGCGGCCGTGCTTGCCGAGTTAGCCGGCGCCCACGGGATCGTGGTGCACCTGAGGGAAGACCGCAGACACGTCCAGGAGCGTGATGTCAGGATTCTGCGGGACGTCGTCAAGACCAAACTCAATCTGGAGATGGCGGCTGCTCCCGAGATCGTGGAGATCGCGAAGACCATAAGGCCGGACGTTGCCACGCTGGTACCCGAGAAGAGACAGGAGCTCACGACCGAGGGCGGGCTTGATGTCAAGGGCAACCTCAGCCAGATCGAGCGGGTCACCAGGGAGCTCCGGGACCGGGGCATCCACGTGAGCGTTTTTGTCGATCCCGATGTGACCCAGATAAAAGCCGCGATCGATGCCGGCGTAAACATCGTCGAGCTTCATACCGGCAGTTATGCCGATGCCAAGGACGAGGTCTCGCGGAGCGTCGAGATTGAGAAGATCGCGAAAGCCGCCGCTTTTGCCTCGAAGGGTGGACTCCGCGTTAGTGCGGGCCATGGCTTCAACTATATCAATGTGAAACCTATCAGCAGGATAAGCGAAATCGAAGAGATGTCGATCGGACACAGTGTGGTCGCGCGGGCAATAATGGTGGGGATGATGGCCGCCGTCCGGGAGATGCTCGCGCTGATTGAATAGCATAAGACCGACACCAGGGCAGTGCATCGTGACCCAACCTTTAGCCAGGAATCAATCTCAGCCGACCATCAGAGGGTCCATGGTGCTGGGCGTCGCGCTTGGAGCGATTCTCGGCTGCTTGCTATCACCGCTGGGTACGGCCGCCGCGCGAGGGGCCGGCGAAGTCCTTTCCGTTACCACGCCAGGGGAGCCCCTTATGCTGCACGATCGATCCGGGGGTTGGGCCGAGTCTCCCTCACTTTCGATCGTGGGACGCTCCGTCTATGTAGCGTATGAGGCGGCCGATGGGCCGAAGAGCCACATCTATCTCGCAAGGCTGCCGAGGGCCGGCAGAAAAAAGGACGTCGAGAAACTTCGGATCGATGACGGCGGTGGGATCGAGACCTTGCCTTCGCTTGCCCCGTCCGGCGAGGCCACCGGCAGTACCGAGGGACTCTGGGTTGCCTGGAGTTCGTATAGAGACGGCAAGTGGGCGATAAGAGCGGTTCTGGTAAACGGCATGAAAGCTTCTTCAGAGATCCTAGTCTCTAAGCCCGACCGCCTTCAGGGCCAGGTAAGAGTTGCGTCCGGGCACGGGATCGCCTGCTTCGTGTGGACCGTATGGGATGGGCGAAACTACAGGGTCGTGGCACGCACCTACGACGGGCAATTCGGCAAACCTCTCGAAGTATACAGCGGAGCCGACCCCGTGGGCCGACCGGACGTCCATATCGTGGGGCGGGATCACTTTGTATTTGCCTGGGACGAATATCTCCAGGGAGGATTCGCGATCCAGCTGAGGGAGATGATCGCGGGCAAGCTTCGGGGCGCCCAGACACTTGCTCCCACCGAGCGGGCGGACAATTGGGAACCCCGCATCGCCGGGGCTGCCGGGAATCTGCTGGTATCCTGGCACACAGTCCCGGCGGATAGCACGCGCTGTGAACCAGCGTTCGCCAAGCCGGGCGTGGTGTTGCCGGGCCCCGGGATCGGATGGGCCGGTCGCGACGAGACCTGGCGCGTGCGATGTTTGAGCGATACCGCCGGGAATACCTGGCTCGCCTGGGCCACACGGTCGATGTATCGCAGCACCAAGCTCTTCCTGAAGCGGATCGGCCCCGAGGGAGTCGGCCGCACGGTGAGCGTCGATTTCCCCATGAAACGGAACTTCATGAACACTTTTGACTGCCGCCTCAATGGCGATCTCTTTGTAGCCTGGGATTTTTCGGGAGCGATATATCTTGCCGAGGTCAAGCTTCCCGAGCTATCCCTTGAGGCGCCTGAGTCACCCGGGGAGCCCGGGTCACCCGAGCCGCCGGGCGAGGCAAGCTCTCCGGGCGGTGAAGCATCCGACTGGTCGGCTGATTCTGAGGACATCGCTATCGAAGGCGCGCCGGGGCGAGCCGGTCGCCTTACGCGAAGCGGCGAAGCCTATGCCATGCTCTATGAGGGCGACTCTCTGCACGTCTATTTCGGAGATTGCCATAATCACACGTCTTTCTCCGACGGGAGGGCTTATCCCGATATCTCACTCGCGATCGCCCGGGACAGACGAGAACTTGATTTTGCGGCGATCACCGATCACGATGTGACTCTGACCCCGGGTGAATTCGCTTGGAGCAAGACCGTGGCCGAACTCATGAGCGGCGGCACCGGGTTTGCGTGTCTCCACGGTTTCGAGGCCAGCAAAGGCTGGGCAAAGGATGATTTCGGGCACTGGACCGTGCTCTTTCCGGGCGGCGGTGAGGTCTTCCCTTTCGAACCGGGCATGACTCCGCCCGATCTTTATAGATTCGCCGGTCGATATGAGGCCCTCACGATCCCTCATCACGTCGCCAAACGCTTTGCTCCCCACGATTGGGACTACTTCGATCCCGCGGCCGAGCCGGTGGTGGAGATGTGTTCGCTCCACGGGATCTTCGAGAGCCTGCGCGGCAATGAGGGTAGGCCCGACATGCTGGAGGGAAAATTCGTCGAGGACGGGCTCGCCCGAGGCTATGTCTTCGGCTTCATCGGGGGCAGCGACTCGCACAATTGCTTTGAGGCGGCAAGGACCGATCAGGGGCTTGCCGGAGTCTACGCCGAGAGCCTCACCCCCGAGGCTATCTTTGAAGCCGTGCGAAAACGGAGAACCTTCGCGCTCACCGGGGGCGGCGTGATTCTCGATTTTCGGTGTAATGGAAGGCTGATGGGAGAGGAACTAAAGGTCGCCGGTGGATCGCACCCCGGAGCGCTGACCTTCACGGGTCACGCATGCTCGCCGGATTCCATAATCTCGCTTCAGATAATGAGCAACAGGCAGGCGGTCTACGAGAGCCGGACCAGCGGCCCCGAGGTCGAGATAACTTGGGAGGCGCCGGCCCCGGATTCCCAGGCCTATTACTACCTGAAAGCTGCCACCTCTAAGGGCGATTTCGCCTGGTCAAGCCCAATCTGGATAGTCCCGCAGCGATAAGAGCCCCCGCCCAGATTGCAAGCACTGCGTTCATGGGAAGCAGAAAGCGCGGTCTTGCCAGTGTCGCGGCATGGAGCAGGATGAAGTAAGCGACGGTGAGGATCACAAGATTCCTTCTTGACCGGTCGCGCTCGAGGAGTGCCAGCCCTAGGATGCCGCCTGCGGTAATCACCCAGAAAACCACGGGCGCCAGTATCTTCACCGTCCCTCTCAGGGCAGGATTCTCACGCGCAGATCCTCCCTTGAATATGGTCGAGAGACTGTAGACATCCGGCTGACCCCTGGGGTCGAAAAGCTTAGGAATCACGATTGCCATGCGTTTGAGGTGGAAGGCCGGGTCTTGCCGCAAGTACTCAAGCCATCTCGCATAGCCCTGCTTCTGTCTCTCTGCCTGGCTGCCCCACGAGGTCCACTCCTCGGTTGCATCTCTCACCTGCTTGCCCGAGGTCATCAGCCAGAGATTATATGCGGATGAGTTGTCCACCAGGACGAGAGCCCGGTGCACAACGGCATTGCGCACTGTCCAGGGGGAGATCGCCGCAAGCATCGCGCCAACGAGCACCGCGCCCGAAGCGAGATTGCGCCTGGAGAACCTCCCGGCCCGCGACTTCCTCGCGACGATCCAGACTGCCGCGGCCAGCGTGAAGAAGAGCGAGGTCGATCTCGCGAGCGTGGCAATGCCCGCCGCGGCGCCGGCCCCGAGGAAATCCCGTACGCGCTCGGTTCTCGCGGCCCTGTCAAGGAACCAGAAGGAGGCCACAAAAAGCGGCACGTATAGGACCTCGGACACGAACCTGGTGTAGGTGAAGACGAGCATCGGATATAGTGCGACGAGGCATGCCGCCAGGAGCCCCGCCAACGCTGAGACATACCTTCTTCCCATCAGGGCTATTCCTGCTACGAGGCCGCCCCGGACGAGACTGGAGATCACGAGAGCGGGGCTAAAGCCCACGCCGAATACCTTGAAGATGCCTGCCAGGAAAAGCGGGTAGAGCGGAGGCCGGATGATGTAGCCATCCTGGTAGGAGCCCTTCAAGATCCCCTCGGCCAGCGGATAGTAATAGTTCTCGTCAAGAAGCAGGCTTACCGGCCGGGTATAACTCGATGCCAGTATGGAGATTGCAGCGCCCGCGGCGGCAAGGACGAGGGTCGAGGCTAGGAAGCCCCTGGAGCAAGACCGGCCGGTACTGTCGACGGCGACTGCCTGAGTGTCCATTTGCCTCCGGTCCGACGCGCGGCCGAGCCGCGACCGCCGGCCTCGGGGGATTTTAGCAGTTGACACGGGGGCATGTCTATTTTAAACTACGTGGTGATAACACCGAGCTTGAAAATCGGCCGCCCCGGCGGCTTAAGTGTTTAATCGACGCCTGTAAGGAGCTTGGGGGGAAGGTTTTGCCATGGACAGATCCTTGAAAGTTCGAATCGTCATAGTTGGTGTGGTGCTTCTAGTCTCGCTGTACTTCGCCTGGCCCACCCTGCGGCTCGCTGCGCTTTCCGGAGAGCAGAAGGCCGCCATGGATCCGGCCAAGCTCAACGCCCTCAAGGACAAATCTATAAAACTTGGGCTTGATCTTCAGGGCGGCATGTATTTGGTGCTCGAGGTTGATAAGACCAAGCTTGAGGGAGCAGATCTCAAGAATGTGATCGGCAGGGCCGAGGCGATCATTCGGAACCGGGTGGACAAGTTCGGTGTGGCCGAGCCCGTGATTCACTCCGAAGGCGATGACAGGATCGTCGTGCAACTTGCGGGCTTGACCGATGCCACTCGCGCCAAGGAGTTGGTGGGGCAGATGGCGCTGCTTGAGTTCAAACTGGTCAGAGAGGGCGATGAGTTCAGACGATTGCTGACCACCCTGGATGAGTCCCTTAAGGACGAGATAGGGACCATCACCGGCCCCAAGACCGCCGAGGATCTTGACCAGGAGATCCAGCGGGTAGCAGCGGAGACCGATACTACGGGCTTGAGAGAGGAGCTCGCGGCCCAGGGGGATGGGGGCAAGACCCTGCTCTCGATGGTCAACCTCACCCGATATGGAACGCACGAAGATGCCATGGTCGACGCTCAGGACATTGACACAGTCAAACAGATTTTCTCTCTGGCCAGCGGCAAGCGCCTGATCCCACCCGATGTGCAGATCGTCTGGGACCGAACGGTTGAAACCGGCCAGCAGAACAAGTTCCAGCGGGTCTATCTCGTCAACCGCAAGGCATCCCTTACGGGCAAGTACATCACCACCGCCAGGGTCGTGCTTGGTGGGAGCTCTTCGCACCCGGGCGCTCCGTCGGTGTCCCTTGATTTCAGCAGGATCGGCAGATCGATCTTCTCTAAAGTGACCGGAGAGAACGTCAATCGTAGACTTGCCATCATCCTGGATGACAACGTCCATTCCGCCCCGAACATACAGGAAAAGATAAGGGCCAGCGAGGGCGCGTCCATATCGGGCAGCTTCACCACCGATCAGGCCAGGGATCTGGCGATAGTGCTCGAGGCCGGCGCCCTTCCGGCTCCGCTTCAGGTAGCTGAGGAGCGAACCGTGGGACCTTCGCTGGGTCAGGACTCTATCCGCAACGGAGTACGCTCCGCGATTGTGGGTGGTTCGGCGGTGTTGCTTTTCATGGCGATCTACTACGGCCTGTCGGGTATCATTGCCGACCTGGCGGTTTTCTTGAACATCATAATACTTATTGCCGCGATGGCGGGCCTGCGCGGGACGCTTACCCTGCCCGGCATTGCGGGCATAATTCTGACCATAGGCATGGCGGTCGATGCCAACGTGCTGATTTACGAGCGCATACGGGAGGAACTCCGGATAGGCAAGACCGTACGCCGGGCGATAAAGGATGGCTACACGCGGGCCTTCACCACGATTCTCGATTCCAACCTGACGACCATCATTGCCGCCGTGGTGCTTTACCAGTTCGGAACCGGTCCGGTCAAGGGTTTCGCCATCACCTTAGCGATAGGTCTTATGGCCAGTATGTTCACCGCGATAGTTGTAACAAGGGTGATATTCGATCTGTGGACCGGCCTAAGAACCGTAACCAAGCTTAGCATTTAGAGAGGGCGCCATGCGATTTTTCCATGAAACCAATTTCGATTTTGTCGGCTGGAGAAGAAAGGCCTTCCTGATATCGGGAGTACTGATTCTGGTGAGCGTGATCTCGCTGGTGGTCAAGGGAGGGCCGGCCCTGAGCGTGGATTTCAGGGGTGGAGTAGTCATTGAGCTCAAGTTCCGGGACCCCATCAGTACGGAGGCCATACGATCGGCGCTCGATCGTGCCGGCTATGGCAAGTCCGAGATCTTGAACCTCGGGACACCCACGGAATTCCTGATAAATGCCGAGGCTGCGGTCGACAAAGATGTTACCTCTATCATCAAGTCCTCCATAAGCCAGGCCGTCCCCGATAATCCCTACGAGATTTTGCGTGAGGAAATGGTCGGGCCGAAGGTCGGCAAGGAGCTGGCGAGAAAAGCCATCTGGGCGACCCTGTTTTCGCTCGGCGCCATGCTGGTCTACATAGCCTGGAGGTTCGAATTCAGATTCGGGGTGGGCGCCATCGCGTCTCTGGTTCACGACGCTGTGACCGTGATCGGTCTCTTTTCGATCTTGAACAAGGAGATATCGATGGCGGTGATTGCGGCGATCCTTACGCTTATCGGTTACTCCGTGAACGACACCATCGTTGTCTTTGACAGGATAAGAGAGGATCTCAAGAAGTACCACCGGGATCCGCTCGAGATAGTGATCAACAGGGCGATCAACGAGACCCTGAGCCGGACGGTAATTACCGCCCTCACGGTTTTCATCGTGGTCGTCTTTCTGTACATCATGGGTGGAGAGGTCCTGAGGGACTTCTCATTTGCGATGCTTTACGGCGTCGTGACCGGATGCTATTCTTCGGTTTTTGTTGCAGCTCCAATCCTTGTCGAATGGAACCTCAGATCCCCGATGCGCCGACGCTAGTCCCGTAAGAGGGCCGAGCGTCAGGTGTATACGAAAGGGGACATGGCTACATTTCAATTAAGACACTCCCTGTTTTAGGACGATCTATGCTAGTGTATACTGGTGGGAGATCCAGGTTTTGAGCCAACTTCGGAGGACGGAATTGGATAGATCGGCTGGCACGCCCATTGCTTATTGCCGAAGCATGGACCCTATAGCTCGTGTCGGCGCGGTCTTCCTTCTTGTGGGGTTGGTGTGGGTCTCGGGTGTTTTGGCGGATGAGGGAAATCGCCGAGGGCATTCTCAGCAGCAGACCAAGACAAAACAAACCGTGGGAGTCGGAACCCAAGAAGGTCTGCAGCAAGGGGACTCAGAGGTGCGCGAGGGGTCTCCTGTGACCGGGGTAGCTTCGCTTGCTGTGTTCAGGGAGGTTGAGGCGGGTTGGCGAGCCGGCACTCCGAAGCCATTTGAGAAGTACTTCGGCAAGGGAAAGGTGCGGTTGGATTTTGGGGAGGGGGGACCGCGCGGCGGGCTTTTTGCAAGGAGCCAGGCTTACTATCTCATCACGGATTATCTCAAGGGTACGCAGACGCTTGACATCGGCTTCACCAGAGTTTCGGACGGCACCAAGAGCGGAACCAAACCCTACGCGCTCTTGGAACGCGGTTACCGCGACAAGAATGGGATATCCAGAAGAGAGGTAGTCTTCATTTCGCTCTCGCTTGAAGACGGTCTATGGGTGATAACTGAACTGAGAGCGATACCCGCCAAGTAGCCACGCCCCCCGGATCGAGCACAGGGGATAATGCGAGACAGGATTCTCATCGGGCTCGTATGCGTGCTTGCCGCTCTCGCGATCGCGGACGTCGCGACCGGCTGGGCGTTCCTACCGGTCTATATGCTTCCCGTGGCAATCGCCGCAGGGATCGCGGCCCTGGTGCTTGCTGCCGGCACCCCGCACGCGCGCAATCTAAGACTGGTCTTGACGGGCCTGGTCGCCGCTTGCTTCGTCTTTCATCTTGCCTACGCGATCTTGATGGGGTACGAGACGCGCAATTGGAACGATCTGGCCGAGCGGAAGGCGGGGAGAGCGCTTGAGACCGTAAGGGCGACCTTCGGCGGCTACCTCGCGGATGCGTCGCATACGGCCGCGACCATCTCCCAGCGCCGGGATCTCGCGGCGAGCTTGGACGCGGGCACCACACTCGAGACGTTCGCACAGGTGACCAAACTCGCCTCATCGCTTCGGCGACGGGTCGGCACCGGCGGCATCGCAGTAAGAGACATCGAAGGCCGCACGGTCGCCTGGGCCGGCGATCTGCCGAGCTACTTTGAAGAACAACCGCAGTGGCCGCCCCGCCTTACCTTGGATGTGAAGCAGAGCTCCGCCTACTACTGGATCGAGGCCGACGCCCCGATCAGATCTGGCGCGCAAGGCGGGGGAGGATCGGCCCTGGGCTGGGTGTCGGTCTTCAGGGCCATTGATGCGCGTTATCCGCGTGTTCTGCCCGGTGAGTTCACGCAGACGCTCTCAGACCAGATGACGCGGCGCGTGGGGCACCAGGTTGGGGTCGTGCTGGTAGGGGAGCGCCTGCAGGGCGAAGCCCGTGGCGGGGGCTCCGGCGCCCTCACGCTCCCGGACGGAACGCCGATCGGGCACGTGGTGGTCCGTCCGCGATCTATTGATGACGAGCGAGCCGAGCTTAAGGCCCAGGGGCTCTTTGTGGTCTCGGTACTCGTGCTCGCGTTGATCTGTTTGGCGGCAATCTATCTTGGCAGGACACTGCTGGGGCCGAGATTGTCGAAGGCAGCACCGCGCAATCTGGCTCTGTTTGTGGGCGTCCTCTGGGGTGCGAGGTTGGGATTTGCTTTCTTGAGGGATTCCCTGCATCTCGGTGACGTGCGAGCCTTTACATCCTATGACTATGCGACCCAGATACCCCTGGGCATCCTGCGCTCCCCGGCCGATCTGGCAATCACCGGCGCGGTCGCCGGCGTAGGTCTGATTACCATAATCCTGGCGCGGATGCGCTTCCGGGAACCCAGGAGGTCAGGCAGGGCGCCAAGCGATTCCGATGGGCTTGT
Source organism: Candidatus Eiseniibacteriota bacterium (assembly GCA_043808325.1). Taxonomy (GTDB): domain Bacteria; phylum Arandabacterota; class Arandabacteria; order Arandabacterales; family Arandabacteraceae; genus JAZDEY01. The sequence continues at coordinate 15,770 of JAZDEY010000050.1, forward strand.
CTCGCTTGTCCTGGGGCTTGTTGCCGGAGTCCTCGCGGTTGGCGGTGTCCTGGTTGCCGATCTCGCGGTTCGCAGGGTGCTCGCCGACAGCAGCATAAATCCCTTCACGCTTTCTCCGTTTGATTTCCGGGCATCGAGCCTTGTGATGAAAGCCGGCATATTCGCACTTTCGGTAACCTGTCTCGTGCTCTCATCGGCCCTCGTTGCCTGGGAGATCTCAGCGTTCGGACGTTTTTGGAATCGGGGGCGCCCGGGCGATGCCGCCAGAAAAGCGACTGTCGCGGCTGCGATTGTGTTCTTTGTTCTTGCGGGGGCAGCGGCCGTCTCCGGCATGGGGGCTGCGACACTGGTCACGGGCGCGCCGTGCTTCCTCGGAGGCCTTGTCATATATGCTGCCCGCCGGAAGAAGCTCGTGCCGGGTTTTGTAAGCCTGATCGTAGGGTTTGCTCTTGCCGCCTCGATTGTTCAGTTCCCGCATGCGCTGGAGGACTTCTACTCCAAGCAGAAAGAGGCGATAGAATCGTCGGCCTCCCGGATCATGGCAAGAACCGACGAATGGAAGATGTCCATTCTCGAGCAGGCGCTTACCCAGGCCGCCGGAGACCAGGGCGTCAGGGCCGCTCTCGGGAATCCCAGCGGCAGGCTTGATTCGGAGGCGCTACGACTCTGGGCAGGTTCCATCTTGAGCAGCGCCCGCGTGCCCTGCGGAGTACACATAGTCGACCCAAGCAACCAGGAGGTTGGGCGGTTCTCGCTTGAGGATATCGGCGATCTCGCTGAAATCGAGAGCTCGATCCGGGCCGCGCGGTTTTCGTCCGGCCCGACAACCTTTGTCTCGAGAGGCACCTTCGGTGGGAAAGACGCCGATCTCTATGTCGGAGTGGCTCCTCTCAGCGACGGCGCCGGCTACCTGGGGAGCATCGTTGTTCTAATCCCCTACTTCTATAGCGATCTTGAATCCATGGCCGGGCTAAGACCCGCGTTCTTTGAGGCCATGGCGAGCGGCCCGCAACGCGAGATTCAGTTCGGCGAAGGCTCCTCCGCGAGCCTGGTATTGAACGGCAGGATTCTGGGCACAACCGCCAGGGATTTCGAGGTGGGAAGCGAGCCCGCACCGGCCGCCGAACTGGGCTGGGTCCACCGTAAGGCCGGGGGCCGGGTGCAAGCCTCCTACTCAATCCCCCTGGATCGCCCCGGCGAAGCCTTGATTCTAAGTTTCAGGCTGCTGTCCTTGAGTGAGCGAGCGGTCTACCTGATGGGCGTGGTTCTCGCCAACATGATCGTGGCGCTCGCTGTCATAGTACTCGGCGCGGTGGTGAAGGCGGCAAGGTATGTGATCCGAAGGGCTCGGGGGATGCCGCCTGCCAGATTCAGATGGAGCTTCGCGACCAAGTTGGCGCTTGCCTTCCTTTTCATAGCGATAGTGCCCACCCTGATTCTCGGCACAACAAGCCGCGGCTTTGTCCGGGCGCGCTTGAGAGAGGTAATGGAATCCAAGGCAGAGGAGAGCCTAAATCTCTCGCGGCTGGCCCTGGAGAGACTTGTGGGAGGGGAGGCCGTTCGACTTGCGCGCAATCCCATCCTGATGGATGAGCTCCGGGTCGAGCCCTCGATCCTCAGCGTACTGGTGAGCAGCGATGTCTCGTCTGCGGTATTGGACAGCACGGGCCAGGTGCTTGCCGCCTTCGGTGATCCGTCGATCCCTCGCGAAGTGCTGAAGTCGGTTATCCGCGAGGGGCGTTCCTACAATTCATTCTCGGCGGACGGCCCGCTTGTCGCCAAGGCGGCAGTCCCCATAAGGGACGTGATCTTCCCCGATAAGATCACCGGCTGCGCATTCGTTTCCAGAATTATAAATGACGGGCTGGCGAGACGGCTTGCTTCGGATCTCAACCGGGACGTCACCTTCTACGGCAAGAGCCGCGCGGTCGCGTCAAGTAAACAGGAGCTCTTTGTTGCCGAAATCATGCCGCTTGGTATCGCTTCCGATGCCTACGTCGATTGTTTCCTTCGCGGCCAGGAACTCCACTTCACCTGGGAACGGGTTGGCAATGTGGACCTGGTAACGGGATACAGCCCCTTAAGGGGATTCGACGGCAAACCGGTCGGCGCGATATCGGTGCCGCTTGTCTTCCGCAAGGACGAGGTCGGCCAGAGGATGGAGTGGACGTCGACTGCTATGTCCTACCTACTGGCGATCGTCATCGGCTCCATCTTCGTCTTGGGACTGGTGCTTGCCCGGAGGATTTCGGACCCGATACGGGAGCTGATCAGCGGGACCCTGAGGGTCAGTCGCGGCGATCTGGGTTTCACCATACCGAAACCTAGTGACGACGAGATTGGCGACCTGGTCTCGTCATTCAACACCATGACCGCCGCTCTCGATAAGAGCCGCAACGCCCTCACCGAAAGGAAACGATACATCGAAACCATAATCAGCAATGTGGGAGCGGGCATCATATCGACCGATTGGCATGGGAAGGTGGATACCTTCAACGGCGCGGCCGAGGAGCTTCTTGGGATCAAAGCCAGGAACGTCCGGGGCAGGGATGCCGGGGGCATCTTGCGACGGATAGGCGCCGGCAGTCTGGCCTCGGTGTTCGATCAGGTCTCGCCCGGCGAAGGCCTTGTAAGGCGCGAGGTGGGGCTGGAGGGAAAGGGTGGGATCGTGGTGACTCTGCGCGCGGTCGCATCCGTAGTGAGAGGCCCGCGGCAGAGGATGATGGGAAAGGTGATCGTCTTCGAAGATGTGACGGAACTGATACGGTCGAAGAAACTGATTGCCTGGAGCGAGATGGCCAGGCAGGTGGCACACGAAATCAAGAATCCCCTGACCCCGATGAAGCTCTCGGCTCAGCACATCCTACAGGCCCGGCAGGACGGGGCCAGTGATTTCGACAGGATCCTCTCAGAGGGCCTTGCAACAATCATCGATGAGATCGAGTCCCTGAGACGAATCGCCGTCGAGTTTTCGCAATTCTCGAGAATGCCGGAGCGCAAGCTGGAGACAGTGCCTATCAATGAGGTGGCTGAAGAGAGCCTCAGCCAGTACGAAAGGACCATTGCAGGCTCGATCGCGATCACCAAACACCTTGATCCCTCGAACCCCAGGGTAACGGTCGATCGTGACGAGCTTAAGCGGGTGTTTCTCAACCTTATCGAAAACGCCGTTCAGGCGATGCCCGAAGGCGGCGCTCTCCGGGTGAGGTCGCGGCGAGGCGGGCCTGGGGCGGGCGTCGACGGCGCCGAAGGCGCGAAGGCGGCGGGCGGGCCGTCCTACAAGGTCAGGGTGACCAGCCGGACGGGCGCCGCCGATCGACTCAGGCATTTCGTAGAGGTGAGTTTCGCGGATACCGGCACGGGTATATCTATTGCGAATTCGGGGAAGCTGTTCGAGCCCAATTTCTCGACAAAGACCCACGGCACGGGGCTTGGGCTCGCCATCTCTAAGGGCACGGTGGATGCGTACGGTGGAGAGATCGTGATCGAGAGCACCGAAGGCGTCGGAACCCGCGTGACACTGAGGCTTCCTATACAAGATAAGCCTATTCGGCAGTGCAACCCTCGAAGAAGAGATAGTAGAAGGAGACATCCCCCTCGGCGGGGCTGAGCTCGAGCTCGTGGGTTCCGTAAGAGGGGTTGCTCACCACGTGCATCGGGATTGAATACCGCATGTTTATAAAAGGCTGGCCTACCAGGTCGCCGAATATGTCGCCGCCCCAGCGGGAGATGTGAAGGTACTCTCTGTCCTGCTTCACGTAGATTCGCTGCGGACTGTCCAGCACAAAGAAGGGCAGGATCCAGACATCCTTGCCTGAGTAGATCACCCTCAAATGGTCTTCGGAGCTCGCGAGCCTGGCTTCGTGCGAGATGAAGCCGGGCCCGACCTTCCAATAGCCCTGCAGATAAACCTTCCCCCTCTGCTTTTCTCCAGAGTCGGTGTAGTTATGGAATTTGCCGTAGGTGGTGGAGTCACACCCCGCGACGGCGCCGGATCGATATCCCAGCACGATCTTCGGCGTCACGGGCAGTACCTTCATTGAAGGATCGTCCTCTGGCCTGAAGGGTTTGACGAGGAAGGGGTTTATGATTCCGGGCTTCAGCTCGGCGAGGAGATTCTGAACCGCCCTCTCGGTCTCGGCATATGGTTTGGGTGCCGAGGTCTCAAAGACGATTTCAAGCCCCGGCCTGAGCAACAGATATGTGGGCAAGGACTTGATCGCATAGGCCTTGTACACCGACCTGTCGAAATCCATTCCCACTATGAAGTTGATCTTGGCGCGGGAGGCGGCTTCGGCGGCATTGTAGAAAAGCCCCATAGGCTCCGATCCCGGCATATGGACGCCCATCACCTTCAGGCCGTCACGGGAATATCTCCGCGTCCATTCCCTGACGTAGGGCATGGCATTCAGGCTGGTCATTTCCCCGGCGTCGAAGAAGAACAGCAGGATGGGATTGGAACGGAAGTCCGACAGGATCAGGGTGTCACGGCGGGAGATCTGCATCAGGGTGTCGCGGCCCGAGGTCTGGGTCAGCGTGAAGTCCGGCGCGAGCCTGGGTGAGGATGGGGCGGTCGGTACCAGGACCGTGGTGAGCACCAAGGTGGCCAGAACGGCGATAAGAGCTGCGTGGCCAATCTTGTGTGTAGTCTTCCGGTCCGGTTTCATGAGCACCGATATCCTAAGCTCGGATTGGCCCCGTGTCAAGGCGGCGCATTGACTCATAATAAATGTATTCGAAAGGGGTTCGTTGCCTCAGAAATAAAAAGTATTCGAAACATTGGTCAGATACGCTCCTGGCGCCGTGGGAATCGGCGCTCAGGAGGTAGCAGGCATGGGGATGGACATGAGGA
>JAZDEY010000051.1:0-14889 GCA_043808325.1 Candidatus Eiseniibacteriota bacterium
GGTGGCGGCATCTGGCTGAACAGCCTCGAGGTGACGAGCAGCGGTACGACCGTTGCCTACAGCGTGATGGTGCCGGGCGACAACTGTCCGCCGGTTGAGGGTGGCACCTACTTGCAGCCAACGGTTGCGATCCGTGTGCCGTTACCAGTGACGGAACCGATAACGTGGGAGCGCCGTGTCGAGATGATTGACTGTGACTGGGGCGGTGATACCACGGTGGTTGTGCGTCCGTAGCCTTCTGAGCCACGCGGGCGCAGATGGTTCAGGAAGCAAGTCCGGGATACTTCTCTTCCAACCACTTTGCAGCAATCAGCCTGAAGGCTTCTGCCTCCCGGACAACCTCCTCGGCTTCTTTTTCGGAGATGACATCGGCTGCGTCATAGTCGACTGTGTTTCTCTTGCGGCGGCACGCGTCGAAGTAGTCCACGCGACCTGGGTCCAGCGAGGGCATCAACTCAGACAGCACCTGAAGTGCGAGCCAGTGATGATCTTGACCCGCCACCTTCTACCCGCTCGCCTTAATAATAGCTGTAGCCAGCTGCAAGATGGCGTTGTAGGCCGATAATCTCTTTCCTGCTTGTGCGGTGCGGACGCAGGCGCCCATCACGCAACCAGTCTTCTAAGCTCATCCTCGTTCCCAATCAGCCAGACCTTCGGCCCAGCGATGACAGTTCCAATGAAGCGGTTCTCAGCCTTCGCCTTCTTCCGCAGCTCGTCTGCAGGATATATCACAGGGTTGATCGCGCGCCCCAGCTCGCGGCCGGCGGGACCGAGTATGCGCGAAGCCTCCCGCGAGCTCAGTGTGCCAACAATCAAGAGGTCTATGTCGCTTGATTGCGACTCCTCCCCCACCGCAAACGAACCGAACACGAAAGCCATATCAATCTTCTCATCAAGGGGCATCATGGCTTTCCTCAGGGCATCGCCCAGGGCCACCGTCTTCAAGATGATATTCTTAAGGTCCTCGAATACAGGATTGCTGTGCTCGGCTCTGTAATACACTCGATTGCCCCGCCGCACCTTTGTTACGAGTCCGGCATTCTCTATACGCCGAAGGGCCCTCTGAACCTGGATCACCGCCGCACCGGTCCGCTCAGCGATCTCGCGCTGGTAGAACTCCTCCCCCTGATGCAGCAGAAACAGCGCCAAGATATCAAGCAAGGCGCGATTGGGGAATATGCTGGTGATGCAGGCCCTGACCGGCGCAGTCCCAGCTCGATTCTTGAACCCCTGTTGAGACTTGTCTCTGCTGATTCGCATTGTCTCTCCAAACATCATATCGACAACATTGTGTAGTCAATTAACTACAATTCGTAGTCAGCTGTCAAGCGGAAGGACACCCTCTCGGGACATAGGAGAGCATCAAGTGAGAAAGAGGGAGCGACCTCTAAGATGACCACCTCGAAGCCCTCCTGCGACTAGAGTGATGTTCTGCACCGGTCAAGGGGTGGTATGCCAACTTTCAGTCTGGCCCGGACGGATTGATAGATGGGTCCATTCCAGATTTCGGCAAAAGCGGACTGGTTCAGGTCCCCGAGGGTGGGAGCGGGTGGCCCATATAGGCGACTGCATAGCGTGACTTTTCCATCCCAGGTTATGAAGGTCTTGAACCATGGATTCCTGCATTTGTTTGTTCCACTTGAGCAATGGAACTTGGTCTTGATGATTGCGACCCCTTTTCGTCCGGCTTCGCTCTCCATCTTTTGTAGCACTTGAGCAAGGTCATGCTTCAAGTTCAGGTCTTCCTGAATCTCAAGGGCAAGTGGTTTGACGGGGCTATCAAGATACGGAGGCAGATCTTTGATCTCGAGATAGCGTATTCCCAGGTCCGATGCCAGGGATACCAGGTCGGGCATCTCACGGTAGTTCTCCCTAAGGGCCATGAATGTAAGAGCCAGTTTGGTCCCCGCCCGTTCGTCGCGCAAGAATCGGGCGAGGGTCTCGACATTTCGTACAACCTGTCTGAAACTCGCGCCCCTTCTCACGGAGTCATATGTGCTTTCGCTGGCCCCGTCGACGGATATCCGAAGCATATTCAAGCCTGAGTGAAGGATCTGCCGGCAGACGTCGGTGTCGACTACTGTCCCATTGGTAACGGTTGTGACGTAGTTGCCCAGATCCCTCTCAAACCGTATCATTCTGAAGAGGTCTCGCGCCAGGAATGGCTCTCCCTGTCCGTACAGCAGGAGAAAATGCCTGTAGTTGAAATCCCTCGAGATTATCTTCCTGAAGAACACCAGATCCATGCTTGCATCGCCCTTAACCTTCTCCCGGATGCACATGCAGCAGTCGAGGTTGCAGTTTCTGGTCGGCTCGAGTTGGATCATCCTCGGCCTTGGGGGACGCCCTCGCCTAAACCCTGTCCTCAGGTAGTCAAGCATGAGAAGCATTTCAAGCCTCGGCCCGCCAAAGAGCACTGACCGCTTTCGCTCATTGATGAGGCTCTTAATCCTTCCTGTCGATCCCCTTCTCATTGATCCTCTCTAAGGCCGACAGAACATCACTCGGCAAATCCTTTACGGACCTAAGCGACAGAGCAAAGTACTGATACCATCCGCATGCTACGGAACAACCGTTCATTCGCTCACGGAGTTCAGATGCCTCTCGTGACAGGAGAAACTCCTTCAGGTTGCCGTCGAGCAGATTAAAGGGTCTTGTCCCCAAGACATGGCAGGGATAGAAAAGTGAACCGTCCGAATCAATCACGATCGAGGAGCTGGTGCATCCTGCCCCCCTGCCATAGGACCTGAGGAAGTGCGGCGCGGCAATTACGGTTTCGGGATAGGTCCGCTTGAGCATCCTCACCTTTCGGACAAAGACGCTTCTCTCCGGGGAAAACCCGGCGAATTCCGGATATATGAGAGAAAGAGGCAGGAAGAGAATCCTGCACCCATTCTCACGTGCCTGGGTGACCTTCTCGTCCATCCGGCTGAGGGTATCGGCCGTCACGACCGTCTGGATGCAGAGCCTGGTATGCCATAAGCTCCTTATCTCGTCAAGTCGATCGAAAAGGAATAGATTGCCGTGCCCCTCATCAATGCTTATCTGGAGGAAATCGATGATACCGGAAAGGTGCGCATACCTCTTCATGGAAATATCCGGATACGATGTGACGACGCTCACAAACAGAGGAAACCTACGTGAGAAGTGAAGCAGCTCTTCGAGATCATCGCGCAAGAATGGCTCTCCCCCTTCGAATGTCAGGACCAGGATGCTCATACTGCCAAGGCTCTCTATGATCCTCTTGGCGGCCGCTGTGTCCAGATCAGGTTTCTGAGCCTCGCGCGCCAGATAGCAGTGCGGGCATTTTAATGGACATCGTGACGTGACTTTGAAGGAGGCGTAGAACGGAAAGACGCCTTCCCGCCTTATTAGATTCCTGGACACGTAATGGAAAGTCTTAAGATACTTGGTGAATCCCGGTTTCATCGTGACCATCCAGAACCGCCCTGATACTATCGGGGGCGATCGTTTCCGTGAAGGTCGTTTTCTCACGTCTCATGTTGGCTTTGACCTGGCTGATCCACTTCTTGTCGGAGCAGAGTCTACACGCCTCGGCTATTGTCCTCTGCTCAATGTAAACGCCCAATCCCCGAGACAGAACATAGTCGACATTTCCGCGCTCCTGGCGAGAGATGAAGCCCGTTAGGACAATGGGCAGTTCGCTTTCAATAGCTTCCATGATCGTCGAAGGGCCCGGCTTGGTGATGATCACGTCCGAGACGGTCATGAATTCAGGAATATGATCTGAATGGCCTGCCGCCGTCAGGCGGCCACTCCACAGTCCGGCTGCACCCTGCAGTCTCCTGTGGAGCGTGTCGTTGCGACCCGCAACGGCAATCACGTGCATGCTGCTACTTGCCCCAAGCAGAGCGCCCGAAATCTTGTCGACAGGAAGGACTCCATCGCCCCCACCCATCACCAGGGCGACCTGGGCACCCTTCGTGATGCCGTATCTCATTCTGAGATCCTCGCGGTCGCGAGCCTCGCAAAACCCAGCACGTATCGGATATCTCACGATCTTGATCATATTCTCTCTCACCCGGTTGGCGACAAGACGATCCTTGGCCTTCAGGCTCGCCACGAGGACCAGGTCTGATCTTGACTCGATCCAGGCACGGTGAACTGTAAAGGGATCAACGACAAGGACTACAAGTGGGACGGTTCCTTCAAGATCGGTTTCATGAATTGAGTCGGCTACGATTCTTGAGGTAAGCGCCGACAGGCTCACGACCACGTCGGGTTTTCGCTCAAGGAGGATCCGTTTGGTTCTCTCCTTCATTCGCCGGCGAATGAAGCATCCGTAGAAGAAGTCCCATCCCAGCCTGGAGTCGTTAAGGTCGTAGAAGAAGTTGTAGAAACGTGGGAAACCACGCAGTAGCCTCGGATATGATCCGACGGAACTGCTACAGAACCGGCTGGTCGCTCTGTAGAGATCCACAACCTCGAACTTGAAGTCACCATCGAGGTTTTCTCTGAGGGCCTCGGCTATGGTTCGGTGTGCTCCCCCGGAATCGGAGAGACAGCACAGTACGCTCTTCTCGGCCATGACTTCTACCCAAACTCTCTTATCAACGAACCGGGATTTTTCATGAGGAGTGAGGGTTCGATGTAGCACCTTATCCTGCACGACCTCTCGCAGGGCTCGATTGCCCCGAATCTTTGGATCGCATCGTTCACGGTACCGCCCCAGCTGCCGAAATCCAGGATATTGCCGGCGATTCTCCCCTTCGGCCGGCAGGGATAGAGCAGGCGACCATTCGGCAGGATTCTTGGAATCAGCATCGGGACGCACCTGAACGCGGCGAAGTTCCTGATGTTTCTGTAATAATCGTAGCTGCCGGAAATTCTCTTGCCGCGGCGCTTGAGATCGATCAGCCTGTCCACAAAGATGGTATACGCCGGATCACCTTGAAGTGAGTCGTGGGCTCGATAGTCCACCTGGAGCGGGCTAAAGCAGATGGGTATATTTCGGTCCAGGCAAAACTCGAGGACCTCTTCAGCATAATCGATTTTGCCTGGGAGGATCACGGCGTGGACCTTGAGCCTATATCCATATTTCGCTTGACATCGACTATACCTTTCTACGTTGCTTATGATCCCTTCCACAGTGGACTTGCCGCACCCCAGCACCCCGGCGTATTCATCCGCCCTGATCATATCAAGGCTGATAACAAGCTGTGAGATGTGATTGAGCACGCTCTCTCTTGCCGGCAAGAGAATGGAGTTGGTGTTCATGCAGATTGCTCTGAACCCAAGCGCTCCGGCATGGGTAATTATGTCCTCTATGTCATCCCTGACCAGAGGCTCACCACCCGTAAGAAATATGAAGTCGAACTCCCGCCTCAGGATGCCGAGGAGCCTCTTAACATCGACCGTGGAAAGCTCATAGGAATGCCTCTCCTGACAGCTGCAATTCATGGCGTCGTCCCTCGGCAAGTCAAGTTCCGGGAAGCCCTCGCAGTAGGCGCAGCGAAGGTTGCAGAATGGTGTAATGTGGTAGAGAGGAAATAGCGGACTGCAATTGACATCCTTCATGACTGCTGTGCGGAAGGTGTTGCGGACCACTTTCGCGATCGTCCTGATCATTGCCACAAGGCCTCTCGTATTCGTCCGGCGATTGATTTCTGTTCGTAAGCCGGATTCTTAACCAAGAGAGGCAGGATCTTTCTGAGTGAGGTCGATATCGGGATATGGAAGTGAAGATGGGTCGGACAGTACCGGCAATATTCAAATCCGGCGGCGATGAAACTTCTCCAGCTCGGGCTGTCGATGATTCCCTGTAGCCCCTTTTCGTGGACGTTTCCGAGCACGGGGCCGCCTGTATACTCCACCATGTTACAGGGCAGGGCACTGCCATCCGCGAGAATCATCATGAATCCTTTGGGCGTCCTGCACCTGCCGTGTGTCCCATTCGGGGAGAAGACCCCGGCGCTCATGCGTTGCCGCCGGCCGCTATCGCCACCGTACAGCCCCGAGACAAGCCTTATAGCTGCGTACCTCAGGACGAGATTCTTGAACTTGTGACGACCGAGCCTTCGCACGACATCAGGAATGATTATGTCCCTTAAGACTGCGATGTCATCGACGGTAGGGGTGTCCTCGAGACCAAAATCCCCCTCCAGATACGAGATTCCATGGGCGTCGACATCCAGGCCGCACACCAGATCGATGATGCCGGGCAGGTCGACGTAATTCGATCGTGTCACGATGGTCTGAGTGGAAATGATAAACCGCGGGTGGCTCATATCCCGCAATTCCCGGAATACATTGACCGCGTTGATGACTTCATCGAAATTTCCCTCCCTTTTCCTTATGGAGTCATGTCTGCCCCGTCGATGACTGTGGAGCGAGAGGATAGATGAGTCCAGACCGCACTTCAGGAGATCTCGCGCGTAGTCACGGGTGACAAGACTTCCGTTTGTGTTGAGAACCGTGAACATATGGGCACGGCGGCCCTCACTCACGAGCTCCGCCAGCTGCGGATAGAGCGTCGGTTCGCCACCGCTGATATGGAGGGACTCAGCCCCGAGGGATTTCGCCTCTCGTATGATGCCCCGGTAGTCATTGAGGGTCAGCGTATTCCCGGTTCGCGTGCGATAGAAAGCACGCCTGGGTCCGCAATGGTCACATCGAGCCGTACATCGAAGCGACGGTTTCAGAAAGAGGGAATGTAGGTGCGCCATCTTTAACGGTAACCGGCGCGCTGTTGGATCTCCCGGAATCTCTCAAGGGAGTAGCCGTCGATTCCCTGCATCTTGACCGCCTGCCACGTCTTTGCCAGAAACGGCATCTCCCTGTCCTTGTCCAAGATCAAGTTGTAATAACCGGAGGTCTTCAAGACCAGAGTTCTTTCAAGCCCTTCCACCAAAGGCGGCACCGGGAATGACATTTCTGCAAAGTCGCCCTTCTCGGTGCGGTAATAGGATTCGTCCTTCGCCATCAGCATTCCCTTTACGTCCGCGCCCTTCGCGTCAATCGCCTCAAGGGGGACGAGCTCGGTCACCTGCAGACTATCATCCCCGTAAGAGAAGCTCATTCCCAGGTCCTGGATGTTCCAGAAGAATGGCGCATATCTAAGCTTCACTTCAACCATTCCGGCACTGTCATCGGGCAGGTCCAGCTGAAGCGCTTGCGTCTTGGGGACGTAGGTGCCCGCGGTCTTAAGGTATCCGGCATTCATCCAATCATCATTGTTCTTGACGAGCACATCGATGTAACAGCCGCTCTTTTCCATAAACCGTGCTATCTTGGCTCGGCCGTCAGGATCGGTCTCCAGTCGCTCGAATCTTTCAGCGGCACTCTTGCCGAATTTCGACAGGAAATCAGCCATGATGTACATACTCCAGAACGTGCTGCTTCCTTTTAAGACAAGGACTCCGTGCCGGCTCCCTTCGGGCTTCTTGAACTTCAACTGGATCTCGTCACGCGGGTGATTCTTGTCGTACTCCTGTTTGCGTATGTCTCCGTCCCAGAAAAGCTCTCCCTTCGCGTTGAATTCCTTTAAGAGATCGATTCCGGTATCCGTCATCGCATAGTCGGGGCGATTGATCTTGGAGATCGCAAGCAAATTGCCATGGATATCGGGTATTACCTCCGCCGGTGTCGGGTGGTCGACCGCAAGCAGCTTGATCTCATCCGTGAAGTCAATCTCGTCCAGATTGGTTTCGAGTCTTATCCTGTATGTCCCCCCGGGAAGAGCTCGCAGATGCCGCAGCACGTTATGATCAGTGTATTCAGTCGTCTTTGTTATGGCGCCGCCATTGGGCTCGGCTTCAAGCACCCAATGCTCTCCGTCAAAGGAGGAAATCTGTGGGCAGGAGGTGGCTATCACCACTGTAGCCAATAGGAGCACGGTCCCGAGTGTCGCGGCTCCGACAATCGCCAATACCTTTACACCCGTGGACATCTCCTTCCTTGTCAGCTCAACGTAGGAAATCTCATCAGTCGGTATCTTGGTGACCTTGCCCTGGTCGTCCTTGCCTACGAAGTTCCGGTCGATGACCATGCCATTCACGAAGGTCTGGGTTTTTCCGTCTTTGGTATGCACCACTATTGAATCATAATCGGTTAGAGTAGGGGGCACCCCTTTGTACTCATGCGTCTTCATCGAGTAGCAGGACATCAAGTTGGCAACTAGACACAGAACCAGCAACACGGATATTGATCTTCGCGTCATTCTACAACCCCCGGCGAATTTCCTGCCTCTGCTCTGTCTTTCCTCCCCAACATGGGGTTCTCAATAAATCTATCAATCTCGCCCCTCAAGTCTCGAACACACGGCAACATGCCGATGACAATGCCATTTACGAAAGTATAGGACTCCCCGTCTTTAGTGTGGACTACCACTGAATCGTACTGGGGCAGACGAGATGGCACCTGATCATATCTGTACATCTTCAGGGAGGAGCACGACATAAGGGTCGGAATCAGACATAGAACCAGGAGCCGGGATATTGATTCTCTCGTCATTCTATCACCTCCAGCAGATTCGTTACTTCTGCTCTATCCTTCCTTCCCAGCACGGGATTCTCGATAAACCCCTGAAGCTCACCCCTCAAGTCCCGAATGCACAGACACCTCTTGCCGCGATCCCCTCTATAACGGCCGAAGAATTCCCCCTTAAGAATCTCTCTTAGCCTCGAGTTGGATCTGTTGTCGTATATATTCGAGTCGTCCGAAGCAAATGGGAAGAGAACGCAGGGGGCCACCTTGCCCGAGACCGCATCGATAAAACAGCTGGTTCCCTTCTTGGCTCGGCATCCGTACCTCTTCTCTTCCAGCGTGAGGAGGTCAACGAGGTAGACTGGAGATGTTTTGCTCAGGTGCTGCAATCTACTCAGGTACTCGTTTCGCTCACCTGACTCCTGCGTGAAGTCCTTCCTCCCTGAATGCAATATCGTACAGGACTGATTGTAGCTCCCGAACAAAGCCCCCACCTGTGCCATCTTCTCGACGAATTCGCGAGAGGTCAGGTCCCGGTAGTTATCGAAATCGACAACCGCTGAGAAAGCACGGGGAACCCCGTACTTCGTGAGCAAGCGAAATAACCCGATCACTGCCTCGAACGCGCCTTTCCCTCTCCTTCGTTCATGGGTTTCCTTAAGCCCATCGACACTTACGAAGACGAGTAGGTTATTGAGGTCGCCCGCATGGCTTATGAGATCTTCGGTCGCCGTCGTGCCATTGGTATAGAGGAGGAAGTCAATGCCAGGGTGTCTTCCCATACACCTCAAAAGCTCTTTGCCATAGGCTAGGTCGAGCAAGGGTTCTCCGGCGCCCATCACCGAGATGTAGGCGCCCCCCAGGTTCTCGGCCTGCTCGAAAATATAGTCGAGCTTCTCAATATCGGCGCAGGCCGGTGATTGAAAGCGCTTCATCACGCATGAAGGACAGTCAAGGTTGCATCTCCCGCCTATCGATAGAGCGATGGCGCTGAGATATGAGAAATCGCTGCCGTTCCTGTCTTTCACGGAGTCACGGTACCTTCGCAGTGACTTCATGGCACAGTCGTACATGAGTTTGCGGACCAAGGTCCTTTTCTTCTTAGGATCGAGGGAGTTGAAATACGCTACGATCTGGCCTTTCCGGGGGTCGATCGGCAGCCGCATTTCAGGTTTGAGATGAAGTCCGACGCGGATGCATTGGTCAACCAGAGCCCTGACAAGCCGAGACCCCACGAGATCGACGCCGGGCCCCCATACCGGCGAAGTTGCCTTAAGCAAGTCGTGAATGCGGCTGTCATCATTCTCCCTTATCTTAAATCCCCACGCAGCAACATGCTCGATCATTCTTGCCACGCCGTCGCTTCTATCTGACACTCTTGTACTCTCCGTATGACTTGTGCCTGAAAAGGATGCTCAACCAGCGCAGGGAGGATCGATACGCATAGACAAGATATCCCTCGTCTCTATATCTCCGGGGCGACTCCAAGAGCTTTGCGCTGCTGAAGTAATGCAGCTTCCGAATTCGGGAGAGCCGCAGGGAGTAATCCACATCCTGTGTGAGCCTCAGGTTTTCGTCGAAGCCCCCCATCGCGTCGAAGACATCCCTCCTAGCCATTTGGAATCCAGGAGTTGAGATGCCCCACCCCATCCTCGACACCACTCTCATTACGGCATTCCAAAACCCGTGTGCCAGCCGGTCCCCAAGTGTGCTCTCTTCGGGATAGACCTGGTAATCCATCATGCCGCCGGCTATCCTGGGATCGGAGCCGAATGCCTCATAGACCTCGATCAAGAACCCCATCTTGTTATCGATTATCATGTCGGCGTCCAGGAATATCAATATCTCTTTCGTCGCTTCCTTCACCCCTCGGTTGAGTGTCGCCGATCTTCCCTTTTTCCCGTCCTTGCTCTCAACCACCTTGTCTGCAAGCAGGCCGGCGATCCCGACCGTTCTATCATCACTCGCATCATCCGATACGATTAGCTCCAGATTGAATCTCTCCCTGTAGGGAATGAATTGCGTGAGCGTCCTTGCGATCACCCTCTCTTCATTGAAGGTAGGGATTACGATGGCGATGCCCGGCTTCACGCAAGCACCATCGCAGGCATGACGAAGCATGTGTTGGCGCATGTACAGGCCCTTTTCCTTGACGAATACCGCTTTCTCAGGCCGCCGAGGCCTTCCCACACCGCGGGAAAGGGACGTTCCCTCAGATCGGCTATTCTCACGCGTTGGTAGTTACACGGTAAGAGGTGCCCTTCGGGTGAGACCACGAAATTGGATGTTAGAGCAAGACAGGGGGAGACAAAGCTGCCTTCCGCAATTTGTGGGAAAAGCCTAAGGAATCTCCTTTGGATCCACCCTAGCTTGGCGTTCCTGAATTGCATCCTGTCAATCATGCTGTACCAGAGTGCCCGATCGATCTCGAATCGCGAGTCATAGGTGAGTTGAAAGACAGCGTCGACCCCAAGGTTGTAGAATTTCGCGTTGTCATCCAGCAGGTTCGGCCAATTGCCTGCGTGCACCACAATCTGTGCGTTCAGCATCAAGCCAGGCGACAGATCCCTTAAGGCCCTTATCGTGTCCGCCAAATCCTTCGGTCCGGCATTTGCCGCCCGACCCATGCCCCTGTAGGCGTTTTCGTGCATGCCGTCGATGGACACAGTGATCTGGTCGAATTCGGAGATCTCCGCGATGTTCGAGCGATCAATGAGCAGGCCGTTGGTGGTTAGTGAAGCAAGAAGGCCGAGACGCTTTGCGTATTCCCGAACTTCGAACACGTCGTTTCTCAGGAGTGGCTCTCCCCCGGATATCACAAGGCAGAAAAGACCCGCCCGAGCAGCTTCCCCCACGATCCGCTTGATCTCAGTGGTCTTCAGGGTTCCGGTTCGCTTGTCCTTTATTCCCCGCAGGTAACAGAGGGAGCAATCCAAGTTGCAGTCATGTGTGGCTTCCCAGATCATGAACAGGGGCGCGGGAGATCGCCGAAACCCTGACATCAGTGACATCTTGATTGAAATGGCCGATTGCAGGCTTCTCAGCGCGAGCACCCTATTCAACATCCCAGTGATTGCTCCGGCAGGGGAACAGCCCGCGTGCTCCACTCAGGCGTCATGGCCGCACTCTCTTTCACCCACTTGACCTGTTCAAGAATTCCTTCCCTTAGCGTGTACTGCGGTCGGTATCCCAGGAGCGAGTCCGCTTTTGAGATGTCAGCCAATGTGTTTGTGGCATCGAACGCGGAACGGTCCCTGACCCTTGGCCGAGCTCGTCTGTGCATCAGCGATTCAATGACGGTTATCGCGTCGGCGAGGGCCGTCATCGTGCCGCTCGCCACGTTCAGAATCTCACCAGCAGGGGCATGGATCGCTCTGACCGTCGCATCAACGACGTCGGAGATGAAACAGAAGTCCCGCGCCTGGCGGCCATCGCCGAATATGTCGATCGGCCGGTCACTCAGCAGAGCCCGGATGAATCTGGAGAAGGCCATGTCCGGCCGCTGACGCGGTCCATAGGCCGTGAAGTACCGGAGGATCACGATTGGGGTACCGAATCGCTCCCAGTAGGCTTGGCAGACCCGCTCGCCGGACAACTTGGTCATGCCGTAAACTGAAAGGGGCTTGGGCGAGTCGGTCTCCCGCATCGGCAGGGTCTGCACATCTCCATATACAGAAGACGATGAGGCATAAATGAACTTTGTGATACGCTGCCCCCTGGCCCACTCCAGGAGTCTTTCAGTCCCCTGCACGTTGTTGACCACATTTTGATCGCATTCTCTTCCCGATGTGCACCGCACCCCGGGCGAGGCCGCCAGATGGAACACGGTCGCCGGACCAGAAAGCAAACGACTGATCTCATTGAGATCATCACGGGCTATGTTCGCCTCATGCAGGACAAAATTGCGCTGGGCCCTCAGCCACTCGACATTGATCTCTTTCATCCATCGGGGATAGTAATCCGTAAAGCAGTCAATCCCGATTACGCTGAACCGGCTTCGGACAAGCCTTTCGGCCAGATGCGAACCGATGAACCCGGCGACTCCAGTCACAACCGCACGAGGCTCCACGTTCCTCCCGACGCAAGGTGCTCTGAGGTCTATCCTTCAATCCAGGGCAGCGCGTTCACCTACATGACCGATGCCTTGGGCATGTTAGGACGAACCGGGTGTGATTTCAAGGTGAGATTACGGTCAGGAGTGCGTCCGTCGGGCATTGCGCCGGTAGGCACCCTCTGCTACAGTTTCATCAGCACGACGGTTGAATCGACGTGGCCAATCTGCTTGAATCTGCCGCTGGACAGAGCATCGGCAGTAGCCATTCTGGGGCCGGGGTTCGGATTCCTGGCATCGTGTAATACTATGAGGCCGCCTCTGGCAACGAAGGGTTCCCAACACCGGAAGTCCCTGCTGACTTCCTCATACTTGTGATCACCGTCTATGAAAAGGAGACTGACCTTCTTGTCCCAGTCGCTCGATGCCATAGCGGACGCAAGGTACACGGGGTTCACCAGGTCAGAGACGCCGCAACGGGTTGCGTTCTCCAGCAACTTGGCTCCATCCCTAGGACCGAAGCTCCTTCTGAGCACTCTCTTGATCGGCTGATGCGGGTCGACGGCGTAAACAGGGACGCCGGCGTTCAGTTTGGAAGCGAGCGCCAAGGCTATAGCGGAACGACCGCGGTAGCTTCCAATCTCCACGATGCATCCCGATCGGACTTGGGATGCAAGTCCAAACAGGAGTTCACACTCGGCAGGGCTTGTCATGCCCTCAATTGAGAGTATTGCCGACAGGTGCTTGGTTGTCGAGGGAGACCAGATAGCCGCGATCTCCGAGCACTTCTCTCTGAGCTTCGACAAGATATGGCCTATATGACTGTTCGGGTTTTTCACTCTTGCCTGCCTTGGCTTACAGCGCTCGATCGCTTCTGCACCCCTTGTTCCCGATGGTTCTTGGAGCCTCTGGAACCCTATGCTACACCATTTCCCGCGAGTGTCGAAGGCGTTTCTATCACTGGCCTGGTCCCTGTTGTATGCTACCTATGAGTCTGAGCGAGTATGTACCAGGCATCCGACTGATGATCCAAAGTGCTTGCGAGGTTAGAAACTGCAGAGTAGAATCGACTCCGTGCGAGGCCGAATTCTTCGACGACGTACAGCCAATCGAACATGAGGAGACTGAGGAAGAGGAGGTATGCGTATGAGGTCTAAACTTGCCATTGCCTCGTTGTTCATATCTCTCTGCCTGCTTGCAAGCCGGGTAGGTGCTGAGACTTGGCAGCACCTTCTTAGTCAGGCAGATTCACTGGCAGCTGCAGGATATGCCGATTCTGCAGATGCTACGCTTGAGGCAGCACTATCCAGTGCCCTGACCCAGCACGCAAGGTCCGACACCATGGTGGAATTCACCCTGGTTGAGAAAGGTGAGACTCGCAGGTACTACTTCCCCAGTTATGCCTATGGGGAGAGCCTTTACGGTAGGGCTCTTGCCGTCAAGGAGCGGATAGTCGGGCAGGATGATCCTGGGTATGCGAAGCTACTCAATGACTTGGGGGAACTCTATAAACAACAGCGCAGGTATCAAGAGACCGAGGCTCTCTATAAGCAGGCACTTGCTATAAGGGAGACGGCTCTGGGACCTGACCATCCTGATGTGGCAAGAAGCCTCAACAATCTGGCAATCCTCTACAGGGATCAGGGCAGGTATTCAGAAGCCGAGCCTCTCTATGAGCGAGCACTGGCTATAAGGGAGAAGGTGCTGGGACCTGACGATCCTGACGTGGCAGCAAGCCTCAGTTACGTGGCGTCCATGTACAGGGTTCAGGGCAGATATCAAGAAAGCGAGCCTCTGTACGAGCGGTCACTGGCTATAAGGGAGAAGGCCCTGGGACCTGAGCACCCTGATGTGGCATCGAGTCTAAACAACCTGGCGATCCTGTACGTGAATCAGGGCAGGTATTCAGAAGCCGAGCCTCTCTATGAGCGGGCACTGGCCATAAGGGAGAAGGCGCTGGGACCTGAGCACCCTAATGTGGCAGGAAGCCTCAACAACCTGGCAAGCCTCTACTACGTTCAGGGCAGATATTCAGAAGCCGAGCCTCTCCATAGGCGTGCACTGGCTATAAGGGAGAGGGCGCTGGGACCTGAGCACCCTGATGTGGCAGGAAGCCTCAACAACCTGGCAAACCTCTACAGGGATCAGGGCAGGTATTCAGAAGCCGAGCCTCTCTATGACCGCGGACTGGCTATCTGGGAGAAGGCGCTGGGACCTGACCACCCTTATGTGGCAACAAGCCTCAACTGCTGATTTCGGAATAAATGACCGGGCATTTCGGACTTTATTGACCAGTAGTCGGAGCATAGCGACGCTGGCTGTCTGAGTTATAGGACAGTGTCCATTTTGAGTCAAGTATTCATGTTGTCACCTCCTTGTTGAGAGTGCCCTAT